>NZ_CP138921.1:3002500-3602500 GCF_047124445.1 Shimia sp. MIT1388 | reverse complement strand
GTCAGCGGGCCAATCACCTTCGCGCCCGCGCCGATGTCCACATGGCCTTCCAGAACCACTGCGCCGGATAGTGTCACCTGATGCATCAACTGGCAATTTGGACCAATGGTGGCGTTGGGATGCACAATGATGCCGGTGGGATGTGGCAGGCGCAAACCGCCTGCTATCTGCATATTCAGATGCAGCTCGGACTGTGTAATCACTGACCAGAAGCGGTGTGACAGCACCCAGCATTTGGACGCCAGTTTGCCAAGCAGACCGCCCCGCGCCTTGGCCGCCTGATATCGGCGCAGCGCGCGCAGCAACTTGGGCCCCGGATCCCAGAAGCCTCGTGGCACTTCCCGCGACCAATCCGGCTCTGTGGCGGACACATTTTGGTCAGTCTGCACAGCATTTGCCTCCGCGCCAAATCCCGCAAAAGCGGGCGCTTTCAAAGCGTTGTCGCAAAACCTCTGTGTTAAAGCAACTTAACTCTGCTGTGCGGTGGCGCTTGCGGCACAGGGAGGAGTTATGTTTTTTGGAGAAAAGCAAAAAGCAACCCAAGGATGCGCAAGCGCATGAGCACCCAAGAGTCGCCTGAGGTAGAAACCTCCGCGCCCAAACTTGCCGCTAACCAAAAAGCCGCCAAAGGCCACCGTGCGGAGATCGACGGGCTGCGCGCCATCGCGGTGCTGGCGGTGGTGTTTTATCACTTCGGCGTGCCGGGATTTGGCGGCGGTTTCATTGGGGTCGACGTCTTTTTTGTGATCTCCGGCTTTCTGATCGGCGGCATCTTATGGCGCGAACAGCAGGAGACCGGTCGGCTGGCCCTGGGCCAATTCTACATCCGCCGCATCAAACGCCTTGCACCGGCGTATTTTGTCATGGCCTTTGTGGTGCTCATCATTGGCGCGTTGATCCTGCTGCCCAATGATTTCCGCGAAACCGCCAAAGGCGTGATTGCCGCGACGGTCTATCTCTCAAACGTGCTGTTTTTCCGCCAATCCGGCTATTTTGACGGGGCGGCTGAAGACAAGATTATGCTGCACACCTGGTCTTTGTCGGTGGAAGAGCAGTTCTACATCTTCTTGCCGCTGCTGTTCCTGCTGTTTGCCCGCAGCAAAACCGTGATGCTCTGGGCTTTGGGCGCGGTGTTTGGTCTGTCGTTTGTCAGCAATCTCGCCACCACGCCCCTATCCCATCCGGCTGCCTTCTTCCTGTTCCCGTTCCGCGCCTGGGAGCTTTTGGCCGGCGTCGGATTGGCCGTGTTGACCATCGAACGGCCTGATCTGTGGCGACGGCATCAGGCGCTGAGCTGGGCCGGGCTAGGGCTGGTGCTGGCCTCGGTTGTGCTGGTGGTACCGGGCGAAGGGTTCCCCGGCTGGCAAGTGATCTTCCCGGTGCTCGGCACCGTGCTGCTGATCGGCAATGGACAGGATGACAACTGGGTCAACCGTGGCCTGTCGATGCGCATTCCCGTGTTGATCGGGCTGATCTCCTATTCGCTGTACCTCTGGCATTGGCCGGTCTTCACCTTCACCAAGTACCTGCAAGGCCAATACCGCGGCCCAGGCGAAACGTCACTTTGGATCGCGATTTCCTTTGTCCTCGCCGTGCTCTCCTGGCGGCTGGTGGAACAGCCGGTGCGTCAGGCCAAAAACCTGCCAACCTGGGGTCTGTTGTTCACCGCCGCGCTGGCCTCGGTCAGTGTGGTGGGCCTGTCGTTTATGGTGTTCAAGGCCGATGGCATGCCGCAGCGCTTTGGACCACAGGCGCAGGTGCATATCGCCGCCACAGGCGATTTCTTGCAGGATTTTTCTGATTGTTACGTGCCCGACGAAGGACCGTTTGAGGGCATCGAGATTTGCCCGATTGGCCCCAAGGAAAGTTCGCCCAGCCTGATTATCTGGGGCGACAGCCACGTGCGAGCCTACTACGAGGGTCTGAAGCAGGCCGCGCGTGAGGCCGACCGCAGCGCCTTGGTGATCTGGCGTGCGGGCTGTGCCCCGGCCTTTGATCTGGAGAAACGCGAAAGCGCGGCCACTCCAGCGCAGGATGCCGCTTGTGCGGAGGCCAATGCACAAATCCGCCAAGCGCTGCGCGACATGCGCCACCTGCAGGATGTCATCCTGATCGGGCGCTGGTCATACTATGCCTCCGGCAAAGGCAGCGGCAGTGACGCGCACAACACCATCCGCCTGCGCAGCGACGTTTATGGCAACATGACTCAGGACGCGCTTTTGGGTACCGCTTTGGCCGCCACGGTTGCCGATATTGGCGATCTGGATCGGCAAGTTTATATCCTGCGCCAACCGCCGGAGATTCAGAATTACCACGCCCCGAAAGTCGCCCGTGCGCTGGTGCATGGCCGCCTGTCGCAGCAACTGGCCCGCCGGATTGGTCAGATCACCGTGACCGATGCCCAAACCCGCGAACGCGGCGCAGCGGCAGCACTGGCCAAAAGTGGTGCAACCATCCTGGACAGCTGGGGTTGGTTCTGTGACCAATTCCTTTGCGACGCCGTGCAAGGCGGCGTGGGCCAGTATTTTGACAACAACCACGTGACCAACGCGGCGGCGCGGCGGATGCGCTCGGTGTTTTACCCGGTCATGGCCCGGGCCACACAATGACCACACTTGCCGACGCAAGCAGCACCACTTGGGACGTGATTGTCATTGGCACCGGCATGGGCGGCGGCACCATTGGACGCTATTTGGCGGAACAAGGCCTGTCGGTGCTGTTTGTTGAACGTGGGCCAACCGGTGTTCGCGCCGAGGAGCAAGAGCTGAACCCCAACATCTGGGACCGCGAGGCACGGCTGGTGCGCGGCTATTGGCCTGAACCTCTGGAAGCGACAGTGAACGGGGTCACCACCACCTTCAACGCACCTTTGGGGGCGGGTGTAGGCGGCAGTTCAGTATTTTACGCCGCCACGTTGGAGCGCCCCGCGCCACATGACTTGGACCACAGCGACGCCCGCCCGCACCCTACCGGCGGCTGGCCTGTCAGCTATGGCGAGATGGCGCCCTATTTTGACCGCGCCGAAGCGCTTTATCACGTGCGCGGCACGCCCGATCCCTTGCAGCCGGACGGCAATCTCTTCCCGCCGACGGTGATGAGCGCGGCGGACCAAGGTTTGATGTCGGCCATGAAAGATATTGGGCTAAACCCGTATCAGGGCCATATGGCCGTGCGGGAGGACGACGGCTTTGAGCAGTATCTGGGCCGCAAATGCCCAAACGATTGCAAAATGGATGGGCGCTCGGCGGGCGTGGAGCCCGCTTTGGAAACCGGCAACGCAGCTTTGTTGGACCTGACCGAAGTGCAGGAAGTCCTTTCCAATGATGGCACTGTGATTGGCCTCAAGGTGGCCCGCAAGGGCTTGGAGGCCACGCTAACCGCGCGCAGCTATGTGCTGGCTGCAGGGGCGTTGCATTCTCCACGCCTGTTGATGGCATCGGGCAATTTGGGCAATGGAAACGACCTTGTTGGCCGCAACCTGATGTTTCACCTCAACGAGATGTTTGCGCTCTGGCCGCCCAAAGGCAAACACAGTACGAGGGCGTCCAAGTCTCTCGCCTTTCGTGATCTCTATCATCAGGGCGGACAGCGCTTTGGCATGGTGCAAGCTTTGGGTGTTGAGGCGCGCTATGGTGAGATTGTGCATTATCTCAACATGGCGTTTGACCGCTCGCCGCTGCGCAAGCTGCGCTGGCTGCGCCAATTCACCCGCCTGCCCGCCGCAATTGCCGTAAAACTGTTTGGCAGCGCCAAGATCTTTGTCGGCATCTTGGAAGACCTGCCCTATGCGGAAAACCGCGTGTTTCACGATCCCGCTGATCCGCATCGTTTGGCGATCACCTATGACATGGCACCGGAACTGCTGTCGCGGCGCAAGGCTTTCCGCAAAGCTCTGAAGCAGCGCCTCAAAGGCATCCGCATGGCGTTCACTGGCGCGGGGCCGGAACTGAATTTTGGCCACCCCTGCGGTACCTTGCGGTTTGGCGACGACGCCAAAACCTCTGTGTTGGATCGCAATTGCAAAATACATGGCACAGAAAACCTCTGGGTGGCGGATGCAAGTTTTATGCCCACCTCAATGGGCGTGAACCCGTCGCTGACCATCGCCGCCAATGCCCTGCGGGTTGGGGAAATTGTGGCCGCGAACCTGAAGGAAACGCAAAATGGCTAAGCAACTGGCGGTCATCACCGGCGCGGGCTCCGGATTGGGGCGCGCCCTAGCCATCGAACTCTGCGGGCGCGGCCTGCTGGTCGCGGGTTTGGGACGCCGTGAGGGCGCGCTGCGCGAGACGGAGGCCTTGACGGATGACAGCTTCACCCCCGTGGTAGCAGATGTCTCTGATCCCGAACAGGTGCGCGCCGCTTTTGAGACCATTCGCACCGTCGCACCGGTCTCGATCCTGATCAACAACGCCGGTGTCTACCCGCACCGCGACATGCTGGACGAAACGCCAGAAAGCTTCATGCAGACCGTCGCCATCAACCTTGGCGGCACGGTGGTTTGCACGTCTGAAGCGCTCAAGGACATGACCGAGGCTGGGCGCGGCCGTATCCTCAACGTGTCAAGTTTTGCGGATATGCATCCCCTGCCCTGCAGCGCGGCCTATTCCGTGTCCAAAGGCGCGGTGACAGCCTTCTCCCGCGCGTTGGTGGCCGATCTGGGGGATCGATTGCCCAAGATTGTGATCAGCACATGGATGCCGGGCATGCTCAACACAGAGATGGGGCTGGACGACGGGCTTGATCCGGCTGTCGCGGCCAAATGGGGCGCGGGCCTGGCGCTTTGGGAGGATCCGTCGCTGAATGGCACGGTGTTTGAGATGGACCGGGAAATCCTGCCGCCGCGCGGCTTGAAAGGGCGCCTAAAAGATGCGGTACGTATGAAACGCCGCAAGCCACGCGTCATTCCGACTTAGTCCCGCTGCGCGCGCGCCTCTTTCATCAGGCGCGGCAATATCCCGATACAGCGCAGGTAGCGGCCTGCCAGTCGCGCCGGATTGCTCAGCGCACGACAAAGCCATTCCAGCGCCAGCTTCCGGACCCACGCAGGGGCGCGGTTTTGCGTGCCTGCGAGGAAGTCCAAACCCGCCCCAATGCTGGCAAAACCCATCTGCGGCACAACCTGCCGCCCGCGCGCAGCGAGCCGTTCTTGCTTCGGTGCACCCAGCGCCAGAAACGCCATCCGCGCCCCCGCCTCGGCGGCTTGTGTCAACACGGCCTCTGCCGCAGCGCTTTCGGGATCAAATCCCATGGGCGGCGCAATACAGGCTGCGACCTCCAATCCCGGTGCTTGTGTTTTCAAAGCCTCTGCCGCTGCCGCCAGAGCCTCCTCAGTGCTGCCAATCAACGCCACCGGCGTGCCTTCTTCGGCCGCCCACCGCGCCAGAGGCACCACCAAATCCGCGCCCGGAAGCAGGTCCACCGGTTTCCCGGCCTTGCGGGACAGCCACACAATGGGATTGCCGTCCGCCACCACAAAATCCTGCGCCAGATAGGCGGTGGCAAAGCATTCATCCTTGGCCAGTTTCACCAGGTGATCGAGGTTGATGGTCGCCAGCGCAAAGCCTGCATGGGTAGCAAACCTGTCCCGCACCACCCGCTCCAAGGTGGCGTGATCAGCAACATTGACCGTGACCGGCCCTTTGATGGTGGAAAACTGCACGTTGGCCGCCCTTCGATCCTGAATTTTGGCACAGTTTAACAACTCCCTCACTCAACGTCAGAAACTGTGCTGCAATTTCCCTCAAGTGGTTCAAAACCGCCACAATTCCCCTCATCACCTCACCCGCCTTGGTGGTATTTCACGCCAAAATACCTATAGTCATGCCGTATTGGTTCAAAAGGATTCCCACCATGTCAGCCGCCCAAACCCGCAGTGTGTCTATCATCGGTTGCGGCTTTGTTGCCGACCTCTACATGCGGTCCTTTGCGGCCCATCCCGACATCGCGGTGACGCAGGTGTATGACCATGATCCCAATCGCTTAAAAGCCTTTGCTGAGCACTGGAACCTGCACACCGCGGACAGTCTGGAGCGGTTTCTGGGCAACCTGCCGCAGGGCTCCTTGGTATTGAACCTGACCAACCCCGGCGCGCATTATGAAGTCTCCCGCGCCTGTTTGGAGGCGGGGCATCACGTTTATTCCGAGAAGCCGTTGGCCACCGAGATGGCTGATGCCATCGCGCTACATGAGCTGGCCGCACAAAAAGGCCTGCTGCTGTCTTCCGCGCCTTGTTCGGTGCTCGGTGAGGCGGCGCAGACCCTGGGCAAAGCCATTCGAGACGATGTGGCTGGCCCAGTGCGCCTGATCTACGCCGAGCTGGATGACGGTTTCATCCCACAAGCGCCTTATGCCGATTGGACAAGCGAAAGCGGCGCGCCTTGGCCTGCTGAAGATGAATTTGCCGTGGGCTGCACGCTGGAACATGCGGGTTACTACCTGACCTGGCTGATTGGCATGTTTGGCAGCGTGCGTCGCGTGGTGGCGGCCTCTGCCGAATGTCTTCCGGGCAAGGAGATCACCGGCACGCCAGACTTTTCCACCGCCACGCTGTTCTTTGAAAACGGCATCACCGCGCGGCTGACCTGCTCGATTGTGGCGAGCCACGATCACAAAATCCGCGTGTTTGGCGACAAAGGCGTGCTGCAAGTGAAACAAGCCTGGGACAATGACGCGCCGGTCAAGTTCCACCGCCGCTTCACCCTGCGCCGTCGATTGGTCGAACATCCGATTGGCACACGCCAAAAGATCAAAGGCGACACCCATCCCAAAGTGGAACGCTGGGGCGCGGCGGCGATGAACTTTGCCCTGGGCCCTGCCGAAATGCTCGACGCCTTGGCCGAAGGCCGTCCGTGCCGCCTGTCACCGGATTTTGCGCTACACCTCAATGAGGTCACGCTGGCCATTCAAAACTCCGGGGCTGATGGCTGCGCACAAGACATGACCACGCGCTGTGAGCCGATGGCGCCCATGCCTTGGGCCACATGAGCGGGGCCACCCTTGCCATAACAGGCGCCACGGGCTTTATCGGGCGCCACTGCGTGGAGCGCGCCCGCGCCGAGGGCACTGGCTTGCGTCTGTTTGTGCGCGATATGGCGAAAGTGCCCGCCGCGTGGCAGGCGGATGAAACCGTCGAGATCATTGCGATGGACCTGACTTCGGCGGGCGATGGGTTGGCACAGGCTTTGTCCGGTATTCAAACCCTGATCCACTGTGCCGCAACGCTTTCCGGAGATCAGGAACGTGACACGGTGGCGGCCTCGGTTGCGGTGATCGATGCGGTGATTGCCGCTCAGGTGCCCCATGTGGTGCTGGCCGGTTCGCTCTCGGTCTATGACGTGAGTGGCGTGCCCAAAGGTGGCACGGTGGACGAAGTTACGCCGGTGAACACCGACGGGCGGGATACTTACGCGCAGGCCAAGCTGACGCAGGAGACACTGTTTCACGATGGCGCATCGCTCTACGGCTACGCGTTGTCGATCCTGCGTCTTGGGGCCGTTTGGGGGCCGGATCACCTGTTCAACGCCCACATCGGCCCGGCGGTTGGCGGCACGTTGCTAAAAATCGACGGCGGCGGTGAAGTGCCTTTGTGCCGCGTCGATTTGGCTGCCGAGGCACTGCTAAAAGCGGCCCATGAAAACACCGGCGTCGGCACGCTCAATGTGCTGGACGATGACCGCCCCAACCGCGCGGTCTTCCTGACCGCGTTTCGCGCCTGTGGCTGGCCCAAGAGGGTTTTGCCCACACCGCTGGCTCTCTGGCGATTGGCGGCCTTTGTCACACCGGACAGCGCCGCCATGCCCGGCCTTCTGCGCCGCGCCGTGCTGGAAGCCCGCCACCGCCCCGTTCATTATTCAAACACCATGATGCACAATCGCCTTGGCCCCGTCACAATGCTGCCCTTTGCGGCTGCGATGCAGGCGGCGATTGAGCAGCAAGAGCAGCAGGCCCCGCCGTCGTGAGCGACACAGACAAGACCCCCATCGCCTATTTGACCGGCGAATACCCCCGTGCCACCGATACGTTTATCCAGCGCGAGGTGGCCGCGTTGCGTGCACAAGGCCAGCCGGTAGAAACCTGCTCCGTGCGCCGCACCGGTGTGGAGCATCTGGTGGGAGACGAGCAAAAGGCCGAGGCCAAAGCCACCTTCTACATTCTTGCTGCCGCCAAATCTCCGGTCACCTTGCTGAGTGCCGTGTTTGGCGCGTTGCTGCGCAACCCGATCCGGTTCCTTCGCACCGCGATACTGGCGTTTCGCACCTCTCCACCAGGTCTGCGCAATCGCATTTTTCAACTGTTCTACTTTCTTGAAGCCGCTGTGCTAGCCGCGCATCTGCGCAAGAAAGGCGTGCGGCATCTGCACAACCACATTGCCAAATCCTCCTGCACCGTTGCCATGCTAATGAGCGAACTGTCGGGCATTCCTTACAGCTTCACCCTGCATGGCCCGGACATCTTCTTTGCACCGGATCATTGGCGGCTGGACGAGAAAATCAAACGGGCCAAATTTGTCGCCTGTATCAGCCATTTTTGCCGCTCGCAGGCGATGGCGTTTTCTGACCCAAAGCACTGGGCCAAGTTGCACATCATCCACTGTGGCGTGGAGCCGTCACGCTATGACGCGGGCGAAGATCCGGTGGAGACCAATCTGCTGTTTGTCGGACGCCTCGCGCCTGTCAAAGGTCTGCCAATCCTGTTGCGCGCGCTGGAACCGTTGAAAGCCGAATTTCCCAAAATCCACCTCACCGTGATTGGCGATGGTCCGGGCCGGAAGGCGCTGGAACATCAGACCGAGGCGGCGGGGCTGTCAGGCAACGTGTCTTTTGTCGGCTACAAATCGCAGTCCGAAGTGGCCGAGGCGCTGGCTGCCTCTGATCTCTTTGTCCTGCCGAGCTTTGCCGAAGGCGTGCCTGTGGTGCTGATGGAAGCCATGGCGGCGCGACGCCCGGTTGTAACCACCCACATCGCGGGCATTCCAGAGTTGGTGACCGATGGCGCCTCCGGCCTGTTGGTGCCACCCGGCAATCCACATGCGCTGGCCGATGCCATTGGCAAAATCCTCGCCAACCCGGCCCGCGCCACGGCGATGGGCATTGCCGGGCGCGCCACGGTGGAAAAGGCTTTCGACATCAACAAGGAAGCCGCACGTCTGGGTGACCTTCTGGACGAGGGCCAAACATGAGCACCACCGCCATCATCATTGGCCGCAACGAAGGCAAACGGCTGATCGCCTGCCTCGCCTCGCTCAAGGCGCAGGGCGTGGAGATGGTCTATGTCGACAGCGGCAGTTGGGACAATTCCGTTGCTGAGGCCCGCAAGGTCGGCGCGCTGGTTGTCGAGCTGGACAACAGCCTGCCCTTCACCGCCGCCCGCGCCCGGCAAGCGGGATTTGACGCGCTGGCGCAAACCGGCGACCTGCCGGAGTTTGTGCAGTTTGTGGATGGCGATTGCATTGTGGTCGACGGCTGGATCGCGGCGGGGGAAAAGGCTTTGCGCGAAGATGAAACCCTTGGCCTGATCACTGGCTGGCGGGCGGAGCTCTATCCCGAGCGCAGTGTCTACAACGCGCTGTGTGATTTTGAATGGCACCGTCCGGCGGGCGAGATTGTCGCCTGTGGCGGCGACATGATGGTGCGCTCCAAAGCCTTTGTGGAGGCAGGTGGGTTTGACGCCACGGTGATTGCTGCCGAAGACGACGAATTCTGCGTGCGCCTGGCCAAAGCTGGTTGGAAACTGCGACGCCTGCCGCAGGAAATGACGCGTCATGACGCCGCCATGCTGCGCTTTGGGCAATGGTGGCAACGCGCCGTGCGCACCGGCCATGGCTTTGCCCAAGTCGGCTGGATGCACCCGCCGTATTTCCGCAAGGAACAACTGCGCGGCGTGATCTACGGCTTGCTCCTGCCTTTTATGGCGCTCTGGGGCTTGATGGACAGCGCGATGCTGTTCCTGCTGGTGCTTGCAATCTATGTCGCCAACTACATCCGCACCAAAAACGGCCTTGTCCGCGAGGGGCTGCCCTATTGGGAAGCCAGGCGCCACGCCCGCCTTCTGACCCTGTCCAAACTGCCCAATGTGATGGGCATGATCCTGTTTCATTGGCGCCGCATCCGTGGCCGCGCCATGCGCATCATCGAGTATAAATGAGCATGAACACATTGTCCGACGACCGTCCGATCCGCGCCGCCCTTTTGGGGGCTGGTTACATCGCTGACTGGCATGCCGCCGCCATTCTGGCCACGCCAGGCGTGGAGCTGGTCGCGGTCTGTGACCAATCCCGCGCCGCTGCCGATGCGCTGGCGCAGACCTATGGCATCGCGGCCTATACCGATCTGGACAAGCTGCTCTCCGCCAAAGTGGCCGATGCCATCCACATCGTCACACCGCCGGGCACCCACCGGACGCTGGCCGAAACCTGCCTGACCGCGGGGCATCACGTGTTGGTGGAAAAACCGGTGGCGCTCTCCGGCGCGGAAACCGCACAAATCCAGCAAATCGCTTCTGACGCCGGACGCGTCTTTGCCGCCGGGCACAACTTCATGGGCACACCGGGCTATCAGCGCCTCAAAACCCGGCTTGAGGCCGGTGAGATTGGCCGCGTCGCCAGCGCGGAGATCAACTGGAACTTCCCGATGATGCCGTTGCGCTCTGGGCCTTATGGGTTGTGGTTGCTGCGCGAGCCGAAAAACATGCTGTTGGAGCTGGGCCCGCATTTGTTTGCCTTTGCCGTAGACCTGTTTGGCCCGCTTGCCATCGAGCATCTCAGCCTGTCCAAACCGGTCGAGATCCCAGGCGACACCACGCGTCCGCAAGGCTGGCGTATTCTGGCGTCAGCTGGGGATGTGTCGATCACGCTGAATCTGTCGCTTGTGGAAACAATGGACGACCGCTCGGTGATCCTGCACGGCTCCACCGCCACCGCGCGCTATGACTACGCCCACGACGTGCTAACCGTGGACGCCGAAAACGCCGCCGACATTGTCGCCAATCCGTTCCTGCGCCAGATGGGCCTGGCAGGCCAGCATCTGCGCGAAGGTGTTGTGAATGGCGCGCGGCAGTTGGTGTCTTTGAACCGCAAGTCACCCTACGGGTTGTCTTTTGCCGGACTCACAGCGGCGTTTTACAGCGCCATCCGCTCGGGTCGTGACTTGGATGCGCGTTTCCATGGCGACAACGCCACACTGGTGATGCAGGCGATTGACGATGCCATCGCGCTCATGCCGAAACCTGCCAAAAAACCGAAACCCGCGAGCCGCGCCAAGCCAAAACCGTCTGTTCTGGTGATCGGCGGCACCGGCTTCATCGGCCGCGACTTGACCCGCGCCTGGGTTGCCAAAGGCCGCGACGTACGGGTGCTGTCGCGCGGCACCTCCGGGCCGTTTGATGACATCGCCGACCATGTCGAGCTGTTTGGCGCCAACCTGCGCGATCCGGATCAACTGGCTGAGGCCATGGATGGCATCGAGATTGTCTACCACCTTGGCAAGTCGATGGACGCCACGTGGGAGGCCGCGTTAAAAAACGACGTTGCCGTCACAGAAACCATCGCCCAAGCGGCGCAGGCGGCCGGTGTGAAACGGTTTATCTACACCGGCACCATCGCCAGCTATGACATGTCTGATCCCAACGTGACCATCCGCGAGAGCCTGGGCTTTGGCGACGACATGAGCGACCGCAATATCTATGCGCGCTCAAAGGCGGAATGTGAGGCGCGGCTGCTGGAGATGCACCGCAAACACGGCCTGCCGCTGGTGATTGCCCGCCCCGGCATTGTGCTGGGCAAAGGGGGGCCGTTGCAGCACTGGGGTATTGGCCGTTGGCACGGCGCGGGCGCGGTGCGCATCTGGGGCAAAGGCAAACACATCCTGCCGTTTGTGCTCAATGAGGACATCGCCGAAGGGCTGATCCTGATGGCGGAAAACGATGACGCTTTGGGCCAGAGCTTCAATCTGGTGGGAGAGCCGATGTTCTCCGCCACCGACTATTTTGACGCGATTCACGCGCGATTGGGCGCGCGGATCAAGGTGAAACCGGGCAACCTGACCGCGTTTTACGCCTCTGCCTCTGTGAAATATTTTCTGAAGAAACAGGTGCTGCGACGCGGTGGGCTGTCCAACCCGTCCTTGGCCGATTGGAAAAGCCGCGCGCATTTCTCGCCGTTTGACAACAGCCTGCCCAAAAAGGTGCTTGGATGGGAGCCGGAACGTCGCCGTGATGTGTTCCTGACCAAGGCGATTGATGAGGCCAACCTGCTTGGCTTCTGATGTGCGGCTACTCGTTGTCACCGACATTCACGGTGCGCCCGATGAAAATCTGTGCCTGAGCGCGGGTTTGTCGGGCGTCGAACGCCTCTCCCTGGCCGGGCTTTGTGATCAACCGACCCTCAGCGGCGAGGCCCTGCACCATCATCTGTTTCAGGAAGAGGGCATGGCGCGGGCGGTGCGCAGACTTTGCGACATGATGGCTGACCAGCCCGCTCTCATTAGTCTTGGCTACAGCGCCGGCGGTACGGCACTCTGGAAAGCCGTGCTAGCGGGCGCGCCGCTGTCCGGCTTGATCTGTGTCTCTTCCACGCGGTTGCGGGACGAGAGCGCTCTGCCGATCCCAACACAGGTCTATTTTGGTGGCGACGACCCCGGTCGCCCTTCCGAGGCTTGGCTGACCACCGTGCCCACCACCGCCACCCTGTTGCCCAGCGCAGCCCATGCCTTCTACGCCGATGCGGACCACCAAGCGCGCGCACAAGTGGCCGCAGACATCGCCGACACCATCGCCCGCTGGACCGCCGTCTAACCCTACACGTCCCCCTATCTCCGCAATGGTGCCTTTCTTTTGTCCGCATTGCCCTGATAGTTTTGCCTCAAACAGAGCGGATTCACGCGCCATGAGCACAGACCAGACCCACGAGAGCGACCTCCCCAAAGAGGAGGCCACCGAGGCATCAAGCGACGCATCTTTTGAAGAGGCGCGGCTGCCTGTGGTGCATGACCCGGATGTGTTCTGGGAAGGGCTAACTGTGGCCGAGCTCAAGGATGCGGTTCTGGAGAAAAACTTCATCGTAAGCGCCACCCGCAGCCATCCGGCCCATGCGGCCTTTGACATGTTGCGCACCCGTCTGTTGCAAGCGCTCAACGAACATGGCTGGAGCCGGGTCGCCGTGACCGCGCCAACCCGAGGCTGTGGCAGCAGCTTTGTCACCACCAACTTGGCCATGGCCTTTTCACGCCTTGAATCCGTGCGCACCGTGTTGCTGGATATGGACCTGCGCTCCCCAAGCCTGGCCGAAACTTTGGGCCTCTCCGCCAAAGACAGCATGGCCGATTACCTGAGCGGTGTGATCGCGCCGGAGAACTTCCTGCAACGGGTGCAGCCGAACCTCGCCGTGGCCCTCAACGACAGCTCCAGCGAGAACTCGGCAGAACTGTTCCAAAACGACATCGCGGCCGAAGTGCTGGAAGAACTGGAAGAAGCGCTCTGCCCCGATTTGATGCTGTTTGACATGCCACCGGCGCTGGAGTTTGACGACGTGCTCGGCTTCCTGCCCAATGTTGACGCCGTGCTTGTGGTCGCAGGCGGCGGCATTTCCACCGCCGAGGACATCACCAAGGTCGAGCAAATCCTGTCAGAGGTGAAACCCATCCTTGGCGTGATGCTCAACAAGGCGGACGGGCCGGTCTCTTACTGACCCACCCGAAGCGACATCTCAGATCACAACCCCAACTGCATCCGGCGCCAACGCCGGTCTAGAATGCGTTTTTCTGACCCAGAGCGCGGCGTCAGCAT
This sequence comes from Shimia sp. MIT1388, assembly GCF_047124445.1. Taxonomy (GTDB): domain Bacteria; phylum Pseudomonadota; class Alphaproteobacteria; order Rhodobacterales; family Rhodobacteraceae; genus Shimia. The sequence continues at coordinate 3,588,718 of NZ_CP138921.1, read as the reverse complement.
AAACAGCTTCTCTCGCCGGTCTTTGGGCGCCACCTGCTCCAATATCTCCCGATCCAGATCCGCCAATGCCTCGTGGGACACCGGAATATCGGTCAAGGCGAGGGAGAACTGCGAGACTTTGGCCAGCACCTCCGGCTCGTTCATATAGCGCAGCAATTGGTGGCTGTGCTCCGGATGGCCTGTGTCACCTGGAAACACCATCACATCCGCCCACAGCACGGTGCCCTCTTCGGGCACAAAATACCGCACCTCATTACGTCCTAGCAAAGACTGCGGCGCTAGCGCGTCGCTGCTCCAGGTCAGGGCCACGCAGGCTTCATTCTGCAAAATCTGTTCCTGCTGGCTGCCGTCTATGGTGTTCACGTAAGGCATGATGCCTGCGAGCAACTCAAAGGCCGCGTCCAGATCTTCTTCGGCCATCGAGTTTGGATCACGGCCCAGATAGTTGAGCGCAATTGCCACCACTTCCTGCACCGCATCGACAATGGTGATCCCGCAATCTGCCAACTCCGACGCATACTTCGGATCAAACACCAGATCCCAGCCGTTGAGCGCCGTTTCCGGCACCCGTTCCAACACGTCGTCAATGTCCACCATCACGCCGGTGGTGCCCCACAGAAACGGCACCGCATATTCGCTGGCCATCGGCACGGCTTCTTCGAGCTTTTCCATCAACTGCGGATGGCTGCCATTCAACTGCTCGCGAACCCGGGCATCAAAGGGACGCAGCGCGTCAATGCTCACCAAACGCGGCATGACCTCCACCGGCACAACCGCCAGGTCATATTCGGTGCCACCGGCGGCGAGACGGGCCTCGGCCTCATCGGCCACCATAAAGGTGTCGACCACAACATTGATGCCATGGCGCTCGCCAAACTCCTGCACCACCTCCTGCGGGATGGTGTTGTTCCAGGCATAGAACCACACCGCATCTTCACCTGCGTGCACCGGCACACAAAAGGCAGCCGCCGTCGCCGACGCCAGTGCAAAATCCTTCAGGCGCATGCGCCATCCTCCTGTGTCTCAGTCTCAGATGGCCAATGCCGCAACAGCTCTGCCTTCAGCGCATTGCGCGTGACGGGCTTTTCAACATAGCCAGACATGCCGGCGGCCACCGCTTCGTCCCGATGTTCCGCCTGCGCATTTGCGGACAGACCTACAATTGGCACCGTGGCGGCCTTATGCCGCGTGTCAGCCCGAATGGCGCGGGTCGCCTGCAAGCCGTCCATCATCGGCATACGCACATCCATCAAAATCAGGTCGGGCTCACAAATCGCGGCCTTGTCCACCGCCTCCAGCCCATTGGAAGCAGAGAGCACCTCGCAGCCCAGATTCTCCAAAATCTTACGCGCCACCACCTGATTGACGCGGTTGTCATCCGCCACCAGCACCCGTTTGCCAAACTGCATCGCTTCAGAAGGCGCAGGCTCCGCAGTCACTGCTACGGCGTTGCCCACCGGCAGTTCCAGAATGAACTCCGAGCCTTCGCCCAGCACGCTTTCCGCTGTGATCTGCCCGCCCAGTGCCTCGCTCATACGCTGCACAATCGACAGGCCCAGCCCAGTGCCGCCAAACTGCGTGGTGGTACTGGAATCGGCTTGCTCAAACTGATCAAAAATCCGCTCCAGAGCGCCCGGCGCGATGCCGATGCCATCGTCTTTGACCACAATCCGCAAGCGGCGTTCTTCGCCGTTGTGTGGCGCGACATCTTCCAGATGCAGCTCAATATTGCCCTGCTCAGTGAACTTCACCGCGTTGCCCACAAGATTGGCCAACACCTGCCGCAACGCCTGCGGCGCGCTGTGCACAAACCACCCCGTCTCGCTTGGGGCCGCATGCACCGTCAGCGCCACGCCATTCTTGGCAGCCTGACCGGAAAACAGTTCGGCGGTCTCCTGACACAGAGCCTGCACGTCAAAGGCTTCAAACTTCAGTTCAACCTTACCGGCCTCAATTTTGGCCAGATCAAGTACGTCGTTGATCAGTTGCAACAGCGCCTGCCCGCTGCTCTGGATCATAGACAGCATGCGCTTTTGCTCCGGCTCAAGCCGTGTGTCCTTGAGCACATCCGCCAATCCCAAAACGCCGTTCAGCGGGGTACGGATTTCATGGCTCATTGTGGCCAGGAACATGGATTTGGCCTCAGAGGCCGCCTCGGCCTTACGCCGGTTGCGCTCGATCTCGGACTGCGCCCGGATCACGTAACGCTCCATCGGGATGTGCACAAATCGTGCCGCCAGTCCCGCCCCCAGAAGCGTGATCGCCAGCGCAAAAATCCCGTAGGTGACCTGCTTGTCTGCTGCGTCTTGTGCGGCGGCCAGTTCGGCCTGTTTGATCCGGTTGAAGATCGGCAAAAGACGCATCGCCAGATCGCCAGCCATGCCTGCCGCGCGGGCGACGTCGGTCATGTTCTGACGGGGATCCACCGCCACGTCCGCTAGGAAAAGCACGTCCTCAAGCTCTAAGAGCGGGTTCATCGCGTCCCGCCGCAAGATGCTCTGCCCTTCTGGCGAGAAGGTCTTGAGGGTTTTCTCCTGCGAAATCCGCTCGGCAGCCTCTTCCGCCGCGTGTGATGCGCGCCGCACATGCGCGCGCGAGTTCACCCCGCGTTGTGACGCTGGCGACATCCGCAATTCCTGAAACGCCATCGACATTTCCGACAGTGATAGCAGAAGCGTATCCATAGATGCTGTGTTCTGGTTGCGTGTCGCCACCGTATCGCGCCCCATAAGCGCCACCCACATAGCTGCGATTGCGGCCGCGAGCACAATGCTCAGCGCGATGCCGCTTCGCCAGCGGAGATACCGTCGTGTGATACGCAAATTCGACATGCTGCGGTCTATCTACAACTCAAATAATCTACCGGAAAATCAGTGCCAGCAGGTGGTTAAAGTAGTCTTAAGACACACCCTTTCCGGAGCAATTCAGTCGAGAATATCCGATTTTGTTGCAAATTATCTGAAAACCACCCAAACCGCTTTGGGTTTGAACCCGCACCCCGTCAGATCAGGCCTCCCGATCCCCCAATCGACGGGTAAGTTTGGCAACCATCACATAGAGCAACACCGAGAGCACGCCGAGGGTCAGCATGGCGGCAAACATCAGGTCGGTTTTGGCACGCCCATTGGCGAGCAGCATCAGGTAGCCAAGGCCTTGGGACGCCCCGACCCACTCGCCGATCACAGCGCCAATAGGCGCATAAACCGCTGCCAGCCGCACCCCTGCCCCAAGATTGGGCAAGGCTGCAGGTACGCGAATGTGCCACAAGATCCGGCTGGGGCTGGCCTGCATGGTTTTCGCCAGATCCAGATAGCCGGGCGGTGTGCGCATGAGGCCATCAAAGAAGGCCGAGGTCACCGGGAAATAGATGATCAGCACCGCCATGGCGATCTTGGACCACAGGCCAAAGCCCATCCAGAGGGTCAGAATGGGTGCCAAGGCAAACACCGGCAGCGCTTGAGTGAAGACCAAGATCGGCTGCACCAACATGCGTGCAGTTTTTGATGTGGCGAGTTGCAAAGCCGTGACGATGCCCAGCGCCGTGCCAATGGCAAGGCCGATGATGACCTCTTTGGCCGTGACCAGCGTGTGTTCGGCAATCACCCAGCGGTTGGTCCACCAAGTTTCTGCCACCAACGCCGGTCCCGGCAAAATGAACCGCGGCAAGTCGGTCAGGGAGACAATCACCTGCCAAACTGTGAGTGCAAAGAGCGTGGCCGCAACGGCTGGGAATACCTTCATGCCGTTTGCCCCATCAGAAGTTTCAGCAGGTCTGACTGGCAGGTCAGTGTTTCAAGTGCTTCTACCGCCCGTGGCACCTCAGCTTTCGGTGGGGCCACCGCTGTCAAACCTGCGGAGGTCATCACATGGATCGCGTGGCCCAGCCGTGCCGCTTCGCCCGGATCATGGGTTACGACCATCACCGTACGCCCATCCAAAAGCTCGACCGCCAAATCCTGCATCGCCGCGCGCGTTTGCGCATCCAGCGCCGAAAATGGCTCGTCCAGCAGGATGATGGGCTTGTCTTCCATCAGCGTACGCGCCAGTGCCACGCGCTGACGTTGCCCGCCGGAGAGTTCACTGGGTTTCTTGCCCCGATGGGCTTGCAGGCCACAGCGCTCCAGCAACTGCGCCATCCGCGCCGCATCCGCCTTTTGCCCGCGCAACCGCGCGCCCAAAGAAATGTTTTTCTCCACCGTAGCCCAAGGCAGCAAGAGGTCATCCTGCGCCATATAGGCAATGCGGTCGGCCACCGGCGCGCCGTCTGTGGCCGTAATCTTTCCGTCAAAACTCGCGCCTGTTGGCAAATCCGCCATCAGCCGCAAAACCGTGGTTTTCCCCACGCCCGACCCGCCCAACAGGCAGGTCCAGCGCCCGGCATCCAAGGACAGTGTGAGCGGCGCAAACAGCTGCCGCCCCTCAATTAAGGCCTGCCCTTCAAGGGTGATGCCGGGCGTTTTTGTCATGGGGTCAGGCCCATCTGCCAAAAGTTCACTTCCAGTTCGGTCGCCATACGGAACTTGTCACAGAGCGCGGCAAAACGCGGGCTGTTTTCAAAGTCCTTGCCAAGGCGACGTTCCAACGCGCCATCAAGCAGCTGCCCCACGGCCACACAGTCGCCCTGATAGCCTTCGCCCGCATAGGTGTTGATCCAATCGGCGTAGGTGTCAGAGGTTTTCTCAACGCCCAACCGCGCGCCAATCTCACCATAACCCATCACGCAGGGTGCCAGCGCCGCCAGCAGATCAAGCAGATCGCCGGAATAGCCCGCCTCCAGCACATAGCGTGTGTAAGCCAGGTTTTCCGCCCGCTCCGGTGTGGCAAACAGCTCTTCCTGCGGAATACCTGCGGCCTCGCAGATACCGACATGCAGCTGCATTTCTTCCGCCACCAGAGCGTTCACAGTGGCAACCGCGCCGAGCATTTCCTCATGGGTTTCCGATTTCACCACCGCCAGCGCCCAGGCGCGGGAGAAGTGGATCAGGAACACATAGTCCTGCCGCAGGTAATGCAGAAACGCCTCCCGCGGCAGCGAGCCATCGCGCAGCCCTTCGACAAAGGCATGGCGGGTGTACGCCCGCCATGCCTCGCCTGCCGCCTCACGCATCAGCGCAAAGGCACGGCCGTAGGTTTGCGCGCTCATTATTGGCTCATCGCCGGGGCGGTCACGTCAATGGTGATCGCCTCAACCGGGTTGATCGACGGGATCATACCGCTGTCTTTGAGGAACTGCTCAAAGCGCACGTAACGACCGGCGTCATAGCCTGCTGGACGCAGGGCAAAGCGTGGCAGCGTGTCGGCCCATGCGCGCTCGTTCAACTCATCCTGCAGCTCTACGGAAGTGCCAGCGAAGATTTCCCAGCTCTTTTGCGGGTTGTTCACGATGTACTGGGTCGCTTTCTCGGTCGCCGCCATGAAACGCGCGACTTTGTCCGCATCCATGGTGTCTGGGTTGGCCACATAGATCAGCTCGTCATAAGATGGCACGCCCTCTTCTTCGATGTAGAAGCAGGTGCCCGGACGGCCTTCGATGTCCATCTGGTTCAGCTCGAAGTTGCGATACGCGCCAATCACGGCATCCACCTGACCGGACATCAGCGATGGGGACAGGGAGAAGTTCACATTCACCAGCTCGATGTCGTCGGTGGAGACGCCATATTTGCCCAGCACAGCGCCCAGCACGGCTTCTTCCACACCCGCCACGGAGAAACCAACTTTCTTACCCTTCAGATCCGCAGGGGTCTTGATGGGACCGTCTTCCAAAACCAGCAAGCAGTTCAGCGGGGTCGCCACCAGCGTGCCCACACGCTTCAGCGGCAGGCCTTCGTGGATCTGCAGGTGCAGTTGCGGCTGGTAAGACACCGCCAGATCGGCTTGACCAGCGGCCACAAGGCGCGGTGGCATGGACGGATCGGCAGGAGGCACAATCTCGACCTCAAGGCCAACTTCTTCGAAGTAGCCGTTTTCTGCGGCCACGATGATCGGGCCGTGGTCAGGGTTGATGAACCAATCCAGCAGAAGGGTCATCTTGTCCGCCGCCATGGCGGGGGTTGCGGCCATCAGAGCCACAGCTGCGAGTAGGTGCTTCATCACGTTTCCTCTCGTTCTAAGAAGCAGATGCCGCGACAAGAACAATCTCGCCGGGCCAAATCTCTTGGGTGAATTCCGCCGCACGCCAGGACCGCAGCCCCGTTGCACAGCACAACGCCAGCCGCCCCTCGGCGATTGGCAAATTCTCTTTCAACTGATCCGGCAAAAGGCGGATCGCGTCCGGGTGGGCAGGCTCTGGCGCTTCCTCGGTGCCGCGCAGCTCGACAATTGTGTCTGCGTCGGTCAGCATCTCAGGGGAGGCAAAGCCAAATGCCGTCTCTGGCTCCGGTGCAGTGTCAAACCGAAACGGCGCGCTACGCATGGAACGCGCGTCAAACTGCACCATCTGCCCGAGCGGGCTTGGCTGATGCCCCATCAAGACGGCCAGCGCCATCTGCGTCTGCATCGCGCCGATCAAGGCCACCACCGGCCCCATCACGCCTGCTGTCGCACAACTCGCGCCGCTTTCCGGAGCCTCTGGGAACAGCGCCCGCAACGACGGCGCACCGCCGCACACACCTGCCGCATAGCCCGACAGCGCCAAGGCGGAGCCGGTGATCAGCGGGATGTTCTCTCCCAAACACAGATCGCTCAACGTGTAGCTCACCGCATAGCTGTCGGCGCAATCCATCACCAAAGTGACACCTTCCAGCAGCGTGGACGCATTCGCTGGGGTCAGCTTGGCCACCACGGCCTCAACCGAAATCTCGCCATTGATCGCCTGACACCTTGCTGCCGCCACCTCGGCCTTTGGTTGGCTTTGATCCGCTTCGGTGAACATCGTCTGTCGGTGCAGGTTGGACAGCTCCACCGTGTCGCCATCGACAATGGTGATGCGCCCGACGCCAGCTCCTGCCAGCAAAGGCAGCGCACTCGCCGCCAGACCGCCCGCGCCAATGACCAACACATGGGCCGTGGTCAGCGCCACCTGCCCATCTGCGCCCACCTCGGGCAAAATCATTTGGCGCGCATAGCGGCTCACTTGCAGACCTCCAGCCACTGGCGCACGCGTTCTTCTGGATCGTCATTCAGGGTGATGTCGGTCACAGCAGAGACAATGTCCGCCCCGGCCTCAAATACGCCCGGCGCCCGCTCCACCGACATGCCACCAATGCCCACGAGCGGCACATCACCGACACGCGCTTTCCATTCGGTCACGCGCGGCAGGCCCTGTTGGTGCCATTTCATCTTTTTCAGAATGGTCGGATAGACCGGCCCAAGCGCGACATAGTCCGGCATCATCGCCAGCACGCGCTCCAGCTCATCATCGTCATGGGTCGACACGCCCATTTTGATGCCCGCCACACGAATGGCCTTGAGATCAGCATCGTCCAGATCTTCTTGCCCGAGGTGAATCCAGTCGCAGCCCAGATCAATCGCTGCTTGCCAATAATCGTTGATCACCAGCACACAGTCGTGCGCGCGACACAGTGACTGAGCCTCAGTGATTTGCGCGCGTACGTGCTCATCAGAGGCGTCCTTGATGCGCAATTGCACCAGTTTGATGCCAAGCGGCAACATACACTTCAGCCAACTCACATCATCAAAGATCGGGTAGAACTTGTGCAGGCTCATGACAGGAACGCCTTTCCAATGACCGGTGTGGACGCCTCAGCCATGTCGCGGGCCTCGATAGGATCCGCCTCACAAGCCATTTGCCCCGCTTCCACGGCGGCCATCATCGCCTTTGCCATCGCCACGGGATCGCCAGCGCGCGCAACGGCGGTGTTGAGCAAAACAGCGTCAAAGCCCAGTTCCATTGCTGCTGCTGCGTGGCTCGGCAGGCCGATACCTGCGTCCACCACCAAAGGCACGTCGGGGAATTCCGCCCGCATGGCCCGCAGTGCGTAAGTGTTGTTCAACCCACGGCCAGAGCCAATCGGCGCGCCCCAAGGCATCAGAACCTCACAACCAGCCTCAAGCAGACGCTCGCCCACGATCAGGTCTTCGGTGGTGTAAGGAAACACCTCAAAGCCGTCCTCGGACAGAATGCGCGCAGCTTCCACCAGTTGGAAAACATCCGGCTGCAAACTGTCGGTGTGGCCAATCAGCTCCAGCTTGATCCACTTGGTATCAAACACCTCCCGCGCCATATGCGCGGTGGTTACGGCCTCTTTCACCGTATGACAGCCTGCCGTGTTGGGCAGCACCAGCACATCCAGATCCGCGATCATTTGCCAAAAGGTCTGGCCAGCACCGCCAGCGCCCTCGCGTCGCAATGACACCGTGGCAACCCCGGCCCCAGACGCGCGAAACGCCTCTTCCAAAATCGCCGGGCTGGGATATTGCGCCGTGCCGAGCATCAGCGGGTTTGGCAGCTCCACGCCGTAAAACGTCTTGCCCATCGCTCAGCCCCCCTGCATCGGCGCGACCACTTCGACGCGGTCGCCATCGGCCAATGTCTGCGCCGCGCGCAAACCGGCAGGCACAAACTCCTCGTTCAGCGAGGTCGCCACGCGCCCCGAAAAGCCACATTCGGCCAAAAGCCCAGCCAAGTCCCCGGCCGCCACCTCGCGGGCCTCTCCGTTAAGCACGATCTTCATCGACCATCTCCGAATGAATGTTGTGAAGCGCCAGATCGGCCACCCCTTTGGCCAGCGCAGGGGCCAGCAAATAGCCATGGCGGTAGAGCCCGTTGGCGTAAATCGTCCGTCCAAGACGGCGAATGCGCGGCAGGTTGTCCGGGAAGGCTGGGCGCAGGTCGACACCGATTTCCAGCACCTCCGCCTCGCCAAAAGCTGGGTTCAGCGCATAGGCAGCACTCAGCAGTTCCAGCATCGAGCGCGCGGTGATGCGGCTGCTGTCTTCGCTCTCAATCGAGGTCGCGCCCAGCATGTAAACACCATCCCCACGCGGCACGATGTAAAGCGGAATGCGCGGATGTAGGAGGCGCACGGGTCGCGTGATCTCCAGATCCGGCGCGCGGATGATGAGCATCTCGCCTTTCACACCGCGCAAATCATAGAGGTATTCCCGCGCCGACAGACCCCGACAATCAATCGCGTTCTCAAGGTTGGTTGGCGCGATCTTTTTGTGCATCGTCACGCCCTTGTCTGCCAAGCCGCGATAGAGGTCTTGCAAGGCTTTGCGCGGATCAAGGTGGGCTTCGTCTTCAAAGAACAGCCCCTGCCCAAAACCATGCAAATCAGGCTCTAACGCGGCCACTTTCTCGCGACCAATCTCGGCAAACCCTTCAGTGCGCCGTGCAAACCGGCGCATGTCTGGCAGGTCGCGCTTGTTGGCGACAACCAGCGTGCCCGCTTTGGTCACGTTGGTATGCGCCGACCACCAGCCAATCGCCTCTTGCCCATGCCGCAGCACAGGCTCCTCGGCGTTTTCATATTCACACCACGGCGCCAACATACCGCCCGCCCACCAGCTGCAGCCATGTGGGCCGGGTGGGCCAGCCGGGTCAAACACCTGCACCTCGGCGCCGCGCTCCGCAAGCTCCGTGGCCACAGCCAGGCCGGCAACGCCAGCGCCTATGACGGAATAGAGCGTCACGCTTTCCAAACCCGGTGGAAATGGTGCAACGGCCCGTGGCCCTTACCAACATTCAAATCATCAGCAGCGGCAATCGCCCCTTGCAGGTACTCGTGCGCCTCTTTCACCGCAATGGGCAGCGCAAGACCTTTGGCCAGCCCCGCGGCAATTGACGACGACAACGTACAACCGGTGCCATGGGTGTTTTTGGTCTGTTTGCGCGGCGCAGTCAGCTCCAGCTGCGTGCCTTCGTAGGTCATCAGGTAGTCGTGGCAGATGTCCCCAACCGCATGACCACCTTTCATCAGCACCGCCTGCGCCCCCACCGCACACAACGCCTGCCCCTGTGCCACGACTTGCTCTTCGCTTGTGGCAAACTCTTCTTTCAGCAGTGCCGCCGCCTCCGGCAGGTTTGGCGTGATCACCGTGGCCCGTGGTACCAGCACATCGCGGAGCGTCATCACCGCCTCTTCGGCCAACAGGCTGTCGCCGGATTTCGCCACCATCACCGTGTCGAGCACCACCGGACCGGTGAAGTCCGCAATCGCATCGGCCACTGAGTGGATGATCTCCGGCGTGGCCAGCATGCCAATCTTGATCGCGCCCACGTCCATATCAGACAACACCGCATCAATCTGCGCGCGCACCACGTCCAACGGGATCGGGTGCACCGCCGTCACCGCCTGCGTGTTCTGCGCCGTCACCGCCGTGATCACGCTGGTGCCAAAGGTGCCCAGCGCCGAAAACGCCTTTAAATCTGCCTGAATACCCGCGCCGCCCCCGCTGTCGGAGCCTGCAATTGTCAAAGCGATATGGGCCATACGTGACGCCTCCCAGTTCGAAACGGGATTCCGCGCAGGCAAAACGTCATCGTCTTTGACACCGTTCCCTCCGCCGGTATTGCCCGGATCAGGTTCGATGGGTTTACGCATTTGCGATTCTCAGCCCTGCCACGCAGGACACCCCAACGGTTAATTGCCTCTTAGACAAAGCCGCACACCGCGTCAATCATTGGCCGGATCACAAAAAGGCCCCCACCGATTGCGCGGTGAGGGCCAACGGCCAAGGGAGTGGTGGCTTGCTGCCTTATTGCAGGCTGGCCGGATCTTTGTCTGCGATGTTGGTCCAGTTGGCATCGGCCTTCTCAATGAAGCCCGGAATGTCCGCGACCCAACGCTCTTGCACGTCCTGGGAAATGTTCAGGAACAGTTCGCCGTCAACGATTTTCCAGTGGTTTGGATCACCGTCAAATTTGAAGCCCATCGCCGCACCAAATGCACAGTATCCGCCATATTCCGGCAGGTAAGCTTCCGGATCGGCTTCAAAAGCCGCTTTGTGCTCCTCAGTGGCAAAACGGTAGGTCGCGTCATTGTAAGAGGACGTGATTTTCCAGCTGCCCTTGGTTGGGGCACCTTCTGTGAAATAGGCCACCGGGTCATAGCCTTGCAGCGCCAGGCCAGTGGAGGACGCGTTCAGTTCAACGCCGGCCGCAATTGCAGATGTCGCTACAGCCACGGACAGCGCGGCACCGGTGATCAGGGATTTAAAAAGGGTCATTGGGGAGGTTCCTTTGTTAACTCGATAAATTAGAAACCAATCAGTTCCTAACTGCCCTCTATTTACAATTCGGAACCAAATGGTACAAATCAACTGAGCGTGACACGAGCGTGAGGTTGGAAATCCTTGGCCAGACCCAGAGAATTTGACATTGCCAAAGCGCTGGACGGCGCGATGCGTGTGTTCTGGCGTCAGGGCTACAAAGCCACCAATCTGCCGGACTTATTGCGCGCGATGAAACTCACCCGAGGCAGCTTTTATAAGGCGTTTGGCGACAAAGGCGCGGTCTACTATCACGCGCTGGAACGCTATGACGAGGAGGTCGTGAGCGCCAATCTCGCCGCCCTCAAGGCCTGTGACGCGCCTGACGCCACCACCTGCCTGATGCCGATGTTCACACTTTCAGACGCCGCCGATCACGGCTGTTTTATCTGCAACGCCATGGTCGAGGTCGCGCCGGACAACCCCAAGGTTGCGCAGAAAACCCAGGAAATGGCGGACCGCCTGAAAGAGGGGATTCTCGGCGTGCTGAAAGTGCGTGACGTCGGCCTGTCCCCGACCCACCGCGCAGATCTGGCCGAGATGATCCTGCACCTCTATTTTGGCTTTCAAGCCATGGGCAAATCCGGCCGCGCGCAGGATGACTGGGAAGGGCGAATCCGGCGGTTGTTGGGGGAAATCTGACAACAGACCACTGCCTCAAAGCAGCATGTGCAGCTCAAACTGGCCAACCCGTGGCCGCGTGTCCAACGTGCGCACAAAGCTGGAAAAACCCGCATCGCCCGTGTCAAAGTTGATCAGCCGCAGCTCCTCCGCCTCCAACGCTTCACCACACGCCGCCAGCAAGGCACGGGCGACGCCCTGCCTGCGAAAGCGCGGGTCCACCGCAATTTGCGCCACTGTGAGCGTGGACGTGATCACTGCCACACAGCCAATAACCTGCTGACCCTTCTCGGCACACAGGCACATCACGTCCTCCCCTAAAGCCGCAAGCGACTCCGAACTGTGCTGCCAGGATGGTGCCCAATCCTGCGCGCTTTCCGCAAAGGCCGCAGTTTCCGACCACGGACGCGTGACAATGCTGTAGACGCTTGGCGGGACATCCTTTGGCGGCATGATGTGGCAACACCCCAATTGGCGGTGCTGTGTCAGGCCCAACCGTTTGTACAGGCTTTGGGCAACAACGTTGTTTTCAAGCACTTCCATCTGAAGCGACGTCGCCCCGTTGCCGCGCAACCCCGCCAAAACGGCCAGCCCAATCTCCGTGGAGAGCCCCTTGCCGCGGTGCGCAGGGCGTGTGCCACTGGAGATGAGATAGGCTGCGTCACCGCGTCGCCCAACCAGCCAAAAGGCGGCAACCTCACCATCGAGCATCGCAACCCGTGAAACCTCCGGAACAAACCCCCGCTGCGCCAACAGCCTGTCAAAGGCGTCCTGCGTCAATTGCATGGGCACAGCGTAATCCGAAAAGGCCACATTCATGGCCTCCCGCAGGTGTTCGCGGGGAATCTCCGTCGCCGCGACAATGTTTGATGATGTCATACTGTCTTCGCTCTCAAGCCTGTTCTGCCCCACCTACATTCGCCTTTTTAGGGAATGCACCACAATACAAATCAACCCAAAGAGTCAAAAAAGCGCGAAAGGCTCTCACCTCCCGCGCCTCATCTCATAATCAGTGACAGCCCTCAAAGCCCCTCAGGCTTGCCCACCACCACAAATTGCAACTTCTCCGGCGTCAAAAGCTCTCCGGCGACGCGTTTCACGTCTTCCACTGTGACCGCATCCACTTTGTCGTTGCGGGTGGCGATGTAGTCGATGGGCATGTTGTCCATCTGCATGGAAACCATGATTGTCGCAATCGCGCCGTTGCCGTCAAACCGGAGCGGATAGGCCCCGGTAAGCAGCGCCTTGGCTTTCGCAACCTCGTCCTCTGTCGGGCCTTCGGCGGCCATCAGTGCCCATTCGTCTTGAATGACCTCAATCGCCTGCGCCACGCGGTCATTGGCCGAAGACACGCTGCCCATGTAGACGTTCGCCAGATCGCGCAGCACAATGTAGCTGTAGACCCCATACGACAGCCCACGCTTCACCCGGACTTCCTCCATCAGACGGCTTTCAAAGCCACCGCCGCCCAAAATGGTGTTGAGCACATAGGCGGCGAAGAAATCCTCGTCGTCGCGGTCAATGCCGTTCTGGGCAAACATCGCCACCGACTGCGGCGTGTCAAAATCCACCACATCGACGCCGCCCATGATGTCCACTTTCGCTGGGCCCGGCATCGGTGCTCCGGTCTCTGGCAAGTCGCCCAGCAACGTGTCCAACACAGGCCCCAGCTCTTCGGCGGTGATGTCGCCCACTACGCCAACAAACAACCGGTCTTTGGCCATCGCACCTTTATGCGCGGCGATCATGTCCTCGCGCGTCAGGTGGGTCACGCTCTCAATCGTGCCTTCGCCCGCGCTGCCATAGGGGTGATCGCCGTAGATGATCTCCGCCATCCGCGCGCCGGCGATCTTATCCGGGTCTTTCAGATCAGACCGCAATCCGGAGAGCACCTGTTCACGCACCCGGTCCAGCGCATCCTGCGGAAAGCTCGGCGCCACCAAGGATTTGCGCAGCAAGGCCAGCGCCTCATCGCGGTTCTCGGTCAGCACACGGGCGGAAATCGACACCGCATCGGCATGGCTATCATAGCCAAACTGCGCCGCCAGTTCTTCGCTCGCCTTGGCAAAGGCCTGCGCGTCCATGTCGCCGGTGCCCTCTTCCAACAGGCCGACCATCAGGTTGGTTGCGCCGCGCGCACCCTCTGCGTCGAGCGAGGTGCCGCCCTTAAACCGGATTTCCAGCGCCACAAAGGGGATCGACGACTCTTCGACCAGCCAGGCGTTGATGCCGCCCGGTGAGGTGACTTCTTTGATGTTGATCTCCGCCCAGGCAGGCACAGCCACAAACAGCGTTACGCATGTGATGAAAGCACGGATCATTGCGCCGCCTCCTCTTCTGTCAACAGCCAGCCGGTCACCGACTTTTTCCGGTCAAAGATCATTTCCGCCGCCGCCATGATTTCTTCGGGCGTGATCGACTGCAAAATCTCTGGCCAAGCCTGAATGTCGGCAATCGTCAGACCCGACGTCAGCCCCCGGCCATAGCGGTTGGCCACGCTGTCCACATTGTCGCGTTCATAAATCTGGCTGGCGCGCAGCTGCATCTTGATCCGCTCCAGATGCGCCTCGTCCACACCGGTTTCCATGAACTGCGCCACAACTGCGTCCATCGCATCTTCGGCCTCCTGCATTTCAATCCCCGGTGCCGGCACGGTCAGCAGGTTAAACGTTGTCGCATCCAGCGAGGTGCCGCGATACCAGGCGGTGGCATAGATCGAGTTCTTGTCCTCAAACTGCAGCTTCTGGCTCAACACAGAGGTCTGCCCGCCGCCCAGCAATTCCGCCAGCAAGGTCAACGCCGCCGCGCCGCGCTGATCGCCGGGGTTGCGCTCTGGTGCGAGGTAAGAGCGCGTCACATAGGGCTGCGCCACGCGCGCATCGTAAAACTCCATCCGTCGCGCGCTGGTTTGGGGCGGCTCACTGGGCCGCGCCCGCTCTGGCAGGTCCGGATTGGCCGGGATCACACCATAGTATTGCTCCGCCAGAGCCTTGACCTCTTCCGGCTCCACATCGCCTGCTACAATCAGGATGGCGTTGTTGGGCGCGTAATATGTCCCGTAGTAGTCAAGCGCATCTTCCAGCCCCAAGGCCTCCATCTCGTGGCGCCAGCCGATGATCGGGATGCCATAGCGGTGGTTCAGATACTGCGCCGCGTTCAATTGCTCGCGGAACAGCGCACCTGGGTTGTTCTCCACCCGCTGGTTGCGCTCTTCTATGATGACATCGCGCTCGGTCAGGATTTCCTCCTCGCCAAGCCGGATATTGACCATCCGGTCGCTCTCCATCGACATCATCAGCTCCAGCCGATCCGCCGCAACCCGTTGATGATAGGCAGTCACGTCGTAGCTGGTGAAGGCGTTGTCCCGCCCACCGTTGGCCGCCACAGTGGCGGAGAACTCGCCGGATTCCAGCTTGTCGGTGGCCTTAAACAGCAGATGCTCCAGAAAATGCGCCACGCCGGACACGCCGGGCTTCTCATCGGCAGAGCCCGCCTTGTACCAGACCATATGCATCACCACCGGCGCACGGTGATCCTCGACCACCACCACCTGCATGCCGTTCTCCAGCATAAAATCGGTGACCTGATCCTCCGCTTGCGCGGGCAGCGCCATCGCGGCCCCCATCGCAAGCGCACAGACAAAGCGTCGCAACATCCAATAACCTCCTCAAAACAGGCTTGTACAAATAGTTACGCCCCCGAAGGGGCGCTGCAAGGGATCAAACGAATTTGTGAGCGATATTAGGCACATTCGTGCCGGCAATCTTACTGCACCGGTGCCGCAGGGGTCCGCGCGCCGGCGCGCTTCCAGCGCCACCACTCATCGCGGTAGTCCAGTGCTTGGCGTTTGTAGACGTCCTCATAGAGGCCTTTTTTGCTGATCCGCAGCCAGGTACCGCGCCCCCGCTTGCGCCGGAACTCTTCGTCCTCCGCCCAAACAGTGGCCCGGATGTTGGCCTCACGCCCCAAACGGGACGAGTAGTTCACAAGGTTGCCGTCGCTGGCGGGAATGCCAGTGTTATAGGGGCTGCGCGCGGAAGCTTTGCCGCCCAGTGCCGCAACCGCGTCGCCCAACGGGTCCTGATCGGTGCGGTTCACGCCCCCCGGCGTGGGCGCAGGCAGGGCCGCATAATCCTGAGGTTGGGTCAGTTCTTTGGCGGGCATGATGGTAAATTCATCCGGCCCTTCGCCACTTGGTGCGTTGGAATGCAGCGTTTTGCTGCCCGAACAGGCCGCCAAACCCACAGCAGCCACTCCCAAAATCAAAAGACGCAAAAGCTTCATTTGCCCCACTCCACGAAACTTGGGCACAGCTTTAGCGCATCCTGACAGGAAGGTCACGCCTCAGTTTTCTTGCCCCCAAACACCACCAAGCCGATGGCGCCTGCAAAGATCCACACATCCGCGAGGTTAAACGCATAAGGATTGTTAATCCCACAGCAGGACATGTTGAGAAAATCAACCACAGCGCCAAAAAGCAGCCGGTCGATCACATTTCCGAGCGCGCCGCCAATCAGGAAACCGGCGCTGATCATGCCCCATTTGCCCGGCGGATCTTTGCGCACCCAATGCAGCACAAAGCCGCAAATCACAAAGGCCAGCGCAATCAGCACCCATTTGGCGGCCGCTGGACTGTCGGAAAACAGACCAAAGTTGATGCCGCGGTTCCATGCCATGTGAAACTGCAGAAACGGCGGAAAAATCTCGATATGCATCACCTCGCGCAGGTTCAGCGCGTTGAGCACAAGAAACTTGCTCGCCTGATCGGTGATGAAGGCCCAAAAGCCTGCCCAAAACACAAGACGCATCACGTCGCGTCTCCTTCTCTGCCTGTCTGCCTCGTGCGCCGTTCCGTGTTGTCCCCAGAATCTTGCGCCTTGATTGTTAGCGCCCATGCTACGCCACTTTTGGGCGGCGCAACAAGGGTGTGACCCGCGATCAGAGCATTTCCAACCGCAGGCCGTTTGCTTTTGAGGTCACTTTTAGTGACGGAAGTGACGCATTCCGGTAAAGACCATCGCCAGACCAGCCTCATCCGCCGCCTTGATGACTTCCTCATCGCGCATGGAGCCACCCGGCTGAATCACACAGGTACCACCCGCCGCAGCCGCTTCCAGCAGACCGTCCGCAAACGGGAAGAAAGCATCAGAGGCCACAGCAGAACCTTTGGCGGGGCTTTCGTCCATGCCCAGTTCGTCCGCCATGCGCTGCGCTTTGGATGCGGCCACGTTGGCGCTGTCCAGACGGCTCATCTGACCCGCGCCAACACCGACGGTCGCGCCACCTTTGACGTAGACAATCGCGTTGGATTTCACGTGTTTCGCGACTTTCCAAGCAAAGAACAGATCGTCGAGCTGCTCATCAGTCGGCGCGACTTTGGTCACCACCTTCAGATCGTCTTTGCCGACGTAGCCCACGTCTTTGTCCTGTACCAGCACACCACCGGCAACCTGCTTATAGGCGGTGATCGGCGCGCGTGGATCAGGCAGACCATCGGTCAACAGCAGACGCAGGTTTTTCTTCGCCGCGAAGATTTCCTTGGCTTCCTCAGACGCACCCGGCGCAATCACCACCTCGGTGAAGATTTCCACGATCTTGCTGGCGGTCTCTGCGTCCAGTGGCTGGTTCAGCGCCACAATGCCGCCAAACGCGGATGTGCGGTCACAGTCAAAGGCCTTCTGGTAAGCTTCGACCAAGGTTGCGCCCACGGCCACACCACAGGGGTTGGCGTGTTTGATGATCGCCACCGCCGGGCTCACCGCTGGATCAAACTCGGAAACCAGCTCAAACGCAGCGTCGGTGTCGTTGATGTTGTTGTAGCTGAGCTCTTTGCCCTGCAACTGGGTCGCCGTCGCCACGCCCGGACGGCCGGAGCCATCGGTGTAAAACGCTGCTTTCTGGTGGCTGTTCTCGCCATAACGCAGGGTCTGTTTCACTTCGCCAGCAAAGGCACGGCGGCGTGGTGCTTCCAGCGCCAGCTGCTCTGCCATCCAGGTGGACACGGCCGCGTCATAGGCAGCGGTGCGCGCATAGGCGATCTGCGCCTGCTTCTGACGGAACGCATAAGAGGTCTGACCGTCGTTGGCGTCCAGTTCGGCCAGAAGCGGCGCGTAGTCTTCCACGTCCACAATCACGTTTACAAAGCCATGGTTCTTGGAGGCCGCACGGATCATCGCCGGGCCGCCAATGTCGATGTTCTCGATGCAAGTGCCATAATCCGCACCGGCCGCAACGGTCGCTTCAAACGGATAAAGGTTCACCACCAACAGGTCGATGCCACCGATGCCGTGTTCATCCATCGCCGCAATGTGATCGTCATTGTCACGCAGCGCCAGCAGACCGCCATGCACCTTCGGATGCAGCGTCTTCACGCGGCCGTCCATCATCTCCGGGAAGCCGGTGACCTCGGACACGTCTTTCACATCCAGCCCCGCATCGCGCATCGCTTTGGCGGACCCGCCGGTGGAGAGCAGTTCCACGCCGCGGTCTGAAAGGGCTTTGGCGAGGTCGATCAGACCGG
Organism: Shimia sp. MIT1388; assembly: GCF_047124445.1. Lineage (GTDB taxonomy): Bacteria > Pseudomonadota > Alphaproteobacteria > Rhodobacterales > Rhodobacteraceae > Shimia. The sequence continues at coordinate 3,570,405 of NZ_CP138921.1, read as the reverse complement.
TCTTGTCAGACACGGAAATCAGGGCGCGGCGAATAGGCTGGAGGTCGCTCATCGGGATAGGGTCCTTGGGCTCAGGTGTTCAAATCCATTTCGTCCCGGTTCAGGTCCCTGATTGCCACATTGGTCTCATGCGCTTTGCTCAGCGACCACCGGATGCGGGTCGCATACTCCATTGCCACGCCAGATAGAACGATTTGTTTGGTCGCACGTGGCTTTAATCGCCCTTTTTCGAGGAAAACACTGGCATCAAGCCGCATTTTGGCAATCGCATCGTGTCGGAACACCCAAAGTTCGCCGCTTTTGAGCGCAATCGACACCGCCGCACCGCCCATATCAAGCGAGGCATCGACCTCCGGATGCAAGTGAAACGCGATTTCAAAGGGGATTCCCTGCAGCGCGCCTTCATCCATCGCCTTGTCAAACCGCCGCTTGGCCGAATCCTCCATCGCGATGATCAGGTCTTCGCCCGCCATACCACGTCCATCAAAGGTCAGTTCCAACGTCCGCGCATGGGTCAAGCCATGCGACGCGATATACCCGTCGTGCCCGCCCTCAAACCGCAACCCATCCGGCGCCTGGCTCATCTGAATCGGCACGTCTTTGGGCGCATCGACCAGCTGCTCTTCGCGCCAACCACGCCCTTCTTGCCCAAGGCGCGCGCTCGACAGTTCATCAATCGTAACCGTGGAATGGGACGGCGTCGCCCGCCCAAACCGGCGCCAATCTTCACCAAAACTCGCACCAGAGCCGCAGTTCACCACCAAAGGCCGCCGCCCGCTGGTCAGTTCAAACGCCAAGGTCGACGCATGGGCATTTAGCGAGCTTGGTCCGGTTGGCGGCGGACTGGCGTCAATCACCACGCTGGTGCGCCCGGCTGACAGCCGCGCGTAGCCCATCGCCAGACCATCTGCCTGCCGTGTTTTGTTACCGCTTTCCGCAAGTGCGGAATCCAGCCGCCCTTCCATGCCACGACCACCGCCGTGAAACCGCGCCAAACCACCATCGGAATGACGCAAGGTGCGCAAGGTGGGCGCAATGCGCTCAATCGCCTGCATATGCATCGCCGACGGCTTGCGCCCCGCTTCTTTCAGCGCTGTCGCAGCCCAGGTCAGCAATGTGAACACTTCGAGCAGCTCTTCGGGATTGCGGGTCGGAATCCCGCCTTCCTCATCCACCTGCCGCTCACATTCTTTATCGAGCGCCTTGAGCGCTGGTTCCACATGCTGCGCCATACCTTCCAGCGCCAACCCCGCGTAGATCAGGCCGGTGAGCGCCTCAAACCGTGGCAAACCCGGCACGGTTTTGTGCCAGCGTTTGGAGAGAAAAATCGTCTGCTGTGCCAGCGAGCGGTAGAAATCCTCAGACTGCGCCGAATCCCGCGCCCTGAGCAGGAAGATCGCATGGCTGATCCAGCGGATCAGCCGACGCCCTGCCAAATCCGGGATCCAGCCGGGCCCGGAGCCACGCCCGTAGCGGTCAATCCAGCGCCAGACCCATTCCTGCGCCCGCTCCCGTGCAGGCATGTCTCCAACAGCGGCGAGATCATCCAGCCAGGCAAAGCCGTGCTGCTCCTCGGCGAAGACATCATCGGGCACGTTGATGTCCCACATCGACGTCTTGGGCGCGCTGATCAAATGACCCGCAAACAGGAAATTGCCCGCCACCAACTGCTTGCCCCGGGCAAACAGCCCAATGGTACGTGGTTCCGGCATGCTGGTGAAGCCCGTCGCGGGCCGCGCACGGGTGCTGATCCGCGCCGCCACACGGTGATTAAACCGTGTCCAGCGCGCCGATATGCTTTCTGGTTTGGACATCCACTCTGCCTCTACGCTCTCTGGCGTTTGGCGCGAGTGTAGCGAGGTGTTAGCGCTGAGTCACCGATTGAATCGGCTCAGCCTGTTTCACCGGCAAAAGCTCACTGACCCTTGCGCAGCAAAGCCACGTAAAACCCGTCCATGCCGCCTTTGTCCGACCAATAATCGGGCCGCAACCTCAGGCCGCCTTCTTCCGTGACCCAGGCCGGATCAACGCCGTCCACCAACACGGCGTCGCGATCCACGGTCACATCCGCCCAGCGCTCCACCGCCTCTTCGACCTGCACTTCGCCTTCATCCGGCAACAGCGAGCATGTGCAGAACACCAAGCGCCCGCCAGGTTTCAGCAGGCCAATCGCGTGATCCAAAAACACTTCCTGCATGCCAATCAGATCGCCAAACTCGCTGCCATCTTTGGCAAAGGGCAAATCCGGGTGGCGGCGAATGGTGCCTGTGGCCGAACAGGGCGCGTCCAGCAGGATCGCGTCATACTGACCTTCCTGCGCCATCACATCGCCCACCACCACATTGGCTTTGAGCTGTACCCGCTTCATGTTTTCCTGAAGCCGCTCCATCCGCGCCGGATTGTCATCCACCGCTGTGACTTTGGCCCCAGCCGCCGCCACCTGCATGGTCTTCCCGCCAGGCGCCGCGCAGAGGTCGAGCACTTTCTCGCCCGGCTGCGCATTCAACACCCGCGCCGGAATCGCCGCCGCCGCATCCTGCACCCACCACGCGCCTTGCTTAAATCCTTCCAGCGCCGTGACCTGTCCGGCGTCCTGCAAGCGCACCGATCCGGTGGGCAGCAGCTCGCCCCCCACGGCCTCGGCCACCGCTGCCGCATCATCCTTGGCGGTCAAATCCAGCGGTGCCCCGGCAAAATGTGCCGTTTCAATGCTCAGCATCGCCTCATTGCCATAGGCCTGCGCCAGCGGTTTGCGCAGCCACTTGGGCAAGCGCGGCACCCGCAGCTTTTCCCATTCCTCGACGCCCTTGTCCGCAACCTTGCGCAGCACCGCGTTGGTCAGACCTTTCATGCCCGCGGTCCGCTTGCCCTTGGCAACAATCTCCACCGCGTCATTGATTACGCCGTGCGCAGCCCCGCCCTGACACAGCTCCACCGTCGCCATGCGCAGCACATTGTGCACCGTGATCGCCGGGGTCTTCTTCAAATGCTTTTGCAAAATCCGATCGGCCCGCTCCAGATTGCGCAGGGTCTCGGTCGCCAACCGCTGCGCCCGCGCGCGGTCTTCCGGCGCCAGCTTCTGCAATGCCCCGCCGCCAATCACCTCCGACAACAGCCGCCCCTTGTCCATGACCTGATCAAGCAGATGCACGGCACTGCGGCGGGCTTGGTAACCGGATTTGGACATACAGACATTCCTTGCGGGGTTGAGAACAGCGGACGGGCGCGTATATCAAGGCATAAGCCTGAAAGGAACCCTCTCATGACGGACACCCCCGAGATCCGCGACGACCTGCCCGAAGCCGCCAAACGCGCGCTGGCCGAGGCCGAAGAGCGCCGCAAGAAGGCCAAAGAGTTGGAATTGCCCACCGAACTTGGCGGCCGCGACGGTCCAGAACCGGTGCGCTACGGCGACTGGGAGAAAAAGGGCATCGCGATAGACTTCTAACTCAGGCCTAATTGGCAAATTTCATGCCAGCCGCCCGGAGATGCGCCTTTTGCTTCTCCCAATCAAGCGGATCCATAAAGAACATGTTCGCCACCACATCGGTGCGCAAGCTGGGCCATTCGGCTTCGATACGCTTGACCATGTCTTCCGCCTGCGCCTGTTGCCCGACGGCCTGATAGGCGCTTGCCAAATACAACAGGCTGGCAAAATTATGCTCCAGCCCCGCCTGCAAAGTGCCTTCCACCACTTCTATCGTGGTCTCGTAAGCGCCCAGGTGATAGCTCGCAAAACCATAGACCCGTTCCCGCACCAACCGGATCGGATCTGACGCGGCAACATTTTCGGGCGCATTGGCCACCACCACATCCTCAAACCGTCCCGAGAAATGCGCGATCAACGCATAAGTATGGGCAACATAGCCGTCATCTCGACCGGCCTCATACGCGGCAAGGGCACGTTCTTTCGCCAATTCATAATCATCAGACGCCAAGGCAACCTGCGCCGAAGTTGCCATCACCCAACTGTCCTCGGGCGCCAGAACCATGGCCTGTTCAAGCAGCAATGTCGCCTCTTGCAAATAGCGACGCGACAGGCCGCCGCCACGGGTCAAATCCGCCATAACCGCCATCGACATCGCCGCCGTGGCATAGCCCCGGGCAAATTCAGGATCGCGGTCGATCGCGGTTTTGGACAGCACGATCGCCACCTTGTGCCGCTCAAAATCCAGACTTGGATACATATAGCTGCGCGCGGCTTCGACCAGTTCCGTGGCAGACATGCCCTCCACATCCACCGGCAAGGCAACGTCCGCTGTCACCAGATCAGAGACATCCTTGGGCCAATCTTCCTGCGGCCCCTCCACCACGCCCGTCGGTGTCAATTCCATCACCACCCAGCCAATGGCCGAAGCAATCAACGCCCCGATCAGGATCAGCATCCGCATGGAGGTCTTGGGGCCGGTTGTGTCGCGGGGTATCGGCCGCGCATCCCACATCTCAAACCGCAACCCACAGCTGCGCGGATCGACAAAGATCCGGATCGGGTCATCCGCGCCTTCCTCAAGGTAGTATTCCGCCAGTTTCTCGGAAAGGCGCGCCATCGCCCAGGCCAGTTTCTGCGCCGCGTCCTCTTCCGCCCGATCGGCATAGAATTCCGCGATCACCGCTTCGCGACTGCCCTGTCTCGCGCGACCGGCGAGGTCTTCGTCCACCATAAACCGAAGCAATTGTTCCTGCTGCCTGGCCAGTTGAAACACCTGGCTGCCGCAAACACGACCGGTGGCAACCCGGATCACATCCGGGGCTATTCTGTAGGTCATACCACTGGACTCGTTAGGACTTGGCATTGATGCACAATCCCCCCGAAATCTTAAAAATCCACTCAACCGCCCGTTCTGGGCAGTGTTCCACCAAGATCAAGTGTGTCCTGCCCGGCACAGTATTGCAAATCCGGAAACCGTTGCGCCCATCGCCCTGAGGGCGCGCGCCACGTTTAGGTCCACTCAATCGCAACAGCGCACGCCTTGTTTACAACGGCCTTTGCGCAAAATCGCACCGACGCGATACCGACGCAAAACAGCCGCGATACCGAAAGGCAAAAAGTGAAGCGAGTCGGAGTGTTACCCCCGATTCGCCTTTCTTTAGAGACCAAGCGCCTGCCGACGCTCTTCGGCAAAGCCCTGCACCAAGCGATCCGCTACCAGGGCCAGGATCGCCATCGCTGCCCCAGCCGTGATGCCAAGGCCTACATCAGCCTGCCCCAACGCCAGATAGATCGACTGTCCCAGCCCAGTGGTGCCGATCAGCGCGGCAATCACCAACATGGCAAAAGCATAGAGAATGGTCTGATTCAAACCGAGCAGAATGGTCGGTGCCGCAAAGGGTGCACGCACCTCAAACATGGTCTGCCACTTGCCTGCCCCGCTGGCCGTGGCCGCCTCCAGAATTTCATCTGGCGTGCTGGTCAAACCATGCCGCGTGTAGCGGATCATCGGCACCACGGCATACATGCAAATGGCGAGAAACGCTGAGAATTCCCCAATTTGGAAGAACATCAGCACCGGGATCAGGAAGACAAATAACGGAATGGTTTGCAGAAGATCACAAATCGGTCGAATGATCGCCCAGGCCGTGCTGCTCATAGCGCTCCACAGCCCTAAGGCGCCGCCGACGATGGCACAGGCAAACACCGCCGCACCCGACAGATACAGAGACAACAGCGCCCGCTCCCACAGGCCGGAAATCAGCACCAACCCCAGAAGGATCACCGCCAGCCGCGCCAGTTTCCACCCGCCAGCAACCCAGCCAATTGCGCCTGCGCCAAAGATCACCACCGGCCAGGCCAGATGCGCAATACCGATCTCCGCCACATAGGCCAGGATCATCACAACCAGCCCCGCGGTCACACGACCTTTCAGGATCAAAATCAATGAGATAAACGCCGCCACGCCGTAAAGCATAGCCGTGTGTTTCGCGGTCCACAGGAAGCCCCAGGTGAAGGGCAACACCGCCTCTGCAAGGCCAATCCGCAGCGGCAAAAGCCCGTAGAACATGGAGGTGTTTTTGACTGTATCCAGCGTCGCGCCGTGGTTCCCTGTGAAGCTACCGACACCTGTATCGACCCAAGCCGCCACGCCGTCTAGCGCCGCAAATCCGCTTGGCGACCAGCCCGCAAACACGGACCACAGCGTCACCAAAAGCCCAGCGCCGAGAATGCCAAAAGCCACTTTGCGGTCCTGCTGCGGACGCGGCTCCGCCAAAGCGGCGGACATGCGGTCAATGATGATGGCAAACACCACAATCACAGATCCCGCCAAAAAGGCCTGTCCAAACAACGCCTTGCGCATGGTCAGCAGCACTTCCCAACCGATGTCCTGAAAGCCACCGATCACCGCCGCGATGATCACCATCGACAGCGCCGCCATCAGACATTGGTTAACGCCAATCATGATTTGCTGCGTCGCCGCCGGCAGTTCCACAAGAAACAACTGCTGCCGCCGTGTGCCACCAGACATCACCGCCGCTTCGCGGATTTCCGTGTCCACGCGCTCAAGCCCCAACAGCACATTTCGTGCCATAGGTGGCGCTGCATAGATCGCCGATGCGATCAGGCCCACCACAGGCCCAAAGCCAAAAAGCACAAGCAGGGGGGTGAGATAAGCAAAGGTTGGCACCGTCTGCATCACATCCAGAAGTGCGTTCACCGCGCCTTTCACACGGGGAAACTCAAACGCCGCAATGCCAATCGCCGTGCCAAGGAAAAGCGCCAAAGGCACCGAAACCGCGACCAGCGCCAACGTGTTCATGCCCTCAGTCCAGTAGCCGGAGAACACCACAAACATCAGCCCAAAGAAGCCCAGCGCTGCCATGCGCAGCCCACCAATGATCCAACCCAGCGCGGTCACCAGCGCCACGGTCATGGGCCAGGGCAAGGCGTTCAGAAGCCAGCCAACCCCTTCCATGGGATAGCTTACCAAAAAGGTGAAAGTCCGGGCTATCGGTTTGAAAACATCAAGAAAACCGCCCACCAGAAAGGTCATCCAGTCGGTCATCGGCACGGTCAAGGCTGCAGGCCATTTCACCAGCCACTCAAACTGCGCCCCAAGCAGGCGGCAAACCAAAGCAATCGCCAGCACAAACAGCGCCGCCTGACTGCCACGTGTCAGCGCCAACTTGCGTCCGGCACCAGCTGACACGGCCTCCGTCGCGCTCATGTCTCTTCCGCCTGCAAGGCGTTGGCCAGCTCATGCGGATGCACGGCACCAATCACTTTGCCCGCCGCATCTCTTACCGGCACTGGCTCATAGAGCTCCATGCATTTGGTCAGGGCAGTATCCAGCGTCATGCCCACTTTGATGCCCGGATCATCCGGCATGTTGTCCGGAATACCATCCATAAGAATGGACTCAACGCAGGCATGCCGCCCCTTAGGCACATCCTTGGAAAACTCGGCGACATAGTCATCCACTGGATGCAGCACGATCTCTTCCGGCGTGCCAATCTGCACAATTTCGCCATCGCGCATGATCGCAATCCGGTCGGCCAACTTCAGGGCCTCCTGGATGTCGTGCGTGATGAAAACAATGGATTTTTTCAGGGTCGCCTGAATGTTGAGGAACTCGTCCTGCAACTGGCGACGGATCAACGGGTCCAGCGCAGAGAATGGCTCATCCAGGAACCAGATGTCTGGGTTCACTGCCAGAGACCGCGCAATGCCGACGCGCTGCCGCTGCCCCCCGGACAGGTTACGTGGGTAGGTATCCTCGCGGCCTTTCAGCCCCACGAGTTCCAACACCTCCAAAGCTCGTGCGCGGCGCTCGGCCTTGCCTGCGCCCTGCATTTTGAGCGGGAAGGCCACGTTGTCGGCCACCGACATATGCGGGAACAATCCAAAATGCTGGAACACCATGCCCAGCTTGTGACGACGCAGATCAATCAGGCGTTTGTCACTGGCCTGAAGAATGTCCTCACCGTCAATGCGCACCGACCCGGCTGTCGGCTCAATCAGCCGCGAAATACAGCGGATCAGAGTCGATTTTCCAGAGCCCGAAAGCCCCATAATCACAAAGAGTTCACCGGATTTGACCTCAAAATTCGCCGCACGCACGGCAGGAATAAGGGTCTTGTCCTTAAGCTCTTTGGCAATAGCTTTGTCATCTCCAGCCCCGCGCGCATCGCGCAGAGCCGGGGCGGCGTTTTCGCCGAAGACCTGCCAGAGGTCTTCGACGGCAATCGCCGGAGCGGTGCTGTTCTTGTCAGTCATGAAGTCTTACTTGGTTGCGGCGTCGACAACCGACTTCCACTTGGCTTCGTTTTCACCCATCCACGCGGACACTACCTCTTCAACTTTCTGACCGTCCACATCCACGGCGCCCATCATTGGCTGCTGATCTTCGACCGCCAGCTGATAGTTCACCAGGATTTCATACGCGGCAGGCCACTTGTCTTTCAGACCAGGCCAACCGGCTTTGAAGATGCGGCTTGCGGAGAAGTCACAATCGTTGATCGCATTTGGGTTTGGACCCCATGCTGGATCGGTGAAGCAGGCGTCCTCACCCGCAGGCAGATCGACAAACTTCACGTCGTAGGCCGACATCGCCCAGTGTGGCTGCCAGAAGGTGATCAGCAGCGGGGATTTCTTCTCGGTAGACGCGCGCAGCTCTGCAATCAGAGCACCTTCGGACCCTGCAGGGACGGCTTTGAATGGCAGTTCCAAACCAGTCATACGATCCGCGCCAGGGGTGCCCCAATCCGCTGGGTAGTCCACCAAACGGCCCATTGGCAGGGTTTCAGCGGTTGCGAAGTTCATCGCGCACTCTTTCAGTGCTTCCCACGCAGGCAGGCCTGGGCACAGATCTGCAACGTGCGCCGGATAGGCAATGCCTTCACGGGCCGCCAGGCCCAGATCGGACAGCTCTTCCACTTTGCCTTCGCCCTTCAGCACGGCGTACTGGTCGGACACGTTGGAAGACCAGATTTCCAAAGTCGCGTGAATGTCGCCATCCGCAATCGCCTGGAACTGGTTCAGCATACCTGCGGTCACAAACTCAACTTCGTAACCCGCCGCGCGCAGCATCTCTGCGGCAACATGCGTGGTCACGTGCTGGCCGGTCCATTCGTTCAGCGCCAGCTTGATGGGCTCATCGGTCGCGCCAAGATCTGCCGCTTGTGCCGACATGGCCACCGCGGATACCGCAAGCGCCGACAGTCCGGCTTTCAAAAACGTCGTCATGGTCTTCTCCCTGTTGGTCATTTTTTAAATGGTCATTTAAGTTTTTGTTTGCCGGCATAAGAACACAACGTCTCTGACCTGCCAACAAAAAATGCATCTGGATTGGATGCATCATATCTCCGGGCGCTCTCAGCGGCGGACATCAACCGCCGAGCGATTGATTTTATTGGGCATTTTGACTGCAACCAATTTGATCACAGCAACGCGAGAATGCCAATCGCGCAAGCTGCGCAAAACGTCACAGGACGTTTTGCGCTGTATTGGTAAGGGATTCTTACAACCCCAATACGTCAAACATATCATACTCACCGGGCTTTTGATCCTGCCCCCAGATCGCCGCCTTCACCGCGCCGCGGGCAAAAATCGCCCGATCCGTCGCTTGATGGCGCAGCACAATGCGCTCCCCAGCGGCCGCGAACAGCACATCATGTTCGCCAACAATGTCGCCACCACGAATGACAGAGAAGCCGATGTCCCCTTTCTTGCGCGCGCCGGTGATGCCGTCCCGCGCCCGATCAGACACATCCACCAAATCCACACCGCGCCCTTCAGCAGCCGCCTCGCCAAGCATCAAAGCGGTGCCGCTTGGAGCATCCACTTTGTGGTGGTGATGCGCTTCGATGACTTCAATATCAAAGTCCTCATCCAGAGCTGCAGCCACTTTTTCGGTCAGCTTGGTCAACAGGTTCACGCCAAGGCTCATGTTACCGGCCCGCACAATCACCGCGTGACGCGCGCATGGCTCCAACTGTGCGATATCTTCCTCGGTCATACCTGTGGTGCCGATCACATGCACCGCACGAGCCTGTGCCGCCAGCTTCGCAAAGGCAATCGTCGCTGCTGGTGCGGTAAAATCAATCACCGCCTGCGCCTTGGCAAAGGCCTCCAGCGGCTGGTCCGTCACGGTCACGCCCAGCGCCGCGCCGCCCATGGCTTCGCCCACATCCCGGCCAACCCAATCATGGCCTTCGCGCTCAACCGCACCCACCAAACGCACCTTGTCACTTTCGGACACCGTCTTGATCAGCATCTGCCCCATCCGGCCTGATACACCTGTGATCACGATTCCTGGCAATTCCTGCATGGTGTCCTCTCCACTTTGACAAACCACCCAAATGGCGGTGCGCCCTGCTTACCCAATGCAATCCAGCTTGGCAAAGGCAGACAGAAGCCCTAAGTGAGGGACATGGCAAAGAACTCTTTCTCCGAGGGCCGCGGCCCGTCCCAACGCCAGCTGCGCGTGGGTGAATTGATCCGACGCACCCTGTCGGAGGTTTTGGTACGCGACGAGCTGCATGATCCGGACATCACCCGCATGTCAATCACCGTGGGCGAGGTGCGCATCACGCCCGATCTGTCGATTGCGACCTGCTTTGTGCTGCCACTGGGTGGCAAAAACAAAGAAGACGCTGTTGCCCTGCTAGCCCGCCACAAAGGCGAGCTACGCCGTATCATCGGCCGCAAAGCCAAGCTCAAGCACGCCCCGGATCTGCGCTTCCGCGTGGACAACACCTTTGATCAGATGGACGCCACCCGCGCGATGCTGTCCGACGAACGGGTGCAGGCGGATGTGGCCAAAACTGACACAGAGGATGGCGAACCTACGTGATCCGAACTGCGCTCTGTTTGATATTACTGTCCCTGCCCCAATGGGCGCAGGCGGTGACCTGTTCAGATCAAACACATGAAGGGCGCAGCCTGACGGTGTGCACGGTGGACGCCGCCGAAGACAACCTGCGCCTGTTCCTGCGAGATGACAGCGGCGCTATTCTGGGCCAGTTCCGCGACATCGAGCGCGCGCTGGAAGACGGCAAAACCCTCAGCTTTGGCATGAACGCAGGCATGTATCATGCCGACCGCAGCCCCGTGGGCCATTACGTTGAAGACGGCACCGAAGAGATGCGGCTTTTAACCGGCGGTAGCAAAGGCAACTTTGGCCTGCTGCCCAATGGCGTGCTGTGCCTGAACGACGGTGCCGTGCAGGTCTACGAAACTTTGGATTTCCAGAAACAGGCCCCAACCTGCCGCGACGCCACCCAATCTGGCCCGATGCTGGTGATCGACGGTGCACTGCACCCGCGCTTCTTGCCTGACAGCACATCCCGGTTCCTGCGCAATGGCGTGGGTACAACGGACAACGGAAAAACCGCCTATTTCGTAATCTCCAACGAGGCGGTGACCTTCCACGAGTTTGGGCGCTTCTTCCGCGACGTTCTGAAAACACCAAACGCACTCTACTTTGACGGCAAGATCAGCCGCCTGCACGCCCCCCAACTGGACCGCTCCGATGGCGGCTTCTGGATGGGGCCGATCATTGGTGTGGTGGAACCCAGCGCCGCGGTCACTGAATAACCGCGCTGCTCCATTCCTTGATAAATGTGCGGCGTTTCAGCGGATCCAGATAGGTCATCAACGCGGGCTCCAGAGAAATCACCGCCTGACCGGTGCTGTCCGTCGTCGCACTCAGCGGTGGCAAAGGAAACGCATCTAGGTTTCGCTGCCCGGTTTGCATCTCCACCAGATGGCGCACAAAGGCGGCGGCTTCTTCGGCCACTTCAGTGCGGCTGCTGACAAAAGCAGTGCGCATCATGATGGTGGGAAAGTCCGATGGCAGTACGATTTCCAGCGTATCGGCCACATCCTCACGCGCAGCCACATAGCTCCCAAGCACATTGTAGGCGACCATCAAATCCCCAGCGACCAGATCGTCAATCATCGCACCGGAACAGCAATAGAGCTGCGCATCCAGCCCACCCATCACCTCCATCAGCCGCCAAAACGTTTCCGAGGCGCGCGCATCCTGGGTGGCAAACAGATAGCCCAACCCCGAGTCTCGTACGTCGTAGGTGCCGACCTTACCGCGAAACACTTCAGGCCGCGCACGCATAGCAGCAATCAACTCCTGACGGGTCTGCGGCACAGACTCCGGCGCAAAGGCTGCCCGGTTGATCACAATGGTGGCTGGCTCTGTGGTGAAGGCAAACAGGCTGTTGCGCCATTGCGCCCAATCCGGCTGATCCAGATTGTCGATCTGGACCGAAAACCCATCATTCACCAGCTTCAACTGCAAATCCATCGCACTGGAGATGACCACATCAAAATCCCCGGGCGCCGCCCGGAACACCTCGTCGATCTGCGCGGTCCCCGTCACAAAATACTCCACCGCCACGCCAGACCGGCTTTGCAAGAAGTCCTCGATCACCGGCGCAAACAGGGAGGTGTCGGTGCTGGACAGCACCCGCAGCGTGCTGCTTGCCGAGGCGGGGCCAAAGGCGTTTTGATCTTCCCAGTCCTGTGCCAGCACCAGCACCGGACACAGCCACATCATCAAAGCAAAAATGTAACGCATGCGCCCCCCTCCGGCATGTTGTCCAACGTCAGTTCCCCGCCATGGGCCGTGGCCACATCCTGCGCAATGGTCAGCCCCAAGCCGGACCCAATGGTGTCCTTGGCATTGTCCCCGCGCGAAAATCGCGCCGCCAGTCCCTGCATCTGGTCGGGCGGAAACCCCGGCCCTTCGTCGCGCACCTCCACCCGAGGCCGTGGCGATGCGCCGACCTCTAGAGTTATCTCGCTCTCCTCAGGCGCGTACTTCAACGCATTTTCTACCAGATTGCGCAGCGCGTTTTGCAACAGGATCGAGTCCGCCTCAACGCTAACAGTACCTTCGCTGATCACCGTGAGCGCAATGTCTTTCATCTCCGCCACCGGCGCCAACCGCGTCACCAAATCTTCCACCAGCTCAACCAAATCTAGTGTCTGCGTCTCAAGATGATCCGCGCGAAAGGTGATCATCGCATGATCCAGAAGCTGTCCCGCCGCGCGGGAGCTCTCATCAATCGCCCGCACCATAGAGCGTAACGCCTGGCGGTTGTCTTCGCGTTCCACCCTCTGCAAGGTCGCCTCCGCATGGCTGCGCACGGTCGCCAAAGGCGTGCGCACCCGATGCGCTGCCTCGGCAATAAAGTCCTCTGATTGCTTCAGCGATGTATCCAGCCGCGCCATGAAGCTGTTGAGCGAAGTCACCAAAGGCGCCATCTCCAGCGGCACCGGGCGCGCCACCGGGCTAAGGTCTTTGGGGCCCCGCCGCGTGATCGAATGGGTCAGCCGCTCCAATGGACGAATTGTGCTGTTTGTTGCCCAGCTCGCCACCAGCACAGACAGCGTAAAGAATCCGGCCCCAATCAGGCCCACATTGCGCGAAATCTTGTTCAAGGTCCCGGCCAATGCGTCCTGTGTTTGCGCCACCGACACGGTGACTCGCGTTCTGGTGTTGGCCCCCACCAAAATCCGCGCCGCCGTGGCCACGCGCACCGGCGCACCGTCAAAAATGGCTGACACATGCACAATTTCGCCGCCATCCGGCGCGTCGGCAACCGGCAGAAGCTCATAGCCGGACAGCAGCGTTTCCTCTTGCCAAATGGCGTAAAACACCCGGTCATCCGCGTCGGTGCTCAACATCGAGAAGGCCACATAGGGGAAATCCACCTCCACATCTCCATCCCGCAATGTGGCCGCATCCAGAATGGAGGCCACCGAGGCTTCCAGAATGCTATCCTGTCCACTCTGCGCAATCTGCGCCGCATAGGTCCGCACCACAAAAAACAACAGAATGGCAATCGCCGCAGCGCTGCCGATCAGCGTCAGCGCCAACCGCGCTCTGAGCGAGCCCGCCACATTGACCGCGTCATCCATGATCGAGCCGATATCCCAGGCCGCGCAGGGTGGTGATCCGCAACTCCGAAGGCTCCAGATGTTTCCTCAGGCGACCGATGTAGACCTCAATCGCGTTCTCGGAAACATCCTCGTCATACGAAAACAGCCGGTCTGCCAGTTTGGCTTTGGAGAAAATCTGCCCCGGCGCGTTGATCAGCAATTCCAGCAGCCGCAATTCCCGATTGCGCAGGGTCACCGCCCGCGCGCCAATCGTCAGCCGCCCAGCCACCGGATCAAGTGTGACTCCGCCAAGTTCCGTGACCGATTGCGCATGGCCAGCATTGCGCCGCAACACCGCCCGACAGCGCGCCTGAAGCTCCTCGTGGTCAAACGGTTTGGTCATGTAATCGTCCGCGCCAAGATCAAGCAGGCTGATTCTGTCACTGACCTGAGACCGCGCGGTCAGAACTATCACCGGCGTGTCGTTTTTCCCGCTCCGGTGGTGTTTCAGGAAGGTCCGGCCATCCCCATCCGGCAACATAATATCCAATAATATGAGATCATATTCACCGGTCTGCATGAATGCCATAGCATCCTCAATTTTATCAGCATGATCAACAACATGACCATCCAATTGCAGCCGTGAACTGACCGCGTTGGCGAGCTCTACATTGTCTTCGACCAGGAGGAATTTCATGCGATTTGAGTGCCTTTCTGACAGCATGACAGGTTTGTGACAGGTTGCGATGTTTGACTGCCCTCAACTGAGCCGTCTTTCGGACAGTTGTCAATTTGGAGGAGAAAAATGATGAAATTGACCATGGGCCGTCGTGCCCTGATGGCCACCGCAGTGGCAGCATTCGCATTCACCGGCCAAGCTATGGCGGAAAAAGCCGTAGACAGCATCCACTTCCTGATCCCCGGCGGCGCCGGTGGTGGCTGGGATGGCACGGCACGTGGCACCGGCGAAGCGCTGACCAAAGCGGGCATCGTGGGCACTGCATCTTATGAAAACATGTCCGGTGGCGGCGGCGGTAAAGCCATCGGTTACCTGATCGAAAACGCCGACAGCAACCACGGCACATTGATGGTGAACTCCACCCCAATCGTGATCCGCTCCCTGACTGGCGTGTTCCCACACAACTTCCGTGACCTGACCCTCGTGGCCGGCACCATCGGCGACTACGCCGCATTGGTTGTGCACAAAGACAGCCCGCTGAACAACATGAGCGACCTGATGGCTGCTTATGACGCGGACCCATCCAAAACCGCCATCGGCGGTGGCTCGGTTCCAGGCGGCATGGACCACCTGGTTGCAGCCATGGTGATGGAAGCGGCTGGCAAAGACGCCCTGGGCGTGAAGTACATCCCTTACGACGCAGGTGGTAAAGCCATGGCAGCGCTGCTGTCCGGCGAAATCGCGGCTCTGTCCACCGGCTTCTCCGAAGCGGTTGACCTGGCCAACGCAGGCGAAGTGAAAATCATCGGTGTGACCGCGGACGACCGTGTTTCCGCAGCGCCAGACGCCATGACCATGAAGGAACAGGGTATCGACACCTCCTTCGTGAACTGGCGTGGCTTCTTCGCGGCCCCAGGCCTGCCAGAAGACAAGCTGGCAATGTACCAGGACGCGATCTCCAAAATGTATGACACCCCAGAGTGGGAAGTCGTGCGCGAGCGCAACGGCTGGGTCAACATCCATAACAACGGCGACGACTTCAAAGCTTTCCTCGAAGGCCAAGAAAAAGTCATCGGCGACTTGATGAAGAAACTGGGCTTTCTCTAAGCTAAGTTAACATCCAACTGGGCAGAGCGGGCTCCCGCTCTGCCTTTCTTTAAAGGGAGGGGAGCTTCATGGCTCTGGATCGCTGGATCGCTCTTATACTGCTGGGCATCTGTATGGCATATGGCTATGCCGCCTGGTTTACGATGGATGGCAGTCTTGCCCCGTTCATGAAACGCAACCCTATTTGGCCAAGCACCTTCCCGAAGGTATTATCCATCCTTGGTATGATTGCCTCGCTGATCATCCTGTTGGGCCTTGAGAAAAGCGAAGCCAAAGAGGCGGAAATCGATTACCGCCGGTTGACCGAATACAAGCTGGGCCAGGCGATCCTGCTGTTGAGCCTGATGGTGGCCTACGCGCTGCTGCTGCGTCCGGCAGGCTTTATCTTCTCGACCTCCGGCTTCCTGATCCTCGGTTCCTTTATTCTGGGCGAGCGTAAGTTCCAGTTCATGGTGCCTATCGCTCTCGTGGCGACCTTCTCTGTTTGGTACCTCGTTCAAGAAGTTCTCGGCATCTACCTCCGGCCCCTGCCCGGCTTCATGGGAGGCTGAGATGTTTGGTGAACCCTCCGTTGTCTCCCTACAGTTTGTCTTGATGCTGATTGGTGGATGCCTGGTGCTGTTCTCCGCCGCTGCCTTTGTCATCATCGGCTCATTTCTAATGGGCGCGGGCAAATGGCACATCACGGCTTTGGTCATGATGATGGCCGTTATCATTCTTTGGACCCTTGTTCAGCACACGCTGGGCATCAACTTGCGCCCGACCACGGGCAACTTTGGAGGCTGACATGCTCGAAGGACTACTGATCGGCCTGCAAACGGCCTTCTCTCTACAAAACCTCTTGATGGTCATTGGTGGCTGTCTGATCGGGACATTTATCGGCATGCTGCCGGGACTTGGCCCAATGTCGATCATCGCCATCATGATCCCCGTCGCCATCTCTATGGGGGATCCCTCCGCCGCGCTGATCCTGCTCGCCGGTGTGTATTATGGCGCCATTTTTGGCGGCTCCACCTCCTCGATCCTGCTGAACGCGCCGGGGGTCGCGGGCACCGTGGCCTCAAGCTTTGACGGCTACCCGATGGCCAAAAAGGGCAAAGCCGGTAAAGCCCTGACCGTAGCCGCGATTGCCTCTTTTGCCGGTGGCACCATTGGCGCCATCCTGTTGATGGTCTTCGCCCCGGCCCTGTCCTCCGTCGCGCTGCTGTTCCACTCCGCTGAATACTTTGCCCTGATGGTTGTTGGCCTCTCCGCCATCGCCGCCTTTGCAGGCACCGGCCAAGTGGCCAAAGCGCTGATGATGACCCTGCTGGGCCTGATGATGGCCACCGTGGGCGAAGGCGCATTGTTCAACATGCCCCGTTTCACAATGGGCATCATGGATCTGCAATCCGGCTTTGGCTTCATCACTCTGGCCATGGCGATGTTTGCCCTGCCTGAAGCGCTCTTCCTAGTGCTGAAACCGCGCACAATGGGCGAGAGCAACAGCGGCGAAATCAAAGACCTGCGCATTACCGGATCCGAGGCGAAATCCATCGCGCCCGTGATTGGCCGTCAGTCGGTTCAAGGCTTCTTCATCGGGGTTCTGCCCGGTGCTGGCGCCACCATCGCCTCCTTCCTGGGCTACGCGGTTGAGCGCAACATCGCCCCTAAGGAAGAACAAGAACAATTTGGCAAAGGCTCTATCAAGGGCCTGGCGGCCCCGGAAACAGCCAACAACGCAGCGTGCACTGGCTCCTTTGTGCCCCTGCTCACGTTGGGCATCCCTGGTTCCGGGACCACCGCCATTTTGCTGGGTGCACTGATCGCTCTGAACGTCACTCCGGGCCCACGCCTGATGATCGACGAGCCTCAAGTGTTCTGGGCTGTAATCATGTCCATGTTCATCGGCAACCTTGTGCTGCTGATCCTGAACCTGCCACTGATCCCGTATATCGCCAAAGTTCTGGCCGTACCGCGCAACTACCTGATCCCGTTCATCCTGTTCTTCACCCTGATGGGGGCCTACATCGGCCAGAACAACGCCACCGAGCTGCTCTTGCTGGTTGGCTTCGGGGTCTGCGCCACAGCCTTGCGCTTTGCCGACTATCCACTGGCGCCACTGCTGATCGGTTTCATCCTAGGTGGCATGTTGGAAGACAACTTCGCCCGCTCCATGCAGCTCTATGACGGCATCGCCTTCATCTGGGAGCGTCCGATGACCCTCGGCCTGCTGGTGATCGCGGTGATCCTTGTAGCCCTGCCAAGCTATCGTGCCCGCCGCGCCCGTTTGCGCGCAGCAGGTGTCGCCGACGGCGACTAAACCGAGCACGGGTTCGCGGGGTGCTCCTCCACCCCCGCGATCAGGAAAGGCCATCGGGTTGCGTGGACCCGATGGCCTTTTCTTTTGGAGACGCTTTTTGCGTGAGCTAAATTGACAGCGTGAAGGCAATCCGCTAGGTCGCCGCCCTCACCCTGATATGAGAGGTCAAAGGCATGGGACGCAAACGCAAGGGACGCGATATTTCTGGCTGGCTTGTGGTCGACAAACCGGCAGGCATGACCTCCACCTCCGTGGTGAACAAAGTCCGGTGGGCGTTTAACGCCAAAAAGGCCGGCCACGCGGGCACGCTAGACCCGGATGCCACTGGCGTTCTGGCCGTGGCTTTGGGCGAGGCCACCAAAACCGTGCCTTACATCACCGATGCGCTGAAGGCTTACACCTTCACCGTGCGCTTAGGTCAGGCCACCAATACAGACGACGCCGAAGGCGAAATCATCGCACAGTCCGACAAGCGTCCCACCGATGATGAGATCAAGGAAGCTCTGGGGCAGTTTGTCGGGGACATCATGCAGGTACCGCCAAAGTTCTCCGCCGTGAAAATTGACGGTGAGCGCGCCTACAAACTGGCGCGCGACGGTGAAGACATCGAACTCGCCGCCCGGCCTCTGTGGGTCGAAGAGCTGGTGATGACGGACCGTGAAGACGAAGACCACGTCACGCTGGAAATGACCTGCGGCAAGGGTGGCTATGTTCGCTCCATCGCCCGTGATTTGGGCGAAGCCTTGGGCTGCCATGGCCATGTGCGCGAGCTACGCCGTATCTGGTCCGGCCCGTTTGACGCCGCTGATGGGCTGAGCATCGAGCAGATTGACGAGATGGCAAAGCAGCCGGAACTCGACAGCTACCTGCGCCCCTTGGAGCAAGGTCTGGAAGATCTGCCAGAGGTGAAAGCCACCGCCGAAGGCACAGTACGTCTGCGCAACGGCAACCCCGGCATGGTGTTGGCCTCTGACGTGGAATATGGTGAAGAATGCTGGGCCAGCTTCGACGGTGAAGCTGTGGCCGTTGGCGTTTTCAAAGCTGGGGAATTGCACCCCAGCCGCGTATTTGTGAAACCCGAGGGCTGATCAGGCGACCATGCCGCCATTGCCATTGGCGTCATACATGTCCTGCGGGGTCGTGCCGCTGAACAGAATGTCTGCCGCCCGGCCCTGCTCGGCTGAGATCGGATCGCCATTGGCATCCAGCCACACCTCAGGCAGATCATAGTTGTCCGCCGCATCCTGATTGCTGAACGCCACGGTTGCGCCGGTCTGATCGCCGTTAAGGACGAGCAACGGATGTCCGCCCAGCGTCAGCGTGGTCTCATCCGCGTCGGCGTCATAGCTGCTGCCAAATCCATTTGCCGCCTCTGACACGGTGAAGTACTCATTGTCCGCGTTCTGGAAGCCCGCACCAAACGGACCATCCAACCCAAAGCTGATGACCAGCTTGTCCTCACCCGGCGCAAAATCGGTGATCTCGGTCACGCTGTCATACGCGCCTGCAAAGGCCTCAAACGTATCCGCATCCGCGCCACCGGTGGCCACATTGCCAGACCCAAGCCACAGAACATCCTCACCCGCGCCGCCAGACAAGGTATCCCCCGCGCCAAGGCGGTTCAGATGGCCCGGTTCATGGTTCCATTCGGCGCCATAAAACACACTGCCGCTGCCACTAAAGATATGGTCATCCCCCGCGCCGCCTTGCAGATCATCCGCACCGGCTTCGCCAAATATCCGGTTGTCGCTGTCATCGCCAATCAGCGTGTCCTCTCCGGCACCACCACGCAGCGCATCCGCCACATAAGGCTTGTCCTGAATGGTATAGTCACGCGTCCACTCGGCCTGCACCGCGCTGTCATGCGCATCGCCATTTGTATGCTGGAACACCACCGACAAGCTTTCGCCATCCGCCAAAGAGGCCCCGGGCAGGTCAATGCGCACATCTCCGGTGTCCGCATCCCGCAATGCCAATCCGCCATCTTCTTGCGTCAGAACAAAGTTGCCCGAAGACCCATCCACCGGGCTTTCGTAATTGCGCAGCACAAGCATGTCCTCGGACGCATCAAAATCCTCTATCCGGCCTACAACGTCATTGTCTGCCTCAAGATAAAATGTATCGGCTCCAGCCCCGCCGTTGGCCATGTTACCGGCTGAGACAAACAGATCGTCGTCGCCTTCGCCGCCTTCAAGGTAGTCGTCTCCCCAGGCGTTGCCGACCAGCGTGTCGTCGCCAGCGCCGCCAAACAGGTGGTCGTCCACATCCAGCGCACCAAACAGGAACTGGGACGCCGGATCGTCCTCCGGCTCCTCGTCTTCCTCTGGTTCGTCCTCAGGCACCTCCTCCGTCGACGGTTGCTCGCCCTGTGCATCCGCCGCGTCATCGCGCTCATCTTCAGACGTTGTGCTGTCGTCTTCCGCTTCGGTGTCATCAGTCACACCAACCATCGTGCCAACAGCTGCGCCTGCCGCAAGCAGGCCCAAAAAGAAAAGAAACGGCATCTCACCACCTCACCAATCAGCCGTACCAAACCCCAGACGGCTGTAATCCCAAGTATCAGGGATAAGAAGGAGAGGCTTCAAAATCAAACGTTTGACTCCGCGTTGGTTAATCATAAGTAGACAGAATGATCGAACGCCACTTCCAAAAAGACGACGCCACCAGCTCCGCCCTCTACTCTGAGTGCGAGACCTACCGCTATGCCCTAACACGAGTTTGGGATAACAGCGCCGCCAAAGTGTTGTTCATCATGCTCAACCCATCCAAGGCCACCGAGCGTCAAAACGACCCCACTATCGAGCGCTGCGAACGCCGCGCCCGCGCCCTAGGATATGGCGGCTTTCGCGCGGTTAACATCTTTGCCTTACGTGAAACCGACCCCAAGAAGATGCGCAAGCACGAGGCCCCTGCCGGACCGGACAATGACCGTGTTGTGGCTGACAGCTGCCTCTGGGCAGACGATATCATCGCCGCTTGGGGTGCCCATGGCGATCATCTGGACCGCGGTTTCGAGATGAAAGACGTTCTGAAGGCCACAGGCCAGACCATCAAGTGTCTCGGCGTGACCAAAGTCGGCCACCCCCGTCACCCACTTTATATCGCCTACGCCACACAGCCGGAAATCTGGCAGCTGTAGACCCTTCAGCAGCCTTCCCTCTTTTCTTTTGAGCCATTTGCGACTACATACGCCCATCTTCCAAGGGAATCCCTTGGGGGACATCTCTATGGACCTTGCTGGACGACATCCCGGCTTGTGCCCGAAACCCTTTGAAATAGGAGACCCCGATGTCGATCACTGTTGAAGAAAAAGCACGCCTGATGAAAGAATTCGCGACCAAAGAAGGCGACACCGGTTCCCCGGAAGTCCAGGTTGCGATCCTGACATCCCGCATCAACACCCTGACCGAGCACTTCAAAACCCACAAGAAGGACAACCACGGTCGTCGTGGCCTTCTGAAAATGGTTGCTCAGCGCCGCAAGCTGCTGGACTACACCAAGGGCAAAGACGAAGCACGCTATCAGGACCTGATCAAGCGTCTGGGCATCCGTCGCTAAAGCACTTCCTGTTTTCAGTCAGGCAACAAGTATTGCTTTTCGCGTTTGAGCGTAGCGAAAGACAGCGAACAAGCGATGCCGCCCAAAACTGAAAGTGCTAAGACGCCGCTCAAGTCGAGATTACGGAAAACGCCTGCTCCCCGGAGCGGGCGTTTTTTTGTTGCCGTGGCCGCATTCCGCCTCTTGCAGTTTCAGTCTCCGCGTGATTGTTATGTTATAACATTATTGGAGCCAGCGATGCCAGACACCCAACACCAAGACACCCGCCTCCCTGTGACCGTTCTATCTGGCTTTCTTGGGGCCGGGAAAACCACGCTGCTCAACGGCGTGCTCAACAACCGCGATGGCCTGCGCGTCGCGGTGATCGTGAATGACATGTCCGAGGTGAACATCGATGCGGACCTCGTACGCGAAGGTGGCGCAGAATTGAGCCAAACCGAGGAAACTCTCGTGGAAATGTCCAACGGCTGCATCTGCTGCACCCTGCGCGACGACCTGCTAACAGAAGTGCGCCGCCTCGCTGCCGAAGGCCGCTTTGATTACCTGCTGATCGAATCCACCGGCATTTCAGAACCGCTCCCAGTGGCCGCGACCTTTGAGTTCCGAGACGAGGACGGCGAGAGCCTCACCGACGTGGCGCGACTCGACACCATGGTGACCGTGGTCGACGCCGTGAACCTGCTCAACGACTTCGGCAGCCACGACCGTTTGGCAGACCGCGGCGAAACCTTGGGCGAGGAAGACGACCGCACACTAGTGCACCTGCTCACGGATCAACTCGAGTTTGCCGATGTGGTGATCCTCAACAAAGTCACCGATGCAGGCCCAGTCAAAACCGACGCCGCGCGGAAAATCATCCGCAGCCTGAATGCCGACGCCCGCATCATCGAAACCGACCACAGCAAGGTGCCTGCACTGGATGTGCTCAACACCGGCCTGTTTGATTTCGACAAAGCGCATGAGCACCCAATGTGGGCCAAAGAGCTCTACGGCTTTGCCGATCACACGCCGGAAACCGAAGAATATGGCATCACGTCCTATGTGTATCGGGAACGCTTGCCGTTTGATCCGCAAAAAATCCACGATGTGCTCAATGACGACCTTCCCGGCGTGATCCGTGCTAAAGGGCATTTCTGGATCGCCACCCGCCCGGAATGGGTGGCAGAGTTCTCTCTGGCTGGCTCCCTTTCTTCAGTTGCCCCCCTGGGCACCTGGTGGGCCAGTGTGCCGGAAGACCGCCGCCCGACCCATCCGCAGGCACAAGAGTATATGGCCGCCCATTGGGCTGAACCTTTTGGCGACCGCCGTCAGGAGCTGGTATTCATTGGCAGCGGAATTAACTGGCCTGCATTGAAGACCAAATTAGACAACTGCCTTCTTCACGCAGAATCCGTCGCCGCATTGGCTGCTGTGGCCGAAATGCCCGACCCGTTCCCCGGCTGGCGTCGCGCCTAAGCACGCCAGCTGCCCCGCGCCCTCATGGGGGTGCGGGGCTCTTTTCCTTGACGCCAAGTCAAATTTGACTCGCCCTGCCCTGCAGGCGCAGACTTCCTCGCGACAGGGGAGGTCACCATGAAAGAAACACTATCCGTTCTGATCCGTATGGGCAGTTTGCACCGCCTGTTTCCGTTCTGGCTGATCGGTGTGGTCCTGATTTTTCAAAGCCTGTCGTGGTGGATTCCTGTCGCGCTGATCTATGGCTACATCGCGCAGCTCTTTGTTGAATACGGCATGCATCGCTTCCTGATGCACCGCGAACCGCCCAAAGACCAAGGTACCTTCAATGAGCTTTATCGCACCCACATCGGCCACCATGAGTACCCCACTGATCCGGAGTTTTTTACAGGTGACGACCACTGGTATCCCGTGCGCTTTGGCCTCCTGTCTGTGGCCATCCACACCGCGATCCTCTGGCCTTTCCTTGGCCTGGTCCCAGCGTTGACCATCGCCTACATCGCGCTGTTTGTCGGCTCGGTGTCTGCCTTTGCCTTCTATGAATACTGTCACACAATTGCACATTTGAACGTGCCCAAAGGTCGTCTGGGTCAATACATCACCCGCAAACATCTGGCGCACCATTTTCAGGATCACCACGCCACATTCCAGGTCAGCTTTGGCTTTGACGGGATCGACCGGTTGTTTGGCACCGCACATGACAAAACCATCGCCAAAGAGCGCTTTGATCGCAAGACCATGTTGTCGATGGGCATGGACCCTGAAGACCTGCGCCTTGTGACCGCACGCAAAGCCTTTGGCGTCACTGAAAAACCCGGCGCCAAACGCGCGCGGACTTCTTAGGCCACCACAGACAGTTTCGGACGCCCCACCACCCGCGCGTGCCGCCCCATGCCCGCCGGGAACCGGTTGGCGAAGGTCAGTCCACTGCGGATCAAAGCCGGGTCCATGCGGCCACGCGTCACAAAGGCCACAGCCGAGCGTGCGGCTGCAGAGTTATCGCGCCGCATGTGATGGATCATCGACAGGAATTGCACCTCGTCATCTGTGATATCCCGCTTGGCCTTGGGACACAGTGGGTCTTTCACCTCCGGCCCACCCCCGCGGCAGTCAAACAGGGCCAGCACAATCTTATTCAACCCATGTGCCGCCGGCAGACCAATCGACTCGCCAAACCGCTCCACCGCAATGTCAAAGGCAAGCGCCCAGCTTTTAGGGTCGGCGCTTTCGGCGCTGACGCACAGATGCCGCAGCGCCGGTAATAACCCAATCTCGAAGTCGTCGCAGCCGACGGTTTCCAGCACCTCTACGCAGCGGTTTGATGCCACAATGCTCATGCCTCTTTCCTCCGTTTAGGGGAATTTGATTGCGCATCAAGGCGCACAACATTTTCGGGAAGCGCGCCTACCATGTCTTCGGAACGTGGCACCGGTGAAGCCGTTTTCGCCGGAAAGCGCAGACTGGCCTCCATGGCCTGCCGCAACTCAGGCTTCAAACCGCAGCCTGCCTTTTGAGCCATCCCGTCTATTGCTAGTAAGTCCGCAAAGATTTTCGCCATGTTAGGGTGTCCTTCTCTCGTCCGCCGCGAAAAGTGGCACCAGCGCGCTTTGGGGGTCACAACCGGTGCCGAGTTCATGCATTGAAAACCCGGGCTGATCTGGAGGATCCTTGGCTGGGCGGCTTTATCTGACAAATTTAGTCGGAATATGCAACCGCCCATTTTGACGCGGTCAAAACAACAAAACCCCACCGCAAGGCGATGGGGCTTAACCTGTTGATCTGGTGTAAATCTTAGCGCGCGGCGTCATGCGCTGCGATCACCGCAGCCACCCGCTTACCAATCTCACGGCTGCCTTTGATTGATGGGTGAATCATATCAAAGGTATGAAAGCTCCGGTCGCCATTGGGCACCAAATCAGCCAGCGACACGTAGTGCACGCCCGGATCAATCGCCGCCAGTTTACTGATGCGTTGCTCCAGCTCGTTGCCAGTGTCGCGACAGCCTTCCACAGGCGACCACGCCCCCGGGCTGCGCAAATACCCAACCCAAGCCACCTGCGCCCCTGCGTGGCGGTACTTCTGCACCATCATCGGGATCACACCGCGCTTGCCGTCCTCGGAGATCATCTTGTTCATCTTGCCCGCGCATTTGCCACAGCCGCAGCCCAACCACAGGTCATTGCCGCCGCCGTTCAACACCACCCAGTCCCAGTCGCCCTTGCGATACTGGTTTTCGATCCGCATGCCCATCGCCCCGGAAAGCGGCAGCTTATAGGTGATCTTCGCACCACTGATCGCGGTGTTATACACCCGCTCGCCCAGCACTGCCTCGATGGTGTGTGGAATCGACTGACCTGTAAACGTGTGCCAAGCCATCATACTGTCGCCCATCGCCAGAATGCGCGTGCCCTGCGGCTCGGCCGCAGCAACGGCATTCTTAGTCACCACCTCTTCCGGCGCAGCCTGCGCCGCCCCAACTGGATTGGCACTGCTTGTGGTTTCCGCACAGCCCGCAACAAAAAACGTCGCCGCCATACAAAGGGTTAGCAAGAGGGTAAACGGGGCTCTCATGGCACTTATCTCACAATGGGCGCACAACACGCGCGTTACGTTTCCACCGCAGCAAGCCCCCTAGCCGCGATTCTGTCAGCCACAGTATCGCCCAAATTTGCCTAAAATGCCACGTTTTGGCCGTAAACAATTTGTTGCCCACGCAACGACACTGCTTTCGCAACAGGCTCCAGCGCGGCAGCCCACCGCTGATTGACGGAGAATTTGGTTTCCAAACGCCTTGTTTTCCGATATGGGCCGACCATCTGAGACGTTGCGTCCTGACCTCGGCGCATCAAAGAAAGATAGAAGAGGTCGGCGGCAATGGGGCCGCTATTTTCAAACGGGAGACCCGGGATACGCCTGGGAGAGCTCCCAGCTAGGATACGATGATGTTCGAAGAAACCAAAAAGTCCATGCAGTGGGGCGAGGAAACGCTCACTCTGGAAACGGGTAAGATTGCCCGTCAGGCTGACGGCTGTGTGATCGCCACTCTGGGCGAAACCTCCGTGATGGCCGCCGTGACCTTTGCAAAGGCACCAAAGCCCGGTCAGGATTTTTTCCCTCTGACTGTGCACTACCAAGAGAAATACTACGCCGCCGGTAAAGTACCGGGTGGCTTCTTCAAGCGCGAAGCGCGCCCAACCGAAAAAGAAACCCTGACCGCGCGCCTGATCGACCGTCCGATCCGCCCGCTGTTTGTCGATGGCTTCAAAAACGAAGTTCTGGTGATGTGCACCGTGCTGTCCCACGACCTGGTCAACGACCCGGACATCGTGGCGATGATCGCAGCCTCTGCCGCGCTGACCATCTCCGGCGCGCCATTCATGGGCCCAATCGCGGGCGCACGTGTGGGCTTTGAGGACGGCGAATATGTCCTGAACCCAACCGTTGATGACATGCAGGATCTGCGTCAGAACCCTGAGCAGCGTCTGGACCTGGTTGTGGCCGGCACCAAAGACGCCGTGATGATGGTGGAATCTGAGGCCTACGAACTGTCCGAAGCAGAGATGCTGGGTGCGGTGAAATTTGCTCACGACTCCATCCAGCCGGTGATCGACCTGATCATCGATCTGGCCGAAGACGCGGCAAAAGAGCCGTTTGACTTCCAGGCACCGGACTACGCGGACCTCTACGACGCAGTGAAAGCAGCTGGCGAAGAGCAGATGCGCGCCGCCTTTGCCATCACCGACAAGCAAGAGCGCACCTCCGCTGTTGCCGCAGCACGTGAAGCCATCAAAGAAGCGCTGAACGAAGAACAGCTGGAAGACGCGAACCTCGGCTCCGCCCTGAAAAAACTCGAAGCCGGCATCCTGCGTGGCGACGTTGTGAAAACCGGCACCCGTATCGACGGCCGTAAAACCGACGAAATTCGTGACATCGTATGCCAGACCGGCCTGCTGCCACGGACCCACGGCTCCGCCCTCTTCACCCGCGGTGAAACACAGGGTCTGGTTGTGACCACATTGGGCACCGGCGACGACGAGCAGTTCATCGACGCGCTGCACGGCAACTTCAAATCCAACTTCCTGCTGCACTACAACTTCCCTCCATACTCTGTGGGTGAAGCTGGTCGCGTGGGCCCTCCCGGCCGCCGCGAAATTGGTCACGGTAAGTTGGCATGGCGCGCGCTGCAGGCGGTTCTGCCAGCGGCAACCGACTTCCCATACACCGTGCGCATCGTATCCGAGATCACCGAATCCAACGGCTCGTCCTCCATGGCGTCCGTTTGTGGCGGCTCCCTGTCCATGATGGACGCAGGTGTGCCTCTGAAATCCGCAGTTGCGGGTGTGGCCATGGGCCTGATCCTGGAAGACGACGGCTCCTACGCGATCCTGTCTGACATCCTGGGCGATGAAGACCACCTCGGCGACATGGACTTCAAAGTGGCGGGTACCGAAAACGGCATCACCTCGCTGCAGATGGACATCAAGGTTGCCGGTATCACGCCGGAAATCATGGAAAAAGCTCTGGCACAGGCCAAAGACGGCCGCATGCACATCCTGGGCGAGATGAACAAATCGATCACCGGTGCGGCGGAATTCTCCGTACACGCGCCACGCATCGAGACCATGAACATCCCAACCGACAAGATCCGTGAAGTTATCGGCTCCGGTGGTAAGGTCATCCGTGAAATCGTTGAAGTGTCCGGCGCCAAAGTCGACATCAACGACGAAGGCGTGATCAAGATTGCCTCGCCAAACGGCGAAGCCATCAAGAAGGCCTACGACATGATCCACGCGATCGTGGCCGAGCCAGAAGAAGGCGCCATCTACACCGGTAAAGTTGTGAAGATCGTCGACTTCGGCGCGTTCGTGAACTTCTTCGGCAAGCGCGATGGTCTGGTGCACGTGTCTCAAATCGAGAACCGCCGCCTAAACCACCCATCCGACGTTCTGAAAGAAGGCCAGGAAGTGAAAGTCAAACTTCTGGGCTTTGACGACCGCGGCAAGGTACGCCTGTCCATGAAAGTTGTGGATCAGGAAACCGGCGAAGAGGTTGTGCCTGAGAAAAAAGAGAAGAAAGAAGACTAAGGTCTCCTCTCTCTGACAATCGAAAGCCCCGGTGGACACACCGGGGCTTTTTTGTGCGGATCCGCTAGATCAGCCCGGTCTCAGTCGTCGAAAGTCAGGTCCAATTGGACAAAGCCAGAGATATAACTGTCTTTGTTTTTGGCCGCGCCCGCAGCTGCAACGCCAACTCCACAAATTGGGCACAAGAGCGCCACGCCAATCGCGGACCCGGCACACGCTTTGGCCGACAGGTTCTCAGGGGAAACGGTGACGGCTTTTTTCTGTTCCTCGTATGTGCAACTCAGTGTGACATTCTGTGCGCCTTTGCTGTAGGCTGGCAGGTTCACTTTGGCAGGTGACTGGAACGAGGGGCTTTCAAAATTTGCCGATGTGATTTGGCAAACGGCAGGCACGCTCTTTTTTTACCGACGGCCGCCCGTACCGGAACAGGATTATACCCAGCCAAGTAGCTACTACCGGCCTGGTTTTTGAAGCTGACGGAAATCGCTTTGTCAGACGGACCTTCTACAGTGGTGCAGGCCGCAACACTCAACGCGAGGGTAACGCCTAAAAGCAGTTTAGAGATAGTCATTTGAGTTTCTAGAATTGAAGTACCACTGCCTTTGGTAGTGGCATTAATAAAATCATCAACGTTAACCGACAAACATGCCTAAAACACTGTTGCGCAAAAATCTATCACCCCCATTGCGACCTATGCACGATCAAATCAGGAGGACGACTATCTTCCTGAAGGCCCAGACATGGACAAACTGGCCGCGTACGGTCAACAAACCAAACCCAAGGACTCTCCGCGAGGTGGAGGAAACTTGGGGCTCAGGTCACTGCCAACGCTCAAGCTTTGCCTCCCCTGACCGTATCAAATCGGCCGGGGCTTTTTGCTTTTTTAGGGGAGGCGGAATGGCAGCGAATAACCCAAGGCGGATATGATCCGCCCTGACGACGCCCCAGCCCTGTCCTGCAAGTCGAGCGCCGAAGCTGTCATTCACTGCGTTTCTTATGAACGTCAGCTCAGGGCTTTCAAGCAGCTTGTCTGACGTCAGCGCCTATGGGGCCAAAAAGGGCAATTTGATAAGAGAGTGGGGCGTGAAACAGGATTGTGACACAGCTAACGACGAATAATTTGGGCACACGAAACATACCGACCTCCAACTTTTTGTCAGAGAGTTTGGACCACTTCGTGGGAGCCAGGGTGTGTGCAAACGTACAGGTGCCTGCGCTTTTGATGAACCGCCTTGTCATTTTGAAGGTTTTTGACGAGCGTCAGTGGTAGGTCACTCCACATACGTGCGGTCAGCGAGGTCAATGGTTGCCAGTTCCGCTTCCAGCGCGGAGAGGAAGGTGCTCTCCACATCCGACATGCGGCGGGCGGGATTGGAGATCAGGAAGATGTCCACCATAGGCAGGTCTTCGTAGGGGGGCAACTGGCGCAAATGCCCGGCGCTTACGTCAGGGGCGGCGACGTGAACGGGCAGGGCGCCAATGCCCACATTGGCCATGATCATGCGGCGGATTTCGTTCAGGCTGGATGACACGCCGCGCCAGGTATTGGCCAGACCCAGCCGGGCGCGCAGGCGCGACATGGCCTCCAGCGGGCCGCCTTCGGCCTCGGTTTGGAACGCCACAAATGCCTCACCCTCCAGGTCTTTGGGCGTGATGTGGTCGGCCTCAAACAGGCGATGCCGCGCACCACAATAAAACGCGAAAAACTCCCGATACAGGATCAATGTGTCCAGATTTTCAGGCATTTGCGCCAACAGGCAGAGCCCAAAGCTGGCCCGGTTCTGAGCCACGATGGTTTGCACCTCGTTACTTTCGGAAACCGCGAAGGAATAAGTGACATTGGGATGCGTCTGGGCAAAGCGGTTCAGGAAATCGTCAAAATGCGGACAGATCACGTGGCTGGTCGTGGAGATCGACAAATGCCCACGCAGCTCGCCTTCGGCATGATCCAGCAGTGAGGGCAGTTGCGACACCGTGCCAAAAATCTTGGCGCATTCGGTGTACAGCACCTGTCCCGCGCGGGTGATGGAGAACTCGTTGGGCTTGCGGATCACTAGGGTCTGACCGGTGTGATCTTCAAGCCGTTTGAGCGCAGCAGAGATGGTGGGTTGTTTGAGGCCGAGAAAATCGGCGGCTTTGGAAATGCCGCGTTGCTCCACCACAACCATAAAGGTGCGCAGGAGGTTCCAGTCGAGGTTCCAGGGGAAACGCTGTTGATAGGGTTGTTGCATAGATTTGATCTATATTAAGGATACCTGATATTTATTTGCGCAATATTAACTCCCATGCAAGGTTTTGCTTCAGAGCGGGCAATTCCGCCAGCGCGCAGCACTTAACGGCGCGCCGTATCGACTGGGAGACACCATATGATTTTTCGCCGTAACGTTCTGAAATCCGCCGTTGCTCTGGCTGGCTTTGCCATGCTGGGCCTCACCACAGCGGCCACCGCAGATGAACTGGCTGACCTGAAAGAAGGCGGCGTGATCCGCATCGCCATGTCCGGCGCCTACCCTCCGTTCAACTTTGTGAACGACAAAAACGAAGTTGTGGGCTTTGACCCGGCTGTGGGTGCGGAAATTGCCAAGCGCATGGGCATGGAAGCTGAGATTGTGACCACCGCCTGGGATGGCATCATCGGTGGCCTGTTGGCCAACAAATACGACGCCATCGTTGGCTCGATGACCATCACCGCGGAGCGGGACGAGGTGGTTGATTTTGTTGGGCCATACTACTCCGACAAACGCGCGATCTTCACCAAACCGGGCGCGGGCATTGCCAGCCTGGAAGACCTGGAAGGCAAGAAAGTCGGTCTGACCCTGGGCGAGACCCATGAGGATTGGGCGCGTGAGAAAGGCTACGCGGTCAGCACCTACAAAGGTTTGCCTGAGCTGCTGCTGGAGCTGGAAAACGGTCGCGTGGACGCGATTGTCAACGACTCCATCGCGGCCATTCTGGCGATGGGCGAAAAGGGCCAGGAGTTTGAGATGTTCGGCGATCCAACCACCGAGCCCTTTGGCGCAGGCATTGCGATCCGTCAGGGCAACCCGGAGCTGGCCGCAGAGATGCAAAAAGCGCTGGATTCGATGATGGAAGACGGCACCTATCTGGAGCTGGCCAAAAAATGGATCGGCGCGGACATCCGCTAAGCTCTGATCTGCCCCGCGCCGCACCCTAGGCGGCGCGGGGTTTGCCATTTTGGATGGCTGCGTTGATCGCGCGAGGCTTATGGGGAGCCCCGCGCCACACCACTCACGGGCCGCAGGCATACCGTCCGCGCCCACCCGCCCGAGCAAAGGACGCCGCATGGACTTCGACCTCATGCAAAAGGTCTTTCCGTTTTTTCTGGAAGCGGCCTGGATCACAATCCTCCTGTCGATCCTGACAGCCATCCTCGGATTGATTTGCGGCAGTCTCGGCGCCGCCGCGCGCCTTTCCCGGTTTGCCGTGTTGCGCTTCATTGGTGCGGCTTACGTCAGCCTCATTCGCGGCACACCGGCCCTGATCCAGCTGTTCATTCTCTACTTTGGTGGCCCGCAGGTGGGCATTCAATTGGATGCCTTTGAGGCGGGTGTGATTGGGCTGGGCATCAACGCTGGTGCCTATATGACCGAGACCATCCGGGGCGCGATTGTCTCTATCGACAAAGGCCAGCGCGAAGCGGCCCGCACCCTCGGGTTAAGCCAATGGCAGGCGATGTATAAGGTGATCCTGCCACAGGCCGCGCGTCTGATGGTGCGCCCGCTTGGGGTCAACCTGAACATGCTGATCAAGGCTACTGCCTTGGTGGCGGCGATTTCTGTGATCGAGCTGACCTACACCGCACAGCGCTACATTGGCTCCACCTACAAGCCGTTCGAAATGTTCCTGCTCGCGGGCATTCTTTACATGATCATCATCTACGTAACCGGCCGGGGCGTTGCCTGGCTGGACCGTAAAGTCCAGATCAGCTGATCGGGAAGGGCACAGACATGGGTCTCGATTTTTCCATCCTCCCCAAATACATGGACGTGGTCCTGTTGGGCGCGCTCTGGACCATTGGCATCACCGTGGCCGCCGCGGCCCTCAGCTTCGTCGGCGGCATTCTGTTTGCGGTGATCGCACTTTATGCGCCCTGGATCATCCGCCAGCCCTTCCGCCTGATCGAATGGGTGTTCATGGGCACGCCGCTTCTGTTGCAGCTGTTCCTGATCTACTTCGGTCTGGTGCAAATCGGCATCGACCTGCCTGCCTTTGTGGCTGGCATCATCGGGTTGGGTCTGCACTTCGCGGTCTATAACTCCGAGCTGATCCAGACCGCCATTCTGGCCGTGGACAAGGGCCAGATGGAAGCCGCCCGCACGCTTGGTCTCAGCCGGGGGCAGGCGCTGCGCAAGGTGGTGATCCCCCAGGCGGTCCGCGATGTGATCCCACCGATCAGCAACAACATGATCGCCCTGCTGAAAGACAGCGCGCTGGTCTCCGTCATCGGCGTGAGCGAGCTTACCCTCTCTGCCCAGCGGGTCATCGGCAAGACCTACCGCCCGTTTGAATTCTACCTGCTGGCGGCGGCGGTCTACTACACAATCAACCTGGCCATGGAATGGGTGCAGCGCAAAATCGAACGCCGCATCTCCATTTCGCGCTGACACAAGAGGCCACCATGAGCGACCAAAACCATTTTGTCGAAATCCGCCACGCCCAGAAATCCTTTGGCACGCTGGAGGTGCTCAAGGACATCAGCCTGACCGTGGAGCGCGGGCAGATTGTCGGTATCATCGGCTCCTCCGGGTCGGGCAAATCCACACTTCTGCGGGCGATCAATGACCTCGATCCGCTGACCGGCGGGGAAATCTGGCTCGACGGTGTGCAGGTGAACAAAAAGCTGCCGCACCGCCAATATGAGAAACACATCAACGAGATGCGCCAGCACGTTGGCATGGTGTTTCAGCACTTCAACCTGTTTCCGCATATGACTGTGAGGGAAAACGTGACCATGGCGCCGATGTTGCTCAAAGGATTGGGCAAAGACGCAGCCAATGACCTGGCTGAACAACAGCTGGACCATGTCGGCATGTTGGAGCGCATCGACTATTATCCCTCCCAGCTCTCGGGCGGTCAGAAACAGCGTGTCGCCATTGCCCGCGCTTTGGCGATGAAGCCCAAACTGATGCTGTTTGACGAGGCCACCTCCGCGCTTGATCCGGAGCTGGTTGAAGAGGTGAACCAGGTCATGAAGCAGCTCGCCGAAGAGCACATGACCATGATCATCGTCACCCATGAAATGGATTTTGCCGCCTCAGTCTGTGACCGGGTGCTGTTTATGGACAAAGGCGTGGTGGTGGAGGAAGGCCCGCCCGAGGTGATCTTCAAAACCCCCTCCCAAGAGCGAACCCGCGCATTCCTGCGCAAACATATTGAAGGTGCGTCGTGACCGAAGACTCCTATCTGTTTTACCAGAATCGCAATCCCCGCCCATTTCTCAGCCACGGTGAGGGAATTTATCTCTTTGATGAAAGCGGTAAGCGCTACATCGACGGTTCTTCCGGCGCGATGGTCTCCAACATCGGCCACTCCAACCCGCGTGTGTTGGCCAAGATCAAGGCGCAGATGGACAAGGCCACCTTTGGCTATCGCATGCATTTCCGCACCCATCCATCCGAGGACTTGGCGGCCAAAACCGTGACGATGACACCGGACGGCTTGGACCGGGTGTTCTTTGTCTCCGGCGGCTCGGAAGCGGTGGAAAGTGCCGTAAAGCTGGCGCGCCAATATGCGCTGACCCAAGGCGAAACGACCCGTCATAGGGTGATTTCGCGCTTTCCGTCGTATCACGGCTGTACCTTTGGGGCGCTCGATCTGACTGGCTATGACCCGCTGCGCGAACCCTTTGCACCGATGATGGAGGGCATGCCCAAAGTCACCGCCCCCGCCACCTATCTGGATCGGGACAACCTGTCGGAGGAACAGCGCGGCCTGAAATATGCCGAACTGCTGCGTGACAAAATTCTCGAAGAAAGGCCGGAAAACGTGCTGGCCTTCATCATGGAACCTGTGGGCGGCGCCTCGACCGGCGCGCTGGTTGCGCCGGACAGCTACTATGGCCGCGTGCGCGAGATTTGCGACGAGTTTGGCGTCTTGCTGATCTATGATGAGGTCATGACCGGCGCAGGCCGCACTGGCAAATTCCTGGCAGCAGAACACTGGGGCATCACGCCCGATATCGTCGCCATGTCCAAAGGCTTTGGCGCAGGATACGCGCCTCTGGGGGCAATTGTCGCCAGCGCTCGTTTGGTGGAGCCGGTTCTGGACGCAGGCGGTTTCCTGCACGGGTTCACCTACGCAGGCAATCCGCTGGCCTGTTCCGCAGGTCTGGCCGTGCTGGAAGAGATGGAAGATCAGGGCCTGATCGAGAACGCCGCCCGCATGGGCGAGGTTTTGATGGGCGAACTCACCGCCTTGATGCAGCGCTATCCATTTATCGGCGATGTGCGTGGCAAAGGTCTGTTGACCGCCTTTGAGTTTGTCGCCGATCGCGAGACCATGGAACCGCTGCCGCCGGAGATGGACGCACACGCGCGCCTTGTGGAACTGGCCTATGAGCGCGGGCTTATCATCTACTCACGCCGCACCCGTGGCGGCACCGCCGGAGACCACTTCCTGATCGCGCCGCCGTTGATCATCACGGCGGAACAGATCGCCGAACTGATGACCATTCTGCGGGACGCACTGGATGCCTTTGCGCAGGAAACCGGCTTGCCGGTGTGGGAGGCGGCGGCGTGAAACTGCCTGACAAACGCAGCGCGATGGCCGAGGCTGTGGCGCATATCAAAGACGGTGACACCGTGATGGCGGGCGGCTTTGGAGTGCCGGGCACGCCCATGGCGCTGATCCACGCGTTGGTGGCGCATGGGGCGCAGAATCTCACGCTCATTAAAAACGATGCCAACGAGCCAGGCATGGGCATCGACCACCTGCTGCAAAGCGGGCAGGTGACCCGTTTGATCACCACCCATCTTGGCTTGAACAGTCATGCAATTGGCCTGATGAACAGCGGCGCGTTGGAGGTTGAGTTCAACGCCCAGGGCATTCTGGCCGAACGTATCCGCGCGGGCGGGGCAGGGCTTGGCGCCGTGCTGAGCGACATTGGCCTTGGCACCGAACTGGCCGAAGGGAAACAGGTGGTTGAGGTGCAGGGCAAAACCCATGTGGTGGAAACCGCCTTGCGTGCAGATGTGGCCCTGATCCACGCGGATCGGGCCGATGCCTTTGGCAACCTCGCCTATATCGCCACGGCGCAGAACTTCAATCCGCTGATGGCCATGGCGGCCACCCGTGTGATTGCCGAGGCCGAGACGGTGCTGCCCTTGGGCGGCTTGGACGCCAACGCCGTGCACACGGCGGGTGTTTTTGTCGATCACCTCATCACATTGGATGCCCTGAGCGAGGAATACGCCGTTGTCCAACGCTAGAGAACGCATGGTCGCCCGCGCTGCGCGTGAAATTGCGCCGGGCATGGTGGTCAATCTGGGGATTGGCCTGCCAACCAAGGTGGTGAACCATTTGCCCGCGGACTTCCCTGTGTGCCTGCACACCGAGAATGGTCTGGCTGGCATTGGTCCCACCTTGGCACCGGAAGCGGCGGATCGAAACCTGATTGATGCGGGCGGAGCCTATGTCTCCACCGTGCCGGGATCCGCGTTTTTTGACAGTGCCACCAGCTTTGCCATGGTGCGCTCCGGCCGGTTGGACCTGACCATGCTGGGCGCCTTTGAGGTCAGCGCAGGCGGCGATCTGGCCAATTGGAAAATCCCCGGCAAATTCAGCCCCGGCGTCGGCGGTGGTATCGAGTTGGCGCAGAAAGCGCGGCGCGTGGTGGTGTTGACCACCCACACCGACCGCGCGGGCAATCCGAAACTGAAAGAGACCTGCAGCCTGCCGCTGACCGCGCATGGGTGCGTGGCCCGGATTTTCACAGACATGGCCGTGGTTGACGTGACCGAAGATGGCTTTTTCCTGCGCGAGATCGCTGAGGGCCTGTCTGTCGCAGAGGTCGCAGAGGCCACTGGTGCGCCGCTCTCAGTGGCGGAAGATATGCAACGCTTTTGAAGGGAACCCCATGTCGGACACTTTGAATACCCAGCTGTGTGATGCCGTTGACGCGGGCTTTGATCGGCAAATTGCCTTCCTGTCGGAGCTGACCGCGCACCCCTCCACCCGCGGCAATGAACAATCTGCGCAGGACTTTATGGCTGCCGAACTCTCGGCGCGCGGCTATGCCCTGGACCGTTGGCAGATCGATGTGGCCGACATTCAGCACCTGCCGGGATTTTCTCCAGTACTGGGCACCTATGAGGATGCGGTGAATGTGGTCGGCACCCACCGCAGCGCCACCCAAAAAGGCCGCTCTCTGATCCTGAACGGTCACATCGACGTGGTCCCAGCCGGGCCGCTGGACATGTGGGACACCCCGCCATTTAAACCGCGTGTGAAAGACGGTTGGCTCTATGGCCGAGGCGGGGGCGATATGAAGGCCGGGCTGGCTTCCAATCTCTTTGCGCTGGACGCCCTGCGCGCCTGTGGTTTGGCCCCGGCTGCGGATGTGTTCTACCAATCCGTGGTGGAAGAGGAATGCACCGGCAATGGCGCGCTCGCCTGTCTGGCGCGGGGCTACCAGGCCGACGCCGCACTGATCCCGGAGCCGTTTTCTGAGCATCTCGTGACGGCGCAGCTGGGCGTGATCTGGTTTCAAGTGCATCTGAAAGGCCGGCCCACCCATGTGGCCTATGCTGGCAGTGGTGCCAATGCGATCGAGGCGGCCTTCCCGCTGATCAAAGCCTTACATGACATGGAGCACCGCTGGAACGACATCGAGCACCGCCATGCGGAGTACGCCCATATGGATCACGCGCTCAATCTGAATGTTGGCAAGTTTGAAGGGGGCGACTGGACCAGTTCGGTGCCCGCCTGGAGCACCTTTGATGTGCGTATGGCGATCTTTCCGGGGCAGTCCATCAAGGCCGCCAAAGAAGAGATCGAGAAAACCATTCTGGAGGCCGCCAGCGCCAACGATTTTCTGCGCAATGCGCCGCCGGAGATTGTCTATCACGGCTTTCACGCCGAAGGCTACGCGTTGTCAGATGACAGCTCCGCCATGGCACGACAGGCGATTTCTACGTTGGAAGCGGCGCACTCCACCGCCACTGGCGAGACGCTGGAGCGCGAGGCGATCACCGCCACCACCGACGCGCGGTTCTTCGGGTTGTATGCCGACACGCCCACGCTGGTCTATGGACCCAAAGCGGAGGCCATTCACGGCTTTAACGAACGGGTCGATCTGGAGAGCATGCGCCGCGTGACAAAAGCCACCGCGCTGTTCATCGCCCAATGGTGTGGCACCGAAGACATTTAAGGACAGGTTCATGCGCGACGCAGTCATCGTTTCCACCGCCCGCACCCCAATTGGCAAAGCCTATCGCGGAGCGTTCAACAACCTCGAAGCGCCAAGCCTGGCCGCGCCTGCGGTGCAGGTCGCGCTGGCACGTGCCAATGTGACCGGCGCCGATGTCGAAGAGGTCATCTTTGGCGCAGCCCTCACGCAAGGCTCCGCGGGGGTGAACGTGACACGCCACATTGCACAGGCCGCGGGCCTGCCCGACAGCGTGGCGGGTGCCACTGTGGATCGGCAATGTGCTTCTGGGCTGAACGCGCTGGCCATCGCCAGCCATATGGTGCGGTGCGAGGGCGTGGAAGTGGCTTTGGCCGGCGGGCTGGAGAGCATCTCTCTGGTGCAGAACAGCCATTGGAACGGGCATCGCTATGTCGATCCTGCTGTGCGCAAGGAGTATTACCTGCCGATGCTCGACACCGCCGAGGTCGTCGCGGACCGCTACGGCGTGGAACGCGCCGCACAGGATGCCTATGCGCTGCAAAGCCAAGAGCGTACCGCCCGTGCGCAGGCGGCAGGGCTGTTTGATGACGAGATCGTGCCGGTAGAGGCTGTGAAACTGGTCACCAATAAGACCACCAAAGAGACACATGAGGAGCAGGTCACGCTCACGCAGGATGAATGCAACCGCCCTTCCACCACACTCGACGGTCTGGCCGGATTGCCCGCTGTGCGCGGCGCGGACAAAACCGTGACCGCAGGCAATGCCAGCCAACTCTCGGACGGCGCCGCTGCCTTGGTGGTCATGTCCGCCGAGGCGGCGCAAAAGCGTGGCCTTTCTCCTTTGGGCGCTCTCAGGGGCTTTGCTGTGGCCGGAGTGGCTCCCGAAGAAATGGGTATCGGCCCTGTCAAAGCCATCCCGCGCCTTCTGGAGCGCGTTGGGCTCACTATGGAGGCCATCGATCTCTGGGAAATCAACGAAGCTTTTGCTGCGCAGCTGCTGTATTGCCGCGATGCGCTGGGCATCCCTGATGACAAGCTCAATGTGAACGGCGGCGCGATTTCCATCGGCCACCCTTACGGCATGTCCGGCGCACGTATGGCTGGCCACATTCTGCTGGAAGGGCAACGGCGCGGCGCAAAATGGGGTGTTGTGTCGATGTGTGTCGGTGGCGGACAAGGGGCTGCCGGATTGATCGAGATTTTCTAAGGACCCAGCCATGCCCATTCTGTCGTCAGACCAGATCAGCACCCTCACCGCCCTGCGCCATGAGCTGCACCGCTGCCCCGAAGTTTCCGGGGAAGAGGCGGCGACAGCCGCGCGTATCGCGACAGAGCTGGAGGCGTTGGGCGCGGATCGCATCTGGCGCGGCCTTGGTGGTTATGGTGTTGCGGCGGAGTTTACCGGCGCAGCGGAAGGGCCAACCGTCCTGTTGCGCTGTGAATTGGATGGCCTGCCCATTCGCGAAATTTCCACGGTGCCGTACCGCTCCGAAGTGGACGGCAAAGGCCACCTCTGTGGCCATGACGGCCATATGGTGTCCATGCTTGGCGTGGGCATGACACTTGCGGCGCGTCCCGCAACCGGTCGCGTGATCCTCTTGTTCCAACCAGCCGAAGAAACCGGTGCAGGGGCCAAAGCGGTGGTGGCGGACCCGCGCTGGCCCGAGATCCGTCCGGACTACGCTTTCGCCTATCACAACGTCCCCGGCCGTCCGTTGGGCGAGATTGGCCTGCGCAGCGGACCGGGCAACTGTGCCTCGCAAGGGATGCAGATTTTGCTGGAGGGCAAAAGCTCCCACGCGGCCGCACCCGAAGACGGTGTGTCTCCTGGAGAGGCCATGGCCAAGCTGATGATTGCGCTGCCCAGTCTGAGCCAGGGCGACATCGCCCAGGAGCACTTTGCGCTGGCCACGCTCACCCATGCCAATCTGGGTGAACCCACCTTTGGCATCGCGCCAGCGGACGGTGAGTTGCGCGTGACCCTGCGCTCCATGACCAACGCCCGCATGGATCAGATGATACAATCCGCAACGGAGATTGTGGCAGATGCGGCGGGGCCGTTGAAGGTCGACATCCACTGGCATGATGTGTTCCGCGCCGTGGTGAATGATACCGAGGCCACCGATGTCGCCCGCAAGGCCGCTCAGACACTGGGGCACACAATCCACGAGATGCCCACGCCCATGCGCTGGTCCGAGGACTTTGGCTGCTTTGGCGATGACGGGGCCAAGGCTGCCATGTTGTATATCGGCTCCGGTGAGACCACGCCGCAGCTGCACAACCCGGACTACGATTTCCCCGACGCGATCGTCCCTGTCGTAGTGGATTTGTTTTGCCAGATTCTACATGACCTGCTGGGTCATGATCCGCATTAAAATGCCTGAGGGGAGCACAACGTCTTGGTGTACTATTCACCGCGACCGGATATCGCAAAATCTGGAAATTGCGCTGGGACTTATTCCTGAAGACCGCCGGTTTTGCGCCGTGCTAAAGGCGGATGCGTATGGGCACGGTATTGCGCAGGTTGTCCCTCTGATTCAGGAACAGGGGGTGGATATGGTTGGTATTACCTCAAATGCCGAGGCGCTTGCTGTTCGCGACGCGGGGTTCCTAGGGACGCTGATTCGTCTGCGTTCGGCTACACCGCAGGAAATCACTGGCGCACTGGAGCTTCATGTCGAGGAGCAGGTTGCCTCGGTTCCGACGGCGCTCCAACTGCGTGCTCTGATGGAGGCAGGCCAATACCTTGGTGGCGTGCACCTGGCCTTAAATGTTGCGGGAATGTCGCGTGATGCATTGGAGATTTCGACGGCACGCGGGCAAACCACATGCCGCAAAATCCTAGAGACCTTGGGAAAGGACATCTGTGGGGTTTGTTCGCATTTCCCATCCAACGAACCAACACAACTCAGGCAAAGCGCGGATCTGTTTCAGCAACAAGTTTCATGGGTGTTGAAAAACAGTGATCTAAAACGAACCGATACACTGGTCCATGCGGGCAGCTCACTGACGCTGATTGCGGACGAGGATGTCGCAACCGACATGTATCGCTGTGGTGCGATCCTCTACGGGATCTTGAGGCCCGACCTGGGGTTTCGATCAACAATGGACCTTGAGGCCCGCATCATCAGTCTGCAAGATTATCCACAGGGAGGGAGCGTCGGGTACGATCGAGCATTCCGCCTAGAAAAGGAATGCCGACTGGCTTGTATCTCGATCGGCTATGAAAACGGATTCAGGCGCACCGCCCATAATAGCAGTGTTGTTGCGATCAAAAACTCACTCGCACCTGTTCTGGGCAAAGTTTCAATGAATGCGATCGTTGCCGATGTAACCGGCATCGAAGGCATCTCAGTGGGCGATACCGTCGGGGTATTCGCAGAAGGGGAGCTCACACCCTTCCCGCAGGACGCGACGGAAACTCAGTTTCGGTCCATCATGGCTGACCTCTACACCGACTGGGGACAGCGCAACCAAAGGGTCTATCGCTGACCTCTTCCCCCTTTTGGGGGAAGCGCATCAATCAATTGAGTTTCTTGGGTGATAACCAGTCAATTTTCGCCAAAGTGCTCGTCCGCGATACTTGCACGCCCTCATAGCTTCGTGCCGCGCGATGGCACCCAACGTAGTTGGTTTCCAAAGTTAAGCATTTTTGCGCGGAGGGATGATGGCAGGGGCCCCGCGAGCAGCGATTACGTTGTGGCATCTGCGCGTTTCATAGGCCCCATCGGCGGTGACCGTGGCGATGTCTTGATCCGGTGGGATTTGCTCTAGCAGGTCAGGCAACAATGGGGCGTCACCGACATTGCTTGTGGTGACACCGACCACGCGGATCTCCAGTGTTTCTTCGTCCACACCGAGGTGAAGCTTGCCCCAAGGGCGCTTCTTTGGGCCGCCATACTTGACCGCGTTCTACTCCCCTTCACCTTCGGCCTTGATACCGGTCGCATCAATCAGCAAGTGGTGTTCCCCCCCCGGTTACGGTCCAGGCTTCATGCGACCTTTCGGGTTTCGTTTAGTTGGGCCGAAAATTCGTTCGGCGCCGAGTTTCCGAGCGAAGTATGCGGTCTGATATCGTTGTAATCGGCCCTCCATTCGTGATCCGCCTTCGAGCGTCGGCCATCGACATAAACTACGAGGCATTCAGGCATTCCTGACGCAGACGGCTGTTGAAGGCCTTGATGTAGGCATTGTCCGTTGGGTTTTCTGGCCTTGAGAAGTTCAGTTCGGTGCCACGCTGATACGCCCAAAGATCCAAGTCACGGGAGACAAACTCCGATCCCTGATCGGCACGATGGACTTCGGGTAGCCGACCTTGCCGCATATGCGCTCAAGTGTCTGAACAACATCTTCTCCTCGGTAGCTGAACCTCGGATCGGTTGCAGGCGAAAATCGAAAAGGTGTCCACGATGGTCCGAACGCGGATTTTGCGGTCCGTGACCGGTTGATCGTGCACAAAGTCCATTGCCCAAGCCTCATTGCTTTGCGTTGCTGCCACACGATCCTCCCGAAACTTGGCTTTGCCCGCGGGCAAGTACTGTGCGAAGCAGAGAGGCGACATCAACACGCACGGTGCGAGTTTTGTGAAAGTACTCGGCATCTCTGAGATCAATGACCGGATTGGCATACTGGGGCGTTGCAGTCCGAGCTGGTGGCGCACGGTACCCAATTCGGACTTGCGGGCCACGCCGTCGCGGGCGGGGAGCCCATGACGGACACGGTGCAGGACTTGCTCTTCCGGCCCATAGCGGTCGTTCGAAAACAGCAAAATGATAGTCCGATGCAAGTCGAAAGCAAACTTCTGGACACGCATTCCCAATGCCAGATGGCTAGCCGCTTCACCCGGCGCCATCGAGCAAAGGCTATATGAGCGTTTGAGCCGAATTGGCGGCCCAACGTTCAATGTTTATGTACAACCCAATGGGACAAACTTGCGGGCGGTCAAAGTGCCGCCAATGGCACAGAGTAGATCTTTGAATTCAAGAAGATGGTCGACCTTTAAATGACTGCGCCAATCCTGCTCGGTCTTCCAAACTTCGTAGATGACCCATCGCACCTCCTCCGACAATTCCCGACACATCCGATATTCGATACAGCCGGTCTCACCGTGCGTCTGCTCTGCGAGACCAATAAGTGCCTTCTCAACTTGGCTCTCGTTGGTGAGCGGTGCGGCGACCTCGGCAATGACGAAAAAAGGCCCCATATCACGCAGCCTTTCGAATGAGGTCAGCCGCTTTTTCCGCGATCATGATAACCGGTGAGGCGGTGTTGCCAGAAACAA
This sequence comes from Shimia sp. MIT1388, assembly GCF_047124445.1. Classification (GTDB taxonomy): domain Bacteria; phylum Pseudomonadota; class Alphaproteobacteria; order Rhodobacterales; family Rhodobacteraceae; genus Shimia. The sequence continues at coordinate 3,527,738 of NZ_CP138921.1, read as the reverse complement.
TTTTTGGCATGATCGATGCGTCCACAACCCGCAATCCAGACATCCCTTGAACCCGCAATTCCGGGTCGACCACCGCCATTGGGTCTGTGCCCATTTTGCAGGTCCCAACAGGATGGAAAATCGTGGTGGCAATGTCACCGATAGACCTGAGCAGCTCTTCATCGGATTGCACATCATTACCTGGCAACATTTCCTGCGGCGCATATGACGCCAAGGCCGCGGCCGTCATAATCTCTCGCGCTTGCTTGACCGAGGTCAGGGCGACTTGCCTATCGCGCGCGGCGGAAAGGTAATTCAACTTGATGTCCGGTTGCGCGGCTCTGTCATCGGACGTGATGTGACAACTTCCAACACTGTCCGGCCGCAGATTGCACACCGACACTGTGATCGCGGGATAAGGATGCAAGGGGTCTCCCAGCCGATCTGTGGAAAGCGGTTGTACATGGTATTCAAGGTCCGGCGTTTCCAGCGACGGATCGGATTTGGTGAACATGCCAAATTGGCTGGGCGCCATTGACATGGGTCCTGATCGCGTCAGCAGATACTGCAGACCAATCCGAGCCTTACCCGTCAGCGAGTTGGCCATGGTGTTCAAGGTTTTGGCGTTCTGGACCTTATACACCGTTCTGATTTGCAGGTGATCTTGCAGGTTTTCGCCAACCCCGGCACTTTCATGCTGCACCGCAATCCCGTTGTCCCGCAGAATGTCGCTACGTCCAATGCCGGAAAGCTCCAATAGCCTTGGCGAATTAATTGCGCCAGACGCCAACAACACCTCGCTGTTGGCTTCAGCGGACAACTTCCGGCCTTTATATGTGAAGGCGACCCCGCGTACCCGCCTGCCCTCGAGCAAAAGGTGATCGGCGTGGGCTTCCGTCATCACTCGCAGGTTGGGGCGTTTCATCGCCGGGCGCAGAAAAGCTTTGGAGGTGTTCCAACGCACGCCACCCTTTTGGTTGACCTCAAACAGGCCGCTGCCTTCGTTGTTGCCGTCGTTAAAATCTGCCCGGGGGTCTACCCCAAACTCTTTCGCGCCTTCTTGCACCGCTTCCAAAATTTCCCATCCAAGGCGCTGCTTGCTGACTTTCCACTCCCCTCCTGCACCGTGCATGGAGGAAATCCCTGCATGATGATCTTCCGATCTACGAAAATACGGCAGCACATCGTCCCAGGCCCATCCAGCATTGCCCAGTTGACGCCAATGGTCGTAATCCGCTGCCTGCCCGCGCATGTAGATCATGCCGTTCACCGAGCTGCAGCCGCCGAGCACTTTGCCACGTGGATATACCAGCGAGCGCCCGTTCAGCCCCGGCTCATGGGCAGTTTTCATCATCCAGTCAGTGCGTGGGTTGCCAATGCAATAGAGATACCCCACCGGGATATGCACCCAATGGTAGTTGTCCGATTTACCGGCTTCCAACAGCAGCACGCGGGTGTTCGGGTTTTCCGTCAGACGGTTGGCAAGCACGCAACCGGCGGTTCCAGCACCTACAATGATATAATCGTAAGAGCCCTCAAGTCGGGTCAGTGAAGTCATGGATGTGGCCTTCGATATGGGTCAGTAAGCAACGACGAGCTTGCCGATGGTCGTGGTGCTCTCAATCAGGCGGTGGGCCTGCTTCAATGTGGCCGCGCTCAAACCGTTCAGTGCTTTAGTTTCAGTTGTTTGGACGATGCCGTCATCCACCAGCTGCGCCATGCGGGCAAGGATCGCACCCTGTTTCGCCATGTCGGCGGTCCCAAACATCGAGCGCGTGAACATCAGTTCCCACATCAATGCGGCGGACTTGCCCTGCAGCGCCGAGATATCGAGTTTCTCTTCGGTTTCCACAATGGTGCCGATGCGCCCTTGTGGCGCAATCAGCTCACACATGGCATCCCAATGCTGCGCCGTGTCCGCATACTGTGTGATGTAATCCACATAGGTTCGACCCGACGCGCGGGTCGCCGCGACGAGATCTCGGTGGCTCACGACCTCATGCGCGCCCATTTTCCGGCACCAGTCCGCGCTTTCTTCTCGGGATGCCGTGGCAATGACCTCAAGTCCCGTCAAGCGACGCGCCAATTGTTGCGTGATCGAGCCCACGCCACCTGCCCCGCCAATCACCAACAAGGACTTGCGCTGCGCATCAGTGGAAACCTGCAACCGGTCAAACAGCATTTCCCATGCTGTGAGCGACACCAATGGCATCGCTGCAGCGGCCTCAGGGGGGACAGTCGTCGGAGCCAACGCGGTAATGCGGTGATCGACCGCTTGCAGTTCAGCATAGGATCCTGCCCGATTTGCATCCCCTGCGTACCAAACACGATCCCCAACTGCGAAACCGGACACGTCTGCACCTTTGGCTTCGACACGACCAACAGCGTCATAGCCGAGGATCATCGGCGTATCGAGTTCAGTGTCTGGAGCGGTACGAATGCGTCGCTTGGCGTCCGCCGGGTTCACCGAAATGGCCTCGACAGAGACCAGAAGATCATGCTCGCCAATCTCCGGTGTGGGCAGGTCCAGATCCAGCAGGCTGTCCTCCTGCTCAATTGGCAATGACGTCAGGAAACCAACGGCTTTCATATCTCTTCCTCCCCTTTTCCGAGTTCGTCCCAAAAAGGCTGCAACGTATCGGTAAGCACCGTGAACAAGTCATAGCGCCGATCATAGTGCGCCTTCATGAGAGGTTCGGGCGTGTAGGTTTGACGTGGACGTGTCATTTTCTGAATGCCCTCGGCATAATCTGCCACCATCCCGGTCGCGACAGCGGCGCCGATGGCGGCCCCCAAAGCACCAGTTTCCTGCGCTTCGGCCACAACGATGGGCACGCCAAGGCAGTCTGCAAACATTTGGGGCCAGTGGGGACTGCGCGCCCCTCCGCCTGACAAGATGGCGCGATTGAAGGTTACACCTGAGGCTTTCAGGACGTCGATGTGACGCCGATGTTCGAACATCACGCCCTCAAACAAAGCACGCACCAGATGGCCCTCGGTGTGCCATCCCGCCAAACCATAGAAACCGGCACGGTAGTCCGCGCCCTGCCCTGAGCCGTAGAGAAACGGGTGAAAAAACGGATCATCCAAGCGCGGATCGACCTGCCCAACCATTTGATTACAGTGGCCAAATGGGTCGTCATGGTGGCCATCCCGTTCGACCAACTCACGCACGTACCACTCCAAGTTCACAGCGGAGGTGGCGCTGGCTTCGATGTTGACATAGTGGTTGCTACCAAAGGCGCTGACCATGAAAACGTTCGGATCGGCTACAGGCGCGTCAGAAAACACCTGGTTGATGCTCCAAGTGCCGCAGATGATGGAGGCATCGCCCGGCAGTCCCGCGCCTGAGCCCAGCGCGCTGGATACCACGTCAAAGTAGCCCCCGATCACTGGCGTTCCTTCGGCCAATCCGGTGGCAGCCGCTGCATCTGACGTCACATAGCCTGCAACGTCAGCCGGATCGATCAGTGGGGGCAACATATGCTTGGCATCTGCCAATCCGTAGAGATCAAGCAGTTCATCGTCATATTGCGCGTCCGGCATTCTTGTGAACCCGCACCCCGACATGTCGGAAATGTCACTCACGCGCTCCCCTGTCAGGCGATATGTGACGAAATCTTTGCACAGAAGCACAGTGCCAATTTGCGCGTAAAGGTCCGCACGGTAACGTTTCACCCACGTCAGCAAAGCTGGTGTTTGAGATGGCCAAGGCTTCTGCAGACACAACTCGTGAAGTCGGTCCCCATTGGCATCAGCGAGTTCCTTAGCCACGCCCGCGGCGCGGGTATCCAGCGATTGAATACCCAACAGCGGATCGCCAGCCCGATCAAGCAAATAGAGCCCATTGCCGTGACCTGCACACCCGATGGCTAAAATCTGATTTGGGTCGATGCCCGCCGCTTCAATACAGGCGGTAATTGCAGTGCCCGCATTGCTCCAAAGCTCTTTGAGATCACGCTCGACATGGCCCGGCTGGGGCGTGGATGTCTGACCATCCAGAGCGTGCATGGCAACTTGCCGCCCCTCTAGATCAAACAACACCGCTTTGATCACGGTATTGCCTGCATCCAACCCCAACAGGTATTTTTGTGCTCCATCAGCCACGGTTATAGATATCCCAAGCTTCTTCGCCGGACGCGCCGTTGTGGATCATGCTCATCAACGCTGCGACCACGGCCTTTGGGTTGTCATGCTGGTAGATATTACGTCCATAGACCATCCCTTTTGCGCCCTGCGCCATAATGGCCGCGGACTTCATCAAAACGGTTTTGAGGTCTTCCTTGCCGCCTCCACGCACCAGCACAGGCACGCGGGCCGCTTCGATCACGCGATGGAAATCCTCTGGATTCTCTGTCGGATCCGCCTTGATAATGTCGGCGCCCATTTCTGAAGCCAAGCGCACCAGAGTCACGATTTTCTCGGCGTTTCCATCGACCTGATAGCCGCCACGCACATCATTGGGCAGCATCACCAGCGGCTCAATCATCAACGGCATGCCATATTTGTCGCAAGAGGCCCGCACCCGACTGATGTTCTCGACACACTGGCGGAACAGTTCCGGCTCATCTGGCAACATAAACAGGTTCACCACAACCGCAGCCGCATCCATCTCGAGTGCGCCGATGATCGGCTCATCTGCGTTTTGCAGCATAGACCACATTACCCGGTGCCGCTGATCATTATACGGATTGCCCATATCAATGCGCATCACCAGAGCCGGTTTGTCCTTTTCCGGGCGGCTCTGCAGCAAGTCAGCTTGCCCATAGGCGCATTGGATCGCGTCTGGTTTGGCCTTGATCAACGTATCCATCACCGATGGCATGTCCTCGAGACCCACCATAAAAGACGGCTCGTTGCAGACGCCATGATCGATGGCCACATCCAGACAGCCGCCGTTGGTGAACATCCGGTTCATTCGCGCTTTGGTGCTTATGCGCATTTCTTACTCCATTCTTTGGTTCGTTCTGCGAGCATCTCTGGCGTGACGCCATAGAAGTCCGACAATTCTTCGATGAGGTGACGTTCCTGTTCTGCAACCTCAGTCTGCGATAGATTCAGTTCTTCTGCCAAAAGCAGGGCCAAGGCGTGGATCAACCCGCTGGAAATCGCGCCTGTGATCGCAAGGGATGTCCGGCGAAAAACAAGGTCCGACAAGGTCTGCACGCGCTCATTCCGAATGAGCCAGCGCACCTCTGCTTGGGAATAGAGCGCGCCTTCGCCAATCGACACGTCCGCGCCGCCCTCCGCGCAGGCGCGCTGCATCTGCTCCGCACCACTGCCGTAGTGCGACAGGAGATGGTCGACCCGACCTTCTCCAGCTGCGTGAGAGGCCTTAAGGTTCTCGGCATATGCCTCGACGTTCTCGGGCCAGTCTTTGCCACCGCCAATCGGCAGGGTCATTGTGTCGACGCGGCGTGGTTTTTGCAGTTCCTGCAGCACCATATCTGCCGCCTGCTCTGCAAACGCGCGGAAGGTCGTCCACTTTCCTCCAATCATGCAGAACTGCGGCACATCACCGGGCAAGCGTTTCACATCATGCCCCCGCGAAATCCGCCCAGTAAACTCTTGCGTGCTTTCTGGCAGCGGGCGAATCCCTGAGAAGCTGAAAACAACATCTTCGCGTGCGACATCAATGTCCGGAAACACTTGCCTTAGCGACTCCAGAATGTAAATCAGCTCGTCTTCTTCGCAGCGCACTTTGCAGGGCGTTTCCACCCGTATATCGGTCGACCCAGCCAGAACCTTGCCCTGATACGGGAAGACGATACACACCCGCCCATCTGCGTTTTCAAAATACGCCATGTGGCCATCAAGCGCGCGCGCCAACGCAGCGTTGTCAATGATCAGGTGAGACCCTTTGGTGCCACCGACCATCCTGCCAGCTTTTTCGTCGACCAACTCCGTGACTGACTGGTTGAGCCAGGCTCCCGTCGCATGCACCACTGTACGTGGCTGAATGTCAAAACGTTGCCCGCTACGCTGACAAGTTAGCTCATAGCCCTGCTCGGTTTTCACAATCTCTGCGTAATTTAGGGCGATACTCTGAGGGACCGCCTTTGCCACGTCCGAGATCATTTCAATACAGAGGCGCTCCGGGTGCGAGATCCACGCATCGTAGTACACCGCCGAGTAGCGTGCCTCCCGCGTTAATGCAGGCCATCGGGTGCGGGTTTCTGCAGTACCCTGAAAGCTGTGGCACGGCAGCGCGCGGTTCTTCCGCGTCACCCAGTCATAAAGGCTCAGACCTAACTTGATCGGCAACGCCCCTCGGCTTGACGGTTGCCCCTGCCACCCAAAGAAGCTCGCTGCAGAATTGAAGATGCCGGAGAAAAGCGACGTGACTGGTATCACGGTCGGCAACGGTTTGACCATGTGCGGCGCGTTGCACAGCAGTGCGTCCCGTTCTCGCAGGGACTCTTTCACCAAATCAAACTCGCCGTTTTCCAGATACCGAAGGCCACCATGGATCATCCGCGAAGGCGCTGCTGAGCAGCCTGAGGCAAAATCGTTGCGTTCCACCAGCAGCACTCGCAACCCTTGCAATGACAGGTCCCGATAGACCCCAATCCCATTGACTCCGCCGCCAATGACCACAGCGTCAAAACCACTGTTTTCGTTGATGTCTGCCAGAGATTTTTGGCGAGCGTTAGACATAGCTTTCCCGTTCACCGCAACGCATGCGATGTTGGCTAAGTTTCAAATGTGACGAGGGTTACCCGTCGAGGTTGGTCAGGTTCTTCGTGGCCGCTGCGTCGATGATCGCAAGATCCTCAGCACTGAGACGAATGCGCCCCGCCTTGGCATTTTCTGCGGCTTGACCAGCGTCGCGCGCGCCGCAGAGCGAAAAGGTGATCCCGGGCTGTTGCACAGTCCAGGCAATGACCGTCTGGGCGCAGGTGGCGCCATGCGCATCTGCAACCACCTCAATAGCCTGCATAAGACGCGCCACTTTTTCGCGGTTGGCCATCGAAAATCGTGGATTGCCCTTGCGCTGATCGTCGCCTTCAAACACCCGATCAGGGCCAACTTTTCCGCTCAGAAGACCAAGTGCCAAGGAGGAGTAACTCAGAATGGAAACCCCCTCCTCGATACACAGCGGCGCCATACTCGCGTCCAGATCCCGCTTGACCATGGAGTACTCCTCCTGCACCGCGTCCAACTGGCCGGCATCCAAATAGGCGCGCACGTCGTCAGCTGTGGTGTTGCTGGCACCGATGGAGCGAATTTTGCCCTGCGTTTTCAACAGTTCCAACGCCTCCATGGTTTCGTCAATCGGTGTGGTCGGGTCCTGCCAGTGAGTGATGTAGTGATCGATCACGTCGGTCCCCAAGCGGCGCAGACTTTGCTCTACCTCAAAAATGATCGCGTCTTTGCCTAGGTAGCGATGCACTGGTCCGCTGTCGTAATCAAAGAAGTGATTGCCTTTCTGCGTGTGCCAAACCAGCCCGCATTTTGTAGCCAGGACAACTTTGTCTCGACGCCCTTTCAGCGCCTTGCCAACAATCTCCTCGGCCACTCCTTGGCCATAGGCCGGCGCCGTGTCGATCAGGCTGATGCCCTCGTCAATGGAGGCCTGGATGGCACTGATCGATTTAGCCTCGTCCGTGCCACCCCACATCCAGCCGCCAATTGCCCAAGTGCCCAGACCAATGGCTGAGGCCTCAATGCCAGAGCGGCCAATTTCACGCGTGAGCATCTCATTTTCCTGTCTATCAAGCATGGAGCACCTCCTGTTTCAGCAGCGCGGTTGCGGTGTGCTCGTCCGTGACAAGCGAATTGAAATAGCCGCCGTTCAGAGCCGCGGCGATGGGCTCGACCTTCTCTGCACCGGATGCGATGGCGATGGTGACCGGGATGCGGGCAAGTTCCTGCGGCAGCAAAGCCACCAGTCGCGAGTTGTAACTGTTGCCCGATACAGAGCCGTCTTCCTGAATGAGGTGGCCTAAAAATTCACTGCGCACACCCGTCTTGTAAAGGCGGTTGCGCTCTACGTCTGATACCGGATGGGCCAGATAGTAGGTGCTGTCTGCCCCGACCACAGCGCCAATACCAACGACCGCCACATTGGCGCTGCGGGCTTCGTCCATCACCTCGCGGACGGACCTCACCGACATCACCAAATCGCGTTCTCCTTCGGAATCCGCGTGCAAAGGCGCATGGATCAACCGGGCGCGACCAGACAGCTTATCGGCCAGTTGCGTCGCGATGTGGTTCACGTCAGTGTAGTGCTGCCCTTGTACTCCGCCGGTCATGGGTACGACCTCGACCTCATATTCCGCGCCAGGCATCAGGTTTTCAATCAAAACACTTAGAGTTTTGCCGCCTGAAATGGCAATCTTGTCCCCATCTCGGATGACATCCAGCAGCAGTTTGGCTGCACCTTTGCCGACCTCATTCAGCGTTGAGGGCGCGCTGCCGGTAACGGAAGGGACAACCAGGCAGCGCTTGAGAGACCAGCGTTTGGTGATCTCACGTTCCAGATCAAAGAACCGCATCAGCGGGCTCTTGATAGTGATCTGAACCATACCCAACTCACGCCCCTGTTTGATCAGGCGGTTGACCTTGGCAGTGGATAAATCCAGTGCCTTGGCGATGTCAGACTGCGCGCGTTCGTCCTCGTAGTGCATCGACAGCACTTGGGCGATCAGGCGCATCTGTTCTGGATTTGGGGTCATGGTACTCACGATACTTTGCCTTTTTGGCTGACAAGATGGTTGGTCGCCGCCGCCGCCAAAAGCGCGGAACCGATGACAAGTGTTTGATAATAGGCGGGCACAATGGTCAACATGCCGACAGTGAGTGCCATGATGATCAGCGCACCGACAAAAGAACGCAGCACGCGACCTTCACCGCCACTAAATGCCGTACCGCCCAGCAGGACTACGAGGATCGCGGTCAATTCCATGCCGTCGCCAGAAAGCGGATCGCCCAGAGACATGAAGCTTGAGCGCGCAATCCCAGCCAGCGCAGCGGTCACCCCTACGATCACATACAGCAGGAACACTGTACGCCCCGTATTAATGCCCGACAGCTTCGCTGCTGTGGGGTTACCGCCGGTGGCCGCAGCGTATTTGCCAAGCTTTCCGCGGTTCTGCACCACGATCAGCACCAGCGTGACCGCCACTGCAACCCAGAAGGCGGCAGGCAACTTTAGGAAAATTCCATCCCGGCCATAGTCATTGAACCATGCCGGCATCTTCAGACCGCCACCAGACTTGATTGCTGACACGCCATCTTCGACCAGCAGGAGGGCAATGCCTTTAAACAGGCTGAGTGTGATCAACGTGGCAATCACTGGTGTGATGTTAAGTCGGACGACCAATATTCCGTTGATCGCGCCCAACACCGCGCCCGCCAAAACTGTCAGCGCAAAGGCCGGCACAAATGGCACTCCGTTGATCGCAAGCAGCGCATAGATCACGGCTGTGAGGCCCATGGTGCTGCCAACGGAGAGGTCGATGTAGCCTGACACCATCAACAGCGTGAACGCCCCAGCAATCACCAATATAGGCGCGGACACCCGCAGGATATTGATGATGTTGCGCTTGTTCAGAAAGTTACCACGTTCAAACAAACCAAACTGGTCTAGGTTTGCCGTGCTCAACAAGGCGACAACCGCGATTAAAACAAAGTATATGTAGTAATTGCGCAGGAAGCCCGTCGCCTTGGCAGTAAAGCTGACTTCCGGATGTGTGGATTGAGAAGACATTGTCATCGTACTCACTTGTTCCGACGGGCCAATGCCCAGGTTTGTGCCACAATCGCGAGGAAGACCGCGACGGCTTTCAGGATGAATTGCCAATCCGGCGAGAGCACCAAGCCGGTCGCCGCTGAAGTGACCACGGCAAGGATGATTGCACCGAAGAACATTCCGATGACCGAGCCAAAGCCTCCAGCAATTGCGACACCGCCCAAGAGTGCGATAACCAATGCGTCAAACTCCATCAGCAGGCCGCGATTGGAAAAGCCGGACTTATATTCGGACGCCAGTAAAATACCGACAATCCCGGCAATGCCCGCACTGAACAGATAAAGCTTTGTGATGTGGCGGCCCCGGTCGATACCAGAAAGCGTTGCCGCCTCAGGATTGGCCCCAATCCAATAGGTCAGGCGGCCAAAAACCATTTTCCGCTCCACAAAGATCGCAATCAGCAGAAGCACCCCCATCAGCACCACTGGGAATTTGATCGAGGTGCCAAACATGCTCAAATTGCCCAGAAAGCCAAACTCGTCCGGCAGGTTGGTGTTGCGCTGAGAGCCATGGGTGATGACCTGCGCAACGCCGCGCGCCACCATCATGGTGCCAAGGGTGACAATGATGGACGGGATGCCAAAGCGTACTACGAAGAGGGCGTTGAGAGCCCCTATCGCCAGTGCACCTGCCAGAGCACAGGCAATAGCAACTGGATAGGACAACCCCAAGCCGGTCGACAGCGCATTCGCACCGTCCGGGCTTTGCGCAAACCAAACCGAGAGCACGCCAGCCAATGCAACAATACCGCCGACCGAGAGGTCGAAATTGCCAGAAACCAACAGGAAAGTGACGCCAATACCCAGAGCAATGACCGCCCAGTTGTTGGTGACCAAGTTGACCACGTTCTGCCACTGAAAGAAGTTTGGCACCATGATCGCGGCGATCAGGAATAGGATGATTGCAACGCCCGCAACCAGTGATGTGATGAAGGCCTCATCGCTCATCTTTTCGCGGGCACGTTTGGTGGGCAGAGTTTCGGTGACACTGCTCATAGCGCAATCTCCTGATGTTGGGAGTCTTGGCCACCGGTGACCACGTTGAGAATGTGGGCGATGTCCACATCTGGCCCATTGAGGATTTCCTCCTGTAAATGGCCATCAAACATCAGGAAAATGCGATCACAGATGCCCAGCACTTCTTCGAGCTCTGACGAAAAGACAGCCACGGCGTTTCCTTCGTCAGCCAAGTCCTTGATGATGTCATAGATCTCAGTTTTTGCGCCGACATCGACACCGCGGGTTGGCTCATCAAGCAGAAGCAGATCGGCTTGCGAAAACAGACATTTGGCCAACACCACTTTCTGTTGATTTCCACCGGAAAGCTTCTCCGTGTGTTTCTCGATTGAACTGGTCGCAATACCCAACTGGCGCACATATCCGTGCGACGCATCGCGTACATCCGCCGCTTTGAAGACCCCCTTGGAAGTCACCCGTGGCAAGTTCATCACCGGCACATTTTCGCGGATCGTCAAACTGGTGAACAGGCCTTGCGTCCGGCGCTCCTCCGGAACCAGGGCGATGCCTTTGGCAATGGCCTCCTTAGGAGATTTCCCTCCCGACTTGTCATGAAACGTCACGCGTCCATCAAAAGGATCGGCGCCAAAAAGCGCTCGTGCCACCTCGGTTTTCCCGGCGCCAACGAGGCCGTAGAAGCCAACGATTTCGCCTTCCTTGATGTCAAACGACACGTTCTTGAGCAATGTGTTGGTCAGATTTTCCGCCTTTAGAACCACCTTGTCTCCTATCGCACCGCGCGGCGAATAGGTCTGAAAGACGGTGCGGCCGATCATCATCTCGATCAGCGCTCCACGTCCATCCACGTCTGACAACGGACAGGTCGTGATATGCTTGCCGTCCCGCAGAACCGTCACGGTGTCGCCCAACTCGAAGATCTCATCAAGCTTGTGGGAGATATAGATCACAGTGACGTTGTTCTCACGCAAACGCCGTATCACAGTAAACAGCCGCTCAACTTCCCGCTCGGACAGGGCGGCGGTGGGCTCGTCCATAATAATGATGCTGGCCCCGGATGAGGCCGCACGGGCGATTTCGATGATCTGTTTCTGCGCCACGCTCAAAGTTGAGACGCGGGCTCTTGGGTCGATGGACGGCTCGATGGTGGCCAGCGTCTGGATCACACGATCCTCAAGATCGGATTTCACGAAAAAGCCAAAGCGGGTCTTCTCCATGCCCAGAGTCAAATTTTCTAAAACCGTCAATTCATCAACCACATGAAGTTCCTGAAACAAGGTGGCGATACCACCGTCCCGGGCCTCTTGCGGGCTGGACGGAGCATAGGCTTGTCCGTTCACGGACATCTTACCGTTTGTCGGCTCCAGCGCGCCTGTGAGCATCTTCACCAAGGTGGATTTGCCAGCGCCGTTTTCCCCCACCAGACAATGAACAGAGCTGGTGTTGATCGAGAAGGTGACATTATCAACCGCCCGAACACCGGGGTAGTCTTTGGTCAGCCCATCAACGGAAAGAACCGTATTTGCAGGTTCTGCGGTCATTATTGCTTCTCCCTGGATCGAAGCGGAGGCCGGTTTCGGCGCTGGTTGCGCAAAGTTTCGTTCATTGGTGGCAAATTTCAAATTGCTTTGTGATTGCGGCGGCCCCGGCCGGGCATCCCTACCGTTGTCGGGACCGCCAACTCCCCATCCGGATCAGCTGCCGAACTGGCTGTCGAGCCACTTCTGCGCGTCCGCCTTCTCCATCGTCCAGTCAGAGATGGTGTAGGCTTTGTAGAAGAACTCTTCTGCAGTGTCAGACTTTGGCGCCACTTTGCCTTCCAGGACGTCCATGATCAGATCGATACGGCCTTGCGCTGTTTCCAGCGGAGGCAGGCCCATGGAGACCTTGAGGCTGGAGTCCGGATCAAACACCTGGTCGATTTCCACGGCATCAAAGTCCACGCTAGCCACAATCTCCGTCAGCGGCTTGCCATCCTTGAACTTACCTCGTCCCAGTTGCGACAGACCCGCCATGGTGCCCACGGTCAGGTTGGACGCTTCGGAATAGATCAGGTTCACTTCAGGACGCTGAGTCAGAAGGTCGACGATGATCTGCTTGGCCGCTTCTTGACCCTTGCTGGAGTCCAGGGCACCAAGGTTTTCCGCCGATGGATCAACCGACAATACACCTTCGACAAACGGCGCTGTGCGGCCGGAGTTTACTTCGGTGTGGTTTGGCCAGCCCAGTTGCACCATCACAATCGGCTTATCTGGATGCGCATCTTTCCAGGCCTTGGCCATCTGCGCGCCCATTTCAAAGGATACACTGGCCTCATCGCTACGCGCAGTTGGAATGCCGGTGTCGGTGATCGGGCTGAAGAATGAGGTCATGACAATGCCCTCATCCAACGCGTCCATCACACCCGGCGCGGCTGCTTCGGCATCCCAAATATGCAGGCTTGCGGCATCAAACCCGCCGGCCACCACCTGATCAACATTCTGCGTCATTACAGCACTGTCTGCCTGACCATCAAACACCACAACCTTGGCGCCATATTGCTCCATCGCGTATTTCTCAGCAGCCGCCGCTTGCGACTGGTGAAATACGTTGGACAGATCCGACACAAAAAACGCAATGCGTTTGCCGTCTTCTGCCAGTGCCATCCCCGCCGACAAAGCCAGCGACGAAGCAAGCAATGTTGTCGTCACAATTTTCTTTCCGAAGATCCCCATTGTGCACTCCTCCCATGCCTTGGATCATAGAGATGTTGAACACCTCTGCTAACAGCAGCTTCGCGTCCTCCTCCCGATTCCGCAATATATATCAGCCACTGAAATATAATTCACACATGGGAAATTTATGTCAATGCCATTTTCACACAGCAGGGCAATTCTGTCTCAAGCCACTGAAACAGTTCAGATTCTTATCGAAGCAGAAGACCCCGTCGCGCTGAAAATCTTATCCGTGACCCCCATTGCGTGTGTCGCAATTGAGAGAGCTTCATGCGCCTGCGTCACCTTGGACGCACAATTTCCGAGTCGAAACTGACCCGCTCTAACTGGCAGTCAGGGCGCACGGTACCAAGAAACGCGGGCAACGATTTCCGCGCAGCGAATTTTACTTGAGTTTGCCAATTTCCGTGATTGAACCAAGCCAAATGGCGCTGAGAAATCAGGGTACGCGCGAAATCCACCAAAAGCCTCGCAGGTTGCGCTCCTGCGCAACAAAAACACCCCAAGACAAAGTTGACCTAATTTCTCCTCACTTGGACTGGAAGCGATACTACTCCCCAAATTTTTGATTTGGCACATCGGTAAGAGCAAGCGCCAAACCGCCACCGATTCTCAGGCTACAATCAAGGAAGAAACGGCCGATGCGAAATAAATAACGAAACGGATTCAGGGAAATGTTTTCTAGCCCAAAATGTCCACTGAGCAGCTCCTAACCAACTTTGAGCCCCTCGCCGCATATGGCAGCTCTCCGTCGTTTCTAGCGGCTTCTGCTTTAAGGGCCAAAGCGGTCACTGGTTCCGGCCGAAGCGAAAGCCTGCTCTCCGCCCATTTCGACGTTCACTCACATTGACTCAGGTTTGCCTGACGGTGCTGTGAGTACTCAAAAACTCTGCCCGAAAAGACAGACATCAAGGGTGAGGGGGCAACTAAAGGATCTCAAAAACCCATTGTTTGTCGCAAAAACGGACTTCCTGTGTCGGACGACAGTCTAACAAACAGAAAATGGCGACCCCGGCAGGGTACTCATGCACACTGAAAACAAAAGGAAAAGTCATACGTGTGTGACCCGTACGGAATGAAGGCACTTGGGGGCATCTGTCCGAAACACTCGCAAGCTCGTTTCTCTTTCCGGAAGGACAATGAGCCAACGGAACTTCAAGTGACGCGCTGCCCCATGCGGCAGCTTGGTTCTCCAACATTGGCTCACTTCATCTAATTGGGGTTTGATCCGGGTCTTCGCAGAAGGTTGCCTCCCAGTACTCTCTAACGGCGTCCCCAAGGATGGCACCTGTGTATCGGCGCTCTTGTTCACGTAGTTCTGCGAGCATTTCCATTACCTCCTCATCAACTTGGCGAAACGAAACTTTTTGTCTTCTCATCGGTTGTCCTCCTGAAAGTATTTATGCCCGGAAGCCGATTGTAGGACGGGGTTTGAAACGTCATCTCCAGAACCTCGGCGCGTCCGACAGTTGTCCCCCTAAATACCCGACCAATTTAGTGAGGTCGGACATTGAGAGGACAGAAACGAAGGCGGCTGAACGCGATGCTTCGCAACACGGGCAACATGCCTGCCAAGCGCCGTGCAAGCCGCGAAGTCCTGCGCGATGTGGAGGAGCTACAAACCTTGTGGAGCAGAATAAGAAACTGCTCGCCCTATCGACCGTGCAACCAAGCGTACTGTGAAGCATGTTCTGCAACCAAAGCCAAATACCGAAAATCTGCTCCTGTTTCCTCAAAGGGAGGACGGACTGTCCGAAAAGGCATTGGCCGGGGCGGTGATCGCAACTTTCGGGCGAGAGGTGGCGGCTGGCTAGCTGAACCGTTCCGAAATCAGCCTCTAGACACGGTGTTCCCATTCACAATCAATCTCGCAATGATCCCGTTGAATAGCAGCGGCACAGAAATGGCGAAGAAAATACGTGGCAGGCTTTCCCGTCTGGCAAAGCGTGAGTTGCCCGATATTGTTGCTCGATTTCAATTTGATGTC
Source organism: Shimia sp. MIT1388 (assembly GCF_047124445.1). Lineage (GTDB taxonomy): Bacteria > Pseudomonadota > Alphaproteobacteria > Rhodobacterales > Rhodobacteraceae > Shimia. Next base: position 3,512,330 of record NZ_CP138921.1, on the reverse strand, counting down.
GTAGCCAAACCTGTAACGGCTGTCGCCCCTGAACTCTTGGGTGACGAGTGGGGGAACCCACCCAATGCCCCCGTAGGTCTGATGTTCCACGCGCATGGGTTTATTCATCACCCATTTCTCCGAGCCAGCGACATCGCGAAGGTTCTACGGAAATCTTTTCCCGGCCCGAAGCAAGTGTGCGTCAGCCGCCATATTCCGATATCCGTCGATGATCAGGGACAGGAAACTGGTGGGCTAGTCGGGTACGGAGAATACGCCTCGATGGAGAAGACTGAGCTAAACTTTCCAGATGCCGACCCCGAGTTTGACAATGTTTCTGTTTTTGAAGCCCTTGCAAAGTTCAGGCAAAACTGGCCGAGACAGTCAAGGCGCTGGACCTTTGGCTATCGCAGACAGAATAGCTCCACTGAGCAAAATCAAAGCCTTCAGACGAAAGACGCAAATAGCATTCCGTGTGACAATTACAGAGTGCAGGCGAGGCGTGTTTCCGAGCCCCAAGGTCGTGCTCTTTCATCAAGGATACTAGTTCTATTATGGGGTAACTGTGTACTTGTTCTTGAATGCACTAATCCCAGCAAAACATGGTGCCTCAGCATGCTAGTCAGGTGCTATCTAAACGAGAACCGGCACAGCTTGAAACCACCCTAGTATTCGCCATACGGCCCCATCGGTTCTTATGGTCAAACTGGCCTCGCCTCCAAGACTTCGCCCATAGTTCTACAGTTCAATCAAGCTGATCGGCTTAATCACACCGTTCACTGACTCATTCTTTGGTAAATAAACCAAAGGAGTGAATTTCTATGACCAATACCCAAAACACACGTACTTGGCCGCTTATCGAACGTATAAGTCCAAAAGCAGCGGCGCTGCTGCAAGAGGCATCTGAAATGGATAATGTTACCTTTGATTTTGAGACACTGCTCAGAGATGAACCTCAAACAAGATGCAGGTCTGCGAACGGTTAACGTGTCGCAATCTTCTGCCTGTGATCACGTAGAATGCGAAACACGGATGCTCTGCCGAGACCAAGTTGTTTTGCGATTTCATCAGGTTTGAAACCTCGCTGTTTCAGCTTCAGCACTTCAGGTGTCTTCAGCCGAGCCGTGGGTTTTCGCCCCTTGTATTTGCCTTCTTTCTTGGCACGGGCGATCCCATATGCTCGGCGTTCCCCGAGACGATCCCTTTCAAACTGAGCGACGGCTCCCATCATGCGAACAAGCAGCATCTGGGTCGGATCGTTCGGGTCGAGAGGATGCGGTGACAAATCTGGGAGCAACCAAATTACATCTGAGTTTTTGGGTCGTGTGATTGCCTCATCGGCAGCAGCAAGGTCACGGAACGCACGGTCCATTTTTCCTGCGACCAGACATATTCGACGGCCTCCTTTGGCACACGTGTTCGCTTCGTCAAGCATCCGGCTAAACTCGGGCCGGTTTCCTCTTGTTGATGCCTCTTCGTAGAAATAACGCGAGCAGCCTAGTTCCCTCAGTTTCGCAAGCTGCTCATCCCAACCGGCTGCCTGTTCGATTCGGTTTACCGAAACCCGTACATACCCCCATTTCTCCAAGTGCCACCTCCAGTATCACTGCCGTCTGAACTTTGTGAGATCGTATCAATAGGATACTGATTCGGCAATTTTGATACCGAATTAAACACCTGACGCGCGGTCTCTCTGAAGACGTCCTTTGTGAGACACCTTAATTGGAAAAAACTCTGGTCGTAGGATCGCACCTGCTCAGTTGACCCAAGAAACGGACACGGCAATAAATAATTGCTCCATTGCATTCAAAAAATTGAGAATGATAGATTGAACAATCGCCCGCCCGTTTACGACGCTCTGCATGAGTTCTCAAAACCTTTCTGGTCTGCGGTTAAGCATGCGGGATGGTTCAATCAAGCAATGTTTGATTTAGCCCCCTTGCCCCCTGAGAGCTTTGCGGCATCAGCAGGTTCTCTGCTTGCATTCTTTCCGTACTGTGTAACGACGGACGGTGAGACAAATGACATTGAGCGGGCAACCATCATACCCTGCGAAGCTTTCCAGCACCTCCTCCGACACGGCTCCGTCGACATCGCGCGTGTCATCGGAAATCCCAACGGAGAAGATGAGGGCGAAGAGTTGGAGATCGATATCATCGCAACTGATGCTTCACTGGCACTCGTGATCAGAGTGAATAATGTCTTCCTGATTGGAGTTCGGGGGACTAGCTACATGTATGAATGGTTGTCAAACTTGTGTGCTCTGAAACTCCAAGAGGCTAAGGGGGAGTACCACCGAGGTTTTTGGGTCGAAACCAAAAAGCTCGAATTAGAAATTTGCAAGTTCTTCAAAACCAAGTTCAACGGGAAAAAGGAACGCTCAAAATGCGTTGTTTACCTTTCAGGACACTCGTTAGGTGGCGCCATCGCCTCTCTCCTCGACCCGTGCGCGATTGGGCTGTCACCATGTTCCATCAAGGGGACTTTCGTTTACGGTGCCCCCAGAACACTCAGCAAAACATCGTGGTATCCAAGCGGGTTGCCCGTGCAAGCGCGGGATCTGCAACTCGATATCATACCACATCTCCCGCCGCTCTTTGCAGGTTACCGGAACCACAAGCACTTAGTTGAGCGCAGGCTATATCCTCGTGGAAAACTGATGGAACTCTGGATTTCTCTGAGGTGGAAACAGTGGCTGCGGAAGAACGCCAAAGTAAAGTCAAACCATATCATCGAAAAGTACATGTTCATGGAGTATCTCGCTATTCAATGCTCCACTATACCGGCAAGCAGCCCTTATTCGTGTGATCAGGGGTATCTAGAATTTCCGTTTGGTCGTTACCGAGAGTTCTTTGATTTTGTGGAGTGACCACCCACAACGGATCCACACAATCTCGCCGAGCTTCAATCTCTAATTCTAGATGAAGTTCTCCAAGCTGCATTAGTACCTGACTTGAATGACTTCAGGTTTCCATTGTGGGTCTCAGAGGATTGCTTCTTCAACTTGTTCTGGACAGAGAAACATCTCGTTGATCCTGTGTCCCGCGCCTTCGACAAGCGATCTCGCAATAGGAGGCATTTCGGCCAAAGCCCGGTCCACATTATCCATTCCGATGCGGATTGCTACCTCAGGGGCGTCGAGGCGGACCATATTGGGGCGACCGATCATCAACCCAGCTTGCCCCAGAGCATTATGAGATTGAGCCCGCGTTGCCGAAGAGACAAAGAGACTCGCCCAAACAAGTCGCCCTCCGATGCGATGCCACCACCGCATCCGATAGCTTTCTTGGCCACAACCCAGGCTCAGAAGCCTGATCTGGGTTCGATCGATATCATAACAAGTCATAGCGTCCACTACACCTATCATGGCTGGATTGTTGGCCCAGATACCCCCGTCGGCAAAAGTGTGCCCGTTTCTCTGCGCCGCTGCAAAGTAAGTGGGGGCCGCTGCTGTCGAAATCCCAACATCAACAAGGCGTTCATACTGGTCTTTCTTGTAGTCGGGGTGGTGGGGGGTCTTAAAGACATACGGTTCACCATAACGGCCTTCAAAGGACGGAACGCAGGTTGGTATGTTCGAAGACCCGAGCAGCCCATCACTGAATTCTCGGCGAAGTTCTCTTTCTAGATTGCTGCGGTTGTATGGCGTGATCGCCCAGCCCGCCCAACCTCGGAGCCACCTTTTTAGACGCCCACCCGGGAATATGTACTTTCCGCGCTCGATATATAGCTTGGAGATTTCCTGGGCTGACTTTCCCTGTCCCAGGCCCAAAGCAATGATCCCACCGGTAGAAGTGCCGACGACCATGTCGAAATGCTCTCCGATGGGCTGGCCATCTAGGAATCGTTTTTCGATTTCGGCCAAGACCATGCAGGGAAGAATACCTAAGATGCCGCCGCCATCGATGGACAGTATCTTGAACGGCTTTTCAGATGGCCATGACTGAACCGGTCTTAGAGACTGCCTAGTCCCGTCTGAGCGGCGAGGGACAGAATGATCGTAGTCGTTGTCACGCGGCATAGTCTTCACCTCTGTCGGTTCTCTCGTCGTCGTGTCGCCCACCGCCGATCCATCGACCAGTCATCTCCCAAAATTCGTAGGCGGCAAGCCATCGGATCGCCCAGCCAACGGTCGTTCTGCTAATGAGCATAGAAGGGGCCCACTCATCTTCTTTCGGATCGAATAGACACAGTGGCGACAGTCTGATGTCAGGGCGTTCAAAATAGACATGGGGTAGGGGCGACTCATCCTCGGCATCCCAGTTCGGAATCAACGACGGTCTTAAGACACGAACTACGGGCATGAGGCGGTGTTGATCGTGTCGTCCCTTCATGGGAAGACCGTACTCAATGCTGACGTGAAATTGCCGCTCGAGCCCTTTCAAGTTGCCGAACCAGATTACGGATTGCGGCCCAATACCCAAAGACGCCTGGAAGTGCGGCCAATCCCTATGCATCGCGTTCACCTGCGCCAACAACGACTTCATCAGGGTTTCCACCTGGTGCCATAGAAAGTAGAGGGGGTTACAACAGGTTTGGCCTTGGTCATAGCTGGGCTCACAGCCAAACCACCAAGGGCACCGAAGCCGTGTCGACCGGAACGAATGGCCTCACCAACTTCCTGCTCCAAATCGTCCACAACCGACTGTCCGACATCTTCGCCAAACATTGCTTTAAGCGTGTCACGGCGGTCTCGAAGGGACTGTCGATCATCTAGAAGCACGTCAAGTTGGCCCATAAACAAACGCATGTCTGCAATCATCGTGTCCTGAGCGGCATAGTTCTCCGGCCATCGGTCGGTAAACATATCGCCCGGGCATCTCGGGTTCTCGACTTGAATTAGCGTTCCCTGATTCCTGGCACACTGCAGGCGATCAAGAATGTGTTGGGAGATAATCTTAAGATTCTGACCAATAGTGCGCCCTGCTCCGGCGACCTCCAGCGTTAAACAACTCAACATCACGGATGCTGGCATTCGCCCGTCTCGGCTGGCCCACCGGATGTTACGGTTCCTTTTGATAAGTTGAAGCGCCACTGTTACCGCGGATTTGCCACCCACGACGGTTGAATGCTCCGGCACCGGTAGCGATTCTGCATCCTTCTGCATAACTACCAGGCCACGATCAGCCTTTAGAGCGCGACGGGCATATTCCCTTTGGAAAGACAGATCGACCGGGCATGTTGTGTTGTATTCATCCGCGAACCCGAAACTGTTGGTTAAAACTCTGTGGTCTTTGTCTCGAGGTTCTTCTGGCTTCGAGTGGTAGATGTAACTCCGGCGCGCGTCCCATTCATCAATTAGTTCCGCAGGCGATAAATCGAGATGCATCCCATCCGCATAGTGGACTGTCACGCAACGTGACTGACGTTCAGTCATGTTATAGTAACGTGAACCTGGCTGACCTCGCATCGCCTCGTAGAGAAGCTCCAAAGCCTGCCACGGGGTCATGCCCGAGGTCATGAGTTCGACAATAATGTCGATGTCAAACCCCTCGAACCTGAACTTTGCCCGAATGGTCGCACCAATGGCGACTGACCCCTGCTGATAAAAAAGGCGAACCTTCCCTTTGAGCGGGCTTCCATCTCTTTCAAGGTGTTTCTCAATGGCAGCTTTCCGTTCCGATAACAGCGCATGCATGCTCGGAGGAAGTTCAATTTTGATGGCGACCGCAGCCAACATTTGTTCAGAAATGCTGTCCCACGGTAAGGCGGGTGTCCCCAGGTGTTTGTTCATGCTCGGCCTCATTGTTCCGATTCGTCGCAGTTGACGAGTGTCCCACAACGTGATTCAAGTGTTTCATAGGTTGGACGGTAACGAGACGGAAACAATCTGTCCAGTGTGTGAAACACTAATTCCAATCTATGGCACACTTGGGAGAACAGCCATGGATGTAGGTGATTTGGGTGCGCTACTCAGTCGAAAGCGTGGAAACCAGGGCGTCAGGGCGGCGGCGAAGGAAATTGGAATCAGCCCCTCGACCCTTTCAAGGATAGAAAAAGGGCATGTGCCCGATGTCGGAACTCTTGAAAAAGTATGCGCTTGGTTAGAAGAAGAGCCGTCAAAATTCACTGGGGTAGGCAATCTCCAAATTGCCTTCAAGAATAAGAAGGCGATGCCACCCACGACTGCCAGATCATTGGCGAATTTGATCGAGGCTGCCTCTAAGCAGTTCGCTGATGAAGTGGATGCAAGGGGACACTAGTTGGCATTTCGTAGAGGATTTAAGTCGCAATGTGAGCGACGTTCAGTAGAATTTCGGCGGCAACTTGGTCTAAGTCAAACTGATCCGCTGGCTGCGGATCGCCTTGCAACACACCTCGGCGTTACGGTTTGGTCCGTTTCGGACGTGGCTGCTCTTGGCGTCGAAGACCATTCGACTTTGAGTGACGAAGCAGATGATTCTTGGTCTGCACTTACAATGAGGATCGGGACAGACAACCTGGTTATCTATAAGCCCGTTTCGTCTGAAGGCAGGCGAAACAATGTCATTATGCATGAGTTGTCTCACATCATCCTCGGTCACGATCTGGCTGAGGCGTGCATAATGGACGACGGCTCATTGGTGCCTGGGAATTTCGATCAGGATCAAGAGGACGAAGCAGACTGGCTAGCCGGGACGCTACTTCTTCCCAGACCAGCATTGATATCTTTTAGAAGAAGCCGGATGGCTGATAAGGTCGCATGTCAACAATATCTAGTTAGCCAAGAAATGTTGAAGTGGCGGCTACGAATGACTGGTGTAGATTACCAACTGGCTCGTTCTCGAACCTGACCGGCAGCCTAAACAACTTCAGCAGAACCAAGTGAATTTTTTAATGTCAGTTTTCAAACCAAGTGGGCGCAGCCTTTCTCCACACCAGCTTGAACAAAAACTGCTGCAAACAAGCAGCTTTCCCAATCAGATTGCCGCCGGATCATTTGCACCACACTCGACGATTGTAGAGGTGGGTTGCTTCCGCACTACCGATGTCCGCAATGCTTTAACAGCAAAAGACTTGATGCCTGTTAGGCAAGATATCCAGGTTCTATGTCACGAGATGACCCACTGGTTTGACTTCTGGGGTACGAGGTGGGGAAGAGAGTATATCGCCGACATTTGTAGGGCGTATCGGGCGCTTGAGCGACGCACGGAAGCCGATTTTCCTAGTATCATTAAGTTGTTTGATCTGGATCGCAGTGTGTTGGCCCCATCTTACTATCGGTATACCAATCCACCTGCGACGACACATTCGGCGGACGTGCCTTGGTCCATAGACTATGTTGCGGGTGCTGAGATTGATCCTTTCGGGAATACCCGCGAAGACAGACCAATCTTCATGGCCAGGTTCGGAGAAAACCCATCTCGATCAACATTCGCTCGACAGCCAGTGTCCGTGGGTGCTTTGTTGGAAGTCAGGGCCATTGCATCCGAAATTGGGGCGGCGATCTCAGCGATTAACTCCCACTCGGACCAGGGCCCAAGGATGGTTGAGATGGCACTTGCCAACCGTGAGTTTAATTCTCTGGCCTACAACCATGAACTCATCGAATATAATGCAGCCGCCCATATCTTGTCAGTCCAGGCAAACACTCGGGAACTTTTTCTTAGTGCAAGATTAGCCGCTGCGCTTGCCTACATTGCATTGAACATGAGCCAATCCGATTTTGGAAAACTCAAAGTACCGGCAGCATTCGCGGCATTTGGAAACCGAAACAGGGCATTTAAGAAGCGGCAGGATAAAGGATACGCATTCGCTGCAATGGTCTTTAATGGTGGTAGGTATGAGGGTGATGAAGCAGAATACATAAAAAGGTGTGTCGCGTCATCGAATCTAGGAACACCAGAGGGGATCATAGAGGCAACAGCCGGAGAACTGGCGAGACCGTTTTGGTTCTCGAACGGAAACGAAATCACGCAACATTTCTTCCGAGAAACCGCTATGAGTCAACGCATAGTCGAGGCCCATTCGAATTATCCGCAGTATGTGCTTTCACTTCAATCTCTGATCACTGATCTTCGGAACGTCGCACCGCCTTTCTTGGATTCCGCAGGGGAGTTCATTGAACTGCATGAAGGGCGAATCGGAGAGTATGATCCTGAAGCGATGCACGACGCGGCGCATGAGCTACGAGAGTACACCCGAAATCTGCTCACAGGAAGCAGGGGCATTTGACTTCCCACTGGGGCGCCACGAACGAATTAAGTGCAATCAAGAACCCAATAATTCTTTCGTTGGTTTTCAGGTGATTGCAAAGCCGTTCGTGACGAAAAAAACTAAATTAAAGCAATGACTTGAATTCACAGCGCATTCAAAACAAATACTCCTGCAAGAACCAACAACTGCGAAACTGATCTGTTTGTTGGTTCAATTTCAACCGAAACCTGCACGGAGTAGCTATGCACACAGAATTTGATACCAACTTTAGCGTAGAGGCAGTGAGCCTAACGCCAACCAGATCATGGCCCGCCATGATGGGCCTTTCGACCATGGCGGAATATCTGGATATGTCCCCGAACTCAGTCAAAAAACTTGTGGCGATGAAGGAACTGCCGCAGCCAGTTTTGGACCTTAGCCCTCGCTTGAGAAGATGGTCCAAAGTTCAAATTGACGAGCAAATCGCCTCCCCAGCCCAAGCCCAGAAGCTTGCGCCAAGAATGGAGGACATCATCAAACTCAACGCAACTAAGCGGGGAGTGTAATCATGCCGAAGATTCGAGAGTGTTTGATAGAAGAGACCACTCGCCACGGTAAAACTAGATACCTATTCCAGCGCGAAAGCGGTGGCCGCCGAATCACTATTCGCGGCACCCCAAATGATCCGGATTTTGAAAAAACTTATGAATATCTTCTGGCAGGTGGGGACCTCCAGAAAGAGTATCAAGAAAGCCTGTTCCGGCGAATTCGCGAAAAGGAACAGCCCTATACGGTCCAAGAACTCGGATTTCACTACTTTGACTACATCGACACCCTTTTGCGCAAACAAAAGATGTCACCATACACTGCGCAGCACTACAGCAGGTTCATCAATCGATTTGTCAAAGAATACGGCCAAGCGCCGATAGAGAGCGTAGAACCTCACCATATCCATCAAGTTTTGGATGGATGGTCAGACACGGATAACGCCTTCAACAATGCGCTTAGAGCAATCAAGCACTTGTTCCGCTACGGTGAACAACGCTGGGGTCTGTCGGCAAACCCGAGCCGGCTCATTCGCAAGGAAGACATTGTCACTGACGGTTTTACGCCATGGGAACGAGAAGAGGTCGAGGCATTCTTTCGAACTCATGAGCGAGGATCAATGGCTCACATGGCTATGACACTTCTGATTCATGCAGCCCCTCGTAGAGCCGACCTAGCAATACTCGGACCAAGCCACATTGAGACCATTCGCGGGGAAGAGGTGCTCAAGTTTCGACCTCAAAAAACGCGGAAGAAAAGTGGAGTTAGTGTCATTGTTCCCATGACCGCTTCGCTACGGGATGCCATCGACGCCTCCTACGACGGAGGAGATACATACATCAGGTCAAGCCGTGGTACACCATTCACACCCGAGAGCTTGGGGACAAAGATGTCGGAATGGGTTCAGGAGGCAGGGTTGAGACCAAACCTTAGCTGCCATGGAATGCGCAAAACCGTCGGCATCGATATGGCTGAAAATGGTGCATCACTCTACGAGATCATGGCCGCATTAGGTCATACATCGCCGAAGGCTTCGCTAGTGTATACCAAGGAGGCGGACCGCAGAAAGTTGTCACAATCAGCGGCAGCGAAGTCGACCTTGAGCCAGTTCATTACCAGATGACCAATTTTTGCGACGTGCTGAATGGGAAGAAGCTTCCTTGTGCGTCGCAAATTCATTTCCGGGGCTAAGCGCACTTCCCCAGCCCGCGAAACAAGCTAACTTACACACCTTTTACACACCAACCAGTGTGTTGCCATTTTCCCAATAATTTCAAAGATACTGGCGACCCCGGCAGGATTCGAACCTGCAACCTGCCCCTTAGGAGGGGGCTGCTCTATCCAGTTGAGCCACGGGGCCACGCAGGGGCGTTCTACCCCCGGTGTTTGTGTTTGTCATCTGGCGATTTGCCAGAGCGCAGGTCTCAAAGATACGCCTCAAAGGCCGCCACAACCTGCTCATAGACCTCACGCTTGAACGGCACGATATTGGCCACCAACTGATCCGCGGGCAGCCAGCGCCACTCGGAAAACTCCTGATGGTCCAGCGCGATATTGACCTGATCGTCTTGCCCGTGAAACCGCATCAGATACCACTTCTGCTTCTGGCCCCGGTACTTGCCTTTCCAGATGCGCGAGGCAATCTCCAACGGCAGATCATAGGCAATCCAGCCCTCGGTTTCGGCTTCAATGGTCACCAAAGACGCCGACACACCGGTCTCTTCCTCAAGCTCACGCAGCGCGGCGTCGCGTGGTTCTTCGCCCTTGTCGATCCCACCCTGCGGCATCTGCCAGGCCGGCTCCTTGCTGTCGATGCGTTGGCCCACAAATACGCCGCCCTCGGCGTTCACCAGCATCACGCCGACATTCTTGCGATACGGCAGTTTTTCCAGCTCTTCACGGGTCATTTGCGCACTCCAAACACAGATCTCTCCCCGTCCTAGCGAAGCGCTTCCCCTGACGCAATGCACCTGGGATTCTCCTTCCCCAAATATCTCGGGGAGTCACAGCCCGCTGTGACGGGGCAGCGCCCCTCAAACCAAAACGGGCGCCCCAACCGGGACGCCCGCCTATCTCACGCAGCGCGTGGATTACTCTTTTGGACCCAGCGCCGACAGACCGGTCAGGATGTCCAGCGCATAGGCCAGCTGATAATCCTCTTCGCGCAGCTTGGCAGCTTCTTCCGCCTTGGCACGATCTTCTTCGATCTGACGCACCTCATCCTCGGACAGGCTGTCGTTGTTGAGGCTGCCGCGCAGGTCCGCCTCAGAACGGGTGCGGCGGTTGGTGTCCTCTTCCTCCTCCGGTGTCTCTGCGGCCCGGCGTGGCTGCTCCACCACAATGTCCGGGCTCACGCCCAGCGCCTGAATGGAGCGGCCCGACGGCGTGTAATACCGTGCTGTGGTCAAGCGCATCGCGCCATCGCCGCGCAGCGGCATCACAGTTTGCACAGAACCTTTACCAAAGCTCTTGGTGCCCACCACAATCGCACGACGGTGATCCTGCAGCGCGCCAGCCACAATCTCGGACGCCGACGCAGACCCGCCGTTGATCAGCACAACAATCGGCTTGCCTTCGGCCAGATCCCCCGGCGTCGCGTTGTAGCGCTCGCCATCCTCCGGGTTGCGGCCACGGGTGGAGACAATCTCGCCTTTTTCTAGGAAGTTGTCGGAGACCTTGATCGCCTGCGTCAGCAGACCACCCGGGTTGTTGCGCAGGTCCAGCACAATCCCGTTCACGTTCTCCATGCCACCCAGCTCTTCAACCTGTTTGTTGAAGCCGTCCACGAGGTTTGGCGTGGTCTGATCGTTAAAAGTGGTCACCCGCAGCACCACGCTCTCGCCGACATTGCGGCTGCGCACGGCAGTGAGCTTGATAGTGTCGCGCACGATGGTCACGTCAAACGGCTCCGGTTCGCCTTCGCGCACCACGGTGATCACGATCTCGCTGCCCACTGGACCGCGCATCTTTTCAACCGCTTCGTCCAGGGTCAGGCCCAGCACGCTTTCGCCATCCACATGGGTGATAAAGTCGCCCGCTTCGATGCCCGCCGCGTCCGCGGGGGTTTCATCAATCGGCGAGACAACTTTCACAAAGCCTTCTTCCTGCGTCACCTCGATACCCAGGCCGCCAAACTCGCCGCGGGTCTGCACCCGCATGTCATCGGCATCATCTGGGCTCAGATAGCTGGAATGCGGGTCCAGAGAGGTCAACATGCCGTTGATCGCGGCTTCGATCAGGTCGGCGTCATCCACCTCTTCCACATATTGAATGCGGATGCGTTCAAAAATGTCGCCAAACAGGTCCAGCTGCTCATAGACATTGGACTTGCGCGCGCTTTCCTCTGCCAACAGCGGCCCGGCCACCTGTGTGGTGACCAACAGACCGGCCACAATGCCTCCCGCTGCTGCGGCGACGAATTTCTTCATAGGTTATCCATCCTCATTCGTTTGGAACCACATTTCCGGGTCCACAGGCGCTTTGCCTTCTCTGACCTCTATATAGAGCGTTTCTGAGCGCGCATTGCCAGAGGCTTCACTAGACTGTGAGAGAATTGCGCCACTTTCCAGCCCATTTCCTCCCATCAAGCCAATTGGCGCGCCCTCAGGAATCACTTCGCCCGCGTCCCCGTAAACCTGCGCCAAACCTCCTAACACAAAGAGTACGCCAGGTTGCGGCTCAAGGATCATCACATTGCCGTAGTCCAACAGCGGCCCGCGATAGCGGATTGTCGCCGCCGTGGGCGAGACCACCAAAGCACTTGGTCGCGTCGCCAGCACCAGACCGGGGCGTCGAATGCCCGCTGCGTCCGCCTCTCCGGCACGACGAAGCACGCTGGCTTCCACCGGCAGGCGCAGGCCACCTTTGCGGTCCATCACATCCGGCAGGTCGATCTCGGCCATGCCTTCCACCTGCAAATCCACCAGCGCACTGGCAAAGCCTTCCAGCGTTTCGGTGGAAGCGATCAACAGCGCGGTTTGCACCGGGTCTTCCGTGAAGCGCTTGGGTAAATCTGTGCGATCGGCAATGGCTTTGGACAGTTCCGTGCGCGCGTCCTGCGCGCCTTCCAACCCGTCCTGCAATGTCTCTGCCGCACCTTCTTGCAAGTCACGCAGAATGGTGACCTCTTCCAAATCCCGCCGCAACGAAGCTGCGCTTTTTTCCAGCGCCGGTGTGACATCCGCCAGGATCATGCCGGACCGTGCCGTGCCCATCGGACCGCCCGGGTGCACCATAATCACTTCCGGCGGGCCTTTTCCCATGCTTTGCAGCACGCCCAGCAGGCGGGCAATCTCCGCCTCTTGCGCCTTGAGTTGCTTGGACAGCTGCGCTTCACGGATCGCCGCACGCCGCAATCCGGCCCGCAAGGCCGTCAACCCGGTCTCATAGGCCTGCACCACACCGGTCAGCGACTTTACCCGATCGCGCCCACCCTTGGCCTGTGCCAAGGCCACAGAGGCAGCCTCCAGCTGATCCACAGCCTCTCGCGCCGCCGTGGCCGGATCAGGCTCCGCCCAAACCGGCGCCGCCATCAACGCCAACGACGCCGCGAGGATATGTCCGCGCAAAGCCCTCAAACGATCAGGCTCTCTCCGGTCATCTCTTCCGGCTGCTCCAATCCCATCAACTGCAGCAGGCTTGGGGCGAGATCGGCCAAACGCCCAGCCCGCAGCCCCGCGCCCTCCGGTCCGTTCACCAGCACCACAGGCACCAGATTGGTGGTATGCGCCGTGTGCGGCCCGCCAGTTTCCGGATCCACCATCACTTCACAGTTGCCGTGATCCGCAGTGACAATCATCGCCCCGCCCACTTTCTCAAGCGCCGTGCGCACCTTGCCCAGCCCGTGATCCACAGCCTCGCAAGCCGCCATCGCCGCCTCAAGGCTGCCGGTGTGGCCGACCATATCCGGATTGGCGTAGTTGGTCACGATCAGGTCGTAGCCATGCTCAATCGCAGCAACAAACTTCTCCGTGACCTCATCCGCGCTCATTTCCGGCTGCAAATCATAGGTCGCCACTTTTGGGGACAGCGGCATAAACCGGTCCTCGCCCTCAGAAGGCGTCTCTTCCCCGCCGTTCAGGAAGAACGTCACATGCGGGTACTTTTCGGTTTCGGCCAAACGGAACTGCGTTTTGCCTTGCTTGGCCACCCATTCGCCCAGCGTATTCTTGATCTCTTGCTTGGGATAAGCAGTGGTCATGTAGCCATTGTGCGCTTCGGAATAGTCCACCATGCCCAGCACCGCCGCCCAATCTGGCCGTGCCGATGCATCAAAGGCGTCAAAATCCGGCTGCGCCAGCGCTGCGAGGATTTCCCGCGCCCGGTCGGCGCGGAAGTTCAAACAGAAGAAACCGTCGCCGTCTTTTGCGCCCGCATAATCGCCAATGGTGGTCGCCACGATAAACTCATCGCTTTCATCGCGCGCATAGGCCGCTTCCACCGCCGCAACACCGTCCGCCGCCTTGTGTACTGCCTCGCCGGTCACCCAAGCACCGAACGCCTGAGACACCCGCTCCCACCGGTTGTCGCGATCCATCGCATAATAGCGCCCGGTCACAGTGCCAACTTTGGCCCCTTCCGGCATCTGCCCCTGCAGCGTCGCGAAATACTCCAAGGCGGACTTCGGCGCCACGTCACGGCCGTCAGTCACAGCATGCAACACCACAGGTACGCCGGCGTCCGCAATCGCTTTCATCGCCGCCAACACATGGGTGATATGCCCGTGCACGCCGCCATCGGAGACCACACCCATCAAATGCGCCGTCCCGCCGGTGTCTTTCAACTTGGCAATAAACGCCTGCAGCGCCGCGTTCTCAAAAAACGACCCGTCTTCAATCGCCAGATCGATCTGACCCAGATCCATCGCCACCACTCGGCCCGCGCCAATGTTGGTGTGACCCACCTCGGAATTGCCCATCTGCCCGCTTGGCAACCCCACATCCGGCCCATGTGTGATCAACGTCGCAGAAGGTCCATCAGCCATCATCGCGTCAAAGTTCGGGGTTTTCGCCAGATAGGGCGCGTTTGCCTCGGTTTGATCAGACAGCCCCCAGCCATCCAGAATGCACAATACAACGGGCTTTGGCGCCATGATCACTTGCTCCAATAGGTAGGTCGGCCTCAATCACAGGCGTTCTACCGCGCAGGCTGCCGCGAAGGAACCGGTTTTTGTAAAGCGACCTACTGAAATGCCCCTCGCTTCCCAGCTCAACAGCCCTCAGGGAAACCTCTATTGCGGCGACCACACCTTCTACCTAAAAGAATATTGGTAATATAAATATTCACTTCAGGCCTGCGCCAAAGCACTACTTTCCCTTCACATCATGTTAGACAAACCCAAACCAATATTTCGTCCGCTAAGCCAATTGTCCGAACACGGGCTGCGCCTCTCCAACGGTTTTGACACGCGCGGTAAGCACCTTCAGGTTCAATTTGAAGCACCGTGCCAACTCAACAACGCCCCTGCCTATTTCTACAATGACATCAAAATCGGCATGTACTCCTTTATCCGGTACGGCATCATCCGGCATGTGGAGTCCATCGGGCGGTATTGCAGCATTGGTCCAAACGTCATGATCGCCGAGGGAGAACACCCCACCAACTGGCTTTCGACATCGCCCAGCCAGTACACCCTACCGCAATTCGATTTTTATCCGCCTGAAAAAGAAGCCGCCGAAAAGCGGCGTGTGAAGCGCACTCGGAAAAACAGCGACGGCGCCACAGGAACGACAACAGTTGGTCATGACGTCTGGATCGGCGGCGGCGCTTCCATCCGGCGCGGTGTGAAGATAGGTCATGGCGCCATCATCGCCGGCAATGCCTTTGTCACCAAAGACGTTGCCCCCTACAGCGTCGTCGCAGGCACCCCGGCCAAACACATGCGGTTCCGCTTTAACTATGCAACGGTCCGCAAATTGCTGACACTGCGATGGTGGCGTTTCAACATCAATGATCTCGCCGGCGTGCCATTTGACGACATCACTGAAGCGCTGAAACAAATTCAATCCATGGAAAAGGCCGGCGACATTTCCCCTGCCGAACGCAAATACAAAAGTGTCTGTGTCTACACCAAAGGCTTTTATGATCTCAGCGAAACGACCGAAACGGACCCAGAGGCATTCCCGGCTCCCAAAGACGATCCTTTGGGATTGCCGATGTACTTGGACTTTGTGAAAAGTTTGACGTCTTAAAGCCCCTGCCTTTGCCTCTCGGAAAAGCAGGCAGCCGGGTCCGAACCGGCGGCCAGCCCCCGCCGCCCTTTCGGGCGACTCCCCCGGGATATTTTGGGTTAGAAGAAGTAGAGGCCCCCTACCGCCGCCCCTCGCGCAGCCAGCCCATCAGGATGAACCCGGACGCCAAAAGCAGCACCAACCACCCCGGCAACAGCGGCGCACGGGCCACATCCAGCGTCTCAAACGCCTCCCTTGGTGTCAGCCCAATCCAATTGCGCCCCGCCGCCGGGCGGCCTTCGCGCACATTGCGCACGCCGGGCACACCATCCTCCAGCCTCAACACCCCGCCCCGCGTGGTCTCCAACAAAGGCGTCAACGCCTCCGCGCTGGCAATAGTGGTCTCAAACTCCCGCGGCGCCGCCGGGCCAAGCCCAACCACAGTCTCCATGTCATCCTGAGCAAGGCGATAGAGCCCCATTTCAGGCCCTTCATAGGTGGTCTCAAACTGCCCCGGCGTGCCCTCGCGCATCTCCAGCGTAACGGTCTCGCCGCTTGGCGTGGTGATGGTCAGCGGCCCCACAGCCTCTTCCAGACTGCGCCGCACAATCCGCAGCGTCTGCCCCGTGGGTTCCGCCCAAAGCGCCTCTTCTTCCAATTCCGGCTCGCCCATCATCCAATGGGCCAACCGACGCAACAGTTCCAACTGCGGACCACCGCCTTCGTAGCCCCGCGCCCAGAGCCAGGCGTGATCGGAAGCCAAAAGTGCCACACGCCCCTCTTCCACGCGATTGAGAACCAAAAGCGGACGGTCTTCGCTGCCAGTCATCAGCACATCGCCCGCATCCGGCGTCACTTCGATCTGACGCAGCCAGCGCCCCCAGGTCTCTTGATCCGGCAAGCCCGCCGTCACCGGATGGCGCGCCCCAAGCTCAGACACGGTTGGCGCGTAGGCCTCGTCCACCACCCGCGCCGTTGGACTGGCTGGCAGCACTTCGGCCAATGGCGAGCGGAAAATACTATCTGCGGAGGCATAATCCGGCCCTGCCGCGACAAGAACAGCCCCGCCCTTGCGCACATAGTCCGCCACGTTTTCCAGATACAAAGACGGCAAAATTCCACGCCTCTGATAGCGATCAAAAATGATCAGGTCGAAGTCCTCGACCTTCTCCAGAAACAACTCCCGCGTCGGGAAGGCAATCAACGACAGCTCGCTCACCGGCACGCCGTCCTGCTTCTCCGGAGGGCGTAGAATGGTGAAATGCACCAGATCCACGCTGGCATCCGATTTTAACAGATTGCGCCACGTGCGCCCGCCCGGATGCGGCTCACCAGACACCAACAGCACCCGCAACCGATCCCGAACCCCGTTGATCTGTACCAGCGCGGCGTTGTTGCGATCGGTCAATTCTCCCTCGGCCATGGGCACCGAAAACTGGATCACATTGCGCCCGCCATGGGACAGCGTCACCGGCAGGTCTATGTCGCGATCCAAAGGCACAGAGAACCGCTGTGGATCGTCACCATCAATGGAAATGTCCACCTCCACGCGGTCTGCATCGGTAGGCGCTGCGCCAGTGTCCTCAATCCGCAGAGTTAGCGTCACCGGCTCACCCAGAATGGCAAAGGCCGGGGCATTCTTGATGCTCAACCGCCGATCCCAATCGCCTTCGCGTCCGGATTGTAGCAAATGAAACGGCGCGGGCAGGTCCGGCGCGCGGTCCATGTCATGCACCTGCCCATCACTCAGCGCGACAATGCCCGCAATCCGCCCGCGCGGCTCCTGCGCCAAAGCCTCAGACAGCGCCGCCATCATCTCTGTGCCGCCGTCACCATCCGCATCGCCCACATCAATCCGGCGCACTTCGGTGTTGTCCCGCGCCGCTAGGCGTGCCTCCAAAGCCGCCGCTGCGTCCTCGGTCTGTGTCTCGCGATCGCTCAACCGCTGGCTAGCGGAGCCATCCACCAACATCAGCACAATATCACTCAACGGCGCACGGTTTTCGGTCTGCAACACCGGCCCCGCCAAAGTCGCTAAGATCACCAGACCCGCCGCCCCGCGCCAGGCCCACCCGGCCAAGCCACGCCACAGCGCCACCGAAATTGCCACCGCGCTCAGCACAGCCAAAACCGCCAAAAGCCACAGCGGCACAATCGGGTCAAACACCACGCCCGTCATTGGCCCAACCGATCCAGCAACGCAGGCACATGCACCTGATCGCTCTTATAGTTCCCGGTCAGCACATGCATGATCAGGTTCACTCCAAAGCGATAGGCCAGCTCCCGCTGCCGTTCTCCGGCCCGTCCGCGCCCCACCGGGAACAACGTGTTGCCACGTGTATCCACCGCCCAGGCCGCGCCCCAATCATTGCCGCCAATCACCACCGGCGTGACCCCGTCATTCAGATTGCGAAACGGCATGCCTTCGATTTTTTCTGCATCCGCAGGCGCCGCCTCGACCCAGACATCGCGGCTCATGTAGCGCCCCGGAAAATCCTGCAGCAGGTAAAACGTCCGTGTCAGCACATGGTCCTCCGGCAGCGGATCCAGCGGTGGAATGTCCAAGCCAGCGGCCAGCCGCTGCAACTTCCGACCCGTCGGGCTGCTCGCGCCAAACCGCGCCACATCGCTGTCGCGCGTGTCAAACAGGATCATGCCGCCACTGCGCAGATAGGCGTTGAGCTTGCCATAGGCCTCCTGCGACGGGGTCGGCTGATCCGGCGTAATCGGCCAATACAGGAACGGATAAAACGCCAGTTCATCCGTTTCCAGATCAACGGTCACCGGGTCCGCAGGCTCCACGGACGTGCGGAAATACAGCACGTTGCTCAACCCACGTAACCCGGCCAGCGCAATGTCATCCACCTCGCGATTGCCGGTACGCACATGACCCAGCACCACCTCCTGCGCATGGCTTGCCGTCACTGAGGCCTCCTGCGCAAATCCATCTGTGGCCGGCAGCATCAAAGCCAAGGCCACAACCGCCACCCGCGCGCCCCAAAGCCGGCCCGAAACAAACAAGGACGCCAGCACATCCAGCGCCAAAATCACCAAAGCCGCCGCAAGGAAATCGCCCGACAAGTCCGTCGTCACCGCCCCGCGCAACCCTTCCACCGGCACCGTCACCGGCCAAGTTGCAGGCGCCAACTCTGTTTCCGGTGCCAACACATGCAAGGCCAAAACCTTCTCCCCGTCGCGGTACAAACCAGGCCGCAGCTCCGGTCCAACGCGCCCCTCCGCCAAGGCCTCGCCCGCCACACCGGGCAAGGTCTGCGCATCTTCCAACCGGCCATATCCATCCAGCACTTTCAGCGGCTGCCAGGTGGTGCCCGCCAAGCGCGCCTCCGCCTCTTCGCCCACCGCGCTCAGTACCGCCAGCCGGTCCAGCATCTGCACAAACAGGCCCGACAAAGGCAACCCGGACCACTCCGCATTGGCGGTCACATGCACCAGCACCACCTGCCCCTGCCCCACCGCCTTGCGGGTCACCAACGGTGTGCCATCGCTCAAGCTGGCAATCACCCGCTCTGCCAAGGTTGGGTCCGGTTGCGCCATCACCTGCGCTGTCACGGTCACCTCCTCAGGCACCGGCAGGCCATAAAACGGGCTCTCCACATCAAACGGCGCCAGCGACTTAGGCTCCCCCCAACTCATTGCGCCACCGACGCTCCTGCCACCGGCCCGCAAACGCACCGGCAACAACGGGTCTTCCTCGGTGCGACTGATCTCACTCGCTGCCAAACGCGGCCCGGCAAAACGCAGCAGCAAGCCACCCTGTTCCAGCCACTCAATCATCGCCGCGGTTTCGCCCTCAGACAAAACCGCCACATCAGCCAAAACAATCACGTCAGGATTGGCGGGCAGAATGTCACTCAAAGCGCCCTCAATCACATCCGCCGTCGGCACCAAAGCCTGCCGCAAATAATGCAACGGCGACAGCAGTTGCAGCCCCTCTCGGTCTTCCCGCCCGGCAATCAGCGCCACCTCGCGCCGCCGCAGGCTGTCATCACTGAGCGCCACAGCCCCTGCCGAACGCACACCAGCAATTTCAAACCGCGTCAACCGCGCGCGCAGCTCGCTTGGCAGGACAAGCGCGTTCTCACTTGACTGCGCGCCTTCTTCAAACGTAAGCGGCAAGCTTGCCAAAACCTGTTCCGAGCCGCCCGGATCGGTGCCAATCGCCAGTACCGTGACCTCCTGCGCAATCGCCACTTCGCTGCGCTGCGCCGTCATCACCAGCTTGCCATCCTCATAACTAGGCGGCATCAACGCCATGGCCCCGCGCCCGGTCTGCACCACCCGCACCGCGCCCTTGTCCTGCAGCGCCGCCAGCAAATCTGCGCGCCCCTCGCGGGCCACACCGTCTGACAACCACACCGTGTCAAACCCGTCCGCAGCTGCCAACGTCTCGGCAAATGCAGCCATCGCAGCGTCATCCGCCGCCCAGGCCATCGGAACCACGCCCGCCATACGCGACTTCCACGCATCCGCCTGCAGGAACAACAACGGCTCCGGCGCGCTCAACCGCTGCACCGCCGCCACGCGCCCATCCCGCGCCGCCTCATCCAGCAGCGCCGTGACCATATCCCGCCGCGCATCCCAATCTGGCGCAGACGCCCAACTGCCATCCATCAGGATCAACAACGGCCCACTGCCCGCCTCACGCGTCTGCGGGTTCAACACCGGCCCCGCCAGCCCGACGATCACCGCCGCCACCGCCAGCATCCGCAGCAGCAACAGCCACCACGGCGTGCGATCCGTAACCGTGTCTTCGTCACTCAGCCCAAGCAGCAGCAGCACGCCGGGAAACCGCCGCCGGATTGGCGCAGGCGGAATCGCCCGCAAAATCAACCAAAGCACCGGCAGCGCGATCAGCGCCACCAGCACCCAAGGCGCAGTAAATCCTATCGGCAACCCAAAGATCATCCGCGCCGCTCCAATGCCCGATGCAGCCACAACAGCGCCGCCTGCGCGGGTTGCCCGGTGCTGTGATGGCCATAGAGCCAACCCGTTGCGCGGCACAGGTCCTTAAGCGCCGCCTGCCGTTCCGCCAACCGCTCCAGATACCGCAGCCGCAGATCATCCGCCTTCTTGGTATCGTGGCTCAAACTGCCGCCCATGCTTTCAAAAATCGCCCGGCCTTTGTACGGAAAATCCTCTTCCGCCGGGTCCAACACCTGCAAACACGCGCCCATGACGCCACGATCTGCCGCCTTGGTCAGTGCCGCCTGCACAGCGTCAAAGTCGCCCATGAAATCAGAGATGAACACCGCCCGCGCATGGGGCAGCATCGCTCGCGACTCTGGCGTGCCATAGTCCGGCGTCTCGCCACCGACATCATCGCGCAAAAACATCTCCGCTAGGCGCAAAATCTGCGCCTCGCCCCGACGGGGCGGCAAATCCGTGCCGGTCAACCCAACCCGCTCGCCACTGCGAATGAGCAGGATCGCCAACGCCAGCGCCAACAGGCGCGCGCGATCCGCTTTCTGCGGAGAGTCTTTCTCGCTGCCAAACAGCATTGACGGGGCGGTATCGACCCACATCATCACCGACTGCGCCACCTGCCATTCGCGTTGACGCACAAACTGCGCGTCCGATTTAGCCGAGCGCCGCCAGTCAATCATGCGCAGGCTGTCTCCGGGCTGCACCGGCCTGTATTGCCAGAAATCATCGCCCATGCCCGCGCGCCGTCGTCCATGCTCGCCGAGCAGGACCGTGCCCGCCAAATGCTCCGCATGTGCCAACAGGGGCGGCAGGCTAGCGGCCTCCGCCTCAGCCTGACTGCGCAGATAGGGCGCTGCACTCACGCGGCGGCTCCAACACTGTCAAACCGCGCCACCGTTTCGGCAATCAGCCCCGCAAGGCTCTCGCCCCGCGCCCGTGCCGCAAAGGTCAGCGCCATCCGGTGGCTCAGCACCGGACCCGCCATATCAATCACGTCCTGCGCATTGGGCGCGAGCCGCCCCTGCAGCAACGCCTGCGCCCGCACTGTCATCATCAAGGCCTGCGCCGCCCGTGGTCCCGGTCCCCAGGCCACGTTTTCGCGCACCGCCTCGGTCGCGGTCTCATCATCCGGACGACACGCCCGCACCAGATCAAGGATCAGCTCCATTACGCTTTCCCCAACCGGCATCCGCCGCAACAGCGTTTGCGCCGCGATCAACTCCTCTGCGGTGAACACCGCATGCGCCTCTTCCTCTTCCACACCGGTGGTGGCCAGCAAAATATCGCGCTCCGTGTCCCGATCCGGATAGGGCACATCAATCTGCACCAAGAACCGGTCCAATTGCGCTTCGGGCAGCGGATAGGTGCCTTCCTGCTCAATTGGGTTTTGCGTGGCCAGAACATGAAACGGCGCGTCCAGCGGGCGATCCGCCCCGGCCACCGTCACCTGTTTCTCCTGCATCGCCTGCAACAGCGCGGATTGCGTCCGCGGGCTGGCGCGGTTGATCTCATCCGCCATCAAAAGCTGACAGAAAATCGGCCCAGGCACGAATCGGAACTCCCGCGTGCCGCCTTTGCCTTTCTCCAGCACCTCGGAGCCAAGAATGTCTGCAGGCATCAAATCCGGTGTAAACTGCACCCGGTTGCCATTGAGCCCCATCACAGTCGACAGCGTGTCTACCAGCCGCGTTTTGCCCAGGCCCGGCAGGCCAATCAGCAGCGCATGTCCCCCACAGAGCAAGGCCGAAAGCGTCAGATCGACAACCTGTTCCTGTCCGATAAAGCGCTTGGTGATCGCCGCCTTGGCCTCCGCCAATTTTCCGCCCAGCTCTTCAATCTCTGCGACAAGGTTGTCCACATCCGCCATACTGTGTCTCCCGTAACTCTACCTGCTTACGTTGACAGTAACGCGCTCAGATGAAATGGCAAAAGCAATGAGGGAACAATTTCCTGTGAAAATTGACGCAGATACCATCGCCGCCTCCGCCACAGCCGCCGTAAAAGCGCGCGGCCCGGCGCCTGTGCACCTGTGGAACCCGCCCCATTGCGGCGATCTGGACATGCGCATCGCGCGCGACGGCACGTGGTTTTACGAAGGCAGCCCGATCAATCGCCCGGCCATGGTGAAAATGTTCTCCAACATCCTGCGCAAAGACGGCGACGATTATGTTCTGGTCACCCCGGTCGAAAAAGTCGGCATCACGGTCGAAGACGCGCCATTTGTCACCGAAGATTTCGAGGTGACCGGCGAAGATGACACCCAGGTTCTGACTTTTGAAACCCACGTGGGCGACTTCGCCGCCGCAGGTCCTGACACGCCGATCCGCGTCGAGATCGACCCGGAAACGGACGAACCGGCGCCCTATGTGACCGTCCGCGCCAACCTTGAAGCGCGCATCACCCGCAAGGCGTTTTACCGCCTGGTGGAGCTTGGCACCCACCAGGACGTCAACGGTCAAAGCATGTTTGGCGTGATGTCTTCCGGCGTGTTTTTCCCCTTCCTGCCGTCAGAGGCACTGGACTAAGGCAAACTTCCGCCAAACCGTTCAAACTTGCGGAATTTCAGACTGTTCCGCACGCAGCAAAGCTGGAATAACCCTCGCCAGAGGAGACCGCGATGCCCAAATTTGCCGCCAACCTGACCATGTTGTTTGCCGAATTTCCGGAGTTGGACCGCTACGAGGCCGCCGCCGAGGCAGGCTTTGAGGCGGTGGAAATCCTCTTTCCCTATGAGACTCCCGCGCCGGAAACCCAGCGCGCTTTGCTGCGCAATGGCCTGTCGCTGGAGCTGATCAACTGCCCGCCGCCCAACTACACCGGCGGCGACCGCGGCTTTGCCGCTGTGCCCGGTTTGGAAGACCGTTTTCAACGCGATTTCCGCCGCACGCTGCGCTACGCCGACATGCTGCGCGCGCGCATCGTGCACATCATGGCGGGTGCCGCGTCAGGCGCGGAGGCCCGCGCCACCTTTGTAGAAAACCTGAAATGGGCCTGCGCCTTTGCCCCTAAGCAACAGCTCACCATCGAGCCGATCAATGACGTCGATATGCCGGGGTACTTCCTGAACAATTTTGATCTGGCAGCGGAGATTTTGGACGAGGTCAACGCCCCCAATCTGGCGCTGCAGTTTGACACCTATCATGCCCATAAAATCCACGGCGACGTGCTCGAGTGCTGGGACAAACACAAATCCCGCGTGCGCCACATCCAGATCGGCGGCCTGCCGGATCGCAACGAGCCGGTGAAGTCAAAACACTTCGACTACCCCGCGTTCTTCGAGATGCTGGATAAAACCGGCTACAGCGGTGCCGTCAGCGCCGAATACAACCCTGCCAAACGCACAGAACAGGGTTTGGGCTGGCTGAGCTGAACCGCACCCTCCTACGGGAGGGCGCACTTCATTGTCGTGTTCAGGCTCAGTGTGCCTCGGCCCAATTGGCCCCACGACCTGCATCAACAATCAACGGCACGTCGAGCTTGATAGCTGGCTCTGTGGCCCGCTGCATCACATCCCGCGCAACCTCGATGGTAGCGTCCACCGCCGCATCCTCGACCTCAAAGATCAGTTCATCGTGCACCTGCAACAGCATCTTGGCCGGCAGGTCTTTGATGGCCTCCGGCATGCGGATCATCGCGCGGCGGATGATGTCCGCCGCTGTGCCCTGAATTGGCGCGTTGATCGCCGCACGATAGGCAAAGCTGGCGCGTGGCCCCTTGGCGTTGATCTCCGGCGTGTGGATCTTGCGGCCAAACAGCGTCTGCACATAGCCATGCTCTTTGGCAAACTCCTTGGTCTGATCCATATAGGTCCGGATACCCGGGAAGCGCTCAAAATAGCGGTTGATAAAGTCCTGCGCCTCACCCCGCGGAATGCGCAAATTGCGCGCCAGACCAAAGCCGGAGATGCCATAGATCACACCAAAGTTGATCGCCTTGGCTCGGCTGCGCACCTCGCTCGTCATCTCCTCCATCGGCACGTCAAACACCTCGGACGCGGTCATGGCGTGGATGTCATGCCCATCGCGGAACGCAGCCTTCAGGGCATCAATCTCCGCAATATGCGCCAGAATACGCAATTCCACCTGAGAATAGTCCAGCGAGATCAGCGTCTTGCCTTCTTCGGCCACAAAGGCCTCGCGAATGCGCCGGCCTTCCTCGCTGCGCACAGGAATGTTCTGCAGGTTTGGATCGGTGGAGGCCAGACGGCCGGTGTTGGCCCCGGTCTGCACATAAGAGGTGTGCACCCGCCCCGTGTCCGCATTGATGTGCGTCTGCAATGCATCAGTATAGGTCGACTTCAGCTTGCTCAACTGCCGCCAGTCGAGCACCAGCCCCGGTAGAGCATGCTCGGTGGCCAAATCCTCAAGCACATCCACACCGGTGGCATAAGCCCCGGTTTTGCCCTTCTTGCCGCCCGGCAACTCCAACTTATCAAACAGGATTTCACCCAGCTGCTTGGGCGAGCCCACATTAAACGTGCCCCCCGCCAGCTCATGAATCTCCGCCTCCAGCGCCGCCATCTTCTGCGCAAAGGCATTGGACATCCGGCTCAGCGTATCGCGATCCACCTTAACCCCATGCCGTTCCATCTGCGCCAGCACCGGCACCAAAGGCCGCTCCAGCGTTTCATAGACCGAGGTCACCTGCCGCCGGTGCAGCTTCGGCTTGAACAGCTGCCACAGGCGCAGCGTGATATCCGCATCCTCCGCCGCATAGGGCAGCGCGTCTTCAATTGGCACCTTGTCAAAGGTGATCATGCTCTTGCCGCTGCCAATCAGCGACTTGATCGGCACTGGCTGATGGCTCAGATAGCGCTCAGACAGCGCATCCATGCCGTGATTGTGCTCACCGGCGTGCAGCGCATAAGACAGCAGCATCGTGTCATCAATCGGCGCCACGGTGATGTTGTAGTTGGCAAACACCTTGCAGTCATATTTTGCGTTCTGGAAAATCTTCAGCACAGCCGAATCTTCCAACACCGGCTTCAACGCATCGAGCACCTCTTGCAGCCGCATCTGCCCGTCTTGCAGCTCATCGCCGCCAAACAGATCGTCGCTTGCACCTTTCTTGTGCCCCACCGGAATGTAACATGCCTCACCCGGCTCCACGCTCAAGCAAATCCCGGCCAGCTCCGCAACCATCTCGTTGAGCGAGTTGGTCTCCGTGTCCACAGCGACATAGCCGCGTTTCATAATCGCGGCGATCCAGCGGTCCAACGCCGCCCGGTCTTTGACCCATTCGTATTTGGACACGTCAAACGGCACATCATCCTGCGCAGGTGCCTCATCTGCGGCACTGGCCACAGGCTCCGGAATGGTCGGGGCCTCCACGCCCAGCTTATCCGCCGCCCGTTTGATCTGTGTGCGGAATTCCATCTCCGCCAAAAATCCCAACAGCGCCTCCGGCTCCGGGTCGCGCACCTCCAGATCATCCAGTGTGAAGTCCAGCTCCATCTCGCAGTCTAGCTGTACCAGCCGTTTGGACAATTCAATCTGGTCACGTTTCTCAATCAGCGTCTGGCGGCGTTTGGGCTGTTTGATCTCTTCGGCCCGGTCCAGCAGGCTTTCCAGATCGCCATATTCGTTGATCAACAAGGCCGCAGTCTTGATGCCAATGCCCGGCGCGCCCGGCACGTTGTCCACGCTATCGCCCGCCAGTGCCTGCACGTCGACAACACGCTCCGGCCCAACGCCAAATTTCTCATGCACCCCGTCGCGGTCAATGCGCTTGTTTTTCATCGCATCGAGCATTTCCACGCCGTCGCCGACCAACTGCATCAGGTCTTTATCCGAACTGATGATGGTACAGCGCCCACCGGCGTCCCGCGCCCGACAGGCCAGCGTGGCGATGATGTCATCCGCCTCAAAGCCTTCGACCTCTTTGCAGGCAATGTTGAAAGCCTTGGTCGCCTCGCGTGTCAGCGGGAACTGAGGCACCAGATCTTCCGGCGCAGGTGGGCGGTTCGCCTTGTATTGGTCATACATCTCGTTGCGAAACGACTTGCCGGAATAGTCAAAAATCACCGCCACATGGGTGGGCGCATCCGGGCCGGAATTGTCCTCCACATAGCGCTGCAACATGTTACAGAACCCGGCCACGGCCCCCACAGGCAAGCCGTCTGACTTCCGCGTCAGCGGTGGCAGCGCGTGATAGGCCCGAAAGATAAAGGCCGACCCGTCGATCAGATGCAGGTGACATCCTTTGCCAAAACCCTCTCCAACACTCATGGCGCGCTCCCGTTTTGTTCTGCTTTGGCCCCGTTGTGCCACGCCGCCCCTCTCGGTGCCAGTCGAAAACCTGCGCAAAGGGGGCGCTGCCCCCATCGCCGCATGCGGCGACTCCCCCGGGATATTTGGAGAAGGAGAAGAAGTAGGCAGAGCGTGGCAGGACCTGCCGCGCAAAAGACGCAGCGGCGCGGCTCTTGCCATCGTCGCAAGGGGCTGATCTATGGAAATGCGAATATGAGGGGAGCCAAGATGACTCATCTTTGGGTACGGGCCGAACAGCGGCCAAATGAGGAGCGGGTGGGGCTGACACCCGAAGGTGCAAAAGCATTGCTGGACAAGGGCATCCGCGTCACCGTTGAGGAAAGCTCGGTGCGGGCCATTCCGATTGACGGCTACAAGACCGCAGGCTGTGACATCGCCGCGGAAAACAGCTGGCCGGACGCCCCCCGCGACGCCATCATCTTTGGCCTCAAAGAACTGCCCGAAGACGGTACGCCCCTGCCACACCGCCACATCATGTTTGGCCACGCCTTCAAAGGCCAGCATTCTGGCGTGGCCCTGCTCAAGCGCTTCAAAGCGGGCGGCGGCACGCTGTATGACCTCGAATATCTGGTGGACGAAACCGGCCGCCGCGTTGCCGCCTTTGGCTATTGGGCGGGCTATGCCGGCTCTGCTGTGACCCTGAAATCCTGGGCCGCGCAACAACGTGGTGAGCTTTGTGGTCCCGTTGGCGTCTATGCTGGCAAGGATGCCCTGCTCGCCGACCTCGGCGCGGAACTTGATGCGCTTTCCAAAGACCGCCCCTCCGCCATCGTGATTGGCGCGCTGGGGCGCGTGGGCACTGGCGCGGCCGACCTGCTCGAAGCCATGGGCTGCACGGTCACCAAATGGGACATGGCGGAAACCGCCTCCGGCGGCCCGTTCCCGCAAATCCTGAACCATGACCTGTTCCTGAACTGCATCTTTGCGCGCCCCGGTACGCCCGTATTTGTGCCGCAGGAGGCCCTAAAGGCCGACCGCAAACTGACCGCCATTGGTGACGTCGCCTGCGACCCGGACAGCGATTACAACCCGGTGCCGGTTTATGACCGCGCCACCACATGGGAGGCCCCCGCGCTGCGCGTGGCCGACGCCCCTGTGCTGGACGTCATGGCGATCGACAACCTGCCATCCATGCTGCCGGTAGAAAGCTCTGAAGACTACGCCGCGCAACTGCTTAACACTTTGATGAAACTCGATGACCTCAGCGACGGCGTCTGGACCCGCGCCGAGGCCGACTTCATCACCCATTCCAAAGACCTCTGAGGGGAGAAGAGACATGACAATCCACTGGTGTGGCACCGGCCTTTCCGCCATTCCCGGCCTGCGTCGCCTGATCGAAGGCGGCCGCGAGGTCACTGTCTGGAACCGAACCATTGAAAAAGCACAAGAAGCCGTGGGCGACCTGACCCAGGACATCCGCGCGTTTGACATCGACGCACTTGGCGCCGTGCTGGCTAAAGGCGACGTGGTGGTCTCCATGCTGCCGGGCGACTGGCACGTACCGCTGGCAGAGCTTTGCATCGAGAAAGGCGCGAATTTCGTCAGCTCGTCTTACATCGCGCCAGAAATGAAAACACTCGACGCCAAGGCCAAAGAGGCTGGCATCGCCTGCGTGAATGAAGTGGGCCTGGACCCGGGCATCGACCATCTGATGGCGCATGCCTTGGTGGCCGACTACCGTGCCTCCGCCGCCTATGACGCCAACAACACCCTGAGCTTCATCAGCTACTGCGGCGGCGTGCCCAAACATGCAAACCCCTTCCGCTACAAATTTAGCTGGTCCCCGCTGGGCGTGCTGAAAGCCCTGCGCTCCCCGTCCCGTTCGATCCGCGACGGCAAACCTCTGGACGTGAACCGCCCCTGGGACGCGATCAGCAGCTATGAAGCGCCACTGGCAGAGGCCGAAACTTTCGAAGTCTACCCGAACCGCGACAGCATTCCCTTCATGGAAGACTACAATTTTGATCCGGACTGGAAGGTCGACACCTTTGTGCGCGGTACCCTGCGTCTCAATGGTTGGGCGGATGCGTGGTCCGAGGTCTTCCGCGAAATCGAGACGCTGAGTGGCCCCGAAGGCGACGCGCGTCTGAAGGAAATGTCCGACCAGTTCTGGGACGAAAACTCCTATGACGAAGGTGAGCCAGACCGTGTTGTGCTCTGCGTGGGCTTCAAAGCGGAGAAAGACGGTGCAGAGGTTTACCACAAAACCTACGTGATGGACGCCTGGGGCGACGCGCGCGGCACCGCCATGGCCCGCCTGGTGTCAATCCCGGTCTCCTTGGCGATTGAAGCGGTTTTGGACGGCAAAATTGCCCCCGGCGTGCACGCGGCCCCATCTGAAGAAGCGCTGTTCTCCGAGTGGCTCACCCACATCGGCACGCTGGCGCAGCACATGCAGATTGTCGATCACACGGCTTGATATTGCCTGCACATCGATCAGCCTAACCGCGTACCCTTGCAGCTCAATCAATTTTGAGCTGCAAGACTAAGGAGCGGAATATGTTGGAAGACAAGGACTGGTCAGCACGCTCTGGCGCAAGCCCCGGCACATTGGAACAGCTGGTCGCAGCCGCACCTTTTGAGCTGCCACAGGCCTACCTTGAGGTCCTTGCGACAAGCAATGGTGGCGAAGGCCCCCTGTCGGAACAGCCATGCTGGCTGATCCTCGACTCCGCGGAAGACGTTTATGAGACCGAGATCAACCAGACTTTTCACGTTGATTTCCCGACTCTATTTGTCATTGGCGGAAACGGCGCAAGCGAGCTGTTTGCCTTTGCCAAAGACAACAGCGGGGCTCTGAAAGTGGTTTACTTCGACATGAACAATATAGACCTCGAAACAAGCGTGGTGGAGATTGCACCCTCCTTTGGCGCGCTCATGGCATACCTCGAGCCCGCAACAACATAGAGTTTTGTCGCGCCGCCACCAACCGCGCGCGCCCACCAATCCCCTTGCCATTCCCGCCTGACTGCGAAACCTTGCGCCACACTTGAAAGCTGAGGAGCGCGACATGTCATTGGAAACCTGGATTGCTTTTGTGCTGGCCAGTGCCCTGGTTGTGCTAATCCCCGGCCCCAACATTGTCCTGACCATCAACCATGCGGTGCGCTCCGGCAAACGCTCGGGCCTCGCGACCATTCCCGGCATCTCCGCCGGGGCGTTTGTCGGCATGTCTGTGTCCCTCATGGGCGCAGGTGCGATCCTCTCTGCCTCCACAACGCTTTTTACGCTGATGAAACTAGTTGGTGCGGCGTATTTGATCTGGCTGGGTGTCTCGCTCTGGCGGGCACCCGCTGAGGGCATTGACTCAAACGCAGTGGATCAAAAACCACTTAAGCCGCTGTTCTGGCAATCCTTCCTAATCAGCGCCCTCAATCCCAAAGGCCCGGCGTTTTACATCGCCTTTGTGCCGCAGTTTGTGACCCTGTCTCAGCCGGTGCTGCCGCAATTCGCGATCCTGATCGCCACCTTTGTGGGGGTCGCCACGCTCAATACCGTGTTCTGGCTGCTCTGCGCGGATGGGCTACGCGGGCTGTTCCAACACCCGCGCGCCATGCGCAGCCTCAATCGTGTGGGCGGCGGCTGCCTGATGGCAGCGGGCGTGTTGACCACACGAGTTTCACGCCACAGCTGACATCCCTTACACCGCCTGCGCGCCAATTCTGGCCGCTTTGGCCAGCCATTTCTCAACCGCACCCGCCTTGGGATGGCTGGTGCCGTTGAACTGCGTCACCTTCACCGGCTTGATGCCCACAAACTCCAGAATCTGCTTCTGAATCTGCACGATCAACGCGTTGCGATAGAACAGGCGGAACAGGAAACCCGGCGTGTCTGACAGCACCAGCACGTGGCCGGTCTTGTCGGTCAGCAAAGGCGCCGGCAGGCCCAGCTTGGTGGTGTTGCGTGTGTCAAAGGCACGGCCAGGCAACAGCGCACGGTCAAACAAACCTTTCAGCTTGGCCGGCAATCCGCCCCACCACATCGGTGTCGCCACCACCACATGCTCGGCCCATTCCAGATCCTGCAACACCTGTTCCAGCTCCGGCTCCAATGGCTTCTGGTTCACATAACCCCCAAAGCCATAATCCGGATCAAACTGCAGGTCATGCAGATTGGTCATGCGTACCTGATGCCCGGCCTTGCGCGCCGCGTTGGCATAGCTGTCAGCCAAACTCCCTGTCAGCGACTCCGCCGCTGGATGTCCGTTCAAGATAAAAATCCGTTTCTGTGTCATTGCGAATCTCCAAATATTGACCACGGTCAATTTCATCGCATACAAAAATGACCGCGGTCAATTACAAATTTGACCGCGGTCAGAATTCATGTCAAAACAGGCCATGGCCAAAGCAGTTCAACAACGCACCCTCAAAACCCGCGCCAAGCTCCTGGACGCGGCGCAAGCCGTGATCTCAGAGAGCGGCTATGAAGCCATGCGGGTGGAAGAGGTGGTGCTGCGTGCTGGCGTCGCCAAAGGCACGTTTTTCTCACATTTCAAAGACAAAGACGCGCTGATGGACCAACTAATTGGCGCGGAAATTGACCGTCATCTGGATGACATCGAAGCGCTCGATGCGCCCACATCCATCGGCGAGATGGCGAACGCCATGATGCCGCTGATCTCTTTCATGACCTGCGAGCGCTATGTCTTTGACGTGATTCTGCGCCACTCCGGCGCGGCAGCCAACGCGGACATCGGCCCCATCGCCATGACCTTTGGTCGCCACGCCGAGGTGGTGACCAAATGGCTCTGGGACCGCCCTTTTCGCAAGGACATCTCCGCCGAACTACAGGCCGAAGGCGTTCAAGCCTTTATGGTACAGGCGATTTCCCTGATGTTTTGCAGCTTGCACAACTCCGTCGGCCCCCGCGAACGGCTGGAAACCTATCTCGCCGCCTGGCTGATGCCGACGGCCTGAGATCAGGCCGCCGCCCGCACCAAGTCGCGAAACACCGGTTGCCCTTCTGCCATCTTGCGCCAGGTCTGCGCCTCATGCGCTTTCATGGTGGGCAAAGCTGTCTGCGCAAAACGCGGTTTCAACCACGGCTTGGCCTCCAAAAGCAAATCCAACTCGGCCCGCGCCTCAGCGCCCAGGCTCTCCAACGCCTGATCGCCCAGAAACAGACTTTCGGCTTCGGCGCCATTGGCCTGCACGATGTGATGGCGGTCAAACATCAGATGCACATAGTCCACCCCGTCGCGCCATTCCCGCCCGGGAATGCCGGGCTGCGGCGCGAGATGTTTGGCATGTGCGAAGGCGGCGTCAGATGCGGTCAGCATCTCCACCTGCCAGCCGCGCAGCGCTATCCGGTGCTGTTGCGACACCCATAGATCCTGCTCAGGAACCCCCGGCGCAAAGCTGTCCGCATCAATGCACACCGGGCGCAGCGCTGCGTTCTGCAGCATCTCCGCGTAGGAAAAATGGCTTTTCGCCACCCAGAACACTTTGGCCGGCTTGCCTTTGGCGACACAGACAAAATCACCCGGTTGCAGGGTTTCCACCGCACGCGGACCACCTGGTGTGGCAATCATCGTGCCCGGCAGGAAACACACCGGCAGATCATCCGGATGCCGGTCTGGGTGTTTGACCACAAACTCTTCATCCTCAAACTCATTCATGTCCTCTTCGCTCGGATCCATCTCCGGGAAGAAAAACATCCGGGTCTCGTCCCCCGGCTCGGGGTAATCCTGGATCGAGATCACCGCAATCTCCTGCCCCCAGAACTGCTCTGGAATGTCCTCGTCCTGCGGCACGGTTCCCGTCAGTTCAAAGATAAAATCATGGGCCTCCCCATCGATCAGAACCTGCGTATCCGGGTCTGGCTTGTTGTTCGTGTCCTCAAGCACCAGATCGCCATCCTCGCCTTTGGGCACAAAGGTGATTTCCTTGGCTGGATCATCGGTTGGCTCAAACTGCTTTTGATTGCCGTGATTGTCGTCAAAACGACCCCAGAAACTGGACATGGGCGACCTCCTTCTGCACGACAGACCTCCCAACGCCGCCCCATGGGTTGCAAGGCTCAGACACAAGACAAAAGGGCACTGCCCGCAAACTGCGGGGTGCGGATGTTTCCATAAAAACAGGCGCAACGTCAGTGGATCATGTAGTGGATCGGGCGGCGCGCAGGCGCGTCAGCCCTCCCTCTTAAGCCGCAGATAAGAAGGGCTTTCTCAAACGTAAAGACCCGCGCCAAGGCTTGGCGCGGATCCCAAATCTGTTGGCGTAAAATCGCAAAACCTGCGGGCCAATCAGCCAGTTTTTGCCGATAAATCAGCCCCGGCGGACTAGATCATCCTCTTCGTCAGACAGAGAAATGCCCAGCGCTTCCATGCCGTTTTCCAGATGGTCAGACAGATGTGGCGAGCCGAGCAGGTAATCCGCAGTTGGCACGGTGTTCTCGGTTTTGGCGGTCATGATCGCCTCTTCCAGATCATCGGACATAAAGCTGTCCCGTCCGACCCACATCACCGCCACCAGGCTGGCCTGTTCGTCCTCATTCAGCCGGTCAATAAATGCGCGCAGCTCTCCTTCGGCCCGGTTCAACTCCCGGGACATCAGCACAACCTGCGCCACCTTCCATGCAGAAATCTCAAGCATTTTTCGCGCCTCCAATTTGGTTTGGCCCAGTGTCACCCTCAGCATGCCCCACGTCTTTGACATGGCGCAAACTGTTTCTGACCGCCGGGGCGCCGCCCCGGACCCCGGGATATTTGACGAATGAGAAGAGGCTTAGCTGTCCGGCTTGGTCAGCGGCACCACTTTGTCGTCGTCTGACTGCGCCAGTTCTTCGAAGTCAAAGTTGTCGAGCCGCCGCGCCCGCCGCCCAGCTTTGTCGGCGCTGATCTTGATTTCGCTGATGTCTTTGGCTGCCTGGCCAAAGTGGCGATCCAGGTTCTCCACCCGCGTGCCCAGCCGCTCCACATCGGAGTAAAGCATGCCCAGTTCCTTTCGGATCGCCCCGGCCTGCTCCCGCATCCGCGCGTCTTTCAGGATCGCGCGCATGGTGTTGAGCGTCGCCATGCAAGTGGTCGGCGAGACAATCCACACCCGCGCCGCAAAGCCTTCACGCACCAGTTCCGGGAAGTTGGCATGCAGCTCCGCATAGACCGCCTCGGACGGCAAGAACATCAAGGCGCCATCGGCGGTTTCTCCCTCAATGATGTATTTCTCCGAAATGTCCTTGATGTGTTTCTTCACCGAGGTGCGCAGCATCCGCGCTGCTTCATTGAGTTGCGCTTGCGTCTCCGCATTGCGCAGCAGCTCATAGGCCTCCAGCGGGAACTTGCTGTCGATCACAATCGGCCCCGGCGGGTTGGGCAAATGAATCAGACAGTCGGCGCGTTTGCCATTGGAGAGCGTGTGTTGCAGCGCATAGCTGTCACTTGGCAACGCTTTGCTGACAATATCGGTCAGCTGAATTTCCCCAAAAGCCCCACGGGTTTGCTTGTTGCTCAGAATGTCCTGCAGGCTCAACACATCGCCGGACAGTCGCGTGATATTCTCCTGCGCTTTGTCGATGGTTTGCAGACGTTCCTGCAACTGCGTCAGCGAGGTCGCGGTCTGTTTGGCATTGCCCGACAGCGACGCGTTCAGCTTCTCCTGCATCTCATTGAGCGCATGCCCCGTGCGCATCTGCATATTGGCGAGGTTTTCCTGCATCTGCAGCTGCTGCGTTGCCAGCGTGTCCGTCATCTTCTGCTGCATGCTGGCGAGGTTTTCACCGGTGCTGCGCTGCACCTTGGCGAGGTTTTCGTGCATATTGACCTGCACCTCGCCCAGCCGTTGCTCCATCAGCGTGGCAATCTGCCCCTGCGATTGCGCCTGCGCCTGCAGGTTCCCGTCCAGATGCGCCTGCCCGGTGGCCAGTTGATCCACCCGCTGCGCCATCTGCCCCATGTGCTGGGCAATCACCGCCTCGGTCCGCTCTGCCCGCTTTTGCCCCGCTCCGCGCAGCAGCAAAAACAACACCAAAACCGCCAAGCCAATCCCAGCCGCCGCATAGAGCGCCATGGCCTCCATATTGGCCATCGCTTCGTCCATACCTTCCATCACGTCCGTCCAAACAGCCGTTCAATATCGGCCAGTTTCAATTCCACATAGGTTGGCCGCCCGTGGTTGCATTGCCCCGAATGTGGCGTCGCCTCCATCTCCCGCAGCAACGCGTTCATCTCTTCGCCGCGCATGCGCCGGCCAGAGCGGATCGAGCCATGACAGGCCACACGACTGAGGATCGCCTCCAGCTTGGCCTGCACCAACATGCTTTCGCCCGCGTCATCCAACTCATCGAGAATGTCCAGCACCATGGCCCGCGCGTTGACCTCGCCCAGGAGCGCAGGGGTTTCGCGCACCGCCACCGCGCCGCCACCAAAGGCCTCAATCGTCAGCCCCAGTTTGGACAGCTCCTCCGCCACGGTCATGATCCGTGCACAGTCCCCCTCCGACAGCTCAACAATCTCTGGGATCAACAGGGCCTGTGCCGCCACGCCATTTTCGGCCATCTGGCTTTTGAGTTTTTCGTAGACCAGACGCTCATGTGCCGCGTGTTGATCAACAATCACCATGCCGGTCTCTGTCTGCGCCACGATGTAATTCTCATGCACCTGCGCCCGCGCCGCGCCCAGCGGCAACCCCTCGGCGGGCACCTCCTGTGCAACCTCGGTCTCCACCGGTTCCACCCGCGCGGAATAGGCTTCGGTCAGGTCCGCAAAGCCCGGCTCTTGCGGCATTGGCGCCTGCGCCTGATAGGCCGCTGTGCGTGCGCCGAGACTAGGCCGATCCATCTGATAGACCCGCGCCGGTCCTGTCGGCGCACTTGATGTCGCCCCCAATGCGCCTAACGATTCCGGCTTGAAAGCATCCAAAGTCGAGTTGGCTACCGTGGTCGACGCCCGATGCCCCGCCTCAGCCAAAGCATGGCGTAGGCTGGAGACAATCAGCCCCCGCGCCAAACCCGGATCACGGAACCGCACCTCAGACTTGGCCGGATGCACGTTCACATCCACCAGATGCGGATCACAATCAATGAACAGCGCCGCCGCTGGATGGCGATCCCGGCTCAGGTAGTCAAAATACGCCCCGCGCAACGCCCCAACGAGCAATTTGTCCTTCACCGGTCGCCCGTTCACAAACAGATACTGCGCCACTGACGACCCGCGCGAATAGGTCGGCAAAGCCGCATAACCAATCAACCGCAGCCCTTCCCGCTCCGCATCAATCTTCAGCGCGTTTTCGGCAAATTCCTTGCCCAAAATCCGCGCCAACCGGCCATGCAGCGCATCAAACAAATCACCGTTTTCGGCCTCGACGCGGAAGGTCACGCGACCTTCGCCGCCGCCGGTCACATCGCGCAGGGTGAAGCCCACAAACGGCTCCGCCATCGCCAACCGCTTGACCACATCGGTGATCGCCTGCGCCTCCGCCCGATCGGAGCGCATAAATTTCAACCGCGCAGGCGTGGCGTAGAACAGATCACGCAGTTCCACGATGGTGCCGCCAGACAACGCCGCCGGTTTCACCGCGCTCATCGCGCCGCCCTCAACCGAAATCTGTGCCGCGGAGGTTTTGCCCACTCGACTGGTGATGCTCAACCGTCCTACCGCGCCCAAGCTGGGCAAAGCCTCTCCGCGAAATCCAAAAGTGTGGATGTCGAGCAGGTCCGTGCCATCAATCTTGGATGTCGCATGGCGGGACAGCGCCAATGGCAATTGCTCCTCGGTGATGCCACAACCATCATCGGTGATCCGGATCAACGTCTTGCCTCCATCGGCATAGGCAATCTCAATCCGCCGACTGCCCGCATCAATGGCGTTTTCCACCAGTTCTTTGACCGCAGAAGCTGGACGTTCGACCACCTCACCAGCGGCAATCCGGTTGATCGCGGCATCATCAAGTTGCCGGATAACCGGCAAGGCAGGAGCATTTTCGGAGCTTATATTGGGGTTATCCACAGGCATAAGACGAAATCTAGCATGTTCCCCTTTGATTCTACCACCAAGATTGCGGTTCCTCTGCGTCGCTTTTTCCCAACCCGCTGTCGCTCTTTCTCTGGACAGGGTCTCACCGCGACTCCATAATTTGATCAAATTTCAGAACACGCAGGAATCACCCCTGCCGCTTAGGGAGCACAGCCATGAAAGACGACAACTTCCTGACGGAAAACAACGCCCGCCATCTCTGGCATCCAATGGGCGCACCGGCAGACAGCCAC
Source organism: Shimia sp. MIT1388 (assembly GCF_047124445.1). GTDB lineage: Bacteria > Pseudomonadota > Alphaproteobacteria > Rhodobacterales > Rhodobacteraceae > Shimia. The sequence goes on along the minus strand of NZ_CP138921.1, from coordinate 3,475,102 downwards.
AGCACCCCGCCCAAGATCATCAAAGGCGCGGAAGGTGTGAACATCACCGACATCGACGGCCATTCCACCGTGGATGCCGTGGGCGGCTTGTGGTGCGTCAACCTCGGCTATTCCAATGACGTGGTGAAAGAGGCCATCGCCAAACAGCTCTACGATCTGCCGTATTACTCTGCTTTCGCGGGCACCTCGAACCCACCAGCCATCGAGGCCTCCTATGCGGTGCGCGAATTCTTCGCCGAGGACGGCATGTCGCGTGTGTTCTTCACCTCCGGCGGCTCGGACTCCGTGGAAACCGCCCTGCGTCTCTCGCGCCAGTACCACCGCCTGCGCGGCGAGCCGACCCGCACCAAATTCATCAGCCTTAAAAAAGGCTACCACGGCACCCACTTTGGCGGCGCCTCGGTGAACGGCAACAACCGTTTCCGCATCAACTACGAACCGCTGCTGCCCGGCTGTTTCCACCTGCCGTCGCCCTACACTTACCGCAACCCGTTCAACGAGACCGATCCGGCCCAGCTGGCGCAAAACATCGCTGCCGCTTTTGAGGATGAGATCGCGTTCCAGGACCCCAAAACCATCGCCGCCTTCATCATGGAGCCAATTCAGGGCGCGGGTGGTGTGATTGTTCCAGACGCTTCTTTCATGAAGCTGATGCGGGAAATTTGTGACCGCCACGGCATCCTGATGATTTCTGACGAAGTCATCACCGGCTTTGGCCGCACCGGCGACTGGTCCGGCGCGCGTCACTGGGGTGTGCAGCCTGACATGATGACCACTGCCAAGGGCATCACTTCCGGCTACTTCCCAGTCGGCGCCTGCATGGTAGGCGACAAAGTGGCCGACGTGTTTGAAAACGACCAAACCGGCGAAGCAGGCATCTTCCACGGCTACACCTACTCCGCCCATCCGGTGGGCTCCGCCGCCGTGATCGCCACTTTGGCAGAGACCACACGCCTGGACCTGAAAACAAACGCCGCCGCCCGTGGCACGCAACTGTTTGAAGGTGTGAAAAAGCTGGCTGAGAAATACGACATAATCGGCGACGTACGTGGTGGCCACGGCCTGATGACCGGCATCGAGCTGGTATCTGACGCCACCGCCAAGACCCCGATGGACATGGCCACCATGAAGAAGATCCATGAGGCCACCTATCAGGCCGGCTCCATGGTCCGCCTTGGCGCGCATAACATCCTGATGTCGCCACCGCTGACCATTTCCGAGGGCGAGGTGAACACCATTCTCTCTGCTTTGGACACCGGCTTCGCATCCGCTTAAAACCTCTGCGGCTCGGGGCACATCGCTCCGGGCCGCGTGCTCCAGACGCTCGTTAACCTGACGTGGACGTCAATTTTTGCACTGTCGCAATACCGACGGGATACCGACGTAATACCGCCGTCCCGTTTGCGCGATTTGACTGCGTTAACCTTTGAGCCGCACCGTTATTTTCCAACAAGTTTTCCTGTAAGGGTTTTCTTATTCCAATTTTGGAATATATAGAGCGCACCCGCGACTCTCATGAGGCCCCTATGCCACAGCAGCTCAAGCGTTACTTCCCCATCCTTCAATGGGCAAAAACCTATGACCGTCAGATACTTGGCGCCGACCTCATGGCCGCCGTGATCGTGACAATCATGCTGATTCCACAGTCTCTGGCCTACGCCCTGCTCGCCGGTCTCCCGCCCGAAGTGGGCCTTTATGCCTCAATCCTGCCATTGGTCGCCTATGCCATCTTCGGCACCTCCCGCGTGCTCGCCGTCGGCCCCGTCGCCGTGGTCTCTCTGATGACCGCCGCCGCCCTCGGAAACCTCGCTTTACAAGGCACAACAGAGTACCTGATCGCGGCCATCACACTGGCCTTCATGTCCGGCGTGATGCTCACTTTGATGGGCCTCTTACGCCTTGGATTCCTTGCCAATTTCCTATCTCATCCGGTAATCGCGGGCTTCATCACCGCCTCCGGAATCCTAATCGCAACTAGCCAGTTGAAGCACATCCTCGGCGTCACCGCCCACGGCCACACGCTGCCTGAATTGCTCAACTCCCTGGTGACTCATCTGCCAGAAACCAACCCTTACACGGTAGCGCTCGGCGTCATCGCTTTGGCCTTCCTGTTCTGGACCCGCAAAGGCCTCAAACCACTCCTGCTCAATCTCGGCGTCGGTCCTCGCCTCGCGGACGTCCTCACCAAAGCTGGCCCCGTCGCCGCCGTCGCCGCCACCACACTATCCGTCTATGCCTTTGATCTTGCGGAGAAAGGCGTGGCTATTGTGGGCACCGTCCCCACTGGTCTCCCCCCACTCTCTGCCCCCAGTTTCTCCCCTGACCTCTGGTCGCAACTGTTTCTCGCCGCCCTCCTGATCTCCATCATCGGCTTTGTCGAAAGCGTCTCCGTCGCGCAAACCTTGGCTGCCAAGCGCCGCCAACGCATTGACCCCGACCAGGAACTCATCGGCCTCGGCACCTCCAACATTGCCTCAGCGATTTCAGGCGGTTACCCGGTCACCGGCGGCTTCGCCCGCTCTGTTGTGAACTTCGACGCAGGCGCTCAAACCCCCGCCGCCGGAGCCTTCACCGCCGTCGGAATCGCCGGCGCCGCGCTCTTCCTGACCCCGCTGCTGTTCTTCCTGCCCAAAGCCACGCTCGCCGCCACTATCATCGTCGCCGTACTCAGCCTCGTGGACCTCTCCATACTGCGCCACGCTTGGGCCTACTCCCGTGTTGATTTTGCCGCCGTCGCCACCACCATAGCGCTCACCTTGGGCCTAGGGGTGGAGGTTGGTGTCAGCGCCGGTGTAATCCTCTCCATCGCGCTGCATCTCTACAAAACCAGCCGCCCGCATGTGGCGGAGGTCGGCCTTGTGCCCGGCACACAGCACTTCCGTAACATCCTGCGCCATAAGGTAAAAACCGCGCCGCATCTGGTCACATTGCGCATCGACGAAAGCCTGTATTTCGCCAACGCTCGATTCTTGGAAGACTATGTCTATGACCGTGTGGTCTGTGACCAGCCGATCACCGATGTGGTGCTCATGGCCTCAGCTGTGAACGAAATCGACATGAGCGCGCTGGAAAGCCTTGAGGCGATCAACTCCCGCCTCAAAGAGCTCAACATCCGCCTGCACTTCTCAGAGGTCAAAGGCCCCGTCATGGACCGTCTCAAGCGCAGCCACTTCCTGGATGACCTGAGCGGTGATGTCTTCCTCGCGCAATACGACGCCTGGAGCTGCCTTGCCGGCGACAACACCCAACAAGCGGCCTAAACCGCTGGCGCCCCGCTGCGATGCCGGTGGGGTGCAAAACACGCGGCAATAGCGAGGATTATCCCGGACACGGTGGCAATCATGCCCGCCGCACTAACGGCATTGTCAAAGCCCAGCCACAATGGCCCGTAACCGGCAAAGACATAGCCAAGAACCGCAGAAAGCACTGCAAAAACAACGCTCCACGCCACTTGGTGCTCCAACCGGTTGGTCATCAACCGCGCCGCCGCGGGTGGGCATATGAACATCGCAATCACGATGATTGAGCCCACCGCATCAAACGCTGCCACCGCTGCCAAAGCTGCCACCATCACCAGCGCCACGCCCAACCGGTTGGTCGCAATGCCCATGGCCTGCGCAAAGCTCTCATCAAACGTGGACAACACCAACGGTCGCCAAAACAGCCACAAAAACGCGCAAACACCGAGCAACGCGATCACAACCCGGCCCAACTCCGGCGGCAATCCCGCCAAGGCAACAGGATCAAGCAGACTTTCCCAACCGATTGCATCCAGCCAGATCAGGCTCTCCAGGTTGCCATACAGTGCGTGCTCCACATCCAGATGCACAGAAGACGTATCACTCTGTTCCAAAAGCAAAACACCAGCTGCAAACAGTGTCGTGAAGGTCAGCCCCATCGCCGCGCCGGGCTCGATATTTCCCAGCCGCCGAATGGCCTCAATCATCACCACGGACACCAATGCCGCCCCCGCCGCACCCAGCATCATAGGGGCGGCCGCCACCAATCCAGTGAGCAAAAACGCCACCACGATGCCTGGCAACACCACATGGGAAATTGCATCCCCAATCAGCGCCTGCTTGCGCAGCACCAGAAAGTTGCCCGGCAAAGCGCAGGCCACCGCTGCCAGCACGCCAATCAGCATGGGGGTTAGGGACAGAGGGACAAATTCCTCTCCACTCATGATGCCACCCCCTGTGGTCCGCCAATACGTTGATCTATCTCGGCAATCTGATCGCCGGTCAGCACGGTCTCAATATCACGCAAACCATCATAGAGCGCGGCTGCGCTCTCAAACGCCTGATCCGCCCGCACCAACTCCCAGCGTTTTTCGTCCCGCAAAGCTTTTGCCGCCCGTGCTCTTCCAGCCTCAGTTGGCACGCCATCCGCATGGGCCAGCCCGGCCCGCTTCAACAACCGCACCGTATAAGCCTCATAGATTGGCTGCCCTTGCGCCAAGGCCAGTAACCCTTGGCGCATATGCACCCGCCGCTGAAACCGCACATGGTGCAGGTAAACCGCAAGAACCCCGCGGCTGGGCGCCAAAAGCAGCGAGGCAACAAACAAGCCAAAGCTCACCAACACAATGATCGGCCCGGTTGGCATGGCAGGCGCCACAGCGGAAAGAGCCGCGCCTATCCAGGCGGCCACTCCACCGCAAAGCCCTGAAATCAAAACCATATGATCCGTGCGCTCGGTCCAGAACCGCGCTGTGACCGGCGGAATAATCAGCATGGCCACAATCAGGATCAAACCCACTATCTTCAGGCCAATCACCGTCACTGCCAGCGCAAGCGCCATAATCGCGAGGTCCATACGCCCCACATTGATGCCCCGCGCCGCAGCGTACTCCGGATCAAACGCCAACAACGTCATCGGACGCCGCAGGATCAGCACCGCCACCAGCGTCAGCGCGCCGCCAACAGCAATCACCAAGGCATCGTTGAACAACATGCCCGCCGTGGCCCCAAGCAGGAAGCTTTCCAAACCGGCCGCACGCCCTGCGCCCAGGGTTTGAATGACGGTCAACAACACAATGCCGAAGCCAAAAAACACCGACAGAACGGCGCCAATCGCCGCGTCTTCGGACAGGCGCGTGAACCGCGTGAGCCAACTCACACAGAGCAACCCAATCCATGAGGACACCGCCGCGCCCAGCAACAATCCCGGCAAGGCCCGGCCATCGCCGCCCAAAAACACCATGAGCATAAAGGCAATGCCGACGCCGGGCAGGGTGGCGTGACTGATCGCATCACTCACCAGAGCGCGCTTACGCAAATAGAGGAAAGTCCCGGTCACCCCCGCCGCAATACCCAGCAAGGTCGCACCAATGGTCACCAGCGTGGCGTTGTAGCCAAGCTGCAAAGTCAACGCATTCCAAAACATGGTTAGCCCGCCGCCAGCTCCAGCTGGTCGATCTGGCCTGTCGCCAACCGCCCACCGTAAGTCTGGTTCAAGTTTTCTGACGTGAACGCCTCATCCACCGTGCCTTCCGCCATCTTGCGTGTGTTGATCAGGAACACCCGGTCAAAATAACTGCGCACCGTTGTCAGGTCGTGATGCACCGCCACAACGGTTTTGCCCTCAGAACGCAGCGATTTGAGCACATCGATGATGGCTTTTTCTGTGGCTGCATCGACACCGGCAAAAGGTTCATCCAGCAGATACAAATCCGCCTCCTGTGCCAGTGCCCGAGCCAGGAACACGCGTTGTTGCTGCCCCCCGGAAAGCTGCCCGATCTGGCGATCGGCAAAATCGGTCATGCCCACGCGCTCCAGACACGCCCGCGCCTTTTCAATGTGGTGCGGACGGATGCGGCGCAGCAGGCCCAACTCGCGATAGAGCCCCATCAGCACCACATCGATCACGCGGGTCGGGAAATCCCAATCCACACTGGCGCGTTGCGGCACATAGGCGATGCGATGGCGCGCCACTTTCAAGGGTTTACCATAAACCAACGCCTGACCAGCCAGCGGCTGTACAATGCCCAGCGCGGCTTTGAGAAGGGTCGACTTACCTGCACCATTTGGCCCAATGATCGCAGTCATCGAGCCTTCGGCCACGGTCATGTCCACCGAGAACACCACCGGCTTTTGCCCGTATGACACTGTCATGCCCCGGATCGCCAACGGGCTGTCCGCCGGGATTTCCGCTTTGGGCGCTGCGCCCATGTTTGCTGCCAATTCCAGGCTCATAGCTTAATCCTTACGATCCCGCCGACAGGCGATTTTTCATACCGCGTTCCGGCACATCCCCGCCCAGCGCGTCGCTGATCACGGTGATATTGTGGTCAATCATGCCCACATAGGTGCCCTCATAGGTGCCATCAGGCCCCATCGCATCCGAGAACAGCTCGCCGCCAATTGCCACCTCATGGCCCTTCGCGGCCGCGCCTTCAACAAGCGCCCGCACGGTGCGGTCTGACACGGAGCTCTCTACAAATACGGCTTTGATGTCGCGTTCGATCAATGTGTCCACCAAGCTACTGATCCGGTTGAGGCCAGCTTCGCTCTCGGTGGAAATACCCTGCACCCCCAGAACCGAAAAACCATAAGCCGCGCCAAAGTAGCCAAAGGCATCATGCGCTGTCAGCAGAATGCGCGCCTCTTCCGGCACTGTGGTCAGCGATTTTTCCGCATAGACGCTCAGATCAGACAACTCTGCGAGGAAAGCCTCCGCGTTGACGACAAACTGCGCCTCGGCTTCCGGCATTTTCTCGATCAGCGCGTCACGCACGCGTTCGGTCACAAACACCCAAAGGCGCGGGTCCATCCACACATGCGGGTCAAACTTGTCGGCATAATCATCATGCCCGCGCAATAAATCGCGTGGCAGCGTATCCGTCACCGCCACAACGGTGCCGCGCTTTTCCAGTTTATGGAAAAAGTCTTCCATCTGCGCTTCCAGATACAGCCCATGCCACAGCACCAGATCGGCTTTGGTCATGGCAACAATATCTGTGCGCGTCTGACGGTAGGCATGCGGATCCACGCCCGCGCCCATTAGACCTTTTACCTCAACCGCATCGCCACCAATGCGCCGCGCTGTGTCTGCGATCATGCCGGTGGTGGCCACAACCTGCAATTTGCCGCCTGCAAATGCAGGTGTGGCGCTGCTCAAACCGGCCGCCGCCGTTGCCACAATAAAATCTCGACGAGAGAATCGCATAGGTCACCTGTGCATTGCTTCCACTTGAATATGAGAACCATTCGCAAGAGTGTCAACGCAATTGCGACTTATTCTCATATTTTTGTTGACTAAATGGTCAAAAAAGTAGCTGACGTGTCGTTCTGCGACTTGCCAAGGCCCATATTTCTGAGGCATTTTGATCCCTGTTTTCCGCAACAGGATGGATCGATGCACACGCCCACCACGACTGCCGAAGGGCATCAGCTGCCCACTGCGCTGGAACCGCGCAACCCCGGGATGGCGCTGGACCTTGATTGGGTTCGCACCGCGCAGGCCAACACCTCGGCCATCGAACGCCGCGCCAAGACCTTGCCGGGCCGCCGCTCGGTCAAAAAGGACTATCAGGCCGCCTGGCTGTGCAAGGCGATTTCGCTAATCGACCTGACCACCCTGTCCGGCGATGACAGCGAAGGCCGCGTGGAGCGTCTCTGCGCGAAAGCCAAACAGCCGGTCCGCGCCGACATTCTGGACGCGCTGGATATGACTGGCCTGACCACCGGCGCGGTCTGTGTCTATCACGACATGATCGAAACCGCCGTGTCCTCACTGAAAGGTAGCGGCATTCCTGTGGCCGCCGTGTCCACCGGCTTCCCTGCGGGCCTTTCCCCGTATCACTTGCGCATCGCCGAAATTGGTGAAAGCGTGAAAGCGGGTGCGGAAGAAATCGACATCGTCATCACCCGCCGCCACGTGCTGCAAGGCAATTGGCAGGCGCTCTATGACGAAATGAAAGAGATGCGCGAAGCCTGCGGAGACGCCCACGTCAAAGCCATTCTGGCCACCGGTGAGTTGGGCACCCTGCGCAACGTCGCCCGCGCCTCTCTGGTGTGCATGATGGCAGGGGCTGACTTCATCAAAACATCCACCGGCAAGGAGAGCGTCAACGCCACCCTGCCTGTGTCTCTGGTGATGATCCGCGCCATTCGCGACTACTATGACCGCACGGGCTTCCGGGTCGGCTACAAACCGGCTGGCGGCATCTCCAAAGCCAAAGACGCGCTGGTCTATCTGTCGCTGATCAAAGACGAGTTGGGCGATCGCTGGCTGCAACCGGACCTGTTCCGCTTTGGCGCATCCTCCCTCTTGGGCGACATCGAACGCCAGCTAGAGCACCACGTCACCGGCCAGTATTCGGCCAGCTACCGCCACGCGATGGCGTAAGGACAGTCCGGTGAGCGCAACCGCAGACACCAACGCCCCTGTGCCGGATCAGCACCTTCTGCGCATGAAGGTGTGGTCCCAACGCACTTGGGTCGCCCGCTGCGACGACCACCTCTCCAGCGCGCGCCTGGAAGCCCGGCTTGCGGACTTTCTTCAAGAGGCGTTTGAGTACGCGCACACACAGCCGGAGCTGCTCGACAAAACCACCGCCCAAATTGCCGAAGCCGTCATGGCCGGCATTTTACATAGCGAAACAGTGCCAGCCGACGCGTTGCAGGCCGCACTTCACAAGATAACCTCGTAAGGGGAAGACACATGACCGTTAAAGAGATCTTCGAAACCATGGATTACGGCCCCGCCCCCGAAAGCGCCGCAGATGCGTTGGCCTGGATTGTCGATCAAGGCGCGGCCTTTGGTCACTTCATCGACGGTGACTGGACCACACCACGCAAGGACTTCCAGTCCAAGAACCCCGCCAACGGCGAGACCCTCGCTGATCTGACACAGGCATCTCAGGACGAGGTCAACGCCGCCGTCAAAGCCGCACGCAAAGCCCAAGCCAAATGGGAAGGTCTGGGCGGTCACGGTCGCGCCAAATACCTCTACGCCATCGCCCGCCTTCTGCAAAAACACAGCCGTCTGTTTGCGGTTCTGGAGACACTAGACAACGGCAAGCCGATCCGCGAAAGCCGCGACATCGACATCCCTCTGGTGCAGCGCCATTTCTACTACCACGCAGGCATGGCACAGCTGATGGAAGCAGAACTGCCCAACGCACAAGCGCTTGGTGTTTGCGGTCAGATCATCCCATGGAACTTCCCGCTGTTGATGCTGGCATGGAAAGTGGCGCCTGCCTTGGCGATGGGCAACACGGTTGTGCTGAAGCCTGCCGAATACACCTCTCTCACCGCCATGGCCTTTGCCGACATCTGTCAGCAAGCAGGCCTGCCCGCCGGTGTGGTGAACATCGTCACCGGCGACGGCACAGCAGGCGAAATGATCACCGCGCATGAAGACATCAACAAGGTCGCCTTCACCGGCTCCACCGAAGTGGGCAAACGCATCCGCGAAGCCACAGCGGGCTCCGGCAAGTCGCTGACTTTGGAGCTGGGCGGCAAGTCGCCTTATATCGTCTTTGAAGACGCCGACATCGATAGCGCCATCGAAGGTCTGGTCGACGCTATCTGGTTCAACCAAGGCCAGGTCTGCTGCGCCGGCTCCCGCCTCCTGGTGCAGGAAGGCATCGCCGAAACCTTCCACCGCAAACTCAAGGCCCGCATGGACGGACTGCGCATCGGCAACCCGCTGGACAAATGCATCGACGTTGGCGCCGTGGTTGATCCGGTGCAACTCAACACCATCACCGAGATGGTCGCGAACAACACCGAGGGCGAAACCTACCACGCCCCCATCGAGATGCCAGCTGAGGGCTGCTTCTACCCGCCAACCCTGATCACCGGCCTCGCGCCGTCTTCCAAGCTGATGCAGGAAGAGATCTTCGGTCCTGTTTTGGTCTCCACCACCTTCCGCACGCCTTCCGAGGCGGTCGCGCTGGCGAACAACACCCGCTACGGCTTGGCCGCGACGCTCTGGACCGAGAACGTGAACCTCGCGCTGGACATCGCGCCAAAACTGGTTGCCGGTGTGGTTTGGGTCAACGCCACCAACCTGTTTGACGCCGCTGCCGGCTTTGGCGGTGTGCGCGAAAGCGGCTACGGCCGTGAAGGCGGCTGGGAAGGTTTGGCGGCCTACACCAAACCCAAAGGTGCGCCGAAAGCGCTTAAGCCTGTCGAAGCCTTCACCGGTGACAAAGGCCCAACCGATCCACTGGACCGCACACCAAAACTCTACGTCGGCGGCAAGCAAGCCCGTCCCGACGGCGGCTACAGCCAGAACATCTACAGCAAATCCGGTGCCCTGCTCGGCCAAGCGCCGATTGCCAACCGCAAAGACGTGCGCAACGCGGTTGAGGCTGCGCATGCTGCCAAAAGCTGGTCCGGCACCACAGGCCACCTGCGCGCGCAAATCCTCTACTACATCGCGGAGAACCTCTCCGCCCGTAAAGACGAGTTTGCAACCCGCGTGAACCTTCTGACCGGCGGAAAAACCGGCGCTGCAGAGGTCGAAACCTCGATCCGCCGCCTCTTCACCTACGCCGCCTGGGCTGACAAATATGACGGCCAGGCACATGGTGTGCCGATCCGCGGCGTAGCGCTAGCAATGAAGGAACCGGTCGGCGTGATTGGCGCACTCTGTGCCGACGACGCGCCGCTTCTGGGCCTGATCTCCGCCATGGCGCCCGCCATTGCCATGGGCAACCGCGCTGTGCTGGTCGCCTCGGAAGCCTTCCCTCTGGCCGCCACCGACTTCTACCAGGTGCTCGAAACCTCCGACGTGCCGGCTGGTGTGGTCAACATCCTCACCGGATCCCACGCCGAACTGGCTGGCCCGCTTGCAGGACACCTTGATGTCGACGCCGTCTGGTCATTCTCCTCCAGCGATGTGTCTGCGAAGATCGAACGCGCCAGCGCGGGCAACCTCAAGCGTACCTGGGTCAACAACGGCCTCGCACGCGACTGGATGGGGGCCGAAGGCGAAGGCCGCGACTTCCTGCAAGCGGCAACCGAAGTCAAAAACATCTGGGTGCCTTACGGCGAATAAACCTACGCCAAACCAACAAAAAAGCGCCGGAGATTCCCCACCGGCGCTTTTCTTTTTCTACATCTGACCAGATCAGGCGGCGGCCCAGGCCTCATCATCGCCATCTTCGTCAAACATCTCGACATCACCGGTCTGCGGCGCGACCGCAGCCACCCGGAAACCAGCCAAGGCGTCTACCAAACGATCCACCGCCATATCCAGACTGGAGGTCGCTGCGGAGGCTTCTTCCGCCCGCGCCGCATTGGCTTGTGTCTCACTACCAATCGTCTGCATGCTGCCGCGAATTTTCTCTACCGACTGCGCCTGTTCACTGGACACATCCGAGATTTCCGCAACATTGCCGGACACTTGGTTTACGTCGCCCAGGATCGCCTCCAGCGCTTCGCCCACCTGACGCACCAGCGCCACACCATTGGTCACATGGCCGTTGCTTTCTGAAATCAAGGTATTGATGTTCTGCGCTGCTTCGGCTGAGCGATGCGCCAATTCGCGCACCTCTGAGGCCACAATTGCAAAACCAGCGCCAGCTTCACCGGCCCGCGCCGCTTCCACACCAGCGTTCAACGCCAACAGGTTGGTCTGGAAGGCGATGTCTTCGATCAACGTCACCACATGGTCAATCTGCGCAGACGACGCCTCGATTTCGTCCATGGTACTCACGGCCTGACGCACCACTTCCGCGCCATTGCTGGTCATGTTGCGAGTGTTGTCAAACCGCTCCTGGGTGGATTTCGCCTTCGCCACAGCGCCGTTCATCGCATCGGCAATCTGCTCCACCGCATCGGTCACGCCCTGCAGCGCCCCCGCTTGTTTCTCGGTGCTGTGCGCCACACTGTTGGACACCTCAGACAACTCGCGGCTGTCCACTTCGATCTGACTCGACACCGAGGTCACGGAGGTCACAATGCCACTCAGGGACTTCACCGCATCATTGAAACTCTTGCGCAGCGCCTCGTAGCTCTTATCGAAAGAATGATTGATAGAAGCGTCAAGATTGCCGCCTGCAATCCGTGTCAGACGTTCGTGCAGTGTTTCCACAACGTCCGCCTGCGCCTTCTGGCGTGCTTCAATGCCCGCTTTCTCGCCTTTCAACGCATCCATCGTCTCAGACAGCACAGCTTGCTCTTTGTTGCGCTCATTCATCTGACGCAGCGTGGTCATCACCGAGGTCAGCAAAATGCCGGTTTCCGCAATCACAACAACAGCGTGCAACACTGTGCGGCCAATGTTTTCCATCAAATCCACCGACGGATACACCATTGACGGCCAGAAAAACGTCAGCGCCAGGTGGTGCACAGCCGTCACGCCAGCCCCAACAAGCAAAGCTATCGGACAAGTCATCAGCGTCAGCATCGCCAACGCAGCAAAGAACACCATATGCACGTCAAGTTGCCATGCGTGCCCCGCCATAGACGCGAGGATCAAGGCAATCTGGCCAATCACGGCCACGGTCACGCTCACTCGCGCCGCAAGATTGCCGCCCAAACGAAAAGCATAAAACGCCAAAGCGGCAAAGGCACCGGCGGAGGCACCGATCATCACAACCTGACCGCCCCGCATAAATGCAATTGTTGCCGCCGCAGCGCCAAGAACCGCCGCCACTATGGCCAAAACTTTCACACCCGTCTGACGGGCTTTCGTCAATTTGAGATCTTCTGTCATATCGTATCACCACACAGCCAGGCCAGCGCTTCGCCGTCCAGAATGGCCCAGGCTCCATTCCGTTTCAGTCTCTGTTCAAAGTCTTCGCTTTCTGACGCCCCCATCACAGCGAGCGGGGCTTGTGTCACGCCCACGACATGTCCGCCGGATGCCTCTACGAGTTCTGTCAGGTCTGTCCCCGGCCGCGCGACAACCAAAACCGGCCCACCTGCTTTCACAGGGGCGCTGACAATTGCCAAAACCGGGGTCACGGTGAGGCAAAAGACAACAGCGAGAATCGCCGGGAGATATTGCACGCGTTGGGTCATCCTGCCCTTCTTCGGACAAAACAGTTTCCAGCCGCTTAATTTCGCAGGAGGAATTAGTTTGCGCGGCAAAATTACCAAACGTCAGATCGCGCTCACCGGCTAAAAGAAAAGCGCGCCGGGAAACCCAGCGCGCTTTCAAAATGTCCAATCCGGTAATTGGGACCGGAACTTAGCCTGGCAGCTTGGTGGTGCGCAGGTATGGGAAATGGGTGGTGAACTCACCGTATTTCGCTTTCGCGTCCTCATCGCTCACCGCGACCGGGATCACAACATCGCCACCTGGGGTCCAGTTCGCAGGCGTCGCGACGTTCTCTTTTGCCGCGGTCTGCAGACCATCCAGCGCGCGCAGCACCTCGGCAAAGTTCCGACCAACGTTCATCGGATAGGTCATCGACAGCTTCAACTGCTTATCCGGGCCGATGATGAACACCGATCGCACGGTGGCGCTGTCCGCCGGGGTACGGCCATCTGGCAGATACGCCTCGGCTGGCAGCATGTCGAAGGCCTTGGACACAGCCAGACCGTCATCGGCAATGATCGGGAAGCCCGCGCCGGTGCCCGCATAAGCCTCAATGTCTTTCTTCCAGCCTTTGTGGTCTTCCACACCATCCACGGACACACCAATCACTTTGGTGCCGCGCTTCTGCCACTCATCTGCAAGCTGCGCGACCGCGCCAAACTCGGTGGTGCAGACCGGCGTGAAGTCTTTTGGGTGAGAAAACAGGATGGCCCAGCTATCGCCAATCCAGTCGTGAAAAGTGATCGTGCCCTGATCCGTCTCGGCGGTGAAATTTGGCACAACATCATTGATTCGCAGGCCCATGGGTATCTCCCTCTCTTTGGGTCGCACACTCCGCCCTGCCAGCTTGGGGCGAGACAATTCTCGCGGGTGGGGCGATATGTAAAAACGGTTCTCTGTCGCAAAGCGACTTTGCGCAGACTACATCCGTCTTTTTTGAACGCCACCCCTTTACCGGAAGAAATAATTTGATCAAATTACTCGTGACCGCGCGTCGCCCCCACTTGCGGCCCCCTGTTTTGCCGCGCAGAGTGACGCCAAGATCGAGAGGGAGTGAACACCATGATCGAGAAACGCCAATTCTACATCAACGGCCAATGGGTCGACCCCGTTGCCGCCAATGAACTGCCCGTCATTGACCCTGCCACCGAAGACACCTGCGCCGTAATTTCGCTCGGCGATCAGGCCGACACCGACGCCGCCGTGGCTGCTGCACGCGCAGCCTTCCCTGCCTGGGCCGATACGCCGCTGGAAGAGCGTGTCGCGCTGGTCAAAAAGCTGCGCGACATCTACATGGCGCGGCGCGACGACATGGCCGAAGCCATGCGCCTGGAAATGGGCGCACCCACCGATCTGGCTAAGAACAACCAGTGGGGCGCCGGTGTCTGGCACCTCGATGGCTTCCTCGAAGCTCTGGAAAACTTCGAGTTCGAATACGCCATGGGTGCCGACCGCATGCGCAAAGAGCCCATTGGCGTCTGCGCCATGATCACCCCTTGGAACTGGCCGATGAACCAGGTCTTCCTGAAAGCCATCCCGGCACTGCTGGTCGGCTGCACCATGGTGTTAAAACCGTCTGAAATCGCGCCCCTGTCCTCCATCGTCTTCACAGAGATGATGGACGAAGCCGGCTTCCCGGCAGGTGTCTTCAATATGGTCAACGGCAACGGTGTGGGTGTCGGCTCGCAACTGTCCGCGCATCCGGATGTGGACATGGTGTCCTTCACGGGCTCCACCCGCGCCGGCATCGCCATCTCCAAAGCCGCCGCTGACACTTTGAAGCGCGTCAGCCTCGAGCTTGGCGGCAAAGGCGCCAACATCATCTTTGCGGATGCAGACGAAAAAGCCGTCAAGCGCGGCGTGATCCACTGCATGCAGAACTCCGGTCAATCCTGTAACGCCCCTACTCGCATGATGATCGAAAGCAGCCGTTACGCCGAAGCGGTCGAGCAAGCCAAAGCCGCCGCCGAGGCCACCCAAGTGGGCGCGACCACAGAGTCCGGCCGCCACATCGGTCCCGTTGTCTCTGAGCTGCAGTTCAACAAAATCCAGGGCCTGATCGAGACCGGCATCAAAGAAGGCGCCACGCTGGTCGCAGGCGGTCTTGGCCGTCCGGAAGGCATGAACAAAGGCTACTTCGTGCGCCCAACCGTATTCGCCGACGTGACCCCGGACATGACCATCTACCGCGAAGAAATCTTCGGCCCGGTGCTGGCGATTTCCCCGTTTGAAAGCGAAGAGCAAGCGGTACAAATGGCCAATGACACCGTCTATGGCCTCACCAACTACATCCAAACGCAGGATGACGACAAACGCCTGCGCGTGGCGCGTCAGGTCCGCTCCGGCATGGTCGAAACCAACGGCGTGTCGCGCATCAACGGCTCCCCATTTGGCGGCTACGGCCAGTCCGGCAACGGCCGTGAGGGCGGCACTTGGGGTTTGGAAGAGTTCTGTGAAACCAAGGCGATCTCCGGCGTGCCCATGGGCTAAGCCACAAGATGACACAAAACGGAAAGGCCGCAGCATTCCGCTGCGGCCTTTTTTTGTTACGCTGCTGGCTTGCGCGAGCGGTTGCGCCGCCGACGCGGACGACCGCCTCCCGGCTTGTCGTTGCCATTGGCCGCGCTGTTTGGCTTGCCACCACCAGGTTTTCCCCGGCTGGACTTACCACCGCCACCGGGCTTGCCGCCTCCGCGCTTGCGGCCCTCTCCACCAGACCGTGGCCCGGCACCATATTCTTTCTTCATCTCACGAAGCTCATCGGTGGGCCGGTCAAACTGACGGCCAATCAGCTTCTCGATGTCCTTCAGGTAATCCCGCTCATCCAGCGCACAGAAAGAAATCGCCCGCCCTTCACGACCGGCGCGCGCGGTGCGGCCAATCCGGTGCACATAGGCCTCGGCCACATTGGGCAGATCGAAGTTAATCACCAGTGAAATCACCGGAATGTCGATCCCACGCGCCGCCACATCGGTCGCCACCAGAATGGTGACCTCGCCTTCGCGGAAGGCTTTGATGGCGCGGTCCCGCTGCCCTTGGCTTTTGTTGCCGTGGATCGACGCCGCGTTGAAGCCCTCGGCCACCAACTGTTTCATCATCCGCTCCGCACCGTGCTTGGTGCGCGAGAAGATCAGCGTGCTCTCCCCCATGTTCTCAGACAGGATTTCCCGCAGCCGTTTCCGCTTCTCACCCTTCTCATGGTATTCCATGGACTGGGCAATCTTATCCGCGGTCTTGCCGGGAGGCGCACATTCCACCCGCTTGGGCTTGGTCAGATAGCTCTGGCTCAGTTCTTCCATCTGCTTTGGCATGGTGGCCGAAAACAGCATGGTCTGGCGCGGAGTGCCCAGATGCGGCGCAATTTTGCGCAAGGAGTGAATGAACCCCATGTCCAGCATCTGGTCCGCTTCATCGAGCACCAGATAGCCCACTGTCGACAGGTCAATTTCCTTGCGATCCAGCAGGTCAATCAACCGGCCCGGCGTTGCCACCAGAATATCCGTGCCGCGCTTAAGCATGGCAATCTGGCGGTTGATGGACTGCCCACCTACCACGGTCATCACCTTCATCGGTGTGCCTTGCACCATCGGACGCAAGTTGTCGGCGATCTGGTTCACCAATTCCCGCGTCGGCGCCAAAACCAGCGCCTTTACCGATTTCGGCATCGGCTTGCCCGGTGTCGCCAGCAGGCGATCCATCATCGGCAAGCCAAACGCCAGAGATTTGCCGGTGCCGGTCTGCGCCAGCCCCAAAATATCATGGCCCTGCAAGGCCAGCGGAATGGCCTTCTGCTGGATTGGCGTAGGCGCATCAAAACCAGCCGCCTTGAGGCCTTTCAAAAGTGTGGGCGACAGGCCCAGGTCTTCAAACGTCGACACAAAATGTCCTTTCAAACCACACGCACGATCGCGCATGGCATGGCGTCAACGGCCCACACAGGAGCCGCGATCGGGTTCGACAGCACCGCCACCGCGAAGCACATTCCGCGCGGCCCGGTCTGCCAGTCAGAACCCTGCGTGATGGGAACGAAAGCGTCGCTGATGCGCCCGGACGGTTCTTTCAAACCCGGCGCGGCCTGCTCACGCGGCTGCGCAGCGACCCGCTTCACATAAAGCCTCGCGGCACAAAGTCAACTGTTGCCCCCCACACAAAAAGGGCCAGCGCAACACGCCAGCCCCTCTTTTTTGTCTCAAGCCACCTAAGAGCGTCAGGCCTTGCCTTTCCACGGCACGAGGTATTTCTCGCCCCAGCGCATCAGCATATCGATGCCAAATCCGATGATCCCGATGAGGATAATCCCCATCAATACGATGTCCGTGTCCTGAAACTTGGACGCCGCCACAATCATCTTACCAACACCCTTTTCCGCCGCCACAAGCTCTGCGGCCACAACCGTGCCCCAGCAAACGCCCATGGCAACACGTGCCGCCGTAAATATCTCCGGCAAGGAGTTTGGAATAATCACGTGACGCAGGATCTGACGCTTATTGGCCCCCAAGGAGTAGGCCGCGTGCACCTTGGTGATATTCACACCCGAGACACCGGACCGCGCACCAATCGCCATGATCCACAGCGCGGCAAGGAACAGCAGGATGATTTTGCCCTGCTCTCCAATCCCGGCCCAGATAATCACCAGCGGGATCAAGGCCAAAGGCGGCACCGGCCGCATGAATTCCACAATCGGATCAAACCAGCCGCGGAACCAATTGGACAAGCCCATGGCGTAGCCCAGCGGAATACCCACCGCCGCGCCCAGTGCAAAGCCCACGATCACCCGGAACAGGGAATAGCTCAGATGCTCCGCCAGGGTGACGTTCTGATATCCGTCTTGGCTTACCGAGATCAGGCGTTTCCACACACTTTCAGGCGCAGGCAGCCAGATGTTCTCCATCTGCCAACCTTTGGCTGGCTCGAAGTTCAACGTGCCTTTGTCGGTCAGCGCCACACGGCCAAAGCCAAGTTCGACATCGGTCTCCCGATCAATTGGCTGGCCATCCACCGCCACGATCTTGGCCCCGTCTTTGCGGGTTACTTCGTCATTGGCATCCCAGCGCAGCAGCTTGGACCGATAAGCCTGCACCACCAAAGCATCGTTTTTGGCAATGCCATCATTTTCAGACACCACCGGTGCGTCCGGCTTTTCGCCAGCTTCATGCACCAGCACGCTGACGGTGGCGTCCGCCGTCTGACCGCCTTCAGTTTCCACCGTGTAAGTGAACGTAGCTTCTCCCACAAACGGTCCCGGTGCGTGCAGGAATTTCGGCAACAAGGAAGACCCGGTAAACGCCCCCCAAATCACAAAGATCAGCACAATAGATATCACCGAGGCCGCTTTGTTGGAGATCACGGCGCTCTCGTCCCCAAAGGTCACCGTCTTCAGCGACGTGTAATCCCGAACAGGCGTCAGGCGACGTTTGACCTGAGTATACAAGGCATAGGCCAAGAGGATCAGCCCAACATACAGGATCAAATAAGGCAGGGCGCTGACCACAGAAATAAGGAGCGTGATCAGTTCACCGCCGAGGTCTGAAAAAATCTGTCCCATCTTATGCGCTCTCCTCAGTGCGGCCCATGATCTCTTCTTCCATGTTCCAGATCATGTTGAGGATCTCTTCGCGGGTTGCGGCATAGTCCGGGTGCTCCTTCACCTCCCGCAAATCTGCGCCGACGCCCATGTCCGCAAAGGGCAGGCGATATTCTTTGTGAATCCGCCCGGGCCGCGGCGCCATCACCAACAGCCGCTCCCCCAACAACAGCGCTTCATCCACCGAGTGGGTGATCAAAATGATAGTTTTGCCGGTCTCTTTCCACAGTTTGAGCACCAGGCTCTGCATCTTCTCCCGTGTCAGTGCGTCGAGCGCCCCCAGCGGCTCGTCCATCAGGATCACATCCGGATCATTGGCCAGACAGCGGGCCAGTGCCACACGCTGCTGCATCCCGCCGGACAGCTCATAGACCATCTTTTCTTTGAAATCCTGCAGCCCCACCACATCGAGCAAATGGTCAACGATCTCTGCGCTTTCAGACTTCGGCATGCCCTTCATGTCAGGTCCAAAACGCACATTGTCCCGCACGCTCATCCATTCAAACAAGGCGCCCTTCTGAAACACCATGCCGCGCTCGGCATCGGGCCCCAGCACTTGATGCCCGTTCAACACAATCTGGCCTTCTGTCGGCGCCAGAAACCCGGCCACAATATTCAACAAGGTGGTTTTGCCACAGCCCGAAGGCCCCAGCACGCTCAGCAACTCGCCTTGCTTCAAATCAAGGCTCACGTCCTTCAGCGCCTGCACATGACTGCCGTTGGGCAGGTCAAAACGCATGGACAAATTTTGTATGGATAATCCGGTCATGGTCCCTATCTGACGTTGGGCATCGCCCCCGCGACGCACGGCGGTTGTCCCGCCTGTTCTCATTGGGAAGTCATTGAAAACAAGGCCCACAGCCAAAGGTGCGGGCCTTGTTCTTACATGTGCTTACATGCCTTTGGCAGCTTCCAGCGGTCCGGTGTTGACCGCACCGTCATAACTGTCCAGCGCGCTTGGAATGGAACCTGCGCCCACAAACACGCCCGCGACACCCTTCATGAAGTCTTGTGCGGTACCGCCCAACCAGGCTCCGCCCAGCTGATCGTCTACGGTTGGGAATTTGAAGGTCGCCAGCGTATCTGCGGTGGACTGCTCATCCATACCCGCGTCTTTCGCGATCACCGGCAGCATCTTGGCGTGGTTGGCTTCATCCGCCCACATTTCGTTGGCTTCTGCGGTCACCGCTAGGAACTTCGCCAGCATCTCGCCTTCTTCGGCAATATAGGACGCAGGCGCGGTGGTGGCGTCAAACACCAGAATGCCCAGCTCTTCTTTCTCCGCACCGGTCAGCAGCACGTTGCCATGCTCCTTCATGCGACGCAGCGCGCCACCCCAGCCACAGGCCATATCCAGCGAGCCCTGCGCCAGTGCCGCAGCCCCTTCCGCCGGCGCCATATCGACCACTTCCATGGACGCCACATCCACACCGAAGTGGTTCATCTGGCTCAGGAAACCATAGTGCGCCGCAGTGCCCAGAGGCACAGCCACTTTCTTGCCGGCCAGCTCTGCCGCACTGTCTTTGTCGATCTCCAGACCGGAGGCCACCACACAGTTGTCGTTGTCAGAGTAGCTCACAGCCACGTCTACAATCTGGATGTCCTGACCGGCAGAGGCCGCAACCACAAACGGCGGCACACCTTGGCTCACGGAAATCTGCACATCGCCCGAGGCCATCGCTGCACTCATCGCGGTGCCAGTGTCAAAGCTGACCCAGTTGATCTTGGTGCCCATGGCTTCTTCATACATGCCGGTCTGCTTGGCGTATTGGAACGGCATCGGCCACTCCAGGAAGTAGGCCACGGTGATCTCGTCGGCCATCGCCGCCTGCGCACCCAGCAACATAGCAGTGGAGGCCGCCGCACCCATCAGCGTCGTTTTCAAGCTCATAATCATTTCTCCCGTTGTCGATTCTGGCGCGAAATTCGAGCCGGGTTCGTCGGGCCTTGAGCCTCTTTTTTGATCACCGGCAATGCGCGTCCTCCTTGAGGGGAGCGGAAATTCGGGCACCGATCAATGTTTTTTTCAGCAATTCAACGTCACGAACCCGTGTCTTGGCCCTATCAATTAAATTTGACCATTTGGTTGAAAACGTTATAAAATAGGGATTTGAAGCCCTCTTCACGGATTTTTGGACGCAGCCCGTCAGAATACTGGCCTTACACAGTCAAATCTTCTGGCCCTATAAACCTGCTTGAAAAAGTCGCGAGGATGGCATCGAAATCCACGTAACGGGCGGAGTTTGCGCCCGACAAACAATCTAAAGTAGATTCTCAATCAGGGAGACTCGCGCCATGGATGGCACATTGAAAGACAACGACCTCAGCCATGTCGTGAACGCTGACAAAGCCCACGTCTGGCACCACCTTGTGCAGCACAAGCCATTCGAAACAAACGACCCTCGTATCATCATCGAGGGCAAAGGCATGCGCGTGTGGGACCAAAACGGCAAAGAGTATATCGACGCAGTATCCGGCGCGGTCTGGACCGTAAACGTCGGATACGGCCGTGAGCGCATCGCCAACGCCGTGCACGCCAACCTGATGAAGATGTGCTACTTCGCCAACGCCGCCGGCAACGTGCCTGGCGCGCTATATGCGGAAAAGTTGGTTGAAAAAATGCCCGGCATGAGCCGCGTCTACTTCACCAACTCCGGATCAGAGGCCAACGAGAAAGCCTTCAAAATGATCCGTCAGATTGCGCATAAGAAATACGGCGGCAAGAAACACAAAATCCTCTACCGCGACCGCGACTACCACGGCTCCACTTTGGCGGCGATGTCCGCGGGCGGTCAGGACGAGCGCAACATGCAATACGGCCCCTTTGCACCGGGCTTTGTGCGCGTGCCGCACTGTATGGAGTACCGCAAAGACGAACTTGGCCTCGGCCACCTCTCCGGTCGCGAGTTCGGCATCGCTGCGGCCAATCTGATCGAAGAGGTCATCCTCAAAGAAGGCCCGGACACCGTGGGGGCGCTCTGCCTTGAACCCGTGACCGCAGGTGGCGGCGTCATCACCCCACCCGAAGGCTATTGGGAACGGGTGCAGCAAATCTGCAAACAGTACGACATTCTGTTGCACATCGACGAAGTTGTCTGTGGCATCGGCCGTACCGGCACCCATTGGTTTGGCTATCAGCACTACGGCATCAAGCCCGACTTCGTGACCATGGCCAAAGGCGTGGCCTCCGGTTATGCCGCCATCGCCTGCATGGTCACCACCGAAGAGGTCTTTGACCTGTTCAAGTCGGACCCGTCCGACAAGCTTGACCACTTCCGCGACATCTCCACCTTTGGCGGATGTACCGCAGGCCCTGCGGCCGCGCTGGAAAACATGGCGATCATCGAAGAGGAAGGCCTGCTGGAAAACTGCACCGCCATGGGCGAGCGCATGATGGGCAACCTTCAAGCCTTGATGGAGAAACATGAGGTCATCGGAGACGTGCGTGGCAAAGGCCTGTTCCTTGGCTGTGAGCTTGTGAAAGACCGCGAGACCAAGGAACCGGTGGACGAAGCTGACATCGCCGCCATTGTTGGTGACTGTGGTGCGCAAGGTGTGATCATCGGTGCGGCCAACCGCTCTGTACCGGGCCGTAACAACGTGATTGCCTTCTCCCCGGCCCTGATCGCCACAGCAGACGACATCGACGCCATCACCACGGCTGTCGACAACGCCCTGACCAAAGTGTTCGGCTAAACAGAACTGCAACGTCCGGTGACGGCGTCCTCCCCCGTCACCCCGCGCCGCTTGCCCCACGGGGCAGGTGGCGCTTGTGTCTGTGAAAGGAAAAAACATGTGGCCAGCCCCAATAACTTTGACTGGCACACATGTGTCACTCGCTCCCCTGTCTCAGGACCACGCCAGTGATTTGGCCGAGGCCTCTGCAGACGGGGATCTGTCCTCCCTTTGGTACACGATGGTGCCTGCGCCAGAAGAGGTGCCCGCCAACATCGACGCGCGGAATACGACCTCAGGCATGACGCCGTTTGCCATCCTCGACCCAACGGGCCAAGCCGTCGGCATGACCACCTACATGAACGCCGACGCAGCCAACCGACGGGTGGAAATCGGGTCCACCTGGTATCGCGCAGCGGTCCAACGCAGTCCGATGAACACCGAATGCAAACTGCTGATGCTGCGTCACGCCTTTGAAGAACTGGACTGCATCGCCGTAGAATTCCGCACCCACTTCCTGAACCAACAATCGCGCAGGGCGATTGAACGTCTTGGCGCGAAATTCGATGGTGTTCTGCGCAATCACATGATCATGGCCAACGGCACCCTACGCGACACTGCTGTCTATTCGATCTGCCAACATGAATGGCCCGCTATCCGCGCAAATCTTGAGCACAAGCTGGCACGCATGGCACCAACGTGAAAGTCCAGTTTGCCTGCAGGATAAGTCCAGTATAGCCTCCCGCCCATGGCCATATCTGTCGAAACCTTCTTCCTCGCGCCCGGTTTTCAGGGCACGCTTCAGGCGCAAATCCAGCAGTTGATCGCAGAGGGCATCCTGTCGGGTCGCTTCCGGCGCGGTGAGAAACTGCCCTCCTCACGCAAACTCGCCACGCACCTTGGCGTTTCGCGCATCACCGTCACCCTCGCCTACACCGAGCTTCTGGCCAATGACTACCTGACTTCACGTGGCCGGTCCGGCTACTACGTCAGCGAAAACGCCCCGGTCCCGCCGTCTTTTGACCCGCCCAAACCACGTGAAGACCGCATCGACTGGACGCGCGCCTTAGGCCGTCGCTTCACCGGCGGCGACACTCCAGACAAACCCAAAGATTGGGCCAACTACCGCTACCCTTTTGTTTACGGCCAAACCGATCCCAGCCTGTTTGACCATGCCAACTGGCGGCTCTGTGCCTTGCAGGCGTTGGGCCAAAAAGACTTCACCGCGCTCACCTCTGATTACTATGATCAGGACGACCCCGAACTGGTCGAATTCATCGCCCGCAACACGCTCCCCCGTCGCGGCATCATCGCCCGCCCCGAAGAAATCCTGATCACCTTGGGTGCCCAAAACGCGCTCTGGATTGCTGCGCAGGTACTGCTAACCCAGCGCCGCATGGCCGCGATCGAAAACCCCTGCTACCACGCCCTGCGCGACATCCTGAACCAGTCCCGCTGCCATGTGGACGCCATCAACGTGGACCGCGACGGCCTCAACCCCGACCTGATCCCCTCCGAAGCGGACGTGATTTTCACAACTCCCAGCCACCAATGCCCAACCACCGCCACCATGCCAATGGCTCGCCGCCACGCCTTGCTGGAGCGTGCCCGCGACATCGACGCGCTGGTGGTCGAAGACGACTACGAATTTGAAATGTCCTTCCTAGACGCCCCGTCTCCGGCCCTGAAATCACTCGATACCGAGGGCCGCGTGATCTACGTCGGCAGCTTCTCCAAGTCGCTCTTCCCCGGCCTGCGTCTTGGCTATCTGGTCGGCTCCGAAGCTTTCATCCGCGAAGCCCGCGCCCTGCGCGCCTCCGTCATCCGCCACCCGCCGGGCCACATCCAACGCACCGCCGCGTATTTCCTCTCCCTTGGCCACTACGACGCCCTCATCCGCCGCATCCGCGAGGCCCTCAAAGCCCGCCGCGCCGTCATGCAGGACGCCATTGACCAATCAGGCCTGACCGTAGCGGGCAAGGGCGCCTTTGGCGGCTCCTCCTTCTGGATGCAGGCCAACCCCGACGTCGACACCGAAATTCTGGCAGAAGACCTCAAATCCGAAGGTGTCCTCATCGAACCAGGTCATTCATTTTTTACCGGCGAAACCCCACCAAAGAACTTCTACCGCCTCGGCTATTCCTCCATTCCCTCCGAACGCATCCCCGAGGGCGTGGCCCGCATCGCCCGCGCGCTTGGCTCTGGCTGATCTGGACACATCCGGCCACCCCATCTGGCCCTAACGCCAAATTGCCGCAGTTCGTACTTTCCATGCAAAAGGAACGCCCACCGAAAGAGTCGGGCGCAGCATGGAGTTTGCCTCATGAAAATGACCACCGAAGAAGCCTTTGTGAAAGTGCTTCAGCGCCACGGCATCGAGCATGCCTTTGGAATCATTGGCTCCGCCATGATGCCAATTTCAGATCTCTTCCCCAAAGCGGGCATCATGTTCTGGGACTGCGCCCACGAAGGCTCCGCTGGCATGATGAGCGACGGCTACACCCGCGCCACCGGCAAAATGTCGATGATGATCGCGCAAAACGGCCCCGGCATCACCAACTTCGTGACCGCCGTAAAAACCGCCTACTGGAACCACACGCCATTGCTGCTGGTGACCCCACAAGCCGCCAACAAGACCATCGGTCAGGGTGGCTTCCAGGAAGTTGAGCAGATGGCGCTGTTCAAAGACATGGTGGCCTATCAGGAAGAGGTCCGCGACCCCTCCCGCGTCGCCGAAGTCCTCACCCGTGTGATTGCCCAAGCCAAGCGCCTCTGCGGCCCTGCTCAACTCAACATCCCGCGTGACATGTGGACTCAGGTGATCGACATCGACCTGCCCGAGCCCATCGAGTTCGAGGCGTCCTCCGGCGGCACGTCTTCTGTGGCAGACGCGGCCAAACTGCTGTCCGAAGCTAAGAACCCGGTGATCCTCAACGGCGCAGGCACGGTTCTGTCCGAAGGTGGCATCCCGGCGTCCATCGAATTGGCAGAGCGCCTCGATGCGCCTGTGTGCGTGGGCTACCAACACAACGACGCCTTCCCCGGCAACCACCCGCTGTTTGCAGGACCGCTGGGCTACAACGGCTCCAAAGCAGGCATGGAACTCATCAAAGAGGCTGACGTAGTCCTCGCCCTGGGCACCCGCCTGAACCCCTTCTCCACTTTGCCGGGCTACGGCATGGAATACTGGCCTGCGGATGCCAAAATCATCCAGGTGGACATCAACCCGAACCGCATCGGCCTGACCAAAAAGGTCGAAGTCGGCATCGTGGGGGACGCTGCGAAAGTCTCCACTGGGATTCTGGAGCAACTATCGGACACCGCAGGCGATGCAGGCCGCGAAGAGCGCAAAGCGCGCATTTCCAAAACCAAATCCGCCTGGGCGCAGCAACTGTCCTCGATGGACCATGAAGACGACGATCCGGGCACAACCTGGAACGAACGCGCCCGCGCTGACAAACCGGACTGGATGTCCCCACGCATGGCCTGGCGCGCGATCCAATCCGCCCTGCCGCGCGAAGCGATCATCAGCTCCGACATTGGCAACAACTGCGCCATCGGCAACGCCTATCCCTCGTTTGAGGAAGGCCGCAAATACCTCGCACCCGGCCTGTTTGGCCCCTGTGGCTACGGCCTGCCCGCTATTGTCGGCGCCAAAATTGGCCAGCCAGATGTGCCAGTCTGCGGTTTTGCCGGCGACGGCGCTTTTGGCATCGCGGTCAACGAGTTAACCGCCATCGGTCGCGGCGAATGGCCTGCGGTGACCCAAATCGTCTTCCGCAACTACCAATGGGGTGCGGAAAAGCGGAACTCCACTCTGTGGTTTGACGACAACTTCGTGGGTACCGAACTCGACACCCAAGTGTCTTATGCTGGCATCGCGCAAGCCTGTGGCCTCCAAGGCGTTGTCGCCCGCACCATGGACGAGCTGACCGCCGCCCTGAACAAGGCGATCGACGATCAAATGAACCACGGCAAAACCACTTTGATCGAAGCCATGATCAACCAGGAACTGGGTGAACCCTTCCGTCGCGACGCGATGAAAAAACCTGTTTCCGTGGCCGGTATCGACGCGGCTGACATGGTCAAACAGACCGGAAGCTGACTCCTTGAAGCCGCTCCGCCAGATACTTGGTGCCGCCAGCGGCTCTGACAAAATCATCGCCCTTTCTGAGGGCGATGATCCCCGCGTGGCAGAGGCTGCGCTCATGATCCGCAAAGAAAAAGTGGCCCGCGTGCTGTTGGTGGGTGACCCTCAAAAGATCGCAGACAATCTCGCCAATTACGGCACGACCCTTGAGGAAGTTACCGACGACATCGAGATTCACGATCCCAATAGCTCACCCCTGATTGACGAATTTCGCGACACATTGGTGACCTTGCGTGCGCACAAAGGCATGACACCGGAAATAGCCTCCGCGCAAGTCCGCCACCGCCTGACCTATGCGGCGCTTCTGGTGCAAACCGGCCGCGCCCATGGCACTGTCGGCGGTGCTGCCGAAACCACGTCCGACACAGTGCGCACCGCGCTACAGATCATTGGAAAAGCGCCAGATGCGGCGATGGTCTCCTCGTTCTTTTTTATGCTCTACTGCAAAGAACACCACACCGTAAAAGGCGCGCATATTTTTGCGGATTGCGGTCTTGTTGTGGATCCTGACGCAAATGAAATGGCCGAAATCGCCCGCGCCTCGGCGGCGTCTTACCGGGCACTCACCGGCGAGACGCCACGCGTCGCCATGCTGTCTTTCTCAACAGCGGGAAGCGCCGATCATCCCAAAGTGTCCAAGGTTGTGGCGGCCACGCATCTGGCCAAAGTCGCCGATCCTGATCTCATTATCGACGGAGAGCTTCAGTTCGACGCCGCCTTTGTGCCTGAGGTCGCCGCGTCAAAAGCGGAGAAATCTGCGCTGGGTGGCGCAGCCAACGTCTTTGTCTTCCCCAGCCTGAACGCCGGTAACCTGGGCTACAAAATCGCTCAGCGCGTTGGTGGCGCAACCGCCATTGGCCCAGTGCTACAAGGCCTGGCAAAACCCGCCAATGACCTGTCCCGCGGATGTTCCGCTGAGGATATTTTGCACATGGTTGCTGTCACCGTCGCCCAATCTGATGCATTGGATCAGACCCAAAAGGCACCGGAGGGGGCCGCATGAGCCCCGCCTCGCCCCTAATCCAGCGCCAGCGTCACAATTGTCGCGGCCACAATATCCTGCGCACTTGCCCCACGGCTAAGGTCGCAAACCGGCTTTTTGAACCCTTGCAGGATTGGACCCAAGGCCTGCGCCCCGCCCAGGGCAACCGCCAGCTTGTAAGCGATGTTGCCCGCATCCAGATTGGGAAACACCAGCACATTTGCGTCACCGCCCCCCATGCCTTTTCGCGCGGCCACGTCGGGGATCAGCGCGGCGTCACCTTGCACCGGCCCCGCAAAACCGCTCAACTCGGCCGCCTCGCGCACTTTGTCAACACTGGCGCCCGCACCACTGGTGCCGGTGGAAAACGACAACAACGCCACTCGCGCGACGCCAAGCAACGCCTCTCCGCTGCGCGCCGAAGCTGTGGCAATCGCCGCCAACCCTTCGGCATCCGGGTCTACTGTCAAACCACAGTCGGCAAAGACCAGCGACCGGCCATCCGGGAAATTCATCAAGAAGAAGCTCGACGGCACACTCACCCCATCGGCCAGGCCAATCGCCATGGAGGCCGCTTCGATCACACGCCGCGTTGGCGCTTCCGCACCCGCGGTCATCGCGTCCGCCTCACCGGCTGCGACCATCGCTGCCGCCCGATAGAGCGGCTTCTCGACGAGACGTCGGGCGATCCGCTCTTTCATGCCGCGCGTCTCGATCAGCGCCTGCACGTAGCGGTCCGTGTTATCACCAAGCGTCATAGGCCGACACAGACCATCCCGATCCAACGCCCGCATGGCTTCGGCTGTGCGCGGCTCTTTGTGTTCGGGAAACACAACCCGCGCGTTTTTCGCCGCCACCTTGGCCGACAGCGCATCCATAAACTTCATGTATACCTCCGCATACGCAACAGGAGCCATCCGTGACCGAAAACGTCAAGATCAACCGCGGCCTCAAAGGCATTTATTTTGAGCGCTCTGGCGTCTCCCACATCGACGGCGCCAAAGGCGAACTGTCTTATCGCGGCTACTCCATCCACGATCTCGCCACGCAATCCACCTTTGAAGAAGTCTGCTATCTGCTGATCCACGGCGAGCTGCCCTCCGAGGCGGAGCTCGCAGAGTTTGACGCCGCCCTCAAAGCCGCGCGAGAGCTGCCGAAACAGATCTACGACATCATCCGCGCCACCAAAGACGGCCATCCGATGGACGTGTTGCGCACCGCCGTCTCCGCCCTCGCCGCGCTTGAGGCTGACAGCCAAAAAACTGGCCCTGAAGCCTTCCTCGCCAACGGCCTGCGCCTGACCTCGCAAGTCCCGATGATCATCGCCGCGCATGAAAACATCCGCAACGGCCGCGATCTGGTCCCAGCGGACAAATCGCTATCTCACGCAGCCAACTGGCTCTGGATGCTCAAGGGTGAGAAACCTTCCGAGGACGCCGCCAAACTGGCCGATGTCGATTTCATCCTGCACGCCGAACACGGCGCCAACGCCAGCTCTTTTGCCGCCCGCGTCACCATCGGCACCGACACCAACCTGCACGGCGGCATCGTCACCGCGCTGTCCACTTTGGCAGGCCCTGCCCACGGTGGCGCAGCCGAAGACGTGATGAAAATGGTGCACGAGATCGGCACGCCTGATAACGCCGCCGCCTATGTCAAAGCCAAGCGCAAAAACCGCGAGGCGGTCACCGGATTTGGCCACCGCGTCTACCGCGCTGAAGACCCCCGCGCGCGCCACATGCGTGACGGCGTGAAAAAACTTGGCGAAGAAATGGGCGCACCAGAGTGGTACGAAATCCTGCAAGGTGTGGTCGAGGCGATGAAGCCCTACGCCCGCCATGGCCTGAACGTGAACGTCGATTTCTACTCCGGCGTGATCTACCAATTGCACGGCATCCCGATGGACCTCTACGTGCCAATCTTCGCCATCGGCCGCATGCCGGGCTGGATCATCCAGTGCATCGACCAGCAGGAAAGCAACATCCTCATCCGGCCGCTCACGCTCTACAACGGCCCCGACATGCGCCCCTACGTGCCGATGGACAAAAGGTGATTTCAAAATTGATGCCCCTTGCCACGCCACAACCAACTGATGCACCAATGATGCACGTTAACTTCAAGGCCGCACCATGACCTACCAGCAGCCCCAGCTCGACACCTCGCCCAAAGTCTCTGACGAGGTGCGCCAGACAACCTGCTACATGTGCGCCTGCCGCTGTGGCATCAACGTGCACATGAAAGACGGCAAAGTTGCCTATATCGAAGGCAACCGTGACCACCCTGTGAACAAGGGCGTGCTTTGCGCCAAAGGCTCTGCCGGCATCATGCAGGTCAACGCGCCGTCCCGCCTCAAAAAGCCTCTCAAACGGGTCGGTCCGCGTGGCTCTGGGGAATACGAGGAGATCAGCTGGGAAGAGGCAATGAGCACCGCCGTCGGTTGGCTCACCGAGTTACACGAAACTGCGCCGCACAAATTGGCCTTCTTTACCGGCCGCGACCAATCCCAAAGCTTCACCAGCTTCTGGGCGCAGCACTTTGGCACGCCCAACTATGCCGCCCACGGCGGCTTCTGCTCGGTCAACATGGCGGCGGCGGGCATCTACACCATGGGTGGGGCGTTCTGGGAATTTGGTCAACCGGATTGGGACCACACCAAACTCTTCATGATCTTTGGTGTGGCGGAGGACCACGACAGCAACCCGATCAAAGCCGGCATTGGCAAGATCAAAGCCCGTGGCGCCAAAGTCATTGGCGTGAACCCGGTCCGCTCCGGCTATAACGCAGTTGCAGATGAATGGGTGGGCATTACACCGGGCACTGATGGACTCTTCATCCTCAGCCTCGTGCATGAGCTGATGAAAGCGGGCAAAATCGACCTGCACTACCTCGCGCAATACACAAATGCCGCCGTTCTGGTGGACGCCGAAACTGGCCTGTTGATGCGCGACGCGGATGGCAAACAGCTGGTGATTGACCGCAAAACCGGCAAGCCCGCACCGTTTGACCAGAAAGGCGTGCGCCCAGATCTGTCGGCCACCTACCGTCAGGCCGGTGTCACTCACCGCACAGTGATGCACCTGATGGCCGAGAAATACCTCGACCCACAATACGCGCCGGAAAACGTCGCCGAGAAAACCGGCATCTCCGCCCAAAAAATCAAAACCATCGCCGCTGAACTGGCGCGTGTGGCCTTTGACGAAGCCTTTGAGCTGGAGCAGGAATGGACCGACTTCCGCGGCGAAACCAACAAAACGATGACGGGTCGCCCGGTCAGCTTCCACGCCATGCGCGGCATCTCTGCCCATTCCAACGGCTTCCAGACCTGCCGCGCCCTACACGTGCTGCAAATCCTCTTGGGCACCGTCGAAGTTCCCGGCGGCTTCCGCTTCAAACCGCCCTATCCCAAGCCGGTTGAGGCCCACCCAACGCCCCACGGCTACGGTCGTCCCGGCAAGCCGCTCGCAGGTCCACACCTCGGCTTCCCGCGCGGCCCCGAAGACCTGCAAATCAACGAAGACGGCTCCGCCTGTCGCATCGACAAGGCCTTCACATGGGAAAACCCCATGTCCGTGCACGGCCTGATGCATATGGTGATCTCCAACGCGCACGCACAGGATCCTTACCCGATCGACACGCTGTTCATGTACATGGCCAACATGTCGTGGAACTCCTCGATGAACACCTCGGGAGTGATCAAGATGCTAACCGACCGCAATGACGACGGCGGCTATCGCATCCCGCGCATTATCTACTCCGATGCCTACAGCTCCGAGATGGTCGCCTATGCCGACCTGATCCTGCCGGACACAACCTATCTAGAGCGCCACGACTGCATCTCGCTTTTGGACCGCCCAATCTGCGAAGCCGACGGCGCGGCGGACGCGATCCGCTGGCCGGTGATCGAGCCCGACCGCGACGTGCGCGGCTTCCAATCGGTGCTGATCGAGCTTGGTGCCCGCATTGGCCTGCCACATTTCCTCAATGAGGACGGCTCACCAAAGTGGAAGGACTACGCCGACTACATCGTGAACCATGAACGTCGTCCTGGCGTTGGGCCTCTTGCGGGGTTCCGCGGCGAAGACGGCGACCAATTTGGTCGTGGCGAGGTCAACCCAGATCAGCTTCAGCGCTATATCGAAAACGGTGGCTTTGCCATCGAACACGTGCCGGACAATGCGCTCTACATGAAACCATGGAACCAGCACTATCAGGACTGGGCCGTGCAAATCGGTCTCTATGACGCACCACAACCTTTCCTGTTCCAGCTCTATGTGGAACCGATGCGCAAGTTCCAGCGCGCCGCCGAAGGGCATGGAGACCTGCAACCGCCGGATCACCTGCGGGACCGCCTCAAAGAGGTCATGGAGCCGCTGCCTATCTGGTACGCACCGCTGGAAGACGCCCGCGTTGATCCGGACGAGTTTGACGTGCACGCGCTCACCCAACGCCCGATGGCGATGTATCACAGCTGGGGCACCCAAAACGCATGGCTGCGCCAGTTGCACGGCGAAAACCCGCTCTACCTTCCGACCAAACTCTGGGAGAAACACGGCTTTGCCGAGGGCGACTGGGCCCGCGTGACCTCTGCCCACGGCGAGATCACCGTGCCTGTGGCCCATCAGGCCGCGCTCAACGAGAACACCGTCTGGACCTGGAACGCGATTGGCAAACGCAAAGGCGCCTGGGCCCTGTCCGAGGACGCGCCCGAGGCCAACAAGGGGTTCCTGCTCAACCACCTGATCCATGAACTGCTGCCCCCCAAAGGCGACGGCTTGCGATGGGCCAACTCGGATCCCATCACCGGCCAAGCCGCGTGGTTCGACCTGCGGGTGAAAATCGAGAAAGCGGATGCGCCAACGGAGAGCCAACCGGCCTTTGGTCCTATCAAGTCACCAGTGCCCCAAGGCCCGGATCATCTGGAATGGAAGGTGGGTAAATGAGACATAAAAGCCTCAAAATCCGCACCTCCGCGATACAGTCGCAATACCGACGCAATACCGACGTGAAAAAATGACCGATTTACCCGCCAAAACCGACCGCACCCTCGGCCTTGTGATCGATCTGGACACCTGCGTTGGCTGCCACGCCTGTGTGATCTCCTGTAAGGGTTGGAACACCGAAAACTACGGCGCGCCCCTGTCTGACCAACGCCCCTATGGCACCGAGCCGATGGGCACCTTTCTGAACCGCGTGCACAGCTATGAGGTCCAACCTGAGCAGGGCAGTGCGCAGACCGTACACTTCCCAAAGTCTTGTTTGCACTGCGAAAATGCCCCCTGCGTCACGGTCTGCCCCACGGGCGCAAGCTACAAACGCGTTGAGGACGGCATCGTGCTGGTCAACGAAGACCACTGCATCGGCTGCGGCCTCTGCGCCTGGGCCTGCCCCTATGGCGCCCGCGAGCTGGACCAAGCAGAAGGCGTGATGAAGAAATGCACCCTCTGTGTGGATCGCATCTACAACGAAAACCTGCCGGAAGAGGATCAAATCCCCTCCTGCGTCCGCACCTGCCCCGCCGGCGCCCGCCACTTCGGAGACTTGTCTGACCCCAAGTCGGACGTCAGCCAACTTGTTGAATCCAGAGGCGGATTTGACCTCATGCCGGAAATGGGCACTTTGCCCGTGAACAAGTATCTACCTCCGCGTCTCAAGGATTCCTGGGACGACCAAAGCCTCTTGGCCCCACTACTGGAACCCGTCGCCGAAGAACCCCAAGGCTTCCTTGGCTGGCTCGATAAAGCCCTCGACAAACTGCCCGGAGGGACCGCCTGATGCATCCAGCCCCATCCGTCATCGTCTTTTCCACGCTCTCCGGTCTCGGCTTCGGCCTCCTGTTCTGGCTTGGCATTGATCCCACGCCGCCAACCGGCCTCGCAGCTTTTGTATTCTTTGCAATTGCTTACGCCTTATCTGTCGGTGGTTTGATCTCCTCCACCTTCCACCTCGGCCACCCCGAACGCGCCTGGCGCGCCCTCACTCAATGGCGCAGCAGCTGGCTGTCCCGCGAAGGTGTCAGCGCCGTCCTTGCGCTACTCACCATGGGCATCTACGCCATCGACCTGGTTTTCTTACAAATCCATGCCACGGCATTGGGTCTGATCGGTGCCGCTCTCTCGCTGTTTACCGTCTTCACCACTTCCATGATCTATGCCCAGCTCGACACTGTGCCACGCTGGAAAACCCCTTTGACGCCAGCCCTTTACCTGAGTTTCTCACTTGCTGGGGGCGCACTTCTTTCGGGTCGCGTGAACATGGCCATCCTGCTGCTGGTGATCGCCGCGATCTGCCAATTCGTCTGGTGGCAACGTGGTGATGCAGCCCTGTCCGACAGCGGCACCGACCTCGGCACGGCCACGGGATTAGGCGAGCGCGGCACCGTACGCTCCATGGCGCATCCCCACACCGCGCCCAACTATCTGGTGAAAGAGTTCATCTACTTAATAGGGCGGAAACACGCACAAAAACTGCGCCGCATCGCCTTTGGCCTCACCTTCGTACTGCCGATTATCTGCCTGCTGCTGCCCTTCAGCCACGTCTTGGCCATCATCGCAGTCCTCAGCCACGTCGCAGGTGTCGCAACCTCACGATGGCTGTTCTTTGCAGAGGCCGAGCACGTGGTCGGCCTCTACTACGGCATGCGTTAACGCGCCTTCCCGCGCCAGGTGTCCAGCCAGGCGCGGAACCGCCCGCGCTTCTCAGCCAGATTGTCGCCAGCAGCCTCAAGACTGTCGCCCATATCCTCGAGCACCGGATCGATCCGCGCCTGACGGAAGCGCCGCCAGCGTACGTAAATCGCCCAAACAAAAGCGAAAAATACGGTCAGGATCAGGATGTTCAACCATGGAATAACGGTCACATCCGGCCCTTCCACAGCCTTCACACCGACGGCGTTTGGATAGATCGACAGGAACTCATTGCGCCAGCCGTAATGCTTTACAGCCACCCATTGGGGCGCATCCGCGGATGACTTCATATCCGCCGCTTCCGCCTGCAAATTGGCGGTGTCAAACTTGAAGTAGGGTGGCCAACCTGCCGAGGTGTCCTCGTTGCGATAGACCATCACCTTTTCATTCGGAAACTTAGTCTGAATGAAGAACACATCCCGGTTCACGTTGCCGGTTGCATTGCCGCTGTCTTCTTTGGCCCAGAAAGTCGAGTTCTCACCAAAATCGATCCGCTTTTCATAGGTGTCGGTGATCCGCACCACATCATGCTGTGGCAGCGTGTAGTGAAAAAACGCAGCCACAAACAGCCAGAACAGCGTCCAGAAACCCCATTTCACATAGACCATTCTTTGGTCCCCCTAGTGGAAATTCATAAAGTAGATCAACGCGATCACGATGGTCACAGGGATGATATAGACACCCCAGATCAATTTGCGACGCAAAGAGCCATCATAGTCTTGCAAGCCTTGCTCAATAAAAGCATCCCGATCGCCGCTCATGCCCTCGCGGTCCCATTCCGCCTCCAGCTTGTCGCGCCGTTTGGAACGCGAATAAAGCGACAGACAGATGTAGACAATGGTGAGCACGACAAAGCCCACAACCGCCAGTCTGGCCAATGCAAACATGATCTACCTCCTTATCGCGCCCCACGGCCCAACCCGTGCGATCATATCCTCAGACGCCCGCCGCGTCACACGGGGCATCTCCAATGGTGCGTCAAAGCCAAACAGAGCCTCGCGCGCGCCAACCTTGTCGACTTGATACTCACGCTCCAGGAAATCCGCCACAAAGCTCTTCTTGGTCTCTGACCAACCTTGATAAAGGCGATAAAACACCTCTTTGTGGCAGATAAACAGCTGTCGGATATCCTTTGGTGCAAGCTCCGCCAGCAGCATATTCACCAGATCGCGCTGATCTGTGTCCGTGGCGCGCAGCGTGTAGAAATAGGCCGGATGATCGCTGGTGATCTTGGGCCATTTGCCGTCGCTTTCGGCCCAATCCACCATCTTACGCAGTTCATGGTATTCGGGTGGCAGTTGCTCCGCATGTTGCCGCGCCAGACGGCGAATGTCGCTGCGCGTCGCGCCGGTCAGGTCCACGCCCGCCTCCTGCGCCGCATCCACAACGATGAAATCCATCTTCTGGCGCAAAATCGCCGTGCCATCCACGCCCCGCGCTTTCACAATAGGCTCGGCCAGATCGTTGTAATCCAGAAACTTCGCAATCTGATTTCGGTCTTTGAAATCAAACGTATACTTGATCGGCAGCTTGCCCAGCTCCGTCTTACTACCCGCCGTGATCACCGCCGGATGCGCCAAGCCGCGGAACAGGTAGACCCCGCCAAAATGCGCGGTCCAATAATCCTGCTGATCAAACTCCATATGTTTGAGCTTCACCGGATTGCGCGTCACATCGCCTGTGCGTTTGGCCAGCGTGATCATGTCCGCGATCAGCACATCGTCAAACCAGCCGTCTTCCTCCTGCTTGAAACGATCCGCCAACTCTCCAAGCTTCTCCGCATCACGCAGTGTGCCTTCGGTGGTGTCCGCCTCAATGGTGACCTTGCGAATGTCCATGAGCTTGCTGGGCTGGCTCACAGAAAACACCGAGTTCACCAACTCACCTGCGACGGCATCCCGCGCGGTCAGAGCAAACAGCTGCGGCTCGTTTTCCTCAATGAAATGCCGCAAGATATCCCGGCTGGTGGAGAACTTGATGTTCAACAACGGCGCGGATTTCTGATCCGTGGTCAGCAGGATGAACTGCCGATTGCAGCCCCCGTGGTTGAGATAGAGATGATCTTCGAGCTCGTCGCCAATCTCCGGCGAATAGCCCGAGATATCGATGTGAAAATCGGTGAGGCTGGTGGTTTTGCCCGTCAGATGTTTCAGCGCTCGATTGTAGCGCTCGACGAGCACAGGCGAGGCCACTTCGATCAGGTTGCCAAACATCAGGCCGCGTTGGATCAGTCTATGCATTGAAAGCCCTCAAACGTGTGACACTCGGAACGAGTCACTTTACGGGCTCTTCTAACGTGCGTAACGTCGCCTCCGAGACCAGTCGTTGCTAACACTCTCATTCGTTTTGCCCTCCATCCGCGCGATCCAAGAGACGCTCAAAAGCTCCAGAAAACCCAAAGAAAAGTACAAAGCCTGCAAGGCAAAAGTATGCGCCCTGAGCAAGACCCCAACCAAGAGTTTCGAACAACGCCTCGCCCGAAAGGTGAATGGGGCCGCCAGAGTTTATCACAGAGCATATTCCAGTTAGCCAACTGGCTCCCGCAATCACAAGTGCGCCCTTCAGGACAAATTTTTCGCTAACTGGTTCGGGCGCCGACTTGGTCTTTTCGCGATGTGCGATATAGCCACCACCAAATGTTACCAAGAAGCCCAAGGCTAGCATCAACAATCCAGCTACAGTTTCCACTACCAAACTCCCGCCCGCTCGACCTCAAGCCGGGCCGCGCCCGACCTCCCCCCGGAGGGCGCGTTTGCACCGTCAGCCACAGACACCAACACCTGCGCTCCTTGCTCCGAATCTCCAATTCCAAACCATTCCCAAGCGCCCACCAGGTCGGGCGCGGCCTTCATCGCCATCTTCATCGCTCCCTCGCCGCACTATCCTGCCCGCGCCGCGCTTCCACGCCCTGCGCATAGCCAAACCACACCAGTCCCAAGATCGGCGCCCAGACAATCGCCGCCATCAGCGACAGCCGCAGATGCACCCAAGCCGCGCCCAGCGGATCAATCTCAAAATGCCCCACGGCCTCAAACCCGCGCATCTGGGTGACGCCAATCGAGATCATGAACCCAATTGCCACCAAAAATGCCGCCGACAGCGCGATCCCATGCAGCACCTTACCATGCGAGCGTGTTTGACGATCCACCAACACACGTGGAAGCAGCACCGCCAAAAGCGCCAAAACGCCCAGCGGCACCGCCGTGTTGAAAAACCCGATGCTGTCGATCACAAACACTTACGCTTTGCCCTCCAGATACCGCCGCTTCGCCGCCTCGGACCGCTGCATATCGCGCACCATGTTGGAGACCGCAACCTCGTCGGATTTGTCGGCATAGCGGAACTCACTGTCGGCATAGCGGTTGATCTCCTGCACCAACATGTCGGTGGTGATCGGCACGCGTAGCTCGTTTATCATCGCCTTCTTAGTGTCGTAGTCTTTGGCCAAGAAAAGCTCAGGGTTTTCCATCCATGCGTCCGGCAGTTCAAAGTCCATGGCGCGCACTTTCACGGCATCGGTGATGTTCTTGATAGCGCGCCCCGTAAAGCGCGGATCGGCCTCCTGAATGGCCTTCAGGTAGGTGCCCATCTTGGCAATGGTGTCTAACTCGCCCACCTGCCCGTGCACCTTGTC
The DNA here is from genome assembly GCF_047124445.1 of Shimia sp. MIT1388. GTDB lineage: Bacteria > Pseudomonadota > Alphaproteobacteria > Rhodobacterales > Rhodobacteraceae > Shimia. The sequence continues at coordinate 3,437,395 of NZ_CP138921.1, read as the reverse complement.
AAAGACGTTCAGTAGCCCTGCCTCATGCGGCCGGTTGTGGCTCTCAAAACTCGCCGCCACAGCTTTCTGAATGGCCTGCGCCTCGAACAGCTCGTGATCCCCCAGCGCGATGTCGTGGTTCTTGCCCATCAACAGCGCGAGGATGTCGATGTAATCCTCCCGCGTCTGAGGCCCATCCACGAGGAACCGTGCCCCGGCGCGCTGGCGCAGCGCATCGTCAACGTTCTCCGGATAGTTGGAGAACATGCCAAAGGTACAGTTGCCACGCACCACGGTGTTGGCGCCCGCAAAGGCCTCCATAAACACCGCCGTGACCTCCTGCTGCCCCGCCGAGGACTGGCGGTCCCCGCGTTTGCCTGCAATCTGGTCAATGTCATCAATCGTACCAAACCCAATCACCTGTGGATCGAGCACATTTTGGACAAAGGCTTTCGCGTTCTGACCCGACTTGCCCTGATAGCTGTCGATATTGTCGATGCCAAAGTTCTGATAGCGGAAGGCATAACCCGCCACCTGGCAATAGTCGTTGATCAGCCCGGCCATCATCTGAATAAGCGTGGTTTTCCCGGTCCCAGGCGCGCCGTCGCCCATGAAGGTGAAGATAAACCCGCCCAGCTCCGCAAAGGGGTTGAGCCGCCGATCAAAGTCATAGGCCATCAGCATTTTGGCCAGCTTCATGGCCTGATATTTGGCAATGTGGTTGCCCACCACCTCATTGGGCTTCTTGAAGGTCATGGTCAGCGTCGAGCCTTTCGCGGCCCGCGCTGGTGTGAACCCATTGATGGTCAGATCATCGGCTTCAACCTTCCAACTCGCCCCGACAAACGCGCCCATCTGCGGCGCATTCTGCGCCCGCAAGGCCACCTTCTCCATCAGCTGTTCGGCAAACGCACAGACACAAGCGACCAGCCGGTCCTCATCACTGACCAGCGCGGCAATGTCCTGATCCAGTTCCCACAGCGCACCATGCAACGCCAGCTGTGCATTGTCGGTCAGCACCTCTTCAACTTCGCCGACCTCAACCTGCGTCTCACCCAACAGGGGCGCCAGCAGGAACGACGTCGCATTGGCAAAGACATAGGACACCGCCAGCGCCTCTGCCGCCAAAAGCTCGGAAAACGCCGCCTTCTTATCCGTGCCCAGCGCCCCGGCGAGATTGTCCCGTTTCAAATCTGCCAAACCGGAGGCTTCAGCGAAGTTTTCGCCCACCGCCAATGCAATCGCCAGCGCCCGCCGCATTCCATGCAGCACATTGGCTTGTACAGGGGACACCAGCGGATCTTCCCCGCCCGCACCCTCAATGCGCTCCGCCAGATGCACGCCTTCCGGACGCGCGGTTGAGCGTGTCACCAACCCCGGCGTGGTGCTGCGGAACCGCCGCCGCGTGCCAATACCGCTGGACCGCTCCGGCGCCGCCACAGGATCCTTGCCCTTGGCAATCCGCGGCGTGTGATCAAAACCATCCAGCATCCCCACAGCCGCATCATAATGCTTGCGAATATCCTCTTCGCGCAGCTCCATCTGATCACTTGTCAGGCTCATCTAAATCTCCACCCCAAACTTCAACATTGTAAAATTCCTCAAGCCGATAATGCAGCCAAATATCCACTACCTACCCTTGTCTGGCAGTTTCAAACTCACACCATTTTCGTTGGCCATAGTCTTCAGGCAACAACTCCCCTACCCACGTACCGGCGGGCCAGTCTTTGTCCATATGCGCAATTGCGAGGTTGTCATATCGCTGCTCTGAACGGGACAGGCAGACCAAAAGCACCTCGCCCATGTTGTGCGATCCAGTACCAACAGCGCGCTCGAAACAATCAACTCGGTTTGGCTTTTCGACCATCCAGTCTATGGGTTCCATCGAACACGGTAGACGCCAACCTGCTTGCGCTTGGTCATAGAGTTCATTTGCGGGTTCAAATTCGTTCTCCACCGCCCAGCTCTCAAACTCCGTCAGTGAGAATGAGTTGGCGAAAGCGAAAACGACATCCAGCCGCAGCCTTTGAACTTTTTTGCCAGACCACAATGCCATGCCACCGACCGCAACGGCCAATACAGACAGGCCCATTATCCACTTGAACCGTCTCAATACCGCAACACCCGCCCCTGCGGGCTCACCACATATTTGGTCACGCTGCCAAACCCCGGCGGGTTGAGCTCCTCCAGCGCCTGAAACGGCCGTTGTGGCAGGATGATCGAGCGCTCCATGCTGGTGGCCCCGGTGTCCGCCCCGTGCCCCGCAAACGGATCCAACGCAAAGACCTGCCGCTCCACCGTGCCAAACCAGCCAGAGCGCTCATCGGTGACACGCTCACTCACCAAGTCTTCGGTGGTCCAGGCCAAGGTCCAGTCCTCACCCTCCGGTGCCCGCGCGGCGTCCAAAACCTCGCGGATCGGCCCCGACTGCCGCGTAAAGGCACTCGAATACATCGGCCCAACGTGAATACGACGCAGCCGTTTGGGGTGCAGGTCGTCAAAGCTCTCGTCAAAGCCTTTGGCAATGGTCACCAGCTTCAAGCCGCCCACCGCCTGCGCCATCAAATGCGCCTGCACCTCCGGCCAACGCCGCTCGTCTTTGGGCAAGGCCCGTCGCCCGGTGTCCTCAAGGTCCATCAGGTAGATCGTCGGCAGGTTCACCTGACTGTCATAGACCGCCCAATGCAGCAGAAACTGGCGCCGTCGCTCCGACAGATTGCCCTGCCAGCGCACCTCCGGATGGTTCTGCGCCCAGAACAGCTCGCCTTTCAAAAGCTCCTCATAATAAAGCCGTTGGCTCAGCGCGAATTGCAGCTTCGTCGGGATCTCCTGATCGCCGATGATGGCGCGCAGCATGTCATCCTTAAGCTGTTCCACGCTTGGCATGTTGCGCAAATGGCTTTCGGCCTGCTGCGCGTCATTCGCCATGACCAGCAGCTCGTTGAACACCGGAAAGCCGCTCTCCACCGCGTCCATCGCAAGGCTGCCAAAGAATTGCCCGGTCTGCCGACCAACCAACAGGTACTTCATGCTGAGCGCTTTGAAGGTGTAGCCTATCGACGCCAGATAGCGCGTGAGGATTTCCACCTCGTTCTGCCCAATCGCCCCCTCAGCCGCCCGCGCCGCCGCCACCTGTGTCAGATGCTCGGTGATGCGCTCAAACTTCTGAAAATACCGCCGCGACGCGCGGGTTTCCATCAGAGCGGTGTGGTCTTTGGTTGTGTCGTTCATTTTCCTCCTCCGGGACACGCAGTGTCACGGATCGCACCCGACCCCGCCCCCCAGAGCGGGTGCGCCTTTGCCAGGCTAGACACGCTTTCACCACGCAAGAAATCTGTCAAAGGTTGCGCCAATTTGACAACCGCCCTCGTGCTCGGGCGCGTTCCTATGTTGCATTCACATGTCATAACCCGACCAAATCCTTCGGCAGCAAATCCCGTTCCAAATTGCCTAGTTCGCCCAACACCAGAGACATTAGCGCTTGGCCTGCTCTGGCTTCGGAACTGGCGGCAAATCAAGCAACCAAACCATCAAGCGATGTGATAATCCATTCATGAACAGGCGCCACTTACTCTGCTTCAAACGGTCCCAAATCTGGGGATCGCACCAAATTCTCAACATGTTAGCCCGACCCAAAATTCCAAAGATGCCCCCAATAAGGAACTGTACAGAAATTATGAGAGCAAAGAACAACTGGCCATTTCGTGTTGGGTTACCGGTAAGCTGAATAGGGGCTCGCTCACCCAGCTGCGCAATCGAGAACTCCCCCGAAAGCAGCCCATAAACCGCCATGACAAGCCCAATGATTGCTGCCAGAGTTCCCCACCTTAGGAAGACACGAGACACAATCAAATTGCCTTACGCCCCATACAGGTTCTTGTCGTGTTTCTCGACAATCTTCTGGAACCGCCGCGCAAAACGTTCATCCGCCTTGGCCTTCGCTTCCAGCACGTCGCGTGCAAACACCATGTGTTCCTCATGGGCTTCCATCATGTCAGCCATCTTCTGATTGGTCGCCGTGCCAATCGCTGCCATCGACGCCTGCGCCTCTTTGTCGGTTTCCACACCAATCTCGTTGATCCGGTGCGCGATGTCCTGCTGCTGCGCGGTTTTCAACGACTTGGTCAACGCATCATAGAGCACCACGCGCTGCTTGGTGTCTGTCTGCAGCTTGTTGATCAGCACCATCTGCGTCGCCGCTTGGTTTTGCAGGCTATCGACCCAGGTCTTGCCCTTCTCGATATAGCGCTCTAGCGTCTGGCTTTTGGAGAGCTTCACCTGCTCCTGTTGCACCAAAGCATTGTAGGCTTTGTTCAGGTCCGCCAACTCGGTTTCCAGCTTGGTCCGCGCCGCCGCATCCTGCTCCACCGCAATCTTGTTTTCGATCTCGATGATCTTGGGGTCCATGCCCAAAATTTCCGCCCGCAGGCTTTCCAGCTCCCCAACCGTGAACTCGCGTTCATCCAGCGTCTCGCTCAGATTGGCTTCAACCTTCACCTTCTGCTCTTCCAGCACGGACAATTGGCTTTCGAGCAACTTGGTGATTACGTCTGATTTCGCAATCAGGTCCTGCAGCTTGTCATCAATGTTGGCCGTCTTGATCCGTTCCGCCCGCATCGACTCGGATTTGCCGCGGCTAAAAATGCCAACAAAGCTCTCCCAGCCGGTCTTGTCCCGCATCTGGTCAAAGTCTTTGGAAAACGCTGCGGTGACGTCATCCAGCCCCATGATCAGCTCAGCGATATTGGCGTTCATCACATCCGTATGCGCATGCACATCGTCCAGAGTTGCGTTCTCGATATCAATCGCAACATCATCGCCGGTTTTCATCTTCGCCCGCGCCGCATCAATGCGCCCGGTCAGCTCTGCAATCTTGTTTTGTGCTTCGGCCACCTGCGCTTGAGACTCACGCACTTGGGTTTCAAAATCCGCCATAAAACACTCCCTATTTCCAATATGTTGAGACTGATATGGGGAATGTTACGCCCATTTACATCGATCTCAGATCCAATTTGAGCAGAGTGTTGCAAATGTGCACGGCAAAAGAAAGGGCTTGCTGGTGCGCACCCGCATTTCGCGAGGTTTTGGCCACGTGATCGCGCGGCCAAAACCCCAGTTTTCTCACATCGCCTTAACCAACGACGTTGAACTCCGGCCCATAGGGATAGCCGGTGATGTTCTCGTTGCCATCTTCTGTGATGACCAGAATGTCGTGCTCGCGGTAGCCACCGGCGCCGGGCTGTCCGTCCGCGATAGTCAGCATTGGCTCCATGGAAATCACCATGCCCGGCTCCAAGACAGTTGGAATATCTTCGCGCAACTCCAACCCGGCTTCACGGCCATAGTAATGGCTCAACACGCCAAAGCTGTGGCCATAACCAAATGTGCGGTATTGCAGCAGGTCGCGTTCGGCGAAGAAATCATTGATCTGCTCCGTCACTTCGGCACAGCTCGCCCCGGGCTTCAGCAGGGAAATTCCCAACTCATGTGCGCCGACGTTGGCTTCCCAAATCTTCAAGCTGGCATCATCCACCTCGCCGACAAAAAGCGTGCGCTCCAGCGCAGTGTAATAGCCAGAAATCATCGGGAAGGTGTTGAGCGACAGAATATCGCCACGCTGCAACTTGCGCGCGGTCACAGGGTTGTGGGCGCCATCGGTGTTGATGCCCGACTGAAACCACACCCAGGTGTCGCGATATTCGGCGTCCGGGAACCGCTTCGCAATCTCTAGCTCCATCGCATCACGACCCGCCATGGCCACATCAATCTCCCGCACGCCTTCTTTGATGGCATCCCGGATCGCATAGCCCCCCACATCGGCCACGGCCGCACCGGCGCGGATCATTTCGACTTCCGCCGCACTCTTATGCATCCGCTGACGCATGGTGGGTTCATAAAGATCAACCACTTTAGAAGGAGCCAAGAAGCTCTCCAACTTGCCTTGCTGCAGCAGGGTCAGGTGATCGCCCTCAATGCCAATCACCACGCCGCCGCCAGTGATCGACTTGATCGCCCGCCAGTAATTGTCGCGCTGCCAGTCGGTGTAGGTGATGTTGTCACCATAGCACCGTCGCCAAGGCTGCCCGGCGTCGATGCCAGCGGAAATGGTCACACATTCGGTCGGCGTCACCACCACCGCATAGGGCCGCCCGAAGGCACAGTATGTGAAGCCAGAGTAATAGGAAACATTGTGCATGGACGTGAACACAGCCGCGTCGACCCCATGGTCAACCATGATGGCCCGCAGGCCAGCCACGCGGTTGGCATACTCAGCCTCGGCAAATTGCAACGGCGCTTTCTCGCCATTGTGGAAACGATAGAATTCTGGACGTGCAGTCATTTTGACCTCCGATCAAAGAGGTCCCGGCGTTCAGGACTGGAAAGATTAGTGCGCATTCCACTGAGGAATGTGGCGACGCCATCGCCAATGCTGCCGACATTCTGCCAAATCCGCCGACACAGGGACAAGCAGAATCCGACACAGATGTCTCAACCGCGACCTTGCGCCTAAAATTCACGCGCCTACTGTGACCCCAACAGGAGGCGTTAAAATGCAAACCGGACCCAGAAACCTGATCACGGACATTGCTGGCTTGCGTGTTGGCAACGCGCAAGACGACCACATCAAAACTGGCACCACTGTGTTGATTGGCGATACGCCTTTTACCTGTGGAGTCTCTGTGATGGGCGGTGCGCCAGGCACCCGTGAAACCGACCTTCTGGCGCCCGACAAAACCGTGCAGCAGGTCGACGCGCTCACCCTGTCCGGTGGTTCTGCCTTTGGCCTGGACGCGCCATCCGGTGTTGCAGACGCGCTCCGCACCAAAGGCCGCGGCTTTCCTGTCGGCGATCAAACTGTCCCGATTGTGCCCGGCGCGATCCTCTTCGATCTACTGAATGGCGGCGACAAAAATTGGGACACCAACCCCTACAAATCTCTGGGAGCCTCAGCTTTAGAGGCCGCGTCCGAGGACTTTGCGCTTGGCTCTGTCGGCGCAGGCACGGGCGGAACCCTTGCAACGCACAAAGGCGGGCTAGGCTCAGCCAGCATGGTGCTCCCTTCCGGCCACACAGTTGGCGCTTTGGTTGCTGTGAATGCCCTTGGAGACGCCTCACCGGATGGCAAACATTTCTGGGCTGCGCCTTGGGAAGTGGGCACCGAGTTCGGCGGCAACGGCCTCCTGCCTTCCGCTCCCAGCGACCTGCCCAACACGAAACTCTCCAGCCACAACACCACCATCGCCATTGTCGCAACGGACGCTGATCTCACCCAAGCCCAATGCACCCGCATGGCCACCGCTGCCCATGATGGCATGGCCCGCGCGTTGGTGCCGTCGCACACCCCAATGGACGGGGATTTGATCTTTGGCGTCAGCACCAACGCCAAACCATTGGGCAACGAAATCGCCGACACGCTCTGGCTCGGCCATGCAGCCGCCACCTGTCTCGCGCGTGCCATTGCGCGCGGCGTGTGGCATGCCACCCCCAAGGAAGGTGACACACTCCCCTGCTTCCGCGCTTAGGAAAACAGCATCCGCGCCATATCGCTGTCAGGATCGGCAAAGGCGTCAATCACATCAAAGTGGTGCTTGCCGCCTGCCACAACCAGATCACAGCCCCAAGCTCCCGACAGCCAGCGCGCCTGATCTAGGAACGCTGGCCGCTCCGCTGCCCCAACCAGCACTGTCACATCGACACCCGCGCGCGGCGCTTGCCACATCGGACTTTCCGCGTCCGCCTCCGCCGCATCCAGTCGCAGCTTGTCATTCATCGCCGTCTTCATCAGCGGCCTCAGATCGGCCAATGGCGAGACTGGCACAACCCGAGACACCCGCGCGGCCACATCCTCCGGCAACACCCCGTCACAGATCATCCGTGCCACAAGGTGCCCGCCTGCCGAATGGCCGGCCAGAACAACAGGGCCGTCAACGAGCGCACAAGCCTTGGTCACAGCCGCTGCAACCTGCTTGGTAACCTCAGAAATCCGCACATCGGGCGCAAGATCATAAGACGGCAGCGCCACCGCCCAACCACGCGCCATAGCCCCGCGTGCAAAGTGGCTCCAATAGGACTTGTCAAACGCCATCCAGTAGCCGCCGTGCACAAACACCAGCAAGCCTTTGGCCGCCCCTGAGGGCCGGAACAGATCAAACTTGTGACGCGCACCATCTCCGAAAGCGACATCCAACTCCGCGTCTGCGGTTTCGCGAAACGCAGCCGCCTCGCGCTCCCAGCGTGGCGGATAGTCCTCTGCACCCTCAATATAGGCGCCATTTGAATATGCGTCGTCCCAATCCATTTGCTCTCTCCCCACAACTCGACAGCACTCTGGGCGAAACTATTTCAAACCTCAAACATCTTTTGGTTCCGGGGCCTCAAGTCTACCGCCTAAACCGCACGGCCAAAAGATAGGCCGCCACGCCAAGCGCCGCCAAGCTACCGGTCCACACCAAAGCAGTCTGATATCCCAGCCAATCGGCCAAAACCCCCATTGCGCCTGCACCCAGCGCCGAACCGCCAGCGGCAATCACCGCCCACAGGCTCATGACACGTCCTCGGATGTCATCTTCCAAATCCAGCTGAATGGCGGTCTGTGTCGAAATCGCCGTCACCGTGGTCACAAAAGACATCCCTGCGGCCACCACCAAGGCCACTTCCCAGGTGGGTGACAATCCAAGAACTGCGACAAGCATCAGACCAAAGACAATCGCTAGTCTCGTGGTCAAAGGCAGCCGCCCTGGCTCTTGTGGCGGCAGTGCTGCCTGCGAGAACCCACCTAGGATTGCGCCTACCCCAGTCACGCTCATCAACACGCCAAGCCCATCCGCGCCCCGCGCAAAGACCCCGTCTGCGAGAGGGGGCAATACTTCCAGCGCCCCCCGTGCTACCAACGCCAAAACACCCGCGACAAACATCGCCTCGCGCACCGTCTCGGTCTGCCACACGTATCGGACGCCCGCCCCAAGTGCTTTGAAAAAGGGTTCCTGTGCGCTGCCACTGTCCCGCCGCGGTCTGAGGGTCAGTCGCGCAATCACGAACAAATAGGGACCAAACAACAACGTCTGCACAAACAGCGTTTCGGCCACACCGATGACGGCAATAAGGAACCCGCCAACCGCAGGCCCCACCATCCGAGCGATGTTGAAATTGATGGCGACAATTGTGACCACCGATCCCAAATATTCGCGCCGCACCAATCTCGGCGTCAGCGCCATCCGCACAGGATGGTTTGCGGCAATCACCATACCAATCAGCAGTGTAATCAGCGCAATCAAAAACGGTGTTGCCCAGCCCAGCGCTACAACCGCCCACAGCACGGCACTCAACACCGCATTGATGCTCTGCAGCACCAACATCGTGTGCTTCACCCGCCAGCGATCCACCCAAACGCCAAACAACGGAGACAGCACAATCGACGGCGCAAACAGCAAAAACGCGACGGCACCAACAAAGCTGGCAGACTCTGTCATTTCCCACGCGAGCCAACCAATGGTGATCCGCTGCATCCATATGGCGAGCAGACCAAAGGCAGCGCCAAAGACATAGGCGCGGAAATTTCTGGATTTCAAAGCGCCCAGGTTCACGCGCCACTCCTGAGTGTTGGGAAACGTCCGGCCAACATGCCCTTCACAGGTTAAGAACACAACCAATCAAAAACGCGCGCTCCAAACGGAACGCGCGTCGCCCAATAGGGCCTGACAACAAGGGAAGGAAGTTTGTCAGTTTAAGTTTGGAGGTCAGTTGACGGCTTTGGCGTCGACCACATCCTGCTCTACGGCTTTGGTCGCACCGCTAGAAATTTCAATCCGGCGCGGCTTCAGCGCCTCGGGGATTTCACGTTCCAGATTGATGTGCAGCATGCCGTCTTCATGGCTTGCGCCAGTCACACGTACATGGTCCGCCAAATGGAAGCGGCGCTCAAACGCGCGGGTGGCAATGCCACGATGCAGATAGGTCTTGTCGGAAGACTCTTCGCCTTTCTTGGCGGTCACAACCAAAGCGTTCTGCTTGACTTCGATGTTCAGGTCATCGGCCGAAAAACCAGCCACTGCCAACGAGATGCGATAGGCATCATCCGCGGTTTTTTCGATGTTGTACGGGGGGTAGCTCGGCTGGGCGACGTCATTGGACAGAACGCGGTCCATCATGTTTGCCAACTGATCAAAACCAACGGTCGACCGGTACAGCGGAGCCAGATCAAAAGTGCGCATGGGTTATCCTCCATTGAGCGACAACGATATGTAAGTGCCTTCCATTCGGACAGGCGATGAATGTGCAAGACCCGATCATCGGCGCCTTACGCATACAGACCTATGTTGGCAAAATGCGGTTTCAACCCCTGCGCATCAGGGCTTCACAAATTTTGCGCCACCACCACTACGTGTCCCAACTTGAATGCGCGTCACACCTGTGGCGGTTTTCACAGCTGGGCGGTCGCCCACACGCATCCGATGTTTGAGCTGCGCGACAACTTCTGGAAGTTCCATGCCAAAGGCCACTTTCTGCCCGTCCCCGTTGTCTCCCGTCGCAGACACCACAGACAAAATCCGCACGCGGTTGCCATAGCGCACAAACACCGGCGCGCCTGATGAGCCAAAAGTCACGTTGCAATCAAAGGTCAAAATGCCCCAGCCGCGCTCCAGAATGGAGCAATCGCGCTGCCAGGAGAGATGCTCACTACGACCACGCCCATAACTCAGCACAGACACTTTCTCCCCCTCCTGCGGATCAACATGAATGGCAAACGGATCCGCCTCTCCCGTAGAAATAGGCGACTCCAGCCTTAACAAAGCCACGTCATGCGGGATCATCCGGGTGCTAATCTTGCCATTGGCCGCGTCACGATAGCCACTATCCACTACAACGCGATCAACCCGCCGCTCTGCGAGAGCGTCACCAGAGACGTATCCCGATCGGAAAGTGATCTGTTCCGGCGGCACCGGCGCGCCGTTGCTGTCAAACACGCAATGGGCGGCGGTCAACACCTGATCCGGCGCAATCAAAGCGCCTGAACAAAAGCCTGTGCCGCGCATGTCCAGTCGCCCGAGCGCTTCCCAGCCCAGCAGGTCGCCACGACTGGTCAACGGCTGCAACCTCTCACCAGCCGTACCCTGCCCCGCACAAAGCACAGCCAAAAGCAGGCTTATGAATCTTGAAAAACGCATGGAATAACCTCCTCACCCCACCCGCAAATTACGGGCGCACAAACTTCGCTCCGGTGCTGTTGCGTTGCTGCAAGGAGGTTCTCCCCCCTTGCGCGGGCGCCGCCCCGCGCGCGGCAAACAACTCTGGCAGACTGTGATCCAGCGCTGTGCCAAGCGCCACTTTGCTACCCCGAACCTCTGCCTTGGCTGCCACCACCGATGCGATCCGCACCGCGCCATCCTCAAACACAAAAACCGGCGCACCGCTGCTGCCAAAATCGATGTTGCAAGACAGCACATAGACACCGCGCTGCCGCCCCATCACCTGACACACTTCCTGAAAAGAAGGCGCCGCCTCGCGCCCAACCGCATAAGACACCACACCGATTTTTGACCCTTTTCTCAGATCAGTGGACGTTTCAAACGGTGCAATCCGGTTGTTGCGAATAGGATGATGCAGCTCCAGCAGCGCCAGATCATTCTGCACAGTCTCGATTTGCGCATCGCTGCTATAGAAGTATTTCGGATGCACCACCGCGCGGCGCACAGACCGATACGCTTCCGCCCGTCCATTGCGCCATCCGGCGCGGAACTCGATCTGCTTCACGTCGTATGCCGTGCCATTGTCCTTGTCATAAAGACAATGTGCCGCTGTCAAAACCAAGTCCGGCGCAATCAGAGCACCGGTGCAAAACCCGCGCCCGTCAATCTCCAACCGCCCGACAGCGCCCCAGTCGCGACTGTCCTCGCCTGTATCCAACCGCTGAAGTGCCGTGTCCTGCGCCGCAGCAAAACTGGCCCAAAGGACTGCACTCAAAATTGTTAGCACTCGCACCACAGCCTGCTCTCCACGCGTCGTTTCCACCGAAGTATTAGCAAGCTGCGGCAGAATTAGGGCACACGCTTGGCAAGGCGAAGATCAATCCATTAGCGCAGGATCGGAATGTCCGGCGCAGTTTTTCCTGGCTCGGTCAACGCGCGCGGCTGCGGCCCGCCGGTCGCCCAATCGAGCAACTCAACAGTATGCACAATCGGCACCTCTGTGCCCGAGCCAATCTGCATCATGCAACCGATATTGCCCGCTGCAATGATGTCCGGGTTCTTGGCTTCAAGCGTGCGCACCTTGCGCGCCTTAAGCTGGCCAGAAATTTCCGGCTGCATCAAGTTATAGGTCCCGGCGGAGCCACAGCACAGATGACTGTCCGCAGGCTCTACCACCGTAAACCCAGCCTTCTTCAGCAGGTCTTTCGGATACGTCTTAATCTGCTGCCCATGCTGCAAGGAACAGGCCGCGTGATAGGCCACAACGGTTTCTTTGTCGGCACCCTCCGGCAGGTCCAACTTCATCAAAACCTCTGACACATCCATCGCCAGTCCACTCACCCGCGCCGCATCCTCTGCCAGCGTATCATTGCGGAACATATGCCCGTAGTCCTTCACCGTGGTGCCACAGCCCGACGTGTTGATCACAATCGCATCCAGTCCTTGGCCATCCATCTCAGCGCACCAGGCTTTGATGTTCTTGGCGGCAGCCGAATGGCTCTCGCTGGTTTTGCCCATGTGATGCGTCAGCGCCCCGCAGCACCCGGCACCCTCGGCCACGACAACTTCGCAGCCCAGCCGCGTCAACAATCGGATGTTGGCATCATTGATGTCGGTATTCAGCGCTTTCTGCGCGCAGCCCGTCATCAAAGCCACGCGCATCTTTTTCTCAGTCACCGGTGCGAAACTCTGCGGATCGTCGTTACGGCTAACCGGCGGTATGGACTTCGGCGCCATATTCAACATCGCTTTCAGCCGCGCATCCGGCATCAAAAACCGGAATGGCCGTCCCAGCTTGGCACCGATCAAGGCCCAACGGAACCGCATCGGATATGGCAAGATCTGGGCCAACACCCAACGCAGTGCCCTGTCACTGAGTGGGCGCTTGTAGTTCTCTTCAATATACTCGCGCGCATGATCCACCAGATGCATGTAATGGACCCCACTTGGGCAAGTGGTCATACAGGCCAGACAGCTCAGACAGCGGTCAATATGCTTGACCGTTTTGGCGTCCGGCACCCGCTCGTTTTCCAGCATATCCTTGATCTGGTAAATCCGCCCACGTGGGCTGTCGAGTTCATCGCCCAAAACCTGATACGTCGGGCATGTCGCGGTGCAGAACCCGCAATGCACACAGGCGCGCAGGATTTCATTGGCCCGCTGAATGCCAGGATCCTGAAGCTGTTTTTCCGTGAATGTTGTCTGCATTTTAGGGTAGCCTTTTGGGGTCCAGAGGACGCTTTTTGGGGTCGCTATGGCCGAAAGATTTGAAGTTTTCCCGAGCCTCTTTCAGTGAAATTCCGTTAGCTCCACCTCGATAGTTGATATCGTTGTTTTGCACCTTGTCATTCTGCCAGTTGCAGATTGCGCAAATTTCAAAACACCCGTCTTCTTCAAATTCGTCTGCTTCGCCGCAACATGGACAATCGAATTCGTATTTGATGCTCATCCCATCAACCCCGGATTCAAAATGCCACACGGATCAAACTTCGCCCGCAAACCTTGCGACAATGCCGCCAAAGGCGCAGGTTCTGGATGAAACACTTGCAGAGAGGCACGTGTGTCTTGCGATCCCCGGATCAAAGTCGCGTGCCCCTCAAAAGCCACCGATCGCACATCAGTTCCTTCCGCCACCTGCACCCAGACAAGTCCGCCACCCCAGTCATACAAAACACCAAGATCTGCATAGAGAGCCTGCAGCTTTTCAACGACCTTAGGCCCATCGCTTGGCTTCACGGATATCCGCCAAACATCACCATCTCCCTCTTGCAAAACAGTCACATCGCGCACCCAAGCCCAACCGGCCGCAACCTTGTTGGCATCGCGTTCAACACTCAACTCACCGCCAAATCTGGCTAGGGCGTCCGTCAACTTCGCCGCACGATAGGCGACCGAAGCCTCCAGCCCCTCAATCCGAATCATTGTCACCGGATGCCCATCCACACCGGACGGCGCATGCGCCGCGCCGCTCACGTCATACGGCGACCCAAGCGCCGCACTCATCGCCGCCACCGCATCCTTGTCGGACAAACCGTTTATCAAGACACAACCGACGGCCTCTGGCACCGCTTGCACTTTGAGACTGACTTCGGTCAGCACACCCAAAGTGCCCCAGCTCCCGGCCATGAGTTTGACCAGATCATAGCCGGTGACATTCTTCATCACCCGCCCGCCATTCTTCAGCACACGCCCGGCGCCATCGACAAACCGAACCCCCAACAGGCTATCGCGGCAAGCCCCTGCTTGAATGCGGCGCGGACCACTGATGTTGCCCGCCACCACGCCGCCAATTGTGGATGTGCCCGTGGTGCCAAGCAAACCGCGATGATCCATCGGCTCAAAAGCCAGCCGTTGTCCCTCCGCTGCCAAAGTCGCCTCGATCTCCGCCAAGGGTGTGCCAGCCCCTGCCACCAAGGTCAGCGCGCCCGGTTCGTAAAGCGACACGCCCGACAGGCCGGTGGTCGACACAACGGTGCCTTGCACTGGCGCGCCGATGTCGCGCGTACCGCCGCCCTGAATGCGCAACGGACCTTGCGCGCCTGCAATCACATCTGACAGCTCTGCTTCTGTTGAGGGTGTCATCATTTTCTCTTGGCCTTCAAATATCCGGGGCGAATTGGCAACCTGGTTGCCAAGAGGGGCTGGCCCCTCCCTGTCTGTTACTCCGCCGCCACCCGGCGCGCTTCACTAGATGCCAAGGGAAACACCTTGGCCGGGTTCAGCAACCATTTGGGATCAAACACATCTTTCACCGCCATTTGGATATCCAGATCCTCCGGCAAGTATTGATCCACCATCAAATCCCGCTTTTCGATGCCCACACCGTGCTCCCCGGTCAGACAACCGCCGACCTCGACACACAACCGCAGAATATCTGCCCCAAAGGCCTCGCATTTCTCCAGATCGCCCGGCTTGTTTGCATCAAACAGGATCAATGGATGCATGTTGCCGTCGCCTGCGTGGAACACATTGCCGACATCCAAACCGTACTCTTTGCTCATTTCAGCAATTCGGCGCAGCACATAAGGCAACTGGCTGACCGGAATGGTCCCATCCAGACACATGTAGTCGTTGATCTGCCCCATCGCCCCAAAGGCCGACTTGCGCCCCAACCAAATCCGCGCACTTTCGTCCGCGCTGGTGCTTTCGCGCAGTTCAACCGGGTTGTGCGTCCGCGCTATGGCCAGAATACGTTCCAACTGCGCATCGATTTCCTCGTCGGAGCCTTCCACTTCAACAATCAAAAGCGCCTCGCAATCCGGGTAGCCAGCGCCAGCGAAAGCTTCGGTGGCGCGGATGCAGGGGCGGTCCATAAACTCAATCGCCACAGGCAAAATGCCTGCTTTGATGATGTCGGACACGCACTGTCCTGCCACTTCATTGCTGTCAAACCCCATCAACACAGGCCGCGCGCCTTCAGGTTTATGCAGAATCCGCAAGGTTGCTTCGGTCACAACGCCGAGCTGACCTTCGCTGCCGCAGATCACGCCTAATAAATCCAACCCGCCAGCGTCCAAATAGGCGCCGCCTATCTCGACCACCTCGCCCTCCATGGTGACCATGGTCACCCCCATAAGGTTGTTGGTGGTCACGCCATATTTCAGACAATGTGCCCCGCCGGAATTCATCGCAATATTACCCGCAAT
Organism: Shimia sp. MIT1388; assembly: GCF_047124445.1. Lineage (GTDB taxonomy): Bacteria > Pseudomonadota > Alphaproteobacteria > Rhodobacterales > Rhodobacteraceae > Shimia. Next base: position 3,421,584 of record NZ_CP138921.1, on the reverse strand, counting down.
CGCGCAGGCCAACTGGCTCGAGGGATCGGGCGCATAGAAGAACCCTTCTTCCTCCACAGCGCCGGACACGCTCAAATTGGTGCGCCCGGTTTGCACGCGGATGAAGCGATTTTCATAATCTGTTTCAAGCACTTCCGTCATACGGGCGACGCCAAGGATAATGGAGTCTGCTGTTGGCATGGAGCCGCCTGCCAAAGAGGTGCCCGCGCCGCGTGGTACGACAGGGACATTCTCGGCATGACAGATCTTCAACACCGCCGCGACCTCTTCAGTGGAGGATGGCAATACGGCGGCCAAGGGTGGACACCGGTAAGCGGTCAGCGCGTCACACTCATATGCGCGGACTTCGACCTCGTCGGAGATCACGGCATCGGCTGGCAGCACCTCTTTTAGGCGCGCGACGATGCGGGCTTTTTTGGCAAGCACCTCGGGATTTGGGGTTGGCATGTCCATGGCTGACCTCCACTACAATTGGTAAATTAATATAACCAATAATCGAGGCTGGCAAGCACCACGGGTTCACGTTAGGGTACTGACATGACTCCAAACATGCTTCTCGCCCAGTTTTCCACACTCGATTTCATCGCTGTCTTGACCATTCTGACGGCCTGGGCGCTGACCACGCACCTTATTGAAAACCCACCAAAAAACCGGCCTTCCGTGTCGCGCCTGATGGCGTTTTATCGGCAGGAATGGATGGTGCATTATGTGGCGCGGGAGGTGCGGGTTTTTGATGCGCAGATCATGGGAAATCTGCGGCAAAGCACGGCGTTTTTTGCTTCCTCCTCGATGATCGCCATCGGGGGCCTGGTGGCATTGATCGGGAATACGGACCAAATTGCCGGAGTGACCAAAGACCTCACCCAAACCGCCGAGCCGGCCTCCGTCCTGGAACTCAAATTGGTGCTGGTGTTGCTGTTTATCGGCAATGCTTTTCTGAAATTTGTGTGGTCTCACAGGCTCTTCGGCTATTGCTCGGTGCTGATGGCGGCGGTGCCCAATGACGCCAAGGACCCGACAGCCCTGTCGCGCGCCAAGAAGGCGGGCACCATCAACATCACCGCCTCGCGCAGCTTCAATCGGGGGATTCGCGCGATCTATTTTGGGCTTGCGGCGGCGGCCTGGATTTTGGGGCCGGTCATGCTGCTTTTGGGGGTATTGGTAACAGTAGTTGTCCTGGGGCGACGTGAGTTTGCCTCCCAATCCCGCGCCGCGCTGTTGCAGGAACCGCGCTGAATTAACCTATCAAAATCCACGTCGGTATTGCGTCGGTATCACGACTGTTTTGCGGAGGTGCGCTTTCGCAAAGCCTGCCTGCTTTAACGTTTCAAAAGATGAAGAGAACTTTAGACGCGGTGGTAAGGCGCGCCGGCCAAAATGCTGGCGGCACGATAGAGCTGCTCGCTGAGCATGACGCGTGCCAGCATGTGTGGCCAAACCATTTTACCAAAGCTCAGCTTGGCGTCCGCGCGTGCGCGCAAACTCGGGTCAATGCCATCCGCACCACCAATCACAAAGGCCAGATCGCCGCGCCCATCGTCACGCCAGCCGCCCAGCTTATTGGCAAACTCGGGACTGCTCATAAGCTTGCCACGTTCATCCAGTGCACAGATCACGGCCCCCTTAGGGATCACACCTTCTAGCAAACCAGCCTCGGCCGCCATACCGCCGCCCTTGCGATCCTCGACCTCATGCACCGTCACCGGCCCCAGGCCCAGGGCCCGTCCGGTGCGATCAAATCGGGTGAGGTAGTCGTCAAGGAGGTCGCGCTCAGGACCAGACCGCAGCTTTCCCACGGCGCAGATGTGCACCTTCAGTGCCATGTCATGCCCTCCGGCCCGCAGCATAGTGCAGGCCGCCTGAAATCTTATGCGGTACCGTCAGGCACCCACATCTTTTCGAGCTGGTAAAACTCGCGCACTTCCGGACGGAAGATGTGCAAGATCACGTCGCCGGTGTCGACCAGAACCCAGTCACCTGTGTCCTTGCCTTCAACCTTGGCGCCGCGTCCAAACTCGGACTTCAGCCGCTCAATCAGCTTTTCGGCAATCGCCGTCACCTGACGCGAGGAGCGCCCGGTGCAGATCACCATGTAATCGCCAATAGAGGTTTTGCCGCGCAGATCGATCTGCACCACATCTTCGGCTTTGTCTTCATCCAGAGAGGTGAGAATACGGGCAAGCAGTGCCTCGCTTGTCGTATCCGGAGAGTCCGACGTCACAATCGAACCAGTGTCAGTAGCATTGGCCACGTCAGTGTTCAGAGACAGAAGTCTGTCCTCCTTGTAGCGCACCCGTCAGCCCCGGTGCCGAGCGTAATTTCAAGATAGCACCGGTTGGCGGTTTTCTCAACGAAAGGCAAGGGGGATTCGCGCCTCTCAGCCGGTTTGGCGCGGTTTTCAGCGGTTTTTGGCAGAGGGGGCCAGCCCCCACGCTTGGCCAAGCCAAGCGTTCCCCCGAGATATTTTCGGCCAAATGAAGACTTTAGGGAGAGCTGTTCACCGGATCATCCTCCTCCAACATGCGCACTTCGCGCTGTGGGAAGGGAAGGGAAATGCCGTGCTCGTGGAAGGCATCCCAGAGCGCGAGGTAGACATTGCCGCGAATGTTGGTCAGCCCGCCGGTGGGGTCTTCGATCCAGAACCGCAGGATGTAATCCACGCTGCTGTCGCCGAAACCAACGATGTGACAGACCGGCGTGTTGGGGTAGCGAAGCACACGTTTGACCGACTGTGCTGCCTCCACCGCCACCTTGCGCACCAGATGCGGATCATCGCCATACGCCGTGCCAAAGAAGATATCGAGCCGCACATAGGCGTCCGAATGAGACCAGTTCACCACCTGATTGGTGATCAGGTCTTCGTTTGGAATAAGGAATTCTTTGCCGTCGCGCGTGACAACCGAGATGTAACGCGCGCCCAGCGAGTTGATCCAGCCAAAGGTCTCCCCCAGCGAAATCACATCGCCGGGTTTGATCGACTTGTCCATCACAATGATCAGACCGGAGACCAGATTGGACACCACCTTTTGCAAGCCAAAACCAAGCCCCACCCCAATGAAGCCGGTGAGGAAGGCGAGGCCTTGCAGGTCAAAGCCAATGATGCGCAGCCCCACAAAGAAGGCGGCTGTATAGAGGAAAACCTGGAGCAGCTTGCCAAACAGTACCCGCATGGAGGGAGAGATGTCTTCACTGCGCTTGAGCCTTGCGTCGGCCTGGCGGGAGAGCAGCCGGGTCACCGCAAAGGTCAGGCCCAGCAGCAGCACCGCCTGTGCGATCATCCAAAGCGAGATGCGGGTTTCGCCAAACACCAGCGCCATGCTGTCCATCAGCTGCACCGCATCGTCGCGCAGGCCGGTGAGCACCAGCGTGACCCAGATCCACGCCCCATAGCGCAAGAAGGTGCGCAGGGTGGTGTTTTGCACCACGCGCAGCACCACAACCACCACCAGCCAGGCCAGCGCCAGATTGGCCAGCCCCACCAACAGATAAGACCGACTGGGCCAGGTCACCGCGCGCATGCCCCAAACCGTGAACCAGATCAGCCCGTTAAACACAATCAGCACCATGCGCCGGTGCACCATCATCGCATAGCGGTAGCGCAGTTTGGACCAGCCCTCACGGGTTTTGAGCCAGGCATAAAACCGCGGCTTGATCACCGCCGCCAGCGCATAAGCCAGCGCCAGCAGGGCCAAAGCAATCAGCACCTGATAAAACGCCCAGGGCCGCAGCAGGCTTTCGCCAAAATCCACCACCTGATCCCAGATGCTAAGCGCGATCTCGGTGGTTTGTGTGTTGCTTTCACTGGGTTGGGTGGCCGCAACCTCGCGCTCCGCCCCGGCGATGCGATCCAGCTCGGATTCCTGCGTATCGCCAGTGGTTTGGGTCTCTGTGGTGTTCTCCTCAGCCATAAATGCATCCTTGCACGGGGGCTGCCTCTGCGGCAACGCGTGTGTGGCGGATTGTGTGCTTCTGCTTGAAGGAATCTGCGCGACCCTGTAGGGGAGAGGCATGAAACGCATCTATGACATTGCTGACCGCGCCTTTTTGCCATGGCGCTTCTTTGGTCAGAGCAAATCTGTCATCGCCGCACTATGAGCGAGTGGCGCGCGTTTGCGTGCCCGCACGTCAGCCATATTTTCAGCAATCCAAACAAAGTGGAGAGGACCCATGTCCCCCAAAACGCTCTATGATAAGATCTGGGATGCCCATGTTGCGCATGAAGCCGACGATGGCACCTGCCTGTTGTATATTGACCGTCACCTCGTACACGAAGTGACCAGCCCGCAGGCGTTTGAAGGCCTGCGCATGGCGGGCCGCAAGGTGCGCGCGCCAGAAAAAACCATCGCGGTGCCGGACCACAACGTGCCCACCACAGCCGGTCGCGAAGACCCAGCGCAGATGACCGAAGAGTCGCGCATCCAGGTGGAAGCGCTGGACAAAAACGCCAAGGAATTTGGTGTGCACTACTATCCGGTGTCTGACGTGCGTCAGGGCATCGTGCACATTGTTGGCCCGGAAAACGGCTGGACCCTGCCGGGCATGACTGTGGTGTGTGGCGACAGCCACACCGCGACCCACGGCGCCTTTGGCGCGCTGGCGCATGGCATCGGCACCTCCGAGGTGGAGCACGTTCTGGCGACCCAGACGCTGATCCAGAAGAAGTCCAAAAACATGAAGGTGGAGATCACCGGCAAACTGAAGCCGGGCGTGACCGCCAAGGACATCACCCTGGCCGTGATTGGCGAAACCGGCACCGGTGGCGGTACGGGCTATGTGATCGAATACTGTGGCGAAGCGATCCGCGATCTGTCGATGGAAGGCCGCATGACGGTTTGTAACATGGCGATCGAAGGCGGCGCCCGCGCTGGCTTGATCGCGCCGGATGAGACCACGTTTGCCTACTGCAAAGGCCGTCCACATGCGCCAAAAGCCGGTGCCTGGGAGCAGGCGCTGGAGTATTGGAAGACACTGTACACCGACGAAGGCGCGCATTTCGACAAGGTTGTGACCCTGAAAGGCGAAGACATTCAGCCGGTTGTGACCTGGGGCACCAGCCCTGAGGATGTGCTGCCGATCACCGGTGTGGTGCCTGCGCCGGAAGATTTTGAAGGTGGTAAGGTGGACGCGGCCCGTCGCTCCATTGAGTACATGGGTCTGACCCCGGGTCAGAAGCTGACCGACATCGAGATCGACACCGTGTTCATCGGTTCCTGCACCAACGGCCGGATCGAAGACATGCGGGCTGCTGCTGAAGTGCTGAAAGGCAAGAAGATCAAAGAGGGCATGCGCGCGATGATCGTGCCGGGCTCCGGTCTTGTGCGGGCACAAGCAGAGGAAGAAGGTCTGGCGGATATCTTCCGTGAGGCCGGCTTTGAATGGCGTCTGGCTGGGTGCTCCATGTGTCTGGCGATGAACCCGGATCAGCTGTCGGAGAACGAGCGGTGCGCGTCTACATCGAACCGCAACTTCGAAGGCCGTCAGGGCTATAAGGGCCGCACACACCTCGTGTCCCCAGCCATGGCCGCCGCCGCCGCGATCACCGGCAAGCTCACCGATATTCGCGAGCTGATGTAAAACAATGCTGGCCTTCTTCAAGAAGCGTTTTTGGTGGGTACTGTTTACAACAGTGTCCATCATCTCGCTTTTTTGGAGCGGCCCAGCTTGGTTTGTGTGCCCAAACACAAAACTTCTCACCGATGGAACTCATGTCTCAAGCTGCCGAAGCAGCGGTAAGAATGAGTACTGGTTTACTGCATACGCTAAACGCGAAGATTTCTTTGTGTTTCTCGATGCTCTCACAGCCTCCAACCAAGGCGAATGGGAGCTCGCAAAAAATACAGCTCAAACGGAAGAATATGCGTTTGACCGTAGCGACGACGTGCTTGTGAGACGTAGTGCTCGTTGGGCGGATGGAGAAATCCATTACTCTCAGCGCAAACCAATTGTTTTATCGGATCGCAAAAAGAAAGAATGTGCGGCCTCAGACGAGTCCAGAGGCCGCTGCACCGAGACTTAATTGCGCCCTGAGCGCATTGGAGTAACACGATGAAAAAATTCGAAACCTTCTCCGGTATCGCCGCGCCTATGCCGCTGGTGAATATCGACACCGACATGATCATCCCCAAGCGCTTCCTGAAGTCGATCCAGCGGACCGGCTTTGGTGTGAGCCTGTTTGACGAGATGCGCTACAACCGCGACGGCAGCGAGATCGAAGATTTTGTGCTGAACAAGCCGCAGTATCGCAGCGCGCAGATCCTGATCGCGGGCGACAACTTCGGTTGTGGCTCCTCGCGCGAGCACGCACCGTGGGCGCTGGATGATTTTGGCATCAAGGTGATTGTCTCCACCTCTTTTGCCGACATCTTCTTCAACAACAGCTTCAAGAACGGCATGCTGCCGATCGTGCTGCCGCAGGAGCAGGTGGACGTACTGATGAAGGACGCGGAAAAGGGCGAAAACGCCCGAATGACCGTGGATCTGGAAGCGCAGGAAATCACCACATCGGACGGTGAGGTCATCAGGTTCGAGGTGGATGCCTTCAAAAAGCACTGCCTGCTGAACGGTCTGGATGACATCGGCCTGACCATGGAGAAAGAAGCGTCAATTGACGCCTATGAAGCCAAAGCGGGTGCGGCGCGTCCTTGGGTGTAACCTCCCTACCCTTTGATTGACATGACCCCGCACAACCGTTCACGTTGTGCGGGGTTTTCTTTTTGGGATGACGCTTTGCCCACCGACAACTCAAATATTCAAGACGTGTTTGAAGATGAAGTGGACACGCGGGTCCATCGCTTTGAACGCGACGGTTACGCTGTCCATCATATAAACTGCGGCAACCTCGAAACGCTGCTGCATGGACTAGACGCAGCTTTTGAGTGGACAAAACGGTTTGGCTATTCACCAAGCGAACTAAATCTAGATGCGCTTTTGGATGTGGCGGCAAGCGCGCCAAAAAATTTGCGTGAGAACTTACTGTTGGTGCTCCACAATGTGAGCCTCCTAGAACTCTCCCCCCACAATCGTGTACACCAGTTTCTTTCGACACTTCAGGATGCGATCAACGAAATCCGAAACGACCGCTTCAAACTGGCAATTTTGAGAGTTGAACAAAATCCGCTCAAACCCAAAAGCGTAGAACAACCAGCCCCCCTCTCAACCCAAGCTACTATTGAAACTAAACGCCTTCTGCTCCGCCCCTGTCGGATGGAAGACGCAGACGCGCTCACCAATTTGATGACACCGGAGATAAGCAAGTGGGTGGCGGTCTGGCCGACGCCGCTTTTGAAACAAGACACTCAGGGCATTCTCCGCAATACCATCGAAGCCATGCAACAGGGCGCGGTGTTTGCCGCAGTAGTAATGTGCAAAGACAGCGGGAACATCATCGGCTGGTGCAAACTCGACATCGCAGACAACTGTGCCGAGCTGGGCTATTGGATTGGCACCGCCTTTCAGCGCAAAGGCTTTGCGATGGAGCTGTCACAGGGCGCGATTTCATTTGCCTTTGACCAGTTGGGCATGACGTCGGTGCGGGCCGGTGCGCAGGTTGACAATACAGCATCCTTGGCGCTGCTGGCCAAGCTCGGAATGACACAAGACTGCGTGGAAGCCGTGTGGGCCCCTGCCCGCCAGAGGTTCGAGGACTGCGCCTTTTGGCATGTGAGCCGGGACGATTGGCCCCGGCTTCAGTAGATAACCTCCGAAGTCTCGACAGCGACTGAGGCGAGGGGCGAAAGCGGAGCGCCCGCGTTTTGCCGAAGGCAAACCTTTGGTTTGACGGGGGCGGTTCACCTTTCGGGATTTCGCTTTGCGAAACCCTACCGGCCAACGGGGCGCTCGCCAAAGCATTGCTTTGGCGTCTTATCGCAATCTAGCCCCCCCTTCACTCCGCCGGCACGGCCACCTGACGATCCGTGCCGCCCATGTGTTTGGCGTTGAGCTTCAGCACCAGCCAGATCATCACCACCTGCAGGGCAATCGCCACGGCAGAGATCAGCAAATAGGTCAGCGAGAACTTGTCGACCAAACCGCTCGCCACTAGACCTTTGTTGAGCCAGAAGTGCAGCATCACAGAGAGCGCCACGCCGGGACAGACCAGCGCGTAAGAGCCTGCGGATTTCTCCGGTCCAGTGATGAATGTGGAAATATAGCCAAAGCGGCGCAGCACGGTCAGGCCAAGCGCCAACACGGCAAGCTGCACCATCAACAATGTGGTCAGCATGGAGAGCGTTTCGCCCGCGCCGCCGTGCACGTCAAAATGCACATGCAAACCGTGGTTCTGGCGCATCCAGGCGATGGTGATCACCGTGATCAGCGGCACAATCACCAACAGCGTTGGCGCGCTTTCGGCTGTGGCGCCGTTTTCCATCATCGCGCGCAGGCCCAAGATCACATTCGCCACCGCCAGCAGGATTGCCACCACAATGAAGAAGCTCGACAGGACAAAGGACACGCCCGCCACCAAAGCTGAGCCGCTCATGGCCGCCGGGGCGGCTAGGCCAACGCCCACCATGGCGAAGGCAAAGGCGGGCAGAACCTGTGCAAAGCTGTTGTTTTTGGCGCAGTCAAAGCCGCCGTTGATCAGCACGCGGCCAAAGAAGTCGCGCATGATCATCAGCCCGTATCCGCCAATCAGGACAAAGGCGATCATAGCCACAGGAAAGAGGTATTCGACCACGGTCCACAGGCCGGGCACAAACACCAGACCCACGATAAAGCCACCGTTCACCACCATCGCCAGCGCAAGCGGGATCGCCATGAGTTGGGTTTCGGCGTTTGACGTACGCAGCGCCTGATAGGCGGGCGTGGCCCGGAAAGCCGACAGGTTGCGCAGGTTCCAAAACAGCGACTTAATCAGAAGAAAGGTCAGCCCGGCGATGCCGACCATGGCCACGACGATCGCGGCTTGAAGCGGGAGTGCTCCAGATGAGAAAGCGGCGGTGATGTCTTCAAAGATCGGCACGGGCCGTCCGGGATGGGGCACCCAGAACATCAGAAACATAAAGAAGGTCACCATCAGGCCGCCAGAGCCCAATGTGGCCAGAAAATAGAGGGGAGAGTAAGGCGCGTCTGCGCGCGCGACAGGGGGGGATAACATAGCATTTCCTTTCACATTCTAAATTTAGAATATGAATTAGATTTGGCGTCACATTGATCTAAATCAATACAAATTCCAATTTTGGAATACTTGGAAATTGAATTAAGGCAGAAATGTGGCGCGACATATTGTGAGGCGGTCACATTCCCTGAAACCCTTGTGGCCCCGCCAAATTCGCCCACCAGATTTAGTATCACCCTGAAAAACAGTGCTTTTTTGAGGTGCCAAATTGATGCATTCGCGCACCAGTCTCAGCCTCAGGCCGCGGCTTGGTTGCCAAAATCCAAACAAAACCTTGAGACTTGCCAAGATCCAATGCCACAATAAGGCATAAATGAGGCACCCCGTCGTCAAGGCGGGATCAAGTTGGAACAAGATCGCACGGCCAAAGAGCCACATAACGCGACATCCGGTTTGAAGGGACACGAGCTGTGATAGGCAGAATCATTGGCGCGGCAACGCGTGCGGGACTGGTGGCATTGCTGTTTGCCTTGCCAGCCATCATCTTGCCAACTGTGAGCGAAGATGTGGTGCACATTGTGCTGCTGTTTGCGATCTTCAGCTCGATCCTCGTGTTCATCGAATATGTGACGGCGTCGCCCTCTTTCATCGAATTCCGCCACGCCCCGCCGTTCAACCGACTGCGGTTTCTGGCGATCTTTCTTACCGTCTTTGCGCTCTCGGTGATTGCCCGTGGCGAAGTGGCGCCCAACGCCTTCACCGCCTTTTTGCATGCGCTTGGCATCATTGTGGGCGACGCGATTGATTTCCCCTATTCGCCTGTGCGGCTGATGGTGATCATGCTGCCGGACAACGCCACGCCGGAGCTGATCAAAGAGGTGCGCACCGCGTCTGGCCTCAGCTATTTGATCTCATTGATGACGCTGGCGGTGTTTTATTTCTTTGTGCGCGTGCTGGAATGGCCGGCGCGCAACGGGGCATTTAACGTCTGGATCAACCTGCCGCTGTTTGACCCCACCGCGGGTGGCGATGTGCTGCCACGTCTGCAACGGGATGGGCGTCTTAACATTGCGTTAGGATTTCTTATGCCATTCTTAATCCCGGCGATCATTCAGATGATGTCGGACCTGATTGATCCGATCTACTTAAGCGATCCGATGACAATGATCTGGACCATCAGCGCATGGGCTTTCATACCGGCCAGCATGATCATGCGCGGCATTGCCATGAGCCGCATTGCCACCATGATCGACGAGAACCGCCGCCGCGCCTATGCCGCGTCGCGCGGCACGCATCCGGTGTCCTCGGCTGCCTGATAGGCTTTCTGTTTTTTGTGAGTTTTGCGCATGCGGAGACGATCCGCGTGGCGACTTATGATGTGGAACTGACCCGCAAAGGGCCGGGGATCATGCTGCGCGACATCACGCGAGACGATCCTCAGGTGGCGGCAATCACTCAGGTGGTGACACATCTCGCGCCAGATATCCTGTTCCTGCAAGGCGTGGACTATGACGCCGATCTGCTAGGAGCAAAGGCGCTGCGCGATCGGCTTGGCAAAGGCGGGTTGGACTATCCGCATGTCTTTGCACTGCCACCTAACACAGGCGATCCCACGGGGCTGGACATGAACGGCGACGGGCGGTTGCACACACCTGCGGATGCGCAGGGCTACGGCAAGTTTCGCGGGGCTGGAGGGATGGTGGTGTTGTCGCGCTGGCCGTTTGGGGAAGCGACGGATTTCTCGGCGCTGTTGTGGCGGGATCTGCCGGAGGCCACGCTGCCCGAAGTAAATGGGCAACCATTCCCCTCGGAGGAAGCACGAGCCATTCAGCGGTTGTCGTCCAATGGTCATTGGGTGCTGCCCGTTTTACATCCCGATGGGCCAGTGACGCTTATGCTCTTTGCCGCGGGGCCGCCGGTGTTTGACGGGCCGGAGGATCAAAACGGGTTGCGCAATGCTGATGAAATTCGGCTGTGGTCTCATCTGCTGGACGGCAAACTTGGTCCCGCACCAGAGTCGCCGTTTGTAATCATGGGAGGAGCGAACCTCGATCCGCAAAAAGGCGAAGGGCGGCATGAAGCCATTCAAGCTTTGCTTGCTGATCTGCGCCTACAAGACCCACTGGCACGGGCGGGGCCCACCGTGGATTGGCGGGAGCCGACGCCGGGGGATTTGCGAGTCGATTATGTCCTGCCCAGCGCCGATCTAAAGGTAATCGACACCGGGGTGTTTTGGCCCAAACCTGATGATCCGGGCCATGACTTACTGTCTGTGAAAGACATCAAAGCCAGCCGCCATCATATGGTCTGGGTCGACATCACCTTTTGAGGCACCGCTGTCTCTGGCAGCGCGGTGGCCAAGGCTCTGTGCAGCTCTGTGGGTTCAAACTCCGGCAGCAGCTCCTCAAACCGGGCACTATCCAAGCGATGAGGCGTGGTCCACAGGTAGCGCATCTCCAGCAGATGCGGCGCCAGTTTCCAGACCGGCGAGGCCAGCTGGATGGCCCACCACGCCATGGATTTGACCTTCAATGTGCGCCCCAACACCTGCTCCAACGCCTGCGCCAACGCGTTGCCGGTCAGCGTGTAGCCGGGGAAAGGTATTTCTTCGAACCGGTTCAACTGGTCCCGCTTCTCCGCCAGCATCACGGCGGCGCGGCATAGGTCTGGCAAATAGGCCCAAGCATGGTCCACGTCGCGCTTGCCCGGATAGGTCAGCACACCCCGGCCAATCTTGGATGTCATGATCATGTCAAACCAATTGCCCGAGGCCTCGGTGTCGATGAAGTCCCCGGCGCGCAGAATGATCGTGCGCACCTCGCTGAAGCGATAAGCACGTTCCATGTCTCGGCGGATTTGGCCCAAAGGGTTTGCCGCCTGATGCGGGGAGGTCACCCCCCACGGGCTTGGCGTGTCTTTGCCGTAAACATAGACGTTGCCCGGCACAATCACCGTGGCATCCACCATCTTGGCAGCGGCAATCACCTCGTCGTGCAGTTTTGGTACCTGCGTGGCCCAGTCAAAATACTGTGGGTTCCAGGCGTTCACGATCACCTGCACCCCATGCACCGCCTCACGCAGCCGGTCTTTACTGCGATCAAAGGGGCGGACCTCCCACCCTGCTTTGGCAAAAGCCTGCGCTGCGTTGCGTCCAAACCGCCCGTTTGCGCCAAGTATCAAAACCGTCTGTGCCATGATCTCTCTCCTGCTGTCTGGCGTCTTGAACCAAACATGCGGCATTCGAAGACAGTTAGGTATTGGCGAAATTCGCAGCCGTGATATTCATAAATGAATGGAAAAGGCATTTTCAAACCTCGACTGGTCGTTGATCCAGTCCTTTCTGGCTGTGGTGGAAACCGGCTCTTTGTCTGGTGCGGCGCGGCAGCTCAATGCCTCCCAACCCACCTTGGGGCGCCACATCAAGGCGCTCGAGGACACGTTAAAAGTTGAGGTCTTCCACCGCCACGCGCGGGGTTTTGAGTTGACCGATACAGGACAGGCCTTACTCGCACCCGCGCAACGTATGGCCGCCGCCATGGCCGACCTGTCGCTGGCCGCCGCCGGTGGGGAAAGCGACCTGGCCGGCACCGTGCGGATCTCGTCGTCCATCTTCATGGCGCATCATGTCATGCCGAACATTCTGGCAGACCTGCGACAGAAAGAACCGCAAATTCAGATCGAGCTGGTCCCGTCTGATCAATCGCAGAACCTGCTCTTTCGCGAGGCCGATATTGCTGTGCGCATGTACCGCCCCGAGCAACTCGATATGATCACCAAACATCTTGGTGACATAGCCTTGGGCATGTTTGCCGCCGAGAGCTACATCGCCCGAAAAGGCCGCCCGTCAGGGGCCGAAGATCTGCCACATCATGACATCGTCGGCTACGACGCCAATGACGACATCATCCGCGAGATGCGGCGCATGGGTATCCCGGCCAATCGGGATTGGTTTCCGGTGCGCTGTGACCACCAGACCACCTATTGGGAATTGGTGCGCGCGGGCTGTGGATTGGGCTTTTGCCAGAGCCACATCGCACGGCAAACACCGGGAATCGAGGAGATCAAAATCGACTTTCCCATCCCGCATTTGCCCGTCTGGCTCACTGCCCATGAAAGCCTGCGCCACACCCCGCGCATTTCCCGCGTCTGGAGCCTGCTTGAGAGCGCTTTAAAGCCCTTTGTTTCTTGATCTTTCACGCGCCACTCGGTAACCCGTAGCGAACCTATTTGATCAAGGACGTACCGCAATGAGCAACCCTTCGCTTCTCATCCTCGCCGGCGACGGCATCGGCCCCGAAGTCATGGCCCAGGTCCAGCGCATTATTGGCTGGTTTGGCGACAAGCGTGGCCTGAAATTTGACGTGAGCGAAGACCTTGTCGGCGGCGCGGCCTACGACAAACACGGCGTGCCGCTGCACGACGACACCATGGCCAAAGCGCAAGAAGTGGACGCGGTTCTGCTGGGCGCCGTGGGTGGGCCAAAATACGACGATCTGGACTTCTCCGTGAAGCCAGAGCGCGGGTTGCTGCGCCTGCGCAAGGAAATGGACCTGTTTGCCAACTTGCGCCCGGCGCAGTGTTTTGACGCGCTGGCAGATTTCTCCTCGCTGAAAACCGACATCGTGTCCGGTCTGGACATCATGATCGTGCGCGAGCTGACCTCTGGTGTGTACTTCGGCGAGCCACGCGGCATCTTTGAAGAAGGCAACGAGCGTGTCGGCATCAACACCCAGCGCTACACTGAATCCGAGATCGAGCGTGGCGCCCGCGCGGCGTTTGAACTGGCGATGAAGCGCGACAAGCGTCTGTGCTCCATGGAAAAAGCCAATGTGATGGAAAGCGGCATCCTGTGGCGTGAAGTGGTGAACGAAGTCGCCAAAGACTACCCAGAGGTGGAAGTCTCCCACATGTACGCCGACAACGGCGCAATGCAGCTGGTCCGCGCACCAAAGCAGTTTGACGTGATCTACACCGACAACCTGTTTGGCGACATCCTGTCTGACTGTGCCGCGATGCTGACCGGCTCTTTGGGCATGCTGCCCTCCGCCTCTCTGGGTGCACCCATGGACAACGGCCGTCCAAAGGCACTGTACGAACCGGTACACGGCTCCGCACCCGACATCGCGGGCGAAGGCAAAGCCAACCCGTGTGCCTGTGTGCTCTCCTTCGCCATGGCGCTGCGCTACTCCTTCAGCGAAGGCGCAGAAGCGGACCGTCTGGAAGCGGCTGTGGAGAAAGTGCTGGCGGATGGCGTGCGCACCGGCGACCTGATGCAGGCGGACGGCGGCACCCCAGTGTCCACGTCTGAGATGGGCGACGCCCTGCTGGCAGCGCTCGACGCAAGCCTCTAAACACAGGCCACTGCTTGAGAAATTGCGAAGGCGTCCTTAGGGGCGCCTTTACCTTTTTGGCAATTTGTTTTCCGCGGGCTTCATCAAGCTGCTACCACTAAGGCAGGCAAGTTTTGGAGGTCGATATGCGACATGTCCTCGGGGGCGCCCTCACGCTGGTTCTTAGTACCGCCGCAACCGCAGAAACCTTCAAGGCGGACGTCTGGGCCGACAATTGGTTTGCCCTGTATGCCAACGGATCCCTGGTGGGTCAGGACCGCATCTCCATCGCCACGGAACGCTCGTTTAACGCCGAGAGCTTCACCTTCCGCGCCGAGCGCCCGTTTATGCTGGCCTTGATGGCGAAAGACTTCAAAGAGAACGACACCGGGTTGGAATACATCGGCACCAACCGCCAACAGATGGGCGACGGTGGCGTGATCCTGCAGATCAAAGATGCCTCCGGAAAGCTTGTGGCCGTGTCGGACAAGGACTGGCGCTGCAAGGTGATCCATGAGGCACCCCTCGAGAAATCCTGCGCCAAGGCGCGCAATCCGCGTGTGGGCGAAGGGCCGTGTGGCTTTGAGGCGAGCAAGCCGCCACGGGGGTGGACGGCGGAGTATTTTGACGATTCACATTGGCCGCGGGCGACAGAGTACAAGAAGCGCCAGGTGCGCCCCAAAGACGGGTACAACGATATCAAATGGGACCGACAGGCAGAGTTCATCTGGGGGCCGGATCTGGAAACCAACAACACGATGATTTGCCGATTGCTGATCCGCTAACGCAGCGCGGGGCGGGGGTTACGTTGACCGTGGCTGTAGATGGTTTTCACGCTCCATTCCACGGCGCGGCGCATGGTTTTGCCCAAGGCTTCGTCAAAGGCCACCACCACATCGGACATCTCATCCGTGGGTGACATCATCACTTTTTCAAAGGATTTTGAGCCAATGATGTGGTCGTCATAGGCGTCCACAATCTTGAGGTTCATGCGCACGTGCACTTCCAAAGCATTGCTTTCGGTTTCCACCGCTGGAATGCGCGCTTGAAACTCGCGCAGGTCTGACACAATCAGGAAATCCGGGCGCAGCGCCACGGAAGACCGACCCACGGCGGCCACCTTGCCGCTGTTTTCAAAGCTCTCGATCAGCAGCGTCTGCACAATCACCGGCGCACGGTCGACCCATCGTGCCACGGGTAGGTATTCAAACTGATAGGGCGTCGGCTGCACTGCAATTTGGTCGGTGTCAACAGCCGCATGAGCCGTGGGTTCCTCGATCACAATCTGGTGGCTAAGCCGGGGTAAACCGGAGGAAAATGTGCTTTTGGGCGTCAGCGTATAGAGATCCGTTGGCGAGGCCGCGCGGTTCAACGTGCCCAACCCGCCACAGCCCGAGAGCGCCAGCGCGCCCAGCAATACCGTTGCCAATCCCCATCGTGTCATCGGCTAAACTCCGATCCTTGCGTGCCGAGAAGAAACCGTGCCGGATCACGTTTGATCCGGGCCACCAGCCGGTCGAGGTTGCCGACCAGATAGCGGGATTCTTCCACAAATTTAACAGTTTGCGGCAAGCCCAGCCGCAGAAACTCCGACACCTGCCGCTCGTTGCGCTGCACAATCTCGTTCACCGTGCCGAGCAAATCAGATGCGGATTGCGAGGCGGCCAGCACCTCGCCTGATGCCTTACTGATGTCATCAGAGACACCAGTCACGGTGCCCGAAACCGCCGCCACGGCCCCACTGATGTCGGTCATGATCTGATCCACATCCTCATCGAGAATCTGGTTTACCCCGCTAAATGTGTCGCCGGCCGTGACCAGCGTCGCGTCAGCGGTTTCCATCGCCTGATAAATCGCCTCCAAGGTGCGGTTGGAGCGTTCAAACGTGTCGATCGCGGTCAGCAGGGCATCACTGGCTTGCGGCGACAACGTCGCCAGTTGGCCGTTCGCGTCCACGGCCAATGTGTCGATGCTGGCAATCATGGTGTTGGCAGCTTGCGCGGCTTCAGAGATGTTTTCGACCACCTCGGGCAGGCGCTCATCCACGGTCACGCGGATGGCATCCAAGGCGCTACGCGCGCTGGCGGCAGCCTCTCGGGCATCCTCGACCATGTCTGTTGCGCCGCCACGCACCAACGTGTTCACCGCATCCGCTGTGTCGTCCAACGAGCGCAGCATTTCGTCTGAAAGCTCCAAAGCTTCGTTGAAGTTCGCGAGCGTGCCGCGTGCCTCCACCAAGCGTGCCGTGGCGGTTTCGAGCATCAGCGCGCCTTGGTCTGTGATCTCCTCCACGCCGGTCTCAATCGCCACCAGCGTTTCGTTGGTCTGATCAATCAAAGGCGAGACTTTGGTGGTCGCGATGTCGCGCACCGTGGTCAGCGCCGCCGTGGCCTCATCCGCCAGTGGTTGTAAGTCTGTGTTCATCACCGTGGTGGCCGTATCAGAAGCGACGCGCACCGAATTAAGCGTGTCTGTCGCCGCATTAGTGGCGGTTTCAAACGCGGAAATAGCTGTCTGGGTCTGTTCAACACGCGCCTGCACGCTCGTGCCGACCTCCTCATACCGCGCCATCAGGCTTGAGGCGTCAGTGCCGACCTGCGCGATCTGGGTTTCCATCACTTCCGCTGTGTCCTGCACCTGTTGCACCAAGGCAGGCAGACGTTCATCGATCAGCGCTTGCGCCGATTGCATCGCGGAAATCGCGGAGGGTTCCAGCACCTCAACCACGTTTTCCAGCGCCGCCGCCGCATCTGCGCCACGCTGGATGAAGTCTTTGAGGTCTTCTTTCATCAAGCTGTCAGCCGTGGCAAAGGCGCTTTCGGCATTGTCCAACGTGCCTTTGGTGCGCTCGGCGGCTTCTTTGATGGAGCCCAGCGCGCCGGTGGCCTCAACCAACGTTTCTTCGGCCGTGTCCGACAAGGCCTCCAATCGCGTGGTGAAGGCGGCAATTTCGCGCGCCGCGCTGCCGACATCTTCGGAGAGCTCTTCAAATTCGGCCAAGGTGCGGTCCAAACGGCCAGAGGCGCTGGCCAAATTGCCCAAGAGTTCATTCACCGCTGCGGTGTTTTCTTCGCTCACAACACCTTGCAGGTTTTCGAGCAGGCCAATCGCCTTTTCCATCAACTGCGGCGCGCCTTCGACCACCGATTGCAGGGCGCTCTTTTCCGTGGTGATTTCGCCATATTGCGGCAAGGCGGCGGCCTCAAGTGTGCCACCAGACAGCGCCACAAAGCTCACGCCAGTGACGCCCTGTCCCTGCAGTTTGGCAATGGTGTCGGTTTTTACCGGCGTATCAGCCCCCACCTCAATACGCACCCGCACCAACGAAGGATTCTCGTCATCCAGCTCCAGCATCACAACCTGGCCCACCGGCAAGCCATTGTAGCGCACGCTGCCCGCCATCCCGAGGCCACCGACGTTTTCAAACAGCACATCGTAATAGGCGTATTGCTTTTCCAGATCGATTTTCGCAAGCCACAGCACAAACAGGAACGAGCCGATTAGGCCGACCAGCGCGAACACCCCAATCAGGAGGTAGTTTGCCCGTGTCTCCATGCCCTATGCGCCCCCGGTTTCCGTGTCGATGCCTTTGACCTGCGCGGCCCGCGCACGTGGGCCGGTGAAATACTCTTGCACCCACGGATGATCGACATCTGTCATTGTTTCTATTGGACCTTCTACCAGAACACGCTTCTCGGCAAGCACCGCAATGCGATCACAAATCGCATAGAGGCTGTCCAAATCATGCGTCACCATAAAGACGGTGATGCCCAGACTGCGCTGCAACTCGCCAATCAGGTCGTCATAGGCCGCCGCCCCCACCGGATCGAGGCCCGCTGTGGGCTCGTCCAGAAACACAATCTGTGGGTCGAGCGCGAGCGCCCGCGCCAAGGCCGCCCGTTTGCGCATCCCGCCCGACAGCTCGCTAGGCAGCTTGTCACAGGCCAGTTGCGGCAGCCCCACAAGGCTGATCTTGAGCGCGCCCAGCTCCTTCATCAGATTGGTCGACAGCTTCAGATGCTCACGCATCGGGGCCATCACGTTCTGCAAAACCGTTAGCGAGGAAAACAGCGCCCCGTCCTGAAAGGCCACACCCCAACGAGTTTCCACCTTGCGCCGCTCCTCTTCTGGCGCGGTGAGCACATTGGTCCCGAGCACTTCGATTGTGCCCGCCGCCGGTTTGTTCAGGCCCACAATGGTGCGCAACAGCACCGATTTGCCGGTACCAGACCCGCCAACAATGCCCAGCACTTCGCCGCGCCAGACATCCAGATCGAGATTGTCATGCACCACTTGCGGCCCAAACTGGTTGCGCAATCCGCGGACCTTGATGATGGCGTCACGCTCTGGAGTATCGCCCATGCTCACACCCCCAACTGCGCAAAGAAGATCGAGAACAGCGCGTCCAGCGCGATCACCAGAAAGATGCCCTGCACCACACTGGAGGTGGTGCGTTGGCCTACGCTGGTGGAGCTGCCTTTCACCTGGAAGGCCTGCCAACAGGCCACCACGCCAATCACCAGCGCAAAAAACGGTGCTTTCACCATGCCGACAAGCAGGTGTTTCACGGCAATGTTGTCATGCAGGCGGGTGAGGAACATGCCGGGGTTCACATCCAGACTGACCCAGCTCATAAGCGCGCCGCCAAACAGGCCAAATAGGTTGGCCACAAACCCCAAGAGCGGCAGCATGATCAGCAGCGCCAGCACCCGTGGCACCACCAGCACCCGCACCGGATCAAGGCCCAGCGTCTGCATGGCGTCGATTTCCTGCTGCACTTTCATGGAGCCAACCGAGGCGGTGAAGGCTGACCCGGATCGGCCCGCCACAATGATCGCGGTCAGCAGGATGCCAAGCTCACGCAGCACCGAAATGCCGATCAGCTCGACCACAAAGACCTCTGCGCCAAACTGCTGCAATTGGCTCGCGCCTTGAAAGCCCAGCACCACGCCGATCAAGAAGCCCATCAGCGCCACAATCGGCACCGCGTTAAAGCCGACGTCCTGCATATGCGTGAACAAGCTCGCCCAGCGAACTTTGTGTGGGCGAACAATCACATCGGCTAGACCGGCGAGCGTTTGCCCGAGAAAACTCACCAGTGACAGCGCGTCACCCCAACCGGACACCAGCTTGCGGCCAATATCCGCCACCCATTCCCAACGTCCATGTTCCGGCAGCTCATGGGGTGTCTCTTCGGGCGTGGCGGTGGCCACAGTCTCGATCAATGCAAGATGATCTGCAGCACCAGTAATCTGCACTTCGGCCCCCTGCGCCTGCAATCGCGTGCGCAGCTGAGAAACCAGCCAAGCCCCGCCGGTGTCAAAGGCGGTGAGCGGGGAAAGGTCTATGTCGACATGGTGTTCCGTTGGCGCGGCCTGCGCAAACAGTGCCTCCATGTCGGCGAGAAACTCAGTTAGCAAAGCGCCGGACAGGCGGACAGTGGCACGCCCGTCGTGGGCCGCGACCTGCAAATCTGGCGCCGCCAAAGCGCTCATGCGCCGCGTGCTCCGTCGTCCGAAATATCCGCCAAACCCCGGATCATCCTGCCCTAATTCTGTTGCCTCAAACCGTTTCGAAAAAGCCTAGCCCAGCGCCACTTGCCGCTCAAGCTCTGCCACTTCCGGCCGCTCCAGCCGGGTCAGCGCCTGCATCACCAACCGCTGCGCCCGTGCGCCGGGCCAATCAGACGGCAGAACCGCATCCTGAACAGCGCCATGGCGCAGCCGCAAGCGCCGCCAATGGTGCAAGATCACCAGCCGCAGCGCCGTGCGCTCCAAGGTGCCGTCCGGCGTGCTATGCGCGAGCACACGCCCGACGGCCGCTGAAAGCGCATCATATTCCTTCGCCAATTCAGGTGGGGCCAAAGCAGTGACCGCCCACTCTGGTACACGCTCCGGCGTGAATTTGCTCAGCAAAACTTCTTCACTCGGACGCACGGTCCCGGTTCCCAGCGCGCTGCGCGCTGACAAAGCAACCGCGTGGGTCGGCAACAGCTCCAGAAACTCCGCCGCTGTCAAATTCGGGCCACCCACCGCCAACCAGACCGCCTCCACCGTATCTGCCGTGCCGTAGATCTGCCCACGCACCGCTTCGGTCTCGGCCCAGCCTTTGGTCGTCAGTTGATGCGCCGACAGCCGTCCGCGTTTCTCCGAGGTGATCCAGCCATCGCGGCGCAACCGGTGCACCGCCACCCGCAACGCCTGATTGTTGATCCCGAGCCGACTGACCAAAGCGTCCAGCACCGGCCCGGACAGCCAGGCCTCTTCGCTTTGCTGCAGGTCGCCCAGAATGGTGACCACAACCGACCAGACCTTGATCGGGCCACAGGCGGCAACGACATTGATATCTTCTTGCAGATCAACAGTTTGCATGGGCCAATCCTACGCCGCCAAAGCCTCAACAACAAGCTTTGGCCGCAGCGTCACAATCACGCTGTCTTGATGCGCCCGCGCCGGCGGCTCAGAGTGGTCTCAAATATCGGGACCGCTCAGGAGGAGGAGCCCCCATGTCGTTTGAGACACAGATCACACCGAACGCGCCTGCGTTTGGCGAAAACCGGGATGCGATGTTGAGCGCCGTGGCGGAGCTGCGCGCGCTGGAAACCCGAACAGCAGAGAAATCCGAACAACGGCGAGAGCGCTTTGCCGCACGGGGGCAGATCACCCCACGCGAGCGTCTCGCCCGCCTGCTGGACCCCGGCCTGCCCTTCCTGCGCCTGCACAGTCTCGCGGGCTATCTGCAAGACAGCGATGACCCAGAGAAATCCCTGCCAGGCAGCACTTTCCTTATGGGCATAGGATTTGTCTCCGGCGTGCGTTGCATGGTGATTGTGGATGACAGCGGCATCAACGCGGGCGCGCTGTCCCCGATGTCGTTGCAGGCCATGTTGTCCGCCCAAGAGATCGCCCTGCGCCAGAAGTTACCCTTTGTGCATCTGGTCGAGAGCGCGGGCGCCAACCTGATGAACTACCGCGTCGAAGACTGGGCTCTGGGTGGTGGCGTGTTCCGGAATCTGGCGCGGCTCTCGGCGGCAGGCCTGCCCACCATCGCGGTTTTGCACGGCCCCTCCACCGCGGGCGGCGCCTATATGCCGGGCCTGTCCGACTATGTGATTGGCGTCAAGAAAAACGGCATGGCCGCACTTGCGGGGGCGGCTCTGGTCAATGCTGCAACCGGTGAGGTTGCCAAAGATGCCGATCTTGGCGGCGCGGAAATGCACGCGACCACCTCCGGTCTGGTGGAATACCTTGCCGAAGACGACGTGCACGCCATCGCACTGGCCCGCCGGGTTATGGCGCGGCTGGACTGGAACCGCGACATGACTAAGCCGGAAGCGCGCGCCTACGACGAACCGCGGTTTGACGTGGATGAAATCGCAGGCGTCGTGCCTGCTGTTTGGTCCACGCCCTATGACGTGCGCGAGTTGATCGCCCGCCTTGTCGATGGGTCGGATTTTGACGAATTCAAACCGGATTTCGGCCCTACAACCCTTTGTATTCAAGCCCAGATCCACGGCCACACCGTTGGCATCCTCGCCAACAATGGCCCCATCGATCCCGCAGGCGCCAACAAGGCCACGCATTTCATTCAGGCCTGCGATCAGGCAGGCACACCGCTTGTGTTTCTCAACAACACCACCGGCTACATGGTTGGCACTGCCTATGAACAGGCCGGGATGATCAAACACGGCTCCAAGATGATCCAAGCCGTGTCCAATGCCCGCGTGCCCAAGATCACGCTCTACTGCGGCGCCAGCTTTGGCGCGGGCAACTACGGCATGTGCGGCATCGCCTATCAGCCGGATTTCCTGTTTGCCTGGCCCACCTCCCGCTCCGGCGTGATGGGCGGCGCACAGGCTGCAAAAACCATGAGCCTCGTCGCCCGCGCCGGGGCCGCCCGCAAAGGCGTCGACGTGGATGAGGCCCGCATGGCCACACAAGAAGCCGCCATTCAAGGCCTGTTTGATGCGCAGTCTTCGCCGTTCTTCACCTCCGGCAAGGTGCTCGACCACGGCGTGATCGATCCCCGTGACAGCCGCAAGGTGATTGCCTTCTGCCTTGGCACGGTGGCCGAGGCCCGCCGTCGCGATCTCAACCCCAACAGCTTTGGCGTGGCAAGGATGTGAGCATGCGCAAATTCGACACCCTTCTGATTGCCAACCGCGGCGAGATCGCCTGCCGTATCATCCGCACTGCGCGCGACCTCGGGCTACGCGCTGTTGCGGTCTATTCGGATGCCGACGCAGATGCGCTGCATGTGTCCATGGCGGATGAGGCACATCGCATCGGCCCCGCCTCTGCCGCCGACAGTTACCTCAACGTCGACGCCATTTTGGCCGCCGCGAAAGCCTCCGGCGCGGGGGCAATCCACCCAGGTTATGGCTTCCTGTCTGAGAACGCAGATTTTGCCCGCGCTGTTGAACGCGCAGGTCTTGTTTTCGTAGGACCATCCGCCGAGGCCATTGAGATCATGGGCGACAAGGCCATCGCCAAGGCCCACATGCTGGACGCCGGTGTCCCCTGTGTGCCCGGCTATCAAGGCGACGACCAAGCTGATGCGACATTGCTGGCTCACGCACGCAACATCGGCGTGCCGCTCATGGTCAAAGCCGCAGCGGGTGGCGGCGGCAAAGGCATGCGGCTGGTGAGCAAATTGGACGACCTGCCAGAGGCGCTCACCTTGGCCCGCGCTGAGGCCAGCGCAGCTTTTGGCAATGACACCCTGATCCTCGAGCGCGCGGTGCAAAACGCCCGCCACATCGAAGTTCAGGTCTTTGCGGATCACGCGGGGAATACAATCGCCTTAGGTGAAAGAGACTGCTCTGTGCAGCGCCGTCACCAAAAGGTGATTGAAGAAGCCCCTGCCCCCGGCATGACCCAAACCCTACGCAAACGTATGGAAAGAGCCGCCATCGCAGCGGCCCAATCGGTCGATTACGTCGGTGCGGGCACGGTGGAGTTTCTGCTCGATGAAAACGGTGAGGATTTCTATTTCCTTGAGATGAACACCCGCCTTCAGGTCGAGCATCCGGTCACCGAGATGGTCACGGGGCTGGACCTGGTGGCACTGCAAATCACCGTCGCGCAGGGCAAGCCCCTGCCGGTGTCCCAAGAGGATGTCACACTCACGGGACACGCCATAGAGGTCCGGCTCTACGCCGAGGCCCCCGGCAATGGCTTTCTGCCTTCCATTGGAAAAATCTATAAATTTGAAATGGATAACAACATCCGGATCGACACCGGCGTGCGCAGTGGGGACGAAGTCTCTCCGCATTATGACCCGATGCTGGCCAAGCTCATTGCCCATGGGGACACCCGGGATGAAGCGCTACGCGCACTGACCCAAGCGCTGGACAATACGGCGGTTCTGGGGGTGACCACCAACTTGCCGTTTCTGCGGGATCTGCTGGATCACGCCGAGGTGCAAAACGGCACCGCCACCACATCTTTTCTGGATGACACCTACCCTGAAGGACCACCATCCCCGGAGCTTAAACCTCAAACCGTCGCCCTTGCCGCCGCACTTTTGCTGCGCAGCGAAAATGCGGTTGCACAAGCGCAAAGTCTGCTGCGAGATACCTCTCTCGCAGGGTTTTCCAGCGACGGTGGCCTACCCATTCCGCTGGATCTCTCGCTTGACGGAGATCTACACAAGCTCACTGCGGCGGGCGTCGGCACGGATCACATCACGGTTTCTGGCGACGGCTGGTCCCACACGTCTTCAAACGATCTCCGCTTCGACGGACACCGCACCACTGCGCATCACGCCCCTGACGGGATGGGGGGGCTATACCTGCAAGCCGCAGGCCACCACCTGCATGTCACCCGTGCGCAGCCTTGGGCCACAACCGACGCTGCCGCCAACGGTGCGCTCACCGCGCCGATGCCGGGCCTGTTAGTGGCGCTCAACGTGGCCGCAGGGGACACCGTCAAAAAAGGCGACACGCTGGCCGTGCTTGAGGCCATGAAAATGCAACATCAATTGACCGCCGCCGCCGACGGCGTTGTCGCCGCGCTCCACGTTGCAGCGGGACAACAGCTGTCCAAAGGCGCGCTGATCCTGACCATGGAAGACCCAACATGACCCTCACCCAAGCTGACGATTTTCTCACCGAGTCCGAAGTGCTGCATGATGCGCTGTCCGGCTTGTCGGATGCAGACCTGCGCACGCAGACCCAGTTCAAAGGCTGGACCATAGAAGACGTGTTGGTGCACCTGCATTTCTGGAACACCGGCGCGGACCTGTCTGCCTCCGACGAAGCCGCCTTTATGGCGCGCATGGGCGGCGCAATGGCCTCGCTGAAGGCCACCGGCTCCCTGCGCAGCTATGAGAATGAAACCATTCCGGAACGCGGTGCAGACCTGCGCGACCACTGGATCGAGACCGCGCGTGACATCGCCGCTCGCTGGCGGGACATGGACCCCAAGGCGCGGCTGCCCTGGGTCGGCCCGTCGATGTCGGCACGTTCCTCTATGACCGCCCGGCAAATGGAAACCTGGGCGCATGGGTTTGAGGTGTTTGACCTGCTGGGCAAGGTCCGCGCGGACAGCGACCGCATCAAAAACATCGTCATCCTTGGCGTGAACACCTTTGGCTGGTCCCATCAGGTGCACAGCCTACAAGTGCCAGACGCGATGCCCAAACTCACCCTGACCGCGCCATCCGGTGACACATGGGAATTTGGCGATGAGGGCGGCAACAGCATCACCGGCCCCGCCACAGACTTTGCCGCCGTCGTCACCCAGACCCGCGCCTTTGCCGATACCGCGCTGACCGCCACGGGTGAGGTTGCCCAGACCTGGATGGCCAACGCCCAATGTTTTGCAGGTCCGCCGGAAACGCCCCCCGCCCCCGGCAGCCGCCACAAACAGGAGGCCTGAGATGGACAAAGCCATCCTCACCTGCGCGCTCAACGGTGTTCTGACCGATCCGACACAGCATCCCGTACCGGTCACGCCCGCGCAATGCGCCGCCTCCGCGCGCGAGGCGATGGACGCGGGCGCCGCCGTGATCCACATCCACTTCCGCCAGCAGGAAGCGGGCAAAGGCCACCTGCCCAGCTGGGATCCCAAGGTGGCAACAGAGATTGTCGATGCCATCCGCGATGCCTGCCCTGATATCCTGATCAACGCCACCACCGGCGTGGTAGGGCCGGATTACTCTGGCGCGTTGGACTGCATTCGCGCGCTGAAACCCGAAATCGCCGCCTGCAATGCGGGATCGCTCAACTACCTCAAACTGCGCAGCAATGGCGAGTGGGCCTGGCCACCAATGTTGTTTGAAAACCAGCCGTCCAAAATTCAGGACCATCTCGATGTGATGGCAGAGACCTGCACAATTCCAGAGTTTGAGTGCTTTGACACCGGCATCGTGCGCTCTGTGGCGATGTATGTGCAAAACGGCATGACCAGCCGCGCGCAGTATAACCTTGTCATGGGTGTGGCCTCCGGCATGCCCGTGGACCCGATGCTGTTGGAATTCCTGATGCCGTACCTGCTGAAAGACAGTTTCTGGCAGGCCACGCTGATCGGGCGCAGCGAGATTTGGCAGACTCACCAAAAAGCTGCCGAGCTTGGCGGCATGTTGCGCACCGGTGTGGAGGACACGTTTTATCTGCCCAATGGTAACAAAACGCGCTCCAATGGTCCGTTAATCGAAGCGCTTGCCACCTGTGCAACAAACGCCGGGCGCGCAATTGCCAGCCCAGCGGAAGCGCGGGAGATGTTGGGCATTCCGTCGCAAGCGGCCTAAGCGGGGGCCAGCCCCCCGCACCCCCGAGATATTTTTGGCAAGAAGAAGCCCAAGCCGGAAGAAAGCTTGCACTGTAGGACCCACAGCCCATAGTGGCGGCATGATTGACCTACTCCCGCCAGACCTGTCCCAAGCCCATGCGATATTCCTTCTGGCGGTGAGCTTTGCCACCTCATTGATGACCGCTGCGCTTGGCATTGGTGGCGGCGCGATCTTCCTGGCGGTGGCCGCCGTGATCCTGCCGCCAGCGGCGCTGATCCCCGTACATGGCGTAGTGCAGCTGGGCTCCAACGCCGTGCGCGCCACCATGTTCCGCAGCCACATCCTGCGCAGCGCCTTGCCTGCCTTCACCATCGGTGCCCTCATCGGCGTCGCCATTGGCGGCAGTGTGGCGGTAAGCCTGCCGCCCGCCACCGTACAAATTGGCATTGGCCTGTTCCTGCTTTGGGTAGTGCTCGGCAAGACGCCTGCGTGGATTGGCAAATGGCCCATCGGTGCGGGCGCGTTTTCTTCATTTCTGACCATGTTCTTTGGCGCCACCGGACCGTTTGTGGCCGCCTATGTGAAAACCATGCAACTTGACCGTCACACCCATGTGGCCACCCACGCCGCCCTGATGACGGTACAGCACGGCCTCAAGGTGGCAATGTTTGCGGCGCTGGGGTTTGGCTTTGCCCCTTGGGCGCTGTTCATCGCTGGACTGATTGCCTGTGGCGCGGCGGGCACCTGGGTGGGCAAACACGTGCTGGGCCGGATGAGCGACCACGGATTTCACAAGGTGCTCAACGTGTTGCTAATCCTAATCGCCTTGCGCCTTCTCTGGGGCGGGATCAGCACCTTCCTCTGAGTTTCGCACCTCCGCAATACTGACGCGGCACCGACGTATTGCAGATGTGGTTTTACGCCCCCATTTGCCCCAAAGCGGGGATCAGTGTATGACGCCCCCCTGATCAGGAAAGCGCGCGCGATGACCCAACACAGATCCGAACTTTTGATGCCGGCCGGCAACCTCCGCAAACTCAAGATGGCAGTGCTCTATGGCGCTGATGCCGTCTATCTCGGCACGCCCGATATGAGCTTGCGCACGAAATCCGAATTCTCGCTTGAGGACGTGATCGAAGGCGTGAAATTCTGCCACGAACACGGCCGCCGCGCCTATCTGACGCTGAATTTGTTCAGCCATAACAAAGACATTCCCAAGCTCGATGAGTACATCGACACGGTGCGTCAGGTGAACCCCGACGGGCTGATCATTTCCGACCCCGGTGTGTTCCAATACGTGAAAGAACGCGCGCCGGAGATCCCACTGCATGTATCGACACAGGCCAATATTGCCAGCTGGCTCACCACGCAATTCTGGCAGGCCCAGGGCGCCGATCTGGTGGTTCTGGCCCGCGAAGTGAGCTTCCCGGAGCTCGAAGAGATTCGCGAGAAATGCCCCGACATCAAGCTGGAAGCCTTTGTGCACGGCGCCATGTGCATGACCTACTCTGGTCGCTGCCTGCTGTCGAACTTCATGGCCGAGCGCGGCGCCAACCAAGGCAACTGCGCCAACTCCTGCCGCTGGAACTACAAGTTCCACATGCGCCTAAAAGACGGCACCGTGCAGGAATTGATTGTCGACGAAGACAACCTGCATATGTTCGAGTTCCTGCTCGAAGAGGGCGTGCGCCCCGGCGAGTTCCTCCCGATTCAGGAAGACGAGCGCGGCAGCTACATCCTTAACTCCAAAGACCTCTGCCTGATGCCCAAACTGGACGATTATCTGCGTATCGGCGTGGATAGCCTCAAGGTCGAAGGGCGTGGCAAGTCGGAATACTATGCAGCGATTGTCGCCCGCGCCTATCGCATGGCGATCGATGATTACTACGCCGATCCGGAGAACTGGAACGCGGCCGACTACATGGAAGAGCTCGAAACCGTGGGCAACCGCGGCTACACCCTCGCCTTCCACAAAGGCCGTCTGACCAACCTCGCCCATGGCTACGAGCAAACCCAGGCGATTGCCCAATGGGAGTACGCCGGCTTCGTCACAGAGGTGGTGGACGACGCCTTCCACGTAGAGGTGAAGAACAAGCTGGAGCCCGGCGACGTTCTGGAAATCGTCTCACCGATTGCCCGCAACACCATTCTGTTGCGCGCCTATGACTACGAAATCGCCGCCTCTGGTGAGAAAAAGGACGTGATCCACGGCTCCACCAAGACCGTGATCCGCCTGCCCTTCTCGCTGTTTGAGCACGAAGACATCGACGATCTGCGCCAGAACTTCCCGCCAATGACCGTGATCCGCAAGGAACGCGCCCTGACGGAAGAGCAGTGGAAACGCCTGCAGCTCGACAAAACCGCGTTGGCGATGGAAGTGAAAGACAGCACCAACGAGACCGCCTACAAGCGTCGGCGCGATGCGCTGGTAGATGCGATTGAGGCGGACACCAACACCAAGCGCTTTAAAACCAACCGCAAAGGCACCGAAGGCTGTTGTGGTAAGGGGTGCAACGGCTGTTTGATCTTCTGGGAAGACCCGATGTATGCAAAAGCGCGTGAGGTGCTGAGAGAGCGCAAGATGGGCTCCATGCTGAGCCGCGCTGAGGCCACCGAGCTGAAGCTGCCAGCGGCGGAATAAGACAACGCCCGGTCACTGACCGGGCGTTTTTTTCATGTTCTGTAGAAATAATACCGTTCTGGCGCCACGGTTGTTGGCCCGCGCACTTGCTCAAAGCCAACCAGTGGCTGCCCAGATACCAGCACGCCGCCGGGCAGCATGATCTCCTTGATCATCGCAGACAGACGCGCCGCCTCGGCCACGTCTTTCTCTTTGTCGCCAAAGCCAAAATCATAATGCGCCATGGCCACTTTGGTGCCATCCGCCGACATCTTTTTCAGCATCTCCTCGGCCTCACCCTGCAGGAAATCCTCCTCAGGTGGCACGCAGGAAGGGTGGCAGTTGAGCGCGCGGTCGATCACCCAAATGCGCCGCTCCGGGGCTATCTCGCGGATGTGGTCATAGGTGCGGCCATTGCCCAGCCCCATGTCCAGAAAATCTCCCGACAGGCTGTCCACCATGGTGTTGCCCCACTCCAGCCCATCGGCCTGCGCTGCCAAGCGCCGCATCATGCTGTTCAAACGGCTCATGAAATGCCCTTTCCATCATGGCGATAAAGCCGCACCGGCCCTTCGCAAATTTCCTGCAAAAACTGCCGCGAAAACTCCCAGATATCGGTGTCATGCACAAGGTGGTGCGTGAGATATCCCAAGGGTTCGTGATTGTCCGTGTGACCCGCGCGGCGGTCTTGCAGCAGCGTGACTACTTGAGACATCAATGTCTCTGCATCTACCAACCCTCTGTGTCCGCGCCAGAAAATCGGATCAATGTGCGTGTTGATCTGCGCCACTCCGGGAGCAGCCATGGTGGCGGTACGAGGATTGTATGTCGACACCGCGTCAAAACCGGCCTCAGCCAACCCCGCTACAACATCGGGCGCAATTCGATTCCATGGGGGCACAAACATCGGCGCAACGCGGTCGCCAAACAGGGCACAGAGCCGCGCAAGGCCTTGCGAGGCATCTGCCAACGCCAAGCTGGCAGGGCGCCCCGCCCCAAATTCGGCGTTTTTGACACCCTCCGGCGTGTGGCTGACATGGGCCCAGCCATGCACAACCGGCACAAAACACTCAGGCAGGTCTCGCGCCAAAGCCTCGGTTGCGTCGTTGGGTATGATCGCCAAATGCACCGGGACTTCTGTTGCCGTGCTTAACAATGCAAGCTGATCCAGCGCTTCGGTGGGTGCAACTGCGTCATCATCGCGCCACCAGAGTGGCAGTTCAAAACCGGAAGCGCGCCACTGCGCCAGTTCCGTCCGCAACGGAGCCCAGTCGATCCTCACCCGCGCAGCTCCGCCAGCATGGATTGCGCAATACGCACGCTCTCAGCCGCGCCGTTCATGCGCAAACCAGACGGGCTGCGGCGGTCTTTGGAGGCCACACGTTTGATCTCTGCCATTAGGCTTTGCGGAGTCAGGTCGGTGGCGCTAAGCACTTCAACACCCGGCTGCACCGACAAGGCCCGCGCGCGCAGAGTCTGCTCCACCTCGCCACCATCATCAAACGGCACAAACACCGCTGGCACGCCGGTTTGCAGCACGTCCAGCGCGGTGTTGTATCCGCACATGCTGACCGAAGCGGTCACATGGTGCAGCATCTGCCGGAAGTCCGACCGCACCGGTTCAATCTTGATCATCGGATCATCGGCCAACGTTTTGAGCTCCGTAATCCGCGCTTCAGCATTGGCCCCGCCTACCAAAAGACGCCAGCGCAACGGGCTGCGTTTGGCGGCTTTGATCGCGCACTCAAACAGCGCCTGGCCCACGGCGCCACCCCCGGCGCTAACCACAATTTCACCGGCACCTGCGCTGTCCGGATGCTGTTGTGGCGCGGGCGGTGCCACGTAGCCGGTGTAGCGCAGCATCGCCGTCACATCACTGGTCAACGGCCAGCTCATGTCGAGTTTTGTCAGCTCTGGGTCGGCGTGCACCAGGATGCCGTCGTAATACTGTTTGATCACCTCGCGCGCGCGCGCGGCCTTTGAGGCTTTCGACGGGGGCGCAAGAATGTCGCGCACCGAGGCCAGCACCAAGGCAGGCTGCGGCAGAGATTTTGCGGCATCGAGCAAGGCTTCAAACTCCGCCGACAGGCTGCGCCGGCCAAAGGGGAAGAGCTCGGTGATCACCACATCCGGCGCCATGTCTTGAACCGCTTTCACCATCATCGCTTGCCGTTTGGCCAGATAGGCGGCATCCGCCTCCACGCCCAATTCGGTCAACAGCTTGGTGAAATCCACACCATCCGAGGCCAGCGGCGGCAGCTGCACCAATGCAACGCCATCCTTATCCAGATGCTCCGCAGGCATCCCGCCCGAAAGCACCACAGCCTCATGACCATCACGTGTGAACGCGCGGGCAAGCGTCAGGGCGCGGGACAGGTGTCCGGTGCCCAGAAGATGGGTGACAGCGATCAAAACCTTCATGCGCTGCGCCTTTCCAATCGCACAATATCCGGGTCTGCGACTTTAACCGTATCCCCCTCAATTTCCACCACAAACAGCCTGTTGCGTTTGACGGCAAACGGGGCCGGGCCGTCAAAATCCCAGCCATGCGCCTTTGCCAAAATCATCCGCATGATGCCGATGTGGCAGACCGCAATGCAATCCCGCGTTAGGCCAAACAGCCAAGGGGCCAAGCGGTCCCAGACCATCTGCGGGCTTTCCCCGCCCGGCGGCTGATAATCCCAGCCCCACTGTTCGATGTCGCGAAACCCGCTCTTGGGATCGGCCTTAAGCTCCACGCCCTTTTTGCCTTCCCAATCGCCCCAGTCCATCTCGATCAGCGCGTCGACAACCGCTGGCCTGCGCCCGGTGACTATCTCGCCGGTTTCCTGTGCGCGCATCAGCGGGCTTGCCACCAGGTCAGCGGCGTCCCAGCCCGGGGGCAGTTTGAACTCTGCCAATCCTTCGCGCGCCTCATCGTCCAGCGGAATATCCGTGCGCCCCTGAATTTGTCCGGCGCGGTTCCAATGGGTGTGCCCGTGCCGCAGCATGGCCAATCGGATCATCATGTCTCTTTCATCAATGGTTTTAGCACATCCCAAACGGTCCGCCGAGCAGCTGTCAGCAGGTGGTGGCTTTGCACCAAGTCCCGCGCATCTCGCGCCCGTTGCCGATGGGTTTCATCGTCATTCAACACCGTCAAAAGCGCCGCTGCAAGCGCATCCGGGGTTGGGTCGGCCACCAAACCCTCCGCCGCGACCACATCGCGCACGCCGGGGCGGTTTTGGGCCACAACCGGCACGCCATGCGCCTGCGCCTCAAGATAAACCATGCCAAAGGCCTCGTTCACGCCCGGCCACAGAAACACCCGCGCGCGCGTGTAGGCTGCGGCCATGTTTGCGGCGTCGAGTTGGCCGAGAAATTTCACCCGATCTCCATAGGGCGCCATCAGCGCCGCGACCTCAGCACGACACGGCCCATCCCCGGCAATCTCGACCCGCCAATCGCCAGTCAGATACCCCAAAGTCTCTGCAATGATGCTGTATGACGCCAATTTGTCACCCTTGCGCATCATGCCCGCCACCAAAATGGTCGACGAATCCGGCTGCGCGGGGGCTGGCAACGTCTCCTGCGCCAGAAACGGCGGCAGATGCACAAGCTGTTGCCCGTCTTTCAGATGGTCCCGCAACGCCACGGCATCCCGCCCCGTGAAGTGAAACAACACATCCGCCGCATCACAGGCCACTTGCGCTTTTTGCTCAAATACGTCCCAAGGCCCGCCCAAGCGCTTATTCGCCCGTGTGGCCTCAAAGGAGACATAGGGGATGCCCAGCGCCGCACTCACCGCGGGTCCCAGCAAATCCGGCGCTTTGTAGTAGCTGTGATAGGTCGCCCACAGGACCCAGCCCTCGACCCGCCCCCGCGCGATCAGCGCCGGGATTTCCGCCTCTGCCTGTGCCAGCAGCTCCGCCTGCACTGCATCATCGCCGTGTTTGTCAAAGCTGCGCAGCTCAGAAACCAGCGTTGGCGCGACGCCATCACGCGTCAGCAGCTGCATCAGGTTACGCGCCATCTGGCGCTCGCCAGACGGCACCGGATGGTGCGGTGATTTGAGAGGGGCATAGAAAGCAATCGGCCCCATCGGATCAGGCCTTCTTTGCGGCCGCTTGCAGGCGCGCGTCGAGCTGCGCAATACCCGGCTGCATCAGGAAATGCGCTGTCAGCCGACCGTATGCCGCCTCGGTCAGCGCCTCCCGAAGCTCTGCATCGCGCGCCAAGCGTTCCATCGCCGCCGCAAGCGCCTCGGGCGCATCGCTGGACAACACGCCATGTTCGCCATCGGTGATGAATTCCGGAATAGCCGACACCGGCGTTGACAACAGACACAGCTTCTGGCTCGCCGCCTCCATCAACACGTTGGGCAAGCCGTCACGGTCGCCGTCCTCGGCAATCCGGCTTGGCAGCACAAACACGTCCGACACACGCATCGCCTCGATCACTTCGGGCTGATCACAGGCGCCACGCCATGTGATACGATCGGCAACGCCAAGCGTCTCGGCTTGCACCTTCAACAGGCTGCCATCGCCGCCACCGCCGATGTGCTCCCAATGCCAGTCGAGGTCTTTAGGCAAGAGCGCCAAGGCAGAGATCAGCCGGTCAAAGCCTTTCTTCTCCACCAAACGCCCCACAGACAGAAAGCGCACACCGCCGCCCTCAGGCCATTCAGTCGGTGGCTCCGGAAAGCGGGTCAGGTCCAAGCCGTGATAAACCAGTTCAACCCGATCCGGCCGATCCGCCAGTTCAGCCAAATGATCCGCGCCCACTTTGGTACAGGTCGCCAGGAACGCTGCGCCAAAGGTGCTGTCTTGCAGCTTCTCGCGCTTTTCCCATTCGGGCGAGGTCCAGATGTCCTTGGCATGGGCCGATACCGACCACGGCATGTCCCGCATGATCGCCGCGTAACGAGTTACAGAGGCCGGCGTGTGCATGAAATGCGCATAAAGCAGGTCAATGTCGTCCGGCAGCTCCCGCGCCAATACGCAGGCTTGCCCAAAGCGGCGCACCCGGTTGCGGGTCACGTCACGCCGCAAGTCTTTGAGCCAAGACCCCACGGCAGTCCAGAACCGTGGCTTGAAGAGTCCGGCCAACACGCCCTTAAACACCCGCAGCGGCTCTTGGTGCAGATACTCCGGCAAGTAATGCACCGGCGCCTGCAAACGCTCATGCAGCGGGTGGCGTTTCTTATCGGTGGGGAAGCGCAGGGACCACATCGACAGGTCATATCCCGTCTCTTCCAGGGCCACAATTTCCTGCGCGATAAAGGTCTCGGACAGGCGGGGCCAGCCTTTGACCACCACCGCCACCTTAGGTTTTTCTGAAGTCATGCAGCGCCTTGAGATCGGGCGATGCCAAGCATCGCCAAAGTACGTTCGGAGACCACGTCCAACCCGTCCAGCAGACCGGGCACAAAGGCGTGGCTTGGTTTTGGCTGATCCGGCAGCGCCCGGATGGCAGCAATCATCGCCTGTGGCGTGAACCCGTCGCGCTGCTCATCCAGCATGCGCACAAGGCCAAGGCTCTCAGCGCGGCTGGCTCGGATGTGCTGCTCCATGCGGGGACGTGTGCGCGGCACAATCACCACCGGTTTGTCAAAGGACAGCACCTCACAGAAGGTATTGTAGCCGCCCATGGAGACAATCCCCATCGCGCCCTTCATCAGGGTTTCCATACGGCTGTCAAAGCCCACGGCTTGCACCCGGCCATTGAGCTTGGCAACCCGCGCCTCAAACTCAGCCCGCACCTCGCCGCTCAGAAAGGGGCCGTAGACCAGCACCGCACGCGGAGATAGGTCCGGGTCCTGCTCATAAGCCGACAGCACCAGATCCACCATGCCTGCGCCATCGCCGCCACCACCGGGGGTGACCAGCACATAGGGCTGCTCAGGGGTTTCGCCTTCGCTCAGCGCTTCGCGGTGCAAATACCCGGTGAATTTCATGCGGGAGCGGAAGTTTTGCGACAGATTCAAACCCGCCACAGGATCATAAATCGAGCGCAGCCCATAGACCCAAGTCTCGTCGTAGTATTTCTCGGCCGCTTCCAGAGCACCTTTGCGGTCCCATTCGGCCGCCAGCACATCAGGATCATCCAGCACGTCGCGCAGACCCAGCACCAGATGCGCCTTGCGCTTGGTCTTGAGCCACTCCAGCGCGGGCAGCAATTCGCCGCGAAAGCCGGTTGGCTCTTTGTCCACGATCAGTATGTCGGGGTCAAAATGCTCCACGGTCGCCTTGATCAACCCAGCGCGCAGGGCGGTGGTCTCATCAATGTGCAGCCCCAGACGCTCGCTCTCATAATCGCCATCCGGCGTCTTGGTCACACCTGGCAAGCGAATGTGGTCGACATTGTCCGGAAACGGGAAACGCCCCGCCACCGGAGACCCGGTCAGGATCAGCGCAGAAATCCGGCTGTCGGCCTGCGTGATCGCCGTGGCCAGCGCACGCGAACGGCGCAAATGGCCCAGACCATAGGTGTCGTGGCTGTAAAACAGCACGCGCGGCGACGCATTGGCCGCCAAATCACCTGTCAAAGAAATCGCCTCGGACACGTCACCCGCCTCGCTCTATAGCCGCCAGTCCGACTCGGACTTCGGCAAAACCCCTTTGATATCGTAAAGCAAAGCCTCCGGCTTTCCGAGGGCTCTTATCGCCGCGCTGTCCAACTCGCGGAACTGGCGATGCGCAACGGCAACGACCACGGCGTCATACGCCCCACTTTCAGGCTGATCGACCAGGGCATAGCCGTAGTCCGCATCCACCGCTTCGGGGTCCACCCAAGGGTCCCAGATGTCGACCGATGCGGAGTAGCTTTTGAGCTCGTCCACAATATCCACCACACGCGAGTTACGCGTGTCGGCACAGTTTTCCTTAAACGCCAGCCCCATGACCAGCACCCGCGCGCCAGCGGCATTGGTGCCCTTGGCCAAGAGACCCTTGATCAACTCCTGCGCCACATGGCGGCCCATATGGTCGTTGATCCGACGCCCAGCGAGGATCACCTCGGGCCGATATCCCAATTGTTCCGCACGATAGGTTAGGTAATAGGGGTCGACACCAATGCAGTGACCGCCGACCAAACCTGGCGTAAATGGCAGGAAGTTCCATTTGGTGCCCGCCGCCTCAAGCACTTCCAGCGTATCCAAACCCATACGCGCAAAGATCAGCGAAAACTCATTCACCAGCGCAATGTTCAAATCCCGCTGGGTGTTTTCGATCACCTTGGCCGCCTCTGCGGTCTTGATCGAACTGGCGCGGTGCAAACCCGCCTTGATCACCGGGCGGTAGATGGCATCCACACGGTCCAGCGTCTCGGCATCCTGTCCGGCCACCACTTTCACCACATGCTCCAGCGTGTGTTCCGCATCACCGGGGTTCACCCGCTCCGGCGAATACCCCAGCTTGATGTCTGTGCCGGCCAGAAGCCCGCTGGCCTCTGCCAACGCGGGGCCGCACACATCCTCGGTCACGCCGGGATATACCGTGCTTTCCAAAATCACCAAAGCGCCGGGGGTCAGATACGGCGCGATGGTGGCGCAAGCCCCCAACACCGGCCCCAAATCAGGTTCCTTGGCATCGGTGATCGGTGTTGGCACACCCAGAATAAACGCAGTGCGCCCTGCCAGATCGGCGGCGTCATCGGTGAACACTGCCGTGCTCGCCGCGAGTGTGTCGGAAGACACTTCGCTATTGGGGTCGTCATTGTTGAGCAGCCTCGCGACCAACCGGCTGTTGGTGTCAAAACCCACCACGTCAAAGCCCGCCCGCGCCAAGCCCAAGGCCAGCGGCAGGCCAACGTAGCCCAATCCCAAAACGGCGATTTTTTCTGTCTTTGTCAGGCTCACGTCTCTTGTGCCTTTGTGAAAATGCGCGTCATTTCCTAATCTCATCCGCGCTATCGGGTTTCCCCACGGATGTCACCCCCAAAGCGCCGCAAACCCATGCAACAGAGCCGCATTTTGCGC
The DNA here is from genome assembly GCF_047124445.1 of Shimia sp. MIT1388. Classification (GTDB taxonomy): domain Bacteria; phylum Pseudomonadota; class Alphaproteobacteria; order Rhodobacterales; family Rhodobacteraceae; genus Shimia. Next base: position 3,384,886 of record NZ_CP138921.1, on the reverse strand, counting down.
CGCGCTCCCGGTAATCTGTTTTGCCCCACCGCTTAGTTTGTGTAAGACCAAGGCAAGACGACAGGAAAGACCACCCCATGATCCGACTTCTGCTTGCCGTTCTCTCGGTATGTCTCTTTTTGCCTTTGGCCGCCGCCCAGGCGCAGGACGCGGATGACGCCCCTGCCACCGACGCGATCACCCAACTTGTACAGCAGGCCAGCGAAAGCGGCATGACCGTCATCATTCTGGATGGCAATGGCAATCCGGTCACGCCAGAGGAAGCGACCGAAGCCTCTGAGGAGATCAACGAGACCACCAACATGACTTCGGTGATGCGCCTGCAATGGGAGTGGGAAGGCTTCAACAAAGTCCTTCAAGACCGCATTCAGCACCTTCCTGTCGCGATCAACGAGGTGCTCTTCATCCTGCGCGCCTCCAGCCCGGATGGCAGCATCCTGTTTTTTGCCAAGCAACTGGTGATCACCCTGTTGCTTTTGGGCGTTGGGGTGATTTTTGAACGCCAAGTCTATGGCCGACGCATCGCCGCGCGGTTTGTGGTTCCCTTGATCAAGGAAAACCCGGAAGGTTACACTCAAAAGCTGCCTTTCCTGACGGTGCGATTGGTGGGCGGCATAATCGGCGTCTTTGTCAGCATGGCCTTTGCCGCCTTGGTTGGCCTGCTTATTTTTGGCACCTCTGATGACACCGCCGTGCGCTTCACCAATGCGTCGATCTTTGCCGCCTACGCATTGGCCCGCATGATCGCTCTGATCTGGCGTATGATCCTGTCGCCCTACCTGCCGCAATACCGAATTCCGGCCTTCTCCACCCATGACGCCAAAAAGCTGCATTACTGGGTCACAGGCCTAGGTGTGGTCGATGTCACCACGATGATTTTTGGCGAATGGCTGAGCGAACTTGGCCTCGTCTATAACATCTACGCGGTCAACACTCTGATCCTGTCCACCCTCTTTGCCCTTGGCAACATCGCGCTGGTGTTTGCCAACTACCGCGCCATCTCTTACGCCATCCGCAATGGCCGCGAGGCGGATCGCGTCCCGCTGGCCACCCGCTGGGCCAGCACCTTCTGGGCACCGATCTTCATTGTCTATGTGATCTACGGCTGGGCGCGCATGTCCTGGGATCTGATCCTCGGCAACGAGACCGAAATCCCCCTGATCGCGGGCGCCTATATGATCCTCACCGCCGTGCTGGTGGTCTATGCCACCATCAACTTCGGCATCGAACGCTACTTTGAGCGCAACCGCGCTGTGAAGGAAATGAACGATGCGGCGGACGCCCTGCGCGACGAGGCCGAAGACGAAGGCCAGCTTTCCGAGCAGCAGGAAGCGGAACTGTTCCAACTGGAAAACTTCATCGATCACCGTCAGATGAACACCTTTGAAGAGCTGGCGCGGCGAATTTCCGGCGTGCTGGCGCTGGTCGCAGGGCTTTATGCAGCGCTCTACATCTTCAACGCCGACAACATCATGGACGAGAACATGCCCGGCGGGCGGTTCCTCGACGTGATTGTCATCCTTTTCCTCGGCTACATCGGTTTCCACGCCTTCCGCATCTGGATCGACAACCGCATCCGCGAGGAACAACCCGACCCGTCTGAAGAGGCAGAGCTGGGCGATGAAGGCGGCGGCGCAAGCGCCTCCCGTCTGGCAACTTTGCTGCCGCTGTTCCGCAACTTTGTCCTGCTGGTGATCCTCGTCACCATTATCCTGATAGTGCTGATGGAAATGGGCGTGAACGTCAGCCCGCTGTTTGCCGGTGCTGGTGTCGTGGGCTTGGCCGTGGGCTTTGGCGCGCAATCTCTGGTGCGCGACATCTTCTCCGGCGCCTTCTTCCTGTTTGATGACGCCTTCCGCAAAGGCGAATACATCGACATCGGCTCGGTGAAAGGCACCGTAGAGAAAATCTCCGTGCGCTCCTTCCAGCTGCGCCACCACCTTGGCCCGCTGCACACAATCCCGTTTGGCGAAATCCAATATCTCACCAACTATTCCCGTGATTGGGTAATCATGAAGCTCAAGCTGCGTGTGACCTATGACACCGACGTGGAACGGGTGCGCAAGCTGGTGAAAAAGCTTGGCATCGAGCTGCTCGACGATCCGGTGATTGGACACAACTTCATCCAACCTCTGAAATCCCAGGGCGTGGTGGAGATGCAGGACAGTGCCATGATCATCCGGGTGAAGTTCATGACAAAACCGGGCGACCAATGGCTGGTGCGTAAGCGGGTCTATCAAGAGATCCGAGAGCTGTTTGAGCGTGAAGGCATCAAATTTGCCCACCGCGAAGTCACCGTGCGCATTGCCGATGACGCCAATGCCGAAGACCTCACCCCAAAACAGCGCGAAGCTGTTGTGGGTGCTGTGGAAGCGGCGATGGATGAAGACGCCATGGAAGGTGGTCCCGCTGGCGGGGATGACCGGTAAGCGCGGGCCTTACGGTCGAAACAGAATACGGGGCACGTGTGGCAAACACGTGCCCTTTTTCTTTGTCACTGGCTTTCTTTGGCACCAGCGTTAACCAAATGCGGCATACTCCTAAACGCCTACTTAAGAAGATACTTAGAATTTTAGCCAAATACTTGATGAATGAAGCTCAAAGGCCCACACTCATCCCATGGCACATGATCTCGCATACGCTTACGACCTCCTGCAGGTCACACCCAATGCCTCCGAAAAGGAGATGCGGGCCGCGTGGCGCAGACTGGCACGGCGCTACCATCCTGACTTGGCCAAAACCGATCCGGAAGAAGCCGCACGCCGCATGAGCGAGATCAACGCCGCTTATGACGCTGTGGCACACCATATTGCGCGCAAAAACGCAGAGCCTGCACCTAAGCCGCGCTTCCGTCGTCGCCCACGCACCGCACGCCAAGCTGCGGAATGTCAGGCATGGCGCCGGCAACGTGACGCCATGGCGCGCAAAGCGGCCAAAGCCTGGAAAGCGGCCCAAGTCGCCGCGACTCCGGAGCGTGTTGAGCCAACCCCGCAACTGGACGCGCCCAAGCCACTCCAACTTGCACCGAAAGCCACTGCAAAGTGGAACCGAGCGGAGCAGTCGCTGATCAACTCAGCCCGCGCCGCGTTTGAAGGCACACGCAAAACACTCGGCACCGGCGCGCCACACCCGGTGTTCTCCGCCTGTCACTAAATTTCAGCGTTTTCAAAAGTGCCGAACCGCAGCCTTAGCTCCGGTTCGGGTCCATCGCGTCGCGCAAGCCGTCGCCAAAGAAGTTGAACGCCAGCACCACAATCACAATTGGCAGCATCGGGATCGCCGTCCACGGGTAGATCTCGATGGAGGCCAGGTTCTGTGCGTCGTTCAGCATCACACCCCAGCTCACCGCCGGAGCCCGCAAGCCCAGCCCAAGGAAGGACAGGGCGGTTTCCCCCAAAATCATCGCCGGGATCGACAGGGTTGCGCTGGCAATCAGGTGGCTGAGGAAGTTGGGCAGCAGATGTTTCTTGATCACGCGGCTGGGTTTCGCCCCCATCATCTCCGCCGCTTTCACAAACTCCTCTTCGCGCAGGCTGAGGAATTTGGAGCGCACGGCACGGGCCAATCCAGGCCAATCCAATATCCCAAGAATGATCGAGATGATGAAAAACACCGACACTGGCCCCCAATGGGACGGCACCGCCGCTGACAACGCCAGCCACAAAGGCAATTCCGGCAGGCTGCGCAGCACTTCGATCACACGGTTGATGATCCAATCGAGGAAGCCGCCGAAATAGCCCGCAATAGACCCAAGCACGATGCCAATCACAAAGGACACGGTGATCCCCACCAGACCCACGGTCAACGACAGCTGCGCGCCATAGAGAATACGCGAGAACACATCCCGCCCCAGCCGGTCCGCGCCAAACAGGAACATTGTCGCGCCCTCGGGGGCACAGAACAAATGGGTGTTGGAGGGGATCAAGCCCGCAAGCTTGTAGTCAGAGCCTTCGCAGAAAAATTCCAGCATCGCCGGACTGCTGGTGTCCGGCACGTATTTCCAACTGAAGCTCTCCAGATCCATCTCTGCCGTTGTCGGATAGACATGCGGCCCGATGAACTTGCCTTCGTGGAAGAAATGCATGCCCTGCGGCGGGGCGTAGATGTAGTCTTCGAGCCGCTCATTGGGCGAATACGGCGCAATGAACCCGGCAAAAGGCAGCGACAGGTAGGACAGCAGCAGGAAAATGGCCGAAACCAAACCGAGCTTGTGTTGCTTAAACCGCAGCCACAATAGCCGCGCATTGGACATGTCCAGCTCTGCGCTGCGCGCCTCGGCGGCGGCTTCGGGATCATACGGCGCCTGATCGACGTACCGGCCATCCGGTTGCATGGTCATCGCTCCCGCCCTCCAAATCGAATGCGCGGATCGAGTAGCGCGAGCAACAGGTCAGAAATCAGCGTACCAATCAACGTCAGCAGCGCCACAAACATCAGCACAAAGGCCGAGAGGAACAGGTCTTGCGACTTCAGAGCGGAGAGCAACAGCGGCCCAATGGTCTGCAAACCCAGCACCACCGACACCAGAACCGAGCCCGACACCAAAGACGGCAACAGCGTGCCAATGTCCGCGACAAAGGGGTTAAACGCCACCCGCAGCGGGTATTTGGTCAACATACGCGGCTCGCTCATGCCCTTGGCGCGGGCGGTCTCCACATAGGGCTTGCCCAGCTCGTCCAGAAGGTTCGCGCGCAACCGCTGCATCATCGCCGCCGCGCCCGAAGTGCCGATCACAAAGGTTGGAATGATCAGGTGAATGAGCACCGACTTCATCTTGTCAAAGCTCATCGGCTGCCCCTCGTATTGCGGGTCCATCAGGCCCCCAATCGGCAGGTTGAGATAGCGGTTACCGTAGTAAAACAGGATCAACGCCAGCAGGAAGTTTGGCGTCGCCAGACCCAAATAGCCCACAAAGGCCGAGGTATAATCCACCCAGGTTTTCGACTTCGCCGCCGCCAGAATGCCCAATGGCAAGGCCACCGCATAGATAAACAGCACCGCCGCGAGATTGACCAACACGGTCATCCACAACGCCCCGCCGACAAGATCCGCCACCGGCTTGTCAAACTCAAACGACCAGCCAAATTCACCCTGCAACAGCCCAGCAAACCCATGGGGTCCCGGCATAAACCCGGCCCAGATCAGGTATTGCTTCCACAGCGGCTGATCGAGCGAATACTCCGCCCGCAGGAATTCTGCCTTGGCGATCCCCGCTGATTGGCCCGTGGCCCGCAGCTCGTTGATCTGGTTGGACAGATAGTCCCCCGGCGGCAGGGTGATGATCAAAAACACCAGCACCGACACCACCGCGAGGGTCGCCAGCATGGTCAGGAACCGGAAAACTGCAAACCGCAGCAGAGCCATTCTGCGCTCCTATTCTGCGAAGAAAAATTCATCAGGGCGATGCACCCCGAAATGCGCGCCTGGCGACCAAGCCCAGATGGCTTTCTCCGGCACATTGCGCAGGTTGTTGTTCACCACAACCGGCTGCGGCGCGCCGTTCAGAATGCCAATGGCAAAGACGTTGTCGGCGTGAATATCCACCATCTTCTGCCAGATCAGCCCACGATCCACCGAGGAATAGGCCTTGGTCCACTGATGGGCCAAATCATTGAGCTCAATCGCCGCTGGCAAATCGGGTGGCTCGCCCACGGCGCCGTGGTTTTGGTGATACTGCCCCCACTTTGGCCAAGCCTGAAACGCCTGATCCCAAGGCGCCAGATAGGCTGGCGAGGTATAGGGCTGAGGCAAACCATTGTCCCAACCAAACCAGGTAGAGGCCATGGTTTCCCCGGCATAGACCCGGTTGCGCAGGATATCACGCTCCAGCGGACGCATGATCAGCTTCACGCCAATCTCGGCCCAGTTGTCGGTGATGATCTGCAGCGCGTTCTCCACTTCCTGACGCTCACCCGCGGTCTCAATCACCACCCAGGCCGGGCGGCCATCGGGCAGCAGGCGGAAGCCATCTTTGTCGCGCTTGTCCATGCCCATTTCATCAAGCAGCGCGTTGGCCATTTCCAGATCTCGGATCGCCCAGGCGTCACGGTTCTCTTCTTTGAAGAACGGGCTAACCGGCAGAACCGTCATGCCACCGGGCTTGGCGAGACCAAAATACAAACCTTTGTTGATGGTCTTGCGGTTGATCGCCAAGGACAGCGCACGGCGGAAACGCACGTCGCGCATGATCTCGCGCCAGCCGTCGTCATTGTAGTTCAGGTTCGGGTAAATCGCGATCTGGCTGGCGGTGCCATTGCCCCACAGCTTGGTCTGATAGCCACCCGACGCCTCGCCCTTTTTCAGGATCGCCGCATCTTTGAAATCCAGCCCCCGCGCCTGCAGGTCAACTTCCCCTGCATTGGCCTTGGCCGCGACAAGCCCCGGTGCCACCACCTGCATTTCGATCACGTCGATATAGGGCAGCTGCACACCATTGGCATCGACGCGGTGATAGTAAGGGTTGCGCACAAACAGGAACCGGCTTTTGCCGTCTTTGGTCGCCATCATCCAGGGCTGCAACGTCGGCAGATCCGGATTGTCGAACTTATACATGTTGTCTTGGCGGTTGTGCAGCGCCGCCCAGCTGCGCACCCGCGCCTCATACAAGCGCTCGCGCAGCTCTTCCTCGTCTGTGTAAGCCGCATGGTAGGGCTTCAGGTAGTGCGACGGGCGGTAGATAAACGGGGGCCGCGCCTCTGCCAGCATCTGCAAAAACTGCGGGTTGGGCTTGGACCACTCATAGATAACTGTGTATGCATCTGGGAAGCTGACCTTGGGCAACTCGCCTTCGACCCGCAGGAAATCAACCGGACCGGAGGGGGACAACAGCTCGTTATTGGCCACATCTTCCCACCAGTAGCGGAAATCCTCAGAGGTGAACGGATGCCCATCCGACCACTTATGCCCCGGGCGCAGATGCATGGTGAATTTCTTGTCGTCCTCATTCTCAATGCTCTTGAGAATATCGGCGACCAGCTCATAGCGTTCGTTGAACCCCACCAGACGGGCATAGCCATAGACCACCATCTGACGCACGTCTTTGGAACGCGTGACCATGGTGCGCAGGGTGCCGCCCTGCTGCCCCAGCTCGCGGTTCCTCAGTTTTAAGTCCACAGTTTTGGGCGCCTCAGGTACACGCTCTGCCACCGGGGGCAGGCTGCCTGCATCCACATCGGATTTCCAGAAGGCGCTCTCCTGATACTCGGCTTGTGCCGCGCTCAGGCCGAAGACGGCAAAAGCCGCTGCAAGGATCGGAGTTTTAAACATGGGCACGCACCTTATGTCCGGGGTCGGTCTCGGTCAGCGGAGGGGCATCCGCGCCGACAAATCTGAATTCTTCGGGCCAAGACGACGGTTCACCCGCCCCCTGCGCCACAATTTTGAGGTCGATGGGCCGGGAGATATCCGGCTCAGGCTGCGCCGCGATCAGCGCCTTGGTGTAAGGATGTTTCGGATTGTAGAACAACTGCTCCGGCGGGCCTTGCTCGACCACCAGACCAGAGCGCATCACCGCCACCTCATCCGCAATCCGCGCCACCACGGCAAGGTCGTGGCTGATGAACAAATAGCTCAGGTTCAACCGGTCGCGAATATCTTCCAACAGCTGCAACACTTGTTCCTGCACGGATACATCCAACGCAGATGTTGGTTCGTCACAGACCAGCAAAATCGGGTTGAGCATCAGCGCGCGAGCAATCGACAAGCGCTGCCGCTGGCCACCGGAGAAGGCATGGGGGTAGCGGGTGAGCATGTTTTCGTTCAGCCCTACCCATTTGAGAATCTCGATCGCCCGATCAATCCGATCACTGGGCGAACCAATGCCATGAATTTCAAGCGGTTCACACAGCGCGTCTTTTACGCGCATCCGGGGGTTCAGCGTGCTGTAGGGATCTTGGAAGACCATCTGCGCCTTGCGCTGAAACTTCAGCCGCGCGTCACGGTCCAAATCCTGCAGGTTCACCGGATCCGAATCTGCGGTCTCCCGAAACAAGATCGACGCCCCCGCATCCGCGCGCTCCGCGCCCAGCGCCATACGGGCGCAGGTGGTTTTGCCCGACCCAGACTCGCCCACAACCGCCAAAGTCTTGCCACGCTCCACACCAAAATCGACACCCCGCACGGCGTTCACCACTGTCTTTGGCTTCCACGGCGCGCTGCCTTTTAGGATGTAGGTCTTGTTGACGTCGCGCATTTCCAGAATGTAATCGCGATCCGCCTCATCTGGACGATCCGCAGGCGTGGCCGGAATCTCCGGTGCGGCCGCCATCAGGTCTTTGGTGTAAGGGTGTTTTGGATCGCCCAGGATCAACTCCGCAGAGCCACTTTCCATCACCCGACCGCGGTTCATCACAACCACGTCATCGGCCATATTGGCAACCACGCCAAGGTCATGCGTGACCAATACCACCGCCATGCCATATTCAGCCTGCAGGTCTTTGATCAAGCCCAACACCTGCGCCTGCGTGGTCACGTCTAGCGCCGTTGTCGGCTCATCCGCGATCAGAATATCCGGACGGCCCACCATCGCCATGGCAATCATCGCCCGCTGCCGCATCCCGCCGGACAGCTCAAACGGATAGCTCTCATAGACCCGCGCCGGATCAACAAACCCCACCCGCTCAAACATCGCCAGCACACGCTTCTTGCGCTCTGCCGCATTGAAGTCTCTATGCAGCTTCAGCGCCTCAGACACCTGATTGCCAATCCGGTGCAGCGGCGACAAGGAGCGCATAGGCTCTTGGAAAATCATTGAAATCCGGTTGCCGCGAATGTCCTGCATCTTCCTTTCGCTGAGCGACATCAGGTCAACCGGATGCCCCCCCTCGCGATCACACAGCACAATCGAACCGGACCGCATCTGCGCCGCCGCCGGCAAAATGCGCAGTGCAGAGCGGCAACTCAAGGTCTTGCCAGAGCCACTTTCGCCCACAAGCGCCAAGGTCTTTCCGGCCTCAACCGTAAAGCTGACATCCTCGACCACAGGGGCATCGCCCCCAAAGCCAATACTCAGGTTTTTAACCGTCAGAAGTGCCGTCACACCAAGTTCCCTCGCCACGCTCTCGTTATTATCCACCACGTGGCGGAGCGCCTTGCGTTAACTCAACATGATTATCCCTGTCGGAGCAAGCATCTAGGCCGCCCCCACCTGCCATCCGCCTCAGATTTATGCGCCATCCGCAGAAAGCACCCCCTTTCCGGTGCACCTCAGGCAATCCCGCCTTGCAATGTTCTGGACCGAATGCGACTAAACAGTCATATTAAACCAAGAGCATATAACTGCCCGCGTGTTCTTTGGATCCATTTTAGAACCATATCCTTTGGCAATTGGCGCAGCCCCGCTGCGGAGACATAGATGACGACAAAGACTTCCAGCTTCTTGGCCTTTGCCGAACGCCGCTTTCGCCTAAGTGGTCGCGCCTTGATCGAAAATGGTCATCCTTACTTCGTTCCCACCGACGCTTTGGAAGCCCGCGCAGACCAGTGGTCGGACGGCTACCTGTCGATGTCGCACTACGACTATCTCGGCCTGATGCATCACCCCAATACTGTGGCCGCCGCCAAAGACGCCATTGACGCGCAGGGCACCGGCGTGGGGGCCTCACGCCTTGTGGGCGGCGAACGTCTGGCCCACCGCGCGCTGGAAGACGACATGGCGGATTTCCTGGGCGTAGGCGGTGTTCTCTCCGTGATCTCCGGCTACCTCACCAACGTGTCCGTTATTGGCCTGCTGCTGGGGCCGCGTGATCTGGTGCTGGTGGACGAGCTTTCCCACAACTCCATTGTGGTGGGTGCCCGCGGCGTGAAAGCCCGCATGGAAACCTACGCCCACAATGATCTCGACGATCTCGAACGCCTGCTGCACAAACACCGCGCCGATTATGGCCGCGTGTTGATCTGCACCGACGGGCTGTTCTCCATGGACGGCGACATCACCGACCTGCCGCGCCTTCTGGACATGAAAGACGCCTATGACGCCTGGCTGCTGCTGGATGAGGCGCATTCCTACGGCGTGCTGGGAGAAACCGGCCGTGGGTTGTGTGAACACTTTGGCGAAGACCCCAAACGCGTGGAAATTGCCATTGGCACCCTGTCCAAGAGCTTCGCCTCTTCTGGTGGGTTTGTGGCCGCCAATGCCGATGTGATTGAATGGATGCGCTTTTGCTTGCCCGGCTTTGTCTACTCCGTCGGCCTGCCCCCTGCGACTACTGCGAGTGCGCACGCTGCACTGCGGATTTTGCGCGACGAACCCGATCGCGTCACCAAACTGCGCGCCAACTCGCAATATTTCATGCGCAAAGCAGCCGAGGCCGGATTGAACACCGGCACCGCCATCGGCGAGGCCGTGGTCCCCATCCTGTTTGAAACCCCCGACGACTGTGTATTTGTTGCCGAAGCTCTGATGCAGCAAGGCATCTACGCCCCGCCGGTGGTGCATGTCGGCATCCCCAAAGACATGCCGCGCATCCGCTTCTTCATTTCCGCCGCCCACTCCGAGGCCGACATCGACCGGGTGATTGCAGCTGTAGCGGCGGCCTACACCACGGCCACCGCCACCCGACAACGGCTCAGCGCGGAATAACGACATGACCGGGCACGCACTCACGACTTTGCCGCGCCTGTGCCGGGCGATGACGGGCATCTGCCTGCTGGCCCTTGTGTCGTTTTTGGTGCCCCTGTCTGCGTCAGCAGCCAAACCCGCGCTCACCCATCTGTCGCGCAGCGAAACCCCGCAGCTGCCACATGTGAACCGCGCGTTTCGGTTTCCCTCTGACGCGCATCAACTGTTCTTTCTGCAGCGCACGCTGAACGCCAACACCGTGGTCTACACCGCGCATTTCGACAAATCCGGCAACCTGAACCCCGACGCGCCGGTGGCGGTCTACTGGCGCCGGTTTCAGGAACAAGGCCAGGTCATGGCCCTGCGCTGGTATGAACGCGCCTTTGGCTTTGGCGTGCGCATTCAAAGCACAGACAACCCACAAACGCTGCGCCTGACTTTCAACGGGCTCAAATCTCAACAATTGGAACTGCGCCAGACCGCCCCGTTCAAAGCCGCGCTGTTTGCCCGCATCGAAGACCGTGAGTATCGCCTGATCTACGCCTATCTGGACGTGGACGAGAGCGGCCTCTTTCCCAAAGTCACGCGCCTGCGCCTCTATACAAACGACCCGCACACCGGTCTTTATGTCACTCATACCATTGCCGTTTCCGGCGGAGCTTATACCGAATGACCCACGACACAGCCTCCTCCCCCATCCGCACCGTCATTGTTGGCGTTGGCAACTGCGCCAGCTCGCTGATCCAGGGGGTGTCCTACTGCCGGGCCTTGGGTGATCAGGCCGTGGGGGTCAGTTTTCCGGAGCTGGCTGGCTATACGCCAGGCGACGTAGAGCTGGTGGCCGGATTTGACGTGGACAGCCGTAAGGTTGGCAAAACTCTGGGTGAGGCCGCCTTTGCCGCACCCAACTGCACTGAACAATTCCACACCGATCTGGCGGATCAATCTGCCCCCGTGCTGCGCGGCCCCGATCTGGATGGCGTGGCGGCGCATATGCTGGCCAATCCGGCTGACCGCAGCTTCCGCCTGTCGGACGCGCCCCCGCTGAGCAAAGACGAGATTGTCACCAAATTAAAAGAGCTTAACGCTGAGGTGATGATCATCTTCCTGCCGGTGGGTTCTCAACAGGCAGTGGAGTTTTACGTCGAATGCGCGCTGGCCGCAGGCGTGGCGGTGGTCAACGGCATCCCCGTGTTCATCGCCTCCCATCCGGTTTGGGCCGAGAAATTCCGCGCCGCAGGCATTCCGATCCTTGGCGATGATTTCAAAGCACAGATGGGCGCCACCATCCTGCACCGCACCCTGGCCAATCTGGCGGAAATGCGCGGCGTGGAGATCGACCGCACCTATCAACTCAACGTGGGCGGCAACACCGACTTCCTCAACATGAGCGAAAACGCCCGTCTGACCAACAAGCGCGAAAGCAAGACCGAGGCGGTGCAATCCGCCATGGAGCAGCGACTGGATGAGAACGACATTCGCATTGGCCCGTCCGATTATGTGCCGTGGCTCAAAGACCGCAAAGTGGCTTATGTGCGCCTCGAAGGCCGCCTGTTTGGCGGCGCGCGCACCAACATCGAAGTGCGTCTGGATGTGGAAGACAGCCCCAACGCCGCCGCCGAAGCGCTGGTCGCCATCCGTTTGGCGCGCATCGCAAAAGATCGTGGTTTGGCGGGCCCCATTTCCGAAGCCTCTGCCTTCTTGTTCAAGCACCCGCCGGAACAGATCGAAGACACCGACGCGCATGATGTGGTCCTGCGCTTTGTGAACGACGAGGCCTGATGCCCGCCGCCTTCATAACCGGCGGCTCCAGCGGCATCGGCTTTGCCGCCGCCTGGGAGTTGGCAATCAAGGGCTACAGCCTTGCGCTATTTGCCCGAGATGCTGCCAAACTTTTGGCCGCCCGCGATGCGCTCCTAGAGGCGGCCCCGGACATCGAAGTTGAAGTCTTCGCCGTAGATGTGGCCAACCGCGCAAGCTTTGTCGAAGCGCTAAAGGCAGCAGTGCGCAAAATCGGCCCGCCTGACATGGCCATTGCCAGCGCGGGCATCGCCGAGCCGGGCCTGTTCCGCGAGCAAAGCTTTGAACAACACCAGCGCCATATGGACGTGAACTATTTTGGCACGCTCACCTTCATCGAGACCCTGCGCGGCCCGATGGCGGCGGCGGGCGGCGGACGCTTTGGCCTGATCGCCTCGGGTGCGGCCTTCTTTGGCATCTACGGCTATGGTGCCTATGCGCCCTCCAAATTTGCCCTGCGCGGGTTGGCGGAAATTCTGCATCTGGAGTTGGAAAACACCAACATCTCGGTGACGCTGATCTACCCGCCGGACACCGACACGCCCCAGCTTGAGGCGGAAAAACGCACCAAGCCCAGCGCCACCCAGGAGATCACCGAAGGCGGCGGCTTGTGGCAGCCAGTGGATGTGGCTGGCCGGCTGATCAAAGGCATGGAAGCGGGCAAACCGGTGGTCACACCCGGGCCGCAAATGCTGCTACTGAACGGTCTCAGCAGCCTGATTTCGCCCATCCTGCGCTGGCATCAGAGGCGGATCATCCGCAAACACGAGGCCAAATGACCGCCCTGACTCTGCCTCACGTCACAGCCGCTATTGTCGCCATCTACGCCTTTGGGTTTGGCATCATTGCCGTGCTCGCAATGATCCCAGCCCGCCGCAAAGACGCGATGGAGTTTGCCAAAACACTCGGCACCGCGGTCGCCTTGATTGCCATGCTGACGGCGCTGTTTTGGCTTGGGGAAACCGCACTGTTGATTGCCCTGCCCGCAATCGTGGCCCGCATCAGTTACGAAGTTGTCTTTGTGCGCTTCCCCTCAAAACAAACCGCCCTCCCGCTCGGGCTTTCAGCGGGCGCATTGGCCTTTGCCGCCATGGTGTTTGAATGGGGCGGTTTAGCCGTCTTGGGCCTGTTCTTCATCGCACTCGCCCGGCTGATCATTGGACGGCGCAAAGCCGTCGCGTCATCGCTGGTCTTCCCAATCCTACCCGCCTGCCTGCTGGCCTCCGGCACCGTTGACCCAGCCCTCGCCGCACTCCTGCTCGCCACCTACCTGATGGTGGAAATCTTCGACAGCTTTGCGCTGTTCTTCGGCGCCATGTGGGGCCGCACCAAAGCTTTCCCGACCCTGAGCCCAAACAAAACCGTCGAAGGTCTTCTCGGCGGCGGCTTCGCCCTGCTGACCCTCTCCCTGATCACCGCCGCCTTCCTCGACCTGCCGCTCTTGCCCACCGCCCTCACAGCGCTGTTTGTCGGTATCCTCGCCGTGGTCGGCGACCTCGCCGCCTCCCGCCACAAACGCATCGCCGGCGTGAAAGACTACCCGCAAGTCCTGCCTCGTCAGGGCGGCCTATTGGACAGTCTCGACAGCTGGATCGCCGCCGGCGCGGGCATCACCGCGCTGCATACCGTGGCGCAATGGTGGTGAGACACTTGCCAGCCCCCGCCTTGGCAGAGACACTCGCCACATGAGCCAACACAGCCCCCACACACGCAAATTTGCGCTGCCCCTGCCAAGGCTGCCGATTGTGCGCGTGTTGGGCAAGCCGTTGATCTTGCGCCTGTTGCTGCTGCTTCTGGTGATCGAGGCGATTTTCCTCGCCGAAAGCTTCACCACCCTGATGGAGCACGCCCTGCGGTATGACGGCACCGCCCGCGACGTACTGCATCTGCTCAGCTTCAAGGCACCTGAGATCCTCGACTTGGCCCTCGCCATCAGCCTGCTGATCGCCACCTATTTTGCCACGCAGGACGCCCGCAATCGCGGCGAGCTGGTGGTCCTCGCCACCGCTGGCATCCACTGGGGCCGGGTGATCGCCTTTGTGCTGCTACTGGGCACCTGTGGCGGGCTGCTCAGCTTTCTGAACGCCGGGCTTCTGCTGCCGATGGCCAAATACGGCGAACGCCTCGCCTTGGCCGAGCTGCAAAAAGACCACGTTTTGTCACGCATCAACACCAGCAGCGATCACACCACCCTGCAAACCATCCGGGACACCACTTTCATCGCCACCCCACCGCAAGACGCAACCCAGTCTCGCGGCCAGCTGTTTGTGTTTCAGCCAAATCAAAACGGCAACTGGCGGGTTGCGCAATCGCAGGACTGGCAGGTCACCGACCCGGCCCCGGCCGACACCCACACGATCACGCTGCAATCGCTCTCCGTGCTCGAAGCGCCCTATCCGAGCGACCAAACCAAACCGCTCAACCGGTTCAAAACCGCCCAAGCCAGCTTTGCCTTTCAAATGGCCGACGCCCTGCCCACGCCAGACACCGCCCGCACCGCCGCGGAGCAACTGCTGGACCTCAACTCCAACGAACCAGCACAACTCATCCGCCTTGTGACCCGCGCGCTGATGGTGCCCATGGCCGGGCTGTTGGCGCTGGCGGCTTTGCTGGCCGGCGGCGCGGGTCCCTGGCGCCATGCCGCCCTGCCCTTGGCCGCGCTACTGATGATGTCCGTCGATGTGGCCAGCCGCGCCTTGTTGGCCGAATGGTCCGCCATCATCCCAACACCGGCCCTCCTGCTGCTCGCCCTCACCTTCTACCTTGGCCCACCGCTCGCCTATCTGCTCTGGCGCGGCGAGGCGCTGATGACCCCGCAACGAGGCCGCACATGAGCTGGCGACGGCACACAGGTATTGCGGTGCGCGCCATGGTGCGCGGCGATCTCGCCGCCATTGGCTTCATGATGTTCATCCTGCTGGTCGTGGCCCTGACCATTGATCTCGCCAAGTGGCTCGACACCGTGCGCGCCCGCGCTGAGGCCACGGACAGCCCGCTGTGGCAGGTTTTGTTCCCCTACATGGGCTACCGCAGCACCGACATTGTCACTCGCCTGCTCACCATGGCCTGCGTCGCGGGCGGCTTTGTCGTGACCCTCTTGCGCCACCAACGGCTGGACGATGTGGTGCTTGCCGCCTCTGGTGCCAGCCCGAGCCTGCGTCTGACCGCGCTCCTGATCTCTGGCCTGCTGTTGGGCACCGTGCAAATAGCCGGCGAAAACTGGCTGCGCCCCGCCGCCGTAAAGGCTCAAGTCGCGGCCAATCTCGGCGATTATGGCAATCGCTATCACACCACCGATGTGGGCACGCAATGGATGCTCACCGACACCCGCGCCCTGCGCGCCACTGTCACCCGTGGTCCAGAAGCCCACCTCAGCGACTTGATGTTGTTTGGCGGCATCGATCAGCCAGCACTTACCCACGTCTTACACGCAGACACCGCCACCCCGCGCGGCTTGTTAAATGTCTGGACCCTCAAAGACGTGACCATCTGGGACACCACTCGAGGATCACCGGAGGTGGAACCCAAACTTGACCTCGCGCTGAATATCTCCGCCGAAAAGCTGCGCTGGTACGGCATCGACGGTTACTACCTGCCCAACGATGTCGCCCGCACCATTGCCGCCACCGACACGTCTGAGGCCACGCCCACGGCCGCAGACGCCGCCACCGCGCTCGCCGTGCGCAAGGTTGCGATCTTTCTGCCCGGCATTTTTGCCTTCCTTGGTGTGAGCCTCGCCAGCCTCGGCACCCAAGGCCGCCGCTTGTCACCCTTCAAGCTGCTGGCACTCGCCACGGTGGGCTACCTCGCTGTGGTGTCCGTCAAAGTTTTCTGGGCACTTGGCATCCATGGCGTTGTGCCCCCCATTATGGCGGCAACACTACCCGCGCTCTTTGCGCTTGGCCTCGGCGTGCTCCTACAACTGGATCAAGCCGGTTACCTCCCACGCCCGCGCCGCACCACACGGAGCCTGCCATGAAGATTGTGCAACTAACTCCCTATGCCATGGACCGCCCCGGCGGGGTGCAAAGCAATATCCGTGACCTTGCCGCTTGGTGTCGCACCCAAGGCCACGAGATGCGCATCGTCGCCCCGCCCGGCGACCCCGCGCATGCGGAAGAGGGTCTGATGACAGTTGGAACCGCCCGCCCCTGGTCGATCCATGGCACCAGCTTCGAGGTCAGCCGCGCCACCCGCCGCGAACTCAAAGCCGCTGTCGCAGAGCTGCGCGACTGGGGCGCGGAAGTCGTGCACATGCACACGCCATGGACCCCGCTTTTGCCGTGGCAGATGTGGCGCGCGCTCAAACTGCCCAGCATCGCCACCTTCCACGCCACTCTGCCAGAAGGCGCGGGTTTTGACCCGATGTCCGCCGCCCTGCGCCGCGTCGGTCATTACTTCAACCGCCGGATCAGCCGCGTGGTGGTCCCCTCCATGGCGCCGTATCGCCAGTGGGAGGCCGCCGGTGCCAATCCGCTGCCCGCCATCTTGCCGCCGACCATCGACCTGTCAGCGTGGCGCGCTGCCGGAGACGCCGCTTCCCCATCCGAGGCCTTCCGCGTTGTCTACATGGGCCGCTTGGAAGCCCGCAAAGGCGTGTCTGTTTTGCTGGACGCTTGGCGCGCCGTGACCGCAGCTGTCCCCAACGCCGAATTGATCATCGCAGGCACAGGCGAAGAAGAATCCGCCCTGCGCGCCAAAGCGGCCAACCTGCCCCGCGTGACCTTCCAACCGCCGCCCGGCGATGCCGAGGCCCGAGCGCTGATCGCCTCTGCGGATGTCCTTGCCGCCCCCGCGCTGCATGGCGAAAGCTTTGGCCTTGTGCTGATCGAGGCCATGGCCGCAGGCACCCTGCCGGTCGCCGCCGCCAACGAGGGCTTTGCCACCGTGATGACCGGCGCAGGCGCCGACCTTCTGGTGCCACCCGGCGACGCTGCCGCCCTGGCGCAGACGCTCGTCAAACTGGCGAATGATCCCGACAAACGGGCCCAACTGACCAAATGGGCCAGCAAACACGCCATGGAATTTGACGTTGCCACCGTTGGCCCCGAATACGTGAAATTATACGCACAGGCTCTGGCCGCCCCTACCTAAGGCGTTCCGCCCCTTGCCAAACTTGCCAGCCTCATGTCACACCGGACTCAGGACTTCTGCCTGTGAAAGGCGCTATTTTATGACGACTGTTTTTTGAGGTGCGCTGAGTGACACAGGGCGATTTGGTCATATCAGCCGACTTTGGCACCTCCGGCGTGAAGGTCGGCGTGGTGGACAGCAGCCTCTCCGTTTTGGCCCGCGTCACCGAAAGCTATCCACTGGTCTTAAAAACCGGTGGCATCGCCGAACAGTCTCCCGACGATTGGTGGGGCGCGCTGGCCCATGCGCTGGCCACGCTGCGCCAAGAAGTGCCGGACCTGTCCAAACGCGCCGCTGCACTGGTGTTTTCCTCGCAACTCTGCGGGTTGGTTTGTTGCGACGCAAATGGCACGCCGCTGCGGCCCTGTCTGACATGGCTCGACAAACGCGCCGCCCCTTTGGGCAAAACCCTGACCGGCGGCTTCCCCGAGGTACATGGCTACAACCTGCCCCGCCTGCTCAAGTGGCTGCGTCTGGCCAATGGCGCGCCTGCCAAAAACGGCATGGACCCGACCGCCAAAATGCTCTGGGTGATGCAGCAGGAGCCAGAGATCTACGCTAAAACCCGCTGGATGGTGGATGTGAAAGACTGGCTGGTGCACCGCGCCACCGGAGAGATGACCACCAGCCCGGAAAGCGCCAACCTCAGTTGGGTCATGGACAGCCGCACCGGCCGTGAAGGCTGGTCCGATGCGCTTTGCGCCCTCACCGGCATCGAGCGCGCCAAACTCGCGCCCATCACCCAAGCCGACACCATCGTGGGCACCCTCACGCCTCAGGCCGCCGCCGAGCTTGGCCTCGACGCCACGGTCAAAGTCTTGGGCGGCACCTCGGATGTCATGGCGTCCGCATTAGGCTCCGGCGAAGTGGCCGACGGCGCGCTGCATATCTCCGTGGCCACCTCCGCCTGGATCGCCGGGTTCTTCCCCAACCGCCGCCTTTCTGTTGCGCATTCCTACGCCACCATCACCTCCGGTCTCGGATACCGCCCCCTGCTGATCGCCAGCCAGGAAAACGCCGGTTCCGCGCTCGACTGGATCTGCCAGCTCACCGGCAACGGCGCCAAAGACACCCGCTTTGCCGACATCGGCACGCCACAGGATGACGACCCGTTCTTCCTGCCCTGGCTCGCGGGCGAACGTGTGCCGGTGGACAACTCCGCCCTGCGCGGCACCTTCCATGGCCTGAGCCTGCACCACGACAAAAATGCCCTGCGCCGCGCTGCCATTGAAGGCGTTGCGCTCAATCTCCGCTGGGCCATGTCCAAAGTCTCTCGCGAGAAAGGCGCTCAAACCTCCGGCCCACTCTCCATTGTCGGCGGCGTCGCTTCTGATCCAGTGTTTGCCCAAACGCTTGCCGATGCGCTCAACCGCGACATCCGCGTCTGCTCCGCTCGGCACGCCGGGATGCTTGGCACCGCCACATTGGCCGCGCCGCTGATGGGCTGGGCGGGCAGCGTGTGCGACGCCGCCGCCGCGCTCAAGACCCGCACCTCCGCCAGCTACACGCCCAACCCAACACGCACTGCCCAACTCGCCGCCCGCGCCGAACAACTTGCCAAGATCCGCCGCCTCGCGATCCGCAGCTACACCTGAAGGACACCGCCATGATTGATGGCCTGATGAAATCCACCATCGACCCGCTGTGGGAAGCCATGGCCACCCCTTTGGTCAAAGCCCGCCTGACGCCCAATCAGGTCACCTTCATTGGTCTGGTGCTGATTTTTCTCGTATCGCTGGCCTACCTCTGGCACCAATCCCCCGCCCTTTATGGCGCAACCTTGATCGTGGCCTTTGTCTTTGACGCGCTGGACGGCGCAGTGGCCCGTCGCCGCAATATGTCCACCAAAGCAGGCGGCTATTTTGACGCCATGGTCGACCGCTACCAAGAACTCGCTGTGCTCGCCACGCTGGCGCATATGCATGACGCCTGGCCGCTGGCGCTGGCCTGTTTCTCCGGCTCGGTCATCACCTCCTACGCCAAAGCCCGCACCGCCATCGAAATGCCCGTGTCCAACACCGACTGGCCCGACTTTTTTGAGCGGATGGAGCGCGTGATCTACCTCTGTGCCATGCTGCTGCTCGCAGGCCTGCTCGGGGACACCGCCATCCTCTGGGGCCTCGCCGGTTTTGCCATCCTCGCCCATGTCACCGCGCTACAACGCGCCCGCCGTGCCACACAAATGCTGCGCGCTCAGGACGCCTCCAGCGACGAATAACCCACACGGCCGCGCTTCCACACGCGCCACATGTCCGGCGCATAGCTCATCATGTAAAACAGGAACGAACTCAACAGGAACAGCTCGGTGCTGACATAGGCCCAATAGACCTCATAGCGCAGCGCCTCTGGCGCATAACCTTTGCCCAGAAACAGGCACAAATACACCAGCCCAAGCACAATCGGCACCCAGACAAACCTCCGCCGCCAGCGCGCAAACCGCGGCGACCAGATACGCCCGGCCACCTGCCCCTCCGCTCCCAAACCCGCATAGGCCCGCGACAGGATTTCCCCCGCGACCACCACAAAGGCCTGTGAGAAGAAGAACAGATAGCTGCCCGCCATATGCTGATCGCGAAAATCCGGAAAACGATACTGGCTCAGGATCACCATGCCCACCGAGGCCATCGCCTGAAGCGTGATCAAAATCCAGGTCACCAGCGTGATCTTCAGCGTCACCTGCCCGCCAAGCTTGAGTGCCCACCAGGTGGACACAATCAAACAACTGACCCCCACAAACAACAGCGGCGCACTCAGCAAAAGCCAATCGGCAAACGGCTCGCCAATGCGCGGGTCGGCAATCGATTCACTGATCGTAGAGGGCCGATCGGCGGCCTTCTCCGGGTAAAACGCCGCAAATTTCCAGCGCGCCGAATACATCTGCACGTTCACCACCACGGTCACAAAGCTGGTGGTGATCAGCGCTACCAACATCGCCAGCCCCGTGGCCCGGCTTGGCGCCTCTTGTGATAAAGTCATTAACTCAAACCTCTTTGCGGCGCGGCATACGCTCATCTGACACGATGCGCCCCGCGTCCATTTTGATCAAGCGATCACATTTCCCAAATTGGTGATCATCATGTGTCACCGCCAAGACAAGCCGCCCGGATGCTGAGAGTTCCGGCATCAACACGTCATAAAAGAACGCCCGATTGGCCGGGTCCTGATCGGCGGCAAATTCATCCAACACAATGATCGGCCGCTGCTCTGCCAAAGCCACAGCCAGTGCCAAGCGGCGGCTTTGCCCGGCCGACAAGGTGGTATTGGAGAACTTGTCGCCCAACAACTGCACCCGCTGTGCCAACCCCAGCTGCGCAATGCGGGTGTCCAATTCACCCAATTCCGCGTCGGTCAGGCCATAGGCATGATCAAACAGATGGTACTGCGCAAACACCGCCGAAAACAGCTCGCGATAGCTGGCGGTTGTGCTGTCCGTCAGCGCCGCGCCATCCAACGTGATTTCTCCCACCTCCGGATGCCGCATCCCGGTGATCAGCGACAAGAGCGTGGTTTTGCCAGAGCCGTTGCCCCCGCAGATGAACACCGTTTCTCCGGGGTGGAAAGTCAGGTCAATCGGCCCCAGATGAAACGGCACCACGCCGTCCCGTGCCTCGCCAACATTGGCCTTAACCCCACGCAGTGCAATTTCGTCAAAGCTCTTGCGCAGCTCAGGCGCCGCCGCCAGCGCCAAACTCTGTGCCGCACTCAACTCTGCCTCCACAGCTTTGATCTTGTAAAAACTGTTCTCCGCCCGGCTCAAAACCGGCAGCGTGTTGAACACCAGCTCCGTGGGTCCATTCACCAGAAAGATAATGGTCAGCACCTGAAACATCACAATTGCATCGCCGCCTTGCATCTGCGGCAGCACAATCACCACAAAACACATCAACAGCGCCACAGCGACCTGCCCGCCGCCGGTGCTGGCCGCAAACAGCCGCTCGGAGCGCATCTTGTGGGCCACCTGCGCCGCGATCACGTCTTTGGTTTCCGCCTCCAGCGCCTCGCGCCGACTGGCCCGCAGCCGCAACTCTTTCCAACCGCCCAACATGTCGCTGACCCGGTCACAATAGGCGGCAAAACTGTCGGACGCCTTTAGGGCCCAAACCCGCGCGGGGCCGTCCATCAGGGCAAAGCCAATCCCACCCAGCGCAATTGCGGCGACGGCGGCCACACCGGCAATCCAACTGACAAAAAACAGGTAGGGAATGGCAAACAGCAGCACGATCGCTGCGCCGATCGCCTCCACCAGATGGATGACGGCCTGCGCCAGTTGGTTCACTTCGGCTGTCATCGCGCCGTAGACTTTACCGTGCCGCCCGGAGATCAGGAAATCGATGTTGGCCCGCAGAAGAAGCTCGGACAGGCGAAGACGCATCTGCGCCTCAATACGGGTGATCAAAGTGAAGGCCCGCACCTTTTGCAGGTACGCCGACACCACCATGCCTGCCGCACAGAGCAGCAAAAGCCAGACCGACCAGCCCAGCCCCTCGGCATGGCTGCGCGCGGTTTCGTTGATGGCAAAGATCATGCCTGCGCGGCTCACGCCGGAGATCAGCGTCAGGAACACAATCGGGTCGCGCAGGCCCAGACCAGCGTCCAACAGGAACCGCGCCACCTCTGCCCGCTGCCGCAAAACCTCGGCCGCACCCGGCTTACCGGCGCTGTCTGATTTATCCGCGTCTGAATTCATGTCTAAAAAATTTGGCCTTCACGCCCCTGCGTTAACGGTTTTGCCCGCAAAACTGCCACCTCCGCAATACAGTCGCGATACCGACACAATACCGACGTTGCAATTTTGGACCGGTTTTGAGGCTTTTGCCCTGAGTCTCAGGCCGATGTCGCAGGGAACCACACGCGGAATTCCGTGCCTTGGCCAACAACGCTGTCCGCCTCAATTTCCCCGTCGTAGCGCTCCACCAGCTTGCGCGTGATCGACAGCCCCAAACCGGTGCCTTCGCCTTGTTTTGTTGTGAAAAACGGGTCAAAAATCCGGGTCAGCAGCTCCGGCGCCATACCCACACCGGTGTCTTTTACAAAAACCAAAACCCCTGCTTTTCCATCCCGTTCCTCGTCCAGTGCCCCCACGGTCAGATCGCCACCATCCGGCATGGCGTGGATCGCGTTGACCATCAGGTTGATCAGGATTTGTTGCAGCTCCGTGCGGTTGATCGAGATTGCCTTAATGCTTTCAAGCTCCAGCGCCAGCGCGATATGCCCTTTGCTCAACAAATGCTGCACCAGGGGTAGCGTGTCGGTAATGATGTCAGCCGGGCGATGCTCCTCGCTGCCTTCGGCATATTCATCTGGCCGCGTGAACTGTAAGAGCTTGTTCACAATCAAGAAAATCGAATGCGTCTGCTCATCAATCAGCCGTAACTCAGTCTTCACCAGGTCTGCATCGTCGCCCAATTGCACCCGCAAAACATCCAGATTGCCCTGAATCACCTGCACAGGATTGTTGATCTCATGCGCAATCCCGGCCGCGATCTCCCCCACAGCGGCCAATTTCTCCGACACCACCAACTGCTTGGACGTCGCCTCAAGCCGCCGATTGGCCTCTTCCAAGTCCCGCGTCCGCGCCACCACCCGCCGCGTAAGCTCCCGATCTCGCTCCTGAATTTGCTCCAACAGGTTGTCCATTTGCGCCGCAACACGGCCAATTTCACCGCCATCCTCAACCCGCGTCCGCGCGTTCAGGTCGCCCTCCTCCACACGCCCAATGGTCCGCACCATGCGCTCCAGAGGCGCAAAAATCTGCCGCGCCCAACGCAGGAAAATTGGCACGGAAATCAGAATGATAACCACAAAAGCAACGGCAAAGGTCAGGATGGTCGAGAACTTCGCATCACGAAACGGCTGATCCAGAAATCCCACATAAAGCATGCCAACCCGCTGGCCAAAGCTGTCGATGATCGGCTCATATGCCGAGATGTACCAGTCGTTCACCACAAAGGCCCGATCCAGCCACACCTCGCCGCGTTCCAGCACGGTTTCATAGACCGCCGCCGACACCCGTGTGCCCAAGGCGCGCTCGTCCTGAAACAGGCGCACATTGGTGGAAACCCTTACGTCTTCTAGGAAAAGTGTCGCCGTGCCCTGGCTGCCTTCGGTCAAGCTCGCAGTTGGATAGACCAGATCGTTGATTGTATCGATAAAGGTCAGATTGCGGTTCAGCAACACGCCCCCAACCAGCGCCCCGCTGCGCCCGCTGCCTTCCACCGGCGTGGCGGCATGCACAACCATGCCTCGGGTTTCTTCTGTACGTTCCGTGGGCACGGCCGCCTGCGTGGGCACCAGATTGATCCGCGCCTTTTCCGCAAGGTTGTCAGAGACTTGACCGAGATCGAACTCGCTAAAAATATCAATCTGCGCCGAGCCTGTGCCGGCCAATGCCTGCGACACCACAGGCCATTTGGTGAGCCCCATATCATCGACAAACCGCGGCGAAGACCACACCGCACCGTCAGCGTTGATGTAGTAGAGAAAGTCGAGACCCATCTCGGCTTTCTTGTTGTCCAGAAGCGTCAGAACCGCATTGCGGTCTTGGGACACCACGCGATCCACAAAAGCCGAGCTTTCGGCCAAGGCCTGCATCCGCAGGTCGCTGTTTTCCAACAACTGGCTGAGGTATTGCTGGGCAATGGTGAGCTCACCATTCACCTTTGCAATCAACAGGTTGTCAAACCGCGAGGACCAGTTGACCGCCGTTACAATGAAGAACAGCGGCATAATCACCAGTGTTGGCAAAAGGGCGATGGCCAAGAGGCGCATCCGCACCGATGCGCCACGGCGCTTTGGTGGCGCCTGACGGAGAGGTTCGTGAGACTCTGAGGTCTCAGTCATTCCACATCGCACATTTGCGGTCGATGGTTTTGCGCGAAATGCCCAAACGACGCGCTGCCTCTGCCCGGTTCCCATCACAGGCATCCAACACGGTCAGAATATGCCGCCGCTCCACCGCCGCCAGGCTGTCCACAGCCTCAACTTCTGCGTCCGATCCGCCTGCCGCAAACTCAGAGGCCCATTCGCCCACGATCAGGGAGCGTTCGATAAGGTTGCGCAATTCCCGCACGTTACCGGGCCAGTCATAGCGCGCCATATTGAGCAAAACGCCCTCGGACAGGGTCAGGGGCGGCACCCCCAGGGACTTGGAAATCTGCTGAATGAACATCAGCGCCAGCTCCTTCAAATCCCCGTTGCGGCTGCGCAGCGGTGGCATCTGAATGTTGAGCACATTGATCCGGTGATAGAGGTCTTCGCGCAGACGCCCTTCCTGCACCGCCGCCTCCATGTCCGCATTGGTGGCAAACAGGAACCGCAGATCCAACGGCACTTCGCGTGACGATCCGACAGGGCGGATTTTGCGCTGTTCAATCACCCGCAAAAGCGCGGCCTGTACCGGAAGCGGCAACTCCACAATCTCGTCGAGATAGAGCGTGCCGCCATTGGCGTTCATAAACACCCCGTCGTGGCGCACCGTGCGCCCACCGGCATCCTGGCGGATATGACCAAACAGCTCGTGTTCGATCATGTCCCCGGCAATGGTGGCGCAATTGATGGGCACAAAAGGCTTTTCTGCGCGTGGCGACATCATATGGATCGCCCGTGCACAGACCTCTTTGCCAGTGCCCGTATCTCCGGTCAGCAAAACCGGGGTTGGCAAAGGCGCAGCCCGCGCCATTGTCGCGCGAATTTTCTCGATCTCCGGCGAACTGCCCAACAGGCGCGAGCGCACTTGCTCATTGCCCGAGGCCAGCTCATATTTCAGCAGGTAGTTTTCCCGCCGCAAGTTCACCCGATCAACACAGCGCGCCACAGCGTTGAGAATCTGATTGGAACGGAACGGCTTCAGAACAAAATCCACCGCCCCCGCGCGCATCGCCTCAATCGCTGTGTCCATATCGGCAAAAGCGGTGATCAGGATCGTATCGGCAAAGAACCCCAACTTGCGCTGTTCGCTGAGCCACTCCAACCCCGTGGTGCCTGGCATCACGTTGTCCAAGATCACAATGTCAAAGTGGTTTGCGTCCAAAAGCCGGCTGGCAACCTCGGTATTGGCCGCCTGCTCTACGCGGGCGACCACAGGTTCCAGAATTTTCACAATAAAATTCCGTATGCCCGGCTCATCATCAACCACCAGCACAGAGGCCGCAGACAGCCCCATGCCAAATTCGGAAGACGCGCGGTCTTTGCTCCGGGTTTGTGGTCGCTCAAGTTGGTTCATTTATCTTAGTCCAGTCGTACGGAAGGTCCGCTGCCCGCTTCTGTACTGGAAAAGCCCAGGGTGTGCAGCCCGTAATAGGCCACAACAGAAATCCCTGCGACGGTTACACAGGCTAGCAAAAAAGTTTTCATCTCAGTCGTCCTTGATGTCGCTGTAAGTCCGCAGATACTCGATGAGATCTGCACGATCCTCGGCGCGGGCGATGCGCTGAACTGGCATTTTTGTGCCCGCAATATACACGTCTGGTCCCAAATCAAAAAGCGCATCAATGGTTTGCGCGGACCAGACAATGTCAGATGTCTGTAACGTGTCGGAATAGCTGTAGTCGGCCACGGCCCCGGCACGGCGGCCAAACACGTTTCTAAGCGTTGGCCCGGCGCGGCGCGCGCTGTCCCCGGTCAACGTGTGGCAGATGGAGCATTTACGCTGGAACTGGCGCTCGCCATTTGAGGCACTGTCGGTGCCATTCAGGAAGGTACGGTCCTGTTCCACCATGCGCGGCGCGTCCTCCTGATCGGACAGGGGCCAGCTGTACATCGCGTCATCCAGCCCACCTGCGTGCACATTGTCCCCGTCTTGCGAGAACGCCAGCGCCCAGATCGGGCCGCGATGGGTGGCACGAAAATCATTGGCAATGGACCAGTCGCTGGTGTTGAGCAGCAGGATGTAGCCTTCACCGTCTCCCACCGCCAAGGTTTGCTTTTGTCGGTCAGTGGCCATGGCCAGGATTGGTCGGCGCTCTAGCGTCACGTCTTTGATCAACGCGGCGGACTGCACATCCACAACCTTTGTCACACCGTCCACAGCGCCATAGGCCAGCCAGCCCGCGCCCTCGTTAAGGACCAGCGTGTTCACGCCAAACCCGTTGGACAGGAACAACTGATGCAGATCGCCTGTCGCCACGTCGTAGATGCGGATCTTGCCGTCGGATGCGCCCGTGTAAAGCAGCGTTCCGTCAGTTGAGAACGCCACATCATTTACGTTGGCCCCGACCTCGATGAAACGCGGCTCAGCGCTGCTCAACGACCAAAGGCCAACCGTGCCGTCCCAACTCGCGGAGGCCACCATTTTCTGATCATCTGACACGCGCACCGACATCACTTTGCCCTTGTGGCGTCCAAGCTCCTGCGATGTCCCGGAGGCCAAATCCCAAAGACGGACTGCAAAATCATCACCACCGGACACGGCTGTGGTGTCATCAACAAAGGCCACCGTGTTCACCGCCGCCTCGTGACCGTCCAACCAAATAGGCGCGCGCCCAGACCAAAGCCCAAGCGCGTTATCAAAGCTGGCGGTCAGAATACGCTGCCCATCGGGCGACACGGCGATCCCTTTGATGGGACCGCCATGGCCTTCGAGGGTGAAAAAATCACCCGCCAGCGTTGCTGCTGGCCACAGCAAGAGTGCCAGAAGTGGCGCCCACACCCGCATGGGTCATTCCGCAGGTGTGGCGTTGTCCGGCGCAGCCTCTTTGGCTTTGGCCATCTCTTCATCATACCAGATGGAGTGGTGCTCTTTGGCCCACTGCTCATCCACTTCACCGGTTGCCATGGTCTCAAGCGCGCCTTCCATGCCGACGCTGCCGAGATAGATGTGCGCGATGATGATGCCGATGAAGACAAAGGCGACGATGCCATGCCACAGCTGCGACAGCTGCATCTCTTCATAGGGGCTTAGAACCTCTGGCAGAGGGGCCCCCATGATCAGGTTTGGCAGGCCGGTCATGTTGAGGATCTGGAAGGTCTTGGCGAAGACCGACACCTCAAAGGGGAACAAAAGCGCCACACCGGAGAGGGAGATCGAGAAGCCAAGGATGATCACTGACCAGAATACGATCTTCTGACCAGCGTTGAATTTTTTGGCGGGCGGGTGCACGCCTTTGGAAAACAGACCGCCAGCTTTGGCCATCCATTTGATGTCGCCACGGTCGGGAATGTTGTGCTTCACCCACATGATGAAGACAAACACCAGGCTGATCATGAAGGCCCAGGAAATGTTGTTATGCACCCATTTGCCCGCTTCGGCGATGCTGGCATAAGCTTCATGGCCCATCCACGGCAGCAAGAACTTGCGCCCAGCAATCAGGTAAATCCCGGTCAGGCCCAAAAGAATAAAACTCACCCCCATGACCCAATGGCAGAAGCGCTCAAAGGCGACAAAGCGGATAATGTTGCGGCCGGTCTTTGGTCCGTCGATCAGGATTTTGCCACGGTAGAGGTAGAAGGCCAGAATGACGACAATCATGCCGCCCAGAAACCACAGGCCATAGGTCAGCAGCGGCCCTTCGCGGAAAGACAACCAAGCCATGCCAGAATCCTGGATTAGAAGGCCGGACGTTGGTCCACGCGCGGCTGTCCGGGTATCGGCACTGCCATAGCGCAGCGCGCGGAACACATCCGCGTCCGAGGCTGTGCCGCGTGTGCTGAGTTGCCCCATCAACGCCTCGACATTGCCTTGGCCGGTTGCATCCCGACGGAAGCTGTCATCCAGCTTTTCGCCGCGTTGGCGGGCCATAATGTCTTCCAGCGTCTGAGCCCCACCCGTCGCGGAGCGATCTGGCGCCTCTTGTGCAAAACCAGGCAAAGCCAACATAAAACTTAGTGCAATCCAAAGAAGCGCGCGCATCACATCCTCGATGTTTGAATAGTCATAGCGGCCCTTTCCCTCTGGAAAGCCGCCGCATCTCGTTTGAGACAAGTGTGTCTGATGTATCGGCGGCGCGAAGATCCGCGCCGCCAATTTAGTGAAAGCAGGCCTTAGCCGCCTTTCTGTTCGTAGGCTGTACCCCAGCCCCAGGCACCGGTGCCAAAGCCGCGCGCCACAACACGCTCACGGTAGATCGCGGACACAACGTCCCCGTCACCCGCCAGCAGCGCTTTGGTGGAGCACATCTCGGCGCAGAGAGGCAGTTTGCCTTCTGCAATCCGGTTGCGGCCGTATTTGGAGAATTCCGCGTTGGAGTGGTTCTCCTCCGGGCCACCAGCACAGAAGGTACATTTGTCCATCTTGCCACGGCTGCCAAAGTTGCCTGCCTGCGGGTACTGCGGCGCGCCAAACGGACACGCGTAGAAGCAGTAACCACAGCCAATGCAGAGGTCTTTGGAGTGCAGCACGACACCTTCTTCGTTCTGGTAGAAGCAATCCACCGGACAAACGGCCATACAAGGCGCGTCGGAACAGTGCATACAAGCCACCGAGATAGAACGCTCACCCGGCGTACCGTCGTTGATGGTTACAACGCGGCGACGGTTGATGCCCCAAGGCACCTCGTGCTCGTTCTTACAGGCCGTGACGCAGGCGTTACATTCAATGCAGCGTTCGGCGTCGCAGAGAAACTTTGCTCTTGCCATTTCTCTTCCTCCTTAAGCGGCCCAGATTTTGCAGAGAGTTGTTTTTGTCTCCTGCATCTGTGTCACGCTGTCATAGCCATAGGTTTGTGCCGTGTTGGTGCTTTCACCCAACACATATGGGTCGGCGCCTGCTGGGTATTTGTCCCGCAGATCCTTCCCTTCGAAGTGACCGCCAAAGTGGAACGGCATGAAGGCAACGCCTTCGCCAACCCGCTGGGTGACCATGGCCATAACTTTGACCTTGCCGCCCTCTGGACCTTCCACCCAAACTTGCGACCGGTCACGAATGCCCAGATCGTTCGCATCACGCGGGTTGATCTCGACAAACATGTCCTGCTGCAGTTCAGCCAGCCATGGGTTGGAGCGCGTCTCTTCGCCGCCACCCTCATATTCCACCAGTCGACCGGACGTCAGGATGATTGGGTAATCCTTGCTGAAGTCGTTCTTCTGGATGGACGCATAAAGCGTTGGCAGACGATAGGCATGCCGGTCTTCGTAGGTCGGATAGTCTTCGACCAGATCGCGACGTGGCGTGTAGAGCGGCTCGCGGTGCAGCGGCACCGGATCCGGGAATGTCCACACAACTGCACGGGCCTTTGCGTTAC
This sequence comes from Shimia sp. MIT1388, assembly GCF_047124445.1. GTDB lineage: Bacteria > Pseudomonadota > Alphaproteobacteria > Rhodobacterales > Rhodobacteraceae > Shimia. The sequence continues at coordinate 3,355,219 of NZ_CP138921.1, read as the reverse complement.
CAAACGGCGCACACTCGTGCTTGATCGCAACCCGCTGGATACCGCCGGAGAGGTCGGTTTTCCAGTTGGTCTTCGGACCAGCCACAGCGTCAATAGCTGCACGCTCTTCATCCGTCAGATCACCGTCCCAACCCAGGTCCATCAGCATCTGCATGGTGAACTCTGGATAGCCGTCCTGGATCTCGGAATCGAGGCTTGCTACGCCTTCCGCCAAGAGGTTCTGACCGTCACGTTCCACACCAAAGCGGGCACGGAAGGTCAAACCACCCTCAGAGACACGTTTGGACATGTCATAGAGGTTTGGCGTACCCGGGTGGTTCATCTCCGCAGTACCCCAGCACGGCCAAGGCATACCGTAGTAGTCACCATCTGCTGGACCACCATTTGCCTTCAACGTGGTCCGGTCGAAGGTGTGCTGGTTTTCCATGTGCAGCTTGATGCGCTCAGGAGACTGACCGGTGTAACCGATGGTCCACATACCCCGGTTGAACTCGCGCGTAACGCTTTCGATGTTCGGGGTGTTTTCGTCTTCCATCTCGATATTGCGGAAGAAACGATCGGCCCAGCCAAACTTGTTGGCGAACAAACCCATGATTTCGTGGTCTGTTTTGCTCTCAAAGAGCGGTGCCACAACCTGATCGCGCCACTGGATGGAGCGGTTGGATGCGGTCACAGAACCACGGGTCTCAAACTGGGTACAGGCCGGCAGCAGATACACGCCGTCGGTGCGGTCATGAAGCACGGCGGAAACGGTTGGATACGGGTCAACAACGACCAGCATGTCCAGCTTTTCCATCGCGGTTTTCATCTCGCGACCACGGGTCTGAGAGTTTGGCGCGTGGCCCCAAAGCACCATGGCCCGTACGTTGTCCGGGTTATCCATGTTCTCTGGATCTTCAAGCACACCATCGATCCAGCGCGACACCGGAATACCAGTGAGGTTCTGAAGCGACTTCTCTTTGCCGTCCGCAGCGGTGGTTTTGGCAAACTGGCCGCTCAGCCATTCGCCATCTTCTTCCCACACGCGGCCCCAGTGCGCCCAGGCGCCTTTGGACAGGCCGTAGTAGCCTGGCAGAGTGTGGCTCAGAACACCAAGGTCAGTTGCACCCTGCACGTTGTCGTGGCCGCGGAAGATGTTGGTACCGCCGCCCTCTGTGCCCATGTTGCCAAGAGCCAGCTGCAGAATGCAGTACGCACGGGTGTTGTTGTTACCGTTGGTGTGCTGCGTACCACCCATACACCAGATCACGGTGCCTGGACGGTTGTTCACCAGCTGACGTGCCACACGACGCAGTTGCTCACCAGGAGCACCGGTCACGCGTTCCACTTCTTCTGGATTCCACTGACGTACTTCGTCGCGGATCTGGTCCATGCCCCAAACACGGGTGCGGATGAACTCTTTGTCTTCCCAGCCGTTTTCGAAGATGTGCCACAGAATGCCCCAAACCAGCGCCACATCGGTGCCGGGACGGAAGCGCACATATTCATCCGCATGTGCCGCAGTCCGCGTAAAGCGGGGGTCACATACGATCAGCGGTGCGTTGTTGCGCTCTTTCGCGCGCAGCACGTGCAACAGGGAAACCGGGTGGGCTTCTGCCGGGTTGCCGCCGATGATGAAGATGGCTTTGGAGTTGTGGATATCGTTGTAGGAGTTGGTCATGGCGCCGTAGCCCCATGTGTTCGCAACACCCGCAACAGTGGTGGAGTGACAGATACGCGCCTGGTGGTCCACGTTGTTTGTGCCCCAGTAGGCCGCAAACTTACGGAACAGATACGCCTGTTCGTTGTTGTGCTTGGCCGAACCCAGCCAATAAACACTGTCAGGACCGCTTTCTTCGCGGATCTTCATCATGCCGTCGCCGATCTCGTCGATCGCCTGTTCCCAGCTGATGCGCTTCCACTCACCACCCTCTTTTTTCATTGGGTACTTCAGGCGGCGTTCACCGTGGGCGTGTTCCCGCACCGATGCGCCTTTGGCACAGTGGGCGCCGAGGTTGAACGGGCTGTCCCAACCAGGCTCTTGCCCGATCCAGACACCGCTTTGCACTTCGGCTACAACCGTACAGCCCACAGAGCAGTGGGTACATACGGATTTCACAGTTTGAACGGCAGTATTGGCGGCGTCTTGCGCCTGCGCCTGAGTAACGGTGCCTCCGGTGGCACCAATCGCTGCCAGACCGCCAATGGCGAGTCCTGAACCGCGCAAAAATGTACGGCGGTCCACAGCTTTTTCAGCTGCGACAGACAGGATACTTGTCCGCTGGGGGCGTCGCGCAACCCCGTTGGTCTTTTTCCTAAGCATTCTTTCCTCCCTTGCTGCCCCGTTTCTCGGGACTGGCTCGGTTAGTCTCAAATCCTGACCGGTGGGCGTCACGCAACCGGTGGTCAGGGGCGGGATGATAACGTCCGATTAGAACCGGGCGCTGTCGAGATATGCGCGGGTGTGCGCGGTGTCCTGCATCTCGGTGCGGGACAGATCAGCTGGCTGGGCCTGTGCCGCGTCAGGCGACATGGCAACCACTGCTGCGGCTGCCGGGGCTGCTGCTGTTGCGAGCTTCAGAAAATCGCGCCGGCTGGCACCTTTTTCCTCTGGCTTGCTCATGGCGAGCTCCTTGTTTTGGGTCGGTCGGGGTCCGACAGTTACAATCGACGTTTAGTCCGCCCCCATGCGGAACGCCTGTGTTTCAATCTCTAGGAAGGCTTTGCCCACGGTGCCCACCGGCGCGTAGAACACCGAGTTCTGCGCCGCTTCCAGATCGGAGAAGAAGTGCTCCGCCCAGGCGGCGATATGGGTAAAGAAGAAGTCCTTCTGCTTTTGCAGCGGCACCGGCTCGCCAAAGCGCCCCCGGATCATGCCCGCCATCATCTCCAGCAGGCTGGCGATGTTGTCTTCGGGCTCATAGACGTTGGGTGCGCGGGTGATGCGCAGCGCCGCCATATCAGCCCGCAGCGAGGCCAGCGGTTTCTCGTTCAAGAAGCCAGTCAAGTAGTAAGACGCAAACGGCATCAGCTCGCCGCGGCCCAAACCAATGAACAGCGCGTTGAATTCGCTTTCCACAGCGGTGGCGTTGGTCGCCTTGGCCACACGGGCCAGTGTGCTGATCGCCTTGCCAAGATCGCTGTCATCGCCGCTCAACGCGCTGGCGTGCTGCAACAGGTCTTTGCTTGGCGGGTTGGCCATAAGGGCGGCCAGAAAATCATAAAGATCCGCGCGCAGCAGATCCTCTTCGGCAACTTGGGTATCGGTGACGGCTTGGCTCATCGCTATGCCCTCTCTTCAGGTATGTCAGATGCGGCAAATTCAAACCGCATACGGCGACGCAGCGGCGCAACGGGAAGCGCCTCTGCGTCTGGGATTGGTTCAGTTGGAGCTTCAGCTTCGGCCACAACTTCCACTGGTGCAACCTCTGCCAGCTCGGTCTCTGCGCTCTCGTCAGAGCCCTCAACCAATGCTGCCTCAGTTTGCACCTCAAACTCTTCGAGCGATACGCGACCTTCGGCCAAGGCTTTGGCCTCTTCTTCCTGTCGCGCCATCTCCTGCACATGCGCCAACATGCCTTTGCCCACCTGATAGGTGGTCTGCATCGCCTCAACGACCATGGCGCTGTCGGTGAAGTCCTGACCGTAGTCCACCAGATCATCGACATTGGCCAACACCGGGTTGGTCAGCCACAGCTTGCGCAGCGCTTTGCGACGGATGCGTTCCGGCACGGCTTTGCCCAGGAACACAGAGAAATCATCGCCTTGCTGCATTTCTTCCGGATCGGGCAGATCCAACTCTGCCAGAATTTCCGCGTCAGGCTTTTCTTCCAATTCGGCATGGGCTTCGGCCAGCACCGCCTGTTCCTCGGCACGCACCTCGGCTTCGGCTTCTGCCGCCACGGCCGCCTTACGGCGGGCCCAGAAATCGCCCCCGCGGCTCAATGTGGCCTCCCGGTGCGCGGCGCGCGGTACACATCGCTCAGCTGGGAGATACGCGCATCCCCACGGCCATCTTCCACCAGGTCAATCCGCTTCTTGTCGCGGCGGCGCTTCACAAAGGTCTCTTCTTCGTGGTGCTCTTCGACAAAGTCTCGCAGAAAAGCCACAAGCCCTTCCGGCATCGGCACCAGTTCCAACAGCTCTTCGCCGCTGTCGGCGTAGTCCTGGAATTCATAGGCGGATGCCGTTGCCAGAAGCACCTCGTACGGCCGCTCCGCATCGCCGTCTTCCGCCTCACGCATCACCACGCCAATAGAGGGCACGCGCGCGGTCAGGGTTGTCAGATAGGCTTCGGTGTCGGTGTGCCACAGCTCCAGCGGCACAGTTGCGGCATGATACTCCACCGCATCGCCTTCTTCGCGCATCACACGCCAATCCGCCTGCGCCGCACCCGGAAGCACGCCAACAGCTTGCCACGCAAATTTCGCCCAGCGGTTGGCCGAGGGCGTTCTGCGGATCACGATGCCCAACGGCAATGATACCGGCGCTTGGCGCATGAAGTCGTTTTCCTCCCGTGTCCACGCAGTCGTCTGAAAATTTTTTTCGCGGACATGTTTAATGTCGGCGCTTTCCTGTGCCTTGCCAAAGGAAAACGCAAAAGCAGGGCATTTCGGGCAAAAAACTGGACATTTTGGACAGTCAAAACCTGCCGCTAGGTCACGCATGGACAGATTGTCCATTTCACCCAAAAACCAATAGAATCACTTGGTTTTTTGAGGCGCGCGAATCTGGCGATTCGGAGCCGCCCGAGGGCTTTACCCAGAAGCAGAAACATGCATTTCTGACGCAAATCTACGGCCTGCCATCAGGCCATCTTTGGGGAGGAAATCATGTCTAAGACATTGATTTTGTGTGACTGTTCGAAAAGTATGCCATTGAATACAGAGGCCTTCGACTCTGTTGGCACTGTGAAATGCTCCAAAGTGAACACCCCCCTCGGTGGTGCAGAGATGCAGACCGCCGCACAGCTTTTGCAATCCGCCGAAGACCCGTCGACAACCTGTGTCACCTGCACCCAGGAACAGACCTTCTTTGCGGAACTGGCGGACGAATTGTCCCTGCCTGAACCCACCTTTGTCGACCTGCGCGATCGCGCAGTCTGGTCAGATGAAGGCGCGGAAGCCGGCCCCAAATCCGCCGCCCTTTTGGCCGACGGTTTGCGGGCTGCCCCGGCCACCAAAACCTTCGACATCACCTCCGAAGGGCTCTGCCTGATTGTGGGTCCGGAAGAGGTTGCCCTCTCTGCCGCACGCCAGCTGAAAGACTTCTTGAGCGTCACCGTTCTCCTCGCGCCCGGTTCCGACGCGCCAGAAGATCGCGACTTTGACGTTGTCGCCGGTCACCTGAAAAAAGCCGCCGGTGCGCTGGGGAATTTCTCCGTGGAGATCGACGCGCTGCAGCAAGTGGACACGTCCGGACGCGGCGCAGCAATCTTTGGTGAGCCCCGCAACGGCGCCAAAACCACCTGTGACATCCTGCTGGATCTGCGCGGCGAGACACCGCTCTTCCCAGCGCCGGAAAAACGCGAAGGCTATCTGCTGGCGGACCCAAAGAGCCTGCCTGCCACCCACGCCGCCATTCTGGAAGCCTCTCATCTGGTCGGCACCTTTGAGAAACCGCTCTATCTGGCACTGGAACCCAGCATCTGCGCCCACTCCCGCGCCGAACAAGCCGGGTGCTCCAAATGTCTGGACGTTTGTCCCACCTCCGCCATCCGGCCTGCGGGTGACCACATCGACATTGACCCCAACATCTGCGCCGGTTGCGGGTCCTGTGCAGCGCTCTGCCCATCCGGGGCCATCACTTATGACGACCCACCGGTCAGCGCGCTCTTTGCCCGCATCAACGCCCTAGCCGAAGCCTACCGCAGCGCTGGTGGCGAGGCCCCGCGTCTCTTGGTGCACGACCGCGCATTTGGCGCAGAGCTGATCGCATTGGCCGCCCGCCACGATCGCGGCTTGCCCGCCAAAGTGATCCCACTGGACCTCGAACGGGTGAGCGGCTTCGGCCACGCCGAAATGCTGGCCGCGCTTTCAAGTGGCTTTGTCGGTGTGGACGTGCTCGCCGCGCCAACAACGGACCGTGGCGCGCTCGACAGCGAACTTTTGCTGGCCCAAGCGCTGAGTGGCGACAGCGACGCCCTACGCATTCTGGCCCCAGAAGAACCATCCGCGCTTTGTGATGCCCTCTATGGCGCCTCCAGCAACCTCAAAGACATTGCGCCGGTGCTGCCGCTTGGCAACCGCCGTCAGGTCACCCGCCTCGCTGTAAAAGCGCTGCGCGGTGAACAAGCTGAGCCGCTGCCTTTGCCGGAAAACGCCCCATATGGCGCGGTGCTGGTCGACAAGGACGCCTGTACCCTCTGCCTCTCCTGCGCCTCTCTCTGCCCGGCCGGCGCCTTGGGCGACAACCCGGACAAGCCACAGCTGCGCTTCCAGGAAGACGCCTGTCTGCAATGTGGTCTCTGCACCCATGTCTGCCCGGAAAACGCGATCTCTTTGGTGCCACAATTCAACACCTCCGACGCGGCGCTGTCGCAGCAGGTGGTGCATGAAGAAGAGCCGTTTGAATGTGTCGAATGCGGCACGCCGTTTGGGGTGAAATCCACGATCGAGCGCATTGTCGAGAAGCTCGAAGGCAAACACGCGATGTTTGCCACCTCCGACGCGGCTCGCATGATCCGCATGTGTGACGACTGCCGTGTGAACGCCCAATTCCACCGGGAAAACAACCCGCTGGCCGGTGGCGAACGCCCGAAGGTACGCACCTCGGAAGACTACTTCAGCAAACGCCGGGATCACTGATGCGCGATGGGCGACCCCAAATCTGCCGGATCCATGGTTGCGGTGTAGGCCACGATGTTCTCCAGCTCCTCCAACGTCAAAGTGACGGGGCTGATTGGGGACGGGCGGGTCTCGTCAAATGGCTCGGTCACGTCCGGAATGATGGTGAAAGACGGATGCGGGTTCAGCGCATAAAACGCCCAGAACCGCTCCATCCAGTCATCCAGGCTGCGCAGCACTGCAAAGCTGGGCGTGGAACCAATGCCGTTCATCCGGTTGGCCTCGCCCACCACATGACACCGCCCACAAGCGCTCAGCGCCAAATCCGCCCCGCGCGCTGCGTCGCCTTCCAGTTCGATCGCCTCTTCCACCTCCGCCACCACAACCGGCGCTTCAAACACCGCTTGGCCGTCTTTCTTGAAGCTCAGAATGGTACGTCGACCGACATCGCCGGTCAGCCAAGCGGCCAACGTGGCCATATGCGGATCGTCGGAAACATGCACCGTCAGGCCATAGTTGGTCCCGCCACGCGAGAACACCGCCTTATCACCGTTTTCGATCAGGCTGCCTGCAGCATCTCCTTCGCCAACGACGGTCACCCGAACGCCGTGTTTCAGGGTGAAGCGCGGCAACATGAATTTGACAACACCGCTGTCCTGCACCTCCGGCGCGACCAGCAAGGTTGTGGTTTTGCCTTGCGCCCACACGAGGCTGGCGACACAAATGGCCGCCACAGCCGTACACACACCCATCAGAGACCGAAAAAAATCCATGACACAAACCTAGGCCTGCGCCGCGGCATGCGTCAACATGGACCCAAGTAGAATGCCCTAGGCAGAAGGAAATCCACCTATGAGCGAAGATTTTAACATGAGCATGCGCAAGTTCCTCAAGCAGGTTGGCGTGACCAGCCAGCAAGCGATCGAGGACGCCATGCGCACCGCCGGGGCCGAGGCCACCGAGGGCAAAGAGTTCACCGCCAAAATGGTGCTGACCATTGATGGCCTGGACATGGAGCATGTTGTCACCGGTCAGATCAAAGGGCGTGGCTAAATGGCAAACCGCGACGATATTCTGAACGTACTCAAAGGCTTCACTGATCCCGCCTCTGGCTCCGATCTGGTGGCCTCCGGAATGGTCCGCGCGCTGAACGTGGACGGCGGCGAAGTCCGCTTTGTGCTGGAAATCGACCCGGCCCGCGCCCAAGCCATGCAGCCGATGAAAGTCGAGATCGAAGACAAGTTGAACGCGCTGGACGGCGTGGAGAGCGTCTCCATCGTGATGACAGCCCACTCCGCTTCCAAGCCGCCCCCCGATCTCAAGGGCTCCCGTCCAGCAGAGCCACAAGGCCCGCAGAAAATCCCCGGCATCGACCGCATTCTCGCCGTGGCGTCGGGCAAAGGTGGCGTCGGGAAATCCACCGTGTCCGCGAACCTCGCAGCTGCCTTGGCCGCTGAAGGTCGCCGCGTTGGTTTGCTCGACGCGGATGTTTACGGCCCGTCCCAGCCCCGCATGCTGGGCGTCTCTGGCCGACCGTCGAGCCCCGATGGCAAAACCATCCTGCCGATGCGCAACCACGGTGTGACCATGATGTCGATTGGCCTCATGACCCGCGAAGAAGAGGCCGTGGTTTGGCGTGGCCCAATGCTGATGGGCGCGTTGCAGCAGATGCTCAATCAGGTGCAATGGGGCGCGCTGGATGTGCTGATCGTCGACCTGCCACCGGGCACCGGCGACGTGCAGATGACCCTCGCGCAAAAGGCCGAGCTGACCGGTGCACTGGTGGTCTCCACCCCTCAAGACATCGCGCTTTTGGATGCCCGCAAAGGCATCAACATGTTTGAGAAACTCGGTACGCCGATTGTGGGCATGATCGAAAACATGAGCACCCACATCTGTTCCCAATGTGGCCACGAAGAGCATGTCTTTGGCCATGGTGGCGTGGCCGCCGAAGCCGAGAAACTTGGTGTGCCGCTGCTGGCAGAAATCCCGCTGGCGCTGGACATCCGTGTCGCTGCCGATGGTGGCGCGCCGATTGTGGTCTCCAAGCCGGAGTCGACCCAAGCGCAATCCTTCCGTGCCCTCGCGCGTCGCCTGATCGAGGACGGCAACGCATGAGTGACGCCCCGCAGTTCCCACCGCTTTTTGAAGGGCTCGCGCTGAGTGGCAGCGCGGACCCTTTTGCCAAAGCCAAGACTCAAGCGATCATGGGATGTGACGCGGGGCTTGTGGTCTACAACCTCGCCGCAGATCAGCTGCGCGCCGCTATTGTCTTTGCACCCGAGGTGCCGTTGACCGAAGCGATGCCCGTGCTGATCAGCTGCGCCATTGGCTTTCAAAACGCCCTTGGCGCATTGGCCCCGCCCGAGGTTGCGGTGCATCTGGATTGGCCTGGTGGTATCTTGGTCAACGGTGCCCGCTGTGGTCGGATGCGCGTCGCAGCCTCCACGCAAGAGGCGAGTGAAGTGCCAGACTGGCTGGTGGTTGGCCTGGAATTGCCCCTGATCCCTAAGGATTCGGAAACGCCCGGTGCGACACCGGACCAAACCGCGCTTTATGAGGAAGGCTGTGTGGACGTCACACCTGACACGCTCTTGAGCGCATGGGTGCGGCACACGCTGGTCTGGGTCAACCGCATGGAAGACGAGGGGCTCAAACCGCTCAACACCGAATGGCGCGGCCTGGCCCACAACCTCGGTGAAGAGGTTGAATGGGCCTTTGGCACCGACACAGAAGCCGGCACTTTTGTTGGCACAGACGAACACTTTGGCGCGCTCCTGCGCAGCGGCGAGGACACCCGCCTGCTGCCCCTCAGCCGCCTTTTAGAAGGAGACAGCTGATGCTTCTGGCACGTGCGATCCACTTTGATGAAAGCGACCAACGGGTCTACTTCAACCCGGCCCGCACCGGTGAATGGGCGATCAGCGGTGGGTTTGAGTTTTCCAACTGGTCCGAGGCGGATCTGACTGGCAAGGCGCGTCAGGCGTTTGCCAATGGCTGGCTGGGTGTGGAAACCTTTGGCCGCGTAACTTTTGTCGCGGTCACCACCATCGAGCCGGCAGAGGTCGAAGCCCTCACCGACGCGCTCGCTCAGCATTTTGTGGATGTCTACGGTGCGCCGTCTTTGGAGGCTGCGCGTCCGGTGGCGTCCGAGGAGATTTCCCATATGGCCGATCTCTGCGCCGAACATGAAGCCAACACGCTTCTGACTGTGGCTCGTGAACTCACCGACGCCGGTGTGAAAGAGCAATTCCGCAGCATTGCGCCAGCGGAAGCCGAGTTGGAGCAATTTGCAGTGCACGTCTCCCCAGACGAGTGACGTGCACCAACAGGTTTACTGTTCCGCGTTGAAGATAAACAGGCGGCCACCTTTCAAAGTGTAGCCGTCGATCAATTCTTTGGCGCGGTCACTCACCAGCCAGGCTTCCAGCTTCTGCGCCAGTTCTGCCTGCACGTGGCCGTGCTTCTCCGGGTTCACCGGAATATAGGCATACTGGTTGAACAGTTCCGGATCGCCAGAATACAGCAGCGCCAGATCGCCTTTGTTGCCAAACTTGAGCCAGCTTGCGCGGTCGCTCATGATGTAGCCGTTCATGCCAGACGCGGTATTCAGGGACGCGCCCATACCGGCACCGGCTTCCTTGTACCAATCCACGGAGCGGGCATCCGCATCCACACCGGCCTCTGCCCAGAGCGACAGCTCTTTCTTGTGGGTGCCGCTGTCGTCACCGCGGCTCACAAACGCAGCCTTGGTTTCGGAAATCGCGGACAGTGCCTGCACTACGGTTTCGGACTCAGCGATTTTGGCAGGATCGGCATTGGGGCCAATCAGCACAAAATCGTTGTACATGATCTCACGACGGTGCGTACCGTAGCCGCCCGCAACAAACGCTTCTTCCGCCTTCTTGGAATGCACCAGGATCGCGTCCACGTCCCCAGCCTCGCCCAGACGCAGGGCCTGACCGGTGCCAACCACCAAAAGCTGTACTTCCAGCCCCAGGTCTTTCTGGATTTCTGGCAACAGAACATCCGACAGGCCCGAGTTGTGGAACGAGGTTGTGACCGCCATCTTCATGGTGTCTGCCGTTGCCATCACACTGCTCAGTGCAAAGGCCACCGCGGCAAGCGTTGTACCAAACTTCATTCGACTATGTCTCCTTTAAGAAATGCGCGCGCTTCACTTGTTTTAGGTGAGGCAAAAAATTCCGCTGCAGGTGTCTGCTCCAGAATTTGGCCGTGGTGGATGAACCAAACATCCTCCGCCAGCCGCCGTGCCTGACCAATGTCGTGCGTGGACATCACCACGCGTGTTCCCTCTTTGAACGCCTGCATCAGCAGCGTCTCAAATTCCCGCGTCGCCCGGCCATCCAGATTGGCGCAGGGCTCGTCAAGGAACAGAATTTCTGGTTTGCGGATCAAGGCCCGCGCCAGTGCCAGCTTCTGACGCTCTCCGCCAGACAGCACCGTGGCCTGTTTTTGCGCACTGTCAGCCAAGCCGACACGCTCCAGCCACTCCGCCGCACGGGACCGAGCCTCCTTTTTGGACACCCCATGTGTCATCAGCGGATAAGCCACATTGTCCAGCGCCGTGCGCCGCATCATGATTGGGGACTGGAATACAAAGGCCTGTAGCGCGCGGGCATCTTCTTCGGGGATTTGCCATTGAAGTGATCCCCCGCCGGACACACGCTCCATGCCGTGCAACAGGCGCAACAACGTGGTTTTCCCGGCCCCATTTGGCCCCATCACTATCGACAGGCCGCTGTCACTCACCGTGGTGCTCACCGGCCCCAATAAGGTCTTGCCGCGTCGGCGCACCACCGCATCTGTCACATTAAGAGGGAGAATAGAGGTCACCATCGGCCACTCACCTCCGTCCGCGATAAGGTGTGGATCAACAGGTTCACCAGCACTGCCAAACCAATCAGTACAAAACCCAAAGCCAAGGCGAGAGAGAAGTTGCCCTTGCCGGTCTCCAGCGAAATCGCGGTGGTCAAAACACGGGTCGCATTATCGATGTTGCCACCCACGATCATGATCGCGCCCACCTCACCAATACCGCGGCCAAACCCGGCCAGCGATGCGGTCAAGAGCGCCCGACGCCCGTCCCACAACAACGTCGCAATGCGCTGCCAGCGGGTGGTGTTCAGTGAAATCAGCAGATCGTGATACTGCGCCCAAAGCTCGCGAATGGCCTGATGGGCAATCGAGGCAATCAGCGGGGTCAAAATGATCACCTGCGCGATGATCATCGCGGTCGGGGTGAACAACAACCCAAACACGCCAAAAGGTCCAGCCCGCGACAGCATCAGATAGACAATCAGACCCACCACAACCGGCGGCAGGCCCATCAGCGCGTTCAGAGTCGCAATCACAAGCCGACGAAAGCGGAACCGTCGTACCGCCAACCAACAGCCCAGCGGCAAGCCGATGGCAGAGGCAATCGCCACCGCGGTCAGCGTCACGCGCAAGGAGCGCAGCGAAATCTCGATCAGATCCGCATCAAATGTAACGATCAGTCGGCCCGCTTCCAGCAGGCCTGCCAGTAATTCATTCATGCAACCGCTCTGGTGCCCCTCCCTATGGCCACCGCATTCGGCGGCCAGACAGTGCCGCGTGTCTGGCAGTGTCGCTCATTGTCATTGTGCCATTTCGCCGCTGAGGCAATAGGGCGGATTTAATTTGTGAATTGAGGGTAACTTACCCCATGTGTTTGGCGCAAATTGTCCACCCAGCCGACCACCAAAATGTCATTTTGTCCCAAGCGTTTTAGGCAGGATTAGAGCGTAAAAACAAAGAAACATGTCCAACTGGTCAAATTTCCCTTGGCAGGACGCGCTGCATCAACAACACTCTTCTCAATTGGGAGAAAAGACTAATCGGGAGGACCCTCATGACCCTGCGCAAACCTATTGCCAAACTACTCGCCGCCGGCGCTGCCATGGCGCTCAGCGCCACCACCGCGCTGGCCCAAGACGTGACCCTGCGCATGCACCAGTTCCTGCCACCGCAGGCCAATGTGCCAAAGCTGATTCTGGACGTTTGGGCAGACGCAATTGAGAAAGACAGCGAAGGCCGCATCAAGATCGAGCGCTACGCTGCCATGTCTCTGGGTGGCAAGCCCCCGGAACTGATGGACCAAGCCATTGATGGCGTGGCCGACATCGTCTGGACCGTGGTGGGCTATACCCCGGGCCGCTATCCATCCACCGAAGTGTTTGAACTGCCCTTCATGGTCGAAGACGCGCGCGCGGGCTCCTACGCCTATGCCAAAATGTTTGACACCCATATGAAGGACTCCGAGTTCAAGAACCTAAAGATCTTCGGCACCTGGGTGCATGGCCCCGGCATGTTCCACACCAACGCGCCTGTGACCACGCCGGATGACCTCAAAGGTATGAAAATCCGTGGCGGCTCCCGTCTGGTGAACGACCTGTTGAAACAAACCGGTGCGTCGCCAATCGGTATGCCTGTGCCTGCAGTGCCAGAAGCACTGTCCAAAGGTGTGATCGACGGCACCACAATCCCATGGGAAGTGACCGCAGCCCTGAAAGTGCCAGAGCTGGTCGGCAACCACACCGAGTTTGAAGGCAACGCGCTCTACACGCTGACCTTTGTACTGGCGATGAACAAAGACCGTTATGAGTCCATGCCGGACGATCTGAAAGCTGTCATGGACAACAACTCTGGCGTTGAGTTCTCCATTTTTGCTGGCGGTGTGATGCAGGACATGGACGCGCCTGCCCGTGATCTGGCAGTCGCTCGTGGCAACAACATCGTGACTGTGTCTGCGGAAGACGCTGCCAAGTGGGCCGAGGTGGTAGAGCCGATCTATGCCACCTGGATTGCCGACATGGACAAGCGCGGCATCGACGGTCAAGCGCTGATCGACGAAGCCAAGGCACTGATGGAAGAGTACAAAAAGAACAACATGTAACTCTGACTTTCGCGAACAAGATTGGCCGCAGCTTCGCGCTGCGGCCTTTTTTGTTTTCCGTCACGCGCCTGACAAAAAACGCCGTCACCCTAATTTTCGCGGGCCAGATGACTCGTTCTTATTTCCGCCCGCGACTTTCTCAGGCCTACCGTTTTTGGCAAACGCCGCTTAGCTTGAATTGTGAAAGTACCAGTAAAGGAGGCGCCCATGCCCCGCCAAACTCAAGGCCGCGGCCGCCGCTATGACAGCATTCTGGACACGGTAGGCGACACCCCTGTTGTCCGCCTGAACCGGATTGCCCCCAAACATGTGAACATGTTTGTCAAATTCGAAGCCGCCAACCCGGCGGGCTCCGTGAAAGACCGTCTTGCGCTCAACATCATTGAGGCCGCGGAAAAAGACGGCCGCCTGAAACCCGGTCAAACCGTAGTAGAAGCCACCTCGGGCAACACCGGCATCGGCCTCGCCATGGTCTGCGCCGCCAAAGGCTACCCCCTGGTCATCACCATGTCTGAGGCTTTCTCGGTGGAACGCCGTCGCCTGATGCGCTTCCTGGGTGCCAAGGTTGTGCTGACACCCAAAGCCCAAAAAGGCTTTGGCATGTACAAGAAGGCACAAGAACTGGCCGAGCAAAACGGCTGGTTCCTCGCCAGCCAGTTTGAGACCGCGGACAACGCGGACATGCACGAACACACCACCGCAAGGGAAATTCTCAACGACTTTACCGACACATCTCTGGACTATTGGGTCACCGGCTACGGCACCGGCGGCACCGTCGCAGGGGTGTCCCGTGTGCTGCGCCGCGAAAGCCCGGACACCAAGATCATCCTGTCTGAGCCCGCCAACGCCGCGCTGGTGGACTCTGGGTACGTCAACACACGCGACGACGCCAATCAGGCCACCGAGAGCCATCCGGCTTTTGAACCGCATCCCATCCAGGGCTGGACACCAGACTTCATCCCTTGGGTGCTGCAAGAAGCGCTGGACAAAGGCGGCTACGATCAGCTGATCAAAACACCTGGTCCGGACGGCATCCAGTGGTCGCAACGCCTCGCCGCCGAAGAAGGCATTCTGGTGGGTATCTCTGCCGGCGCCACACTGGCCGCCGCCATTGAAGTCGCGCAGACGGCTCCGGAAGGTGCCAACATCCTTGTGATGCTGCCCGACACCGGGGAGCGCTACCTGTCAACGCCGCTGTTTGAGGGCATTGCTGAGGGCATGTCCGACGAAGAGATCACCATCTCCCACTCCACGCCCAGCGCGCAGCTGTAAAAACAAAAAGGGTCGCTCAAACGAGCGACCCTTTCCGTAACAATGATCAGAGCGATCAGCCGTTCACGCTGTCTTTCAGCGCTTTGGCGATGGTCATTTTCACAACCTTGTCCGCGTCTTTCTTGATCTGCTCACCAGTTGCCGGGTTGCGAACCATACGCTCAGGACGCTCACGGCAGTAGATTTTGCCAACGCCTGGCAGGGTCACAGCGCCACCAGCGGAAACTTCGCGGGTGATCAGTGCACAAACGGCTTCCAGAGCTGCGCCTGCGGATTTCTTGTCAGAGCCCATATCTTCGGCCAGCGCGGCAACGAGTTGGGTCTTGGTCATCGGTTTTGCCATTTCAGGTCTCCATTAGTCTGCCCGATTACTTGGGCCTCACGCCCGGCATTTAACGGGATGTTGTGGGTGAACACAATAAATTGTGTGCCAAAAAACGAGGTTTTTAAGGGTTTTCCACAGATTTCCGTAGGGTCAGAGGAAGGCTGTCTCATCAAATGAGCGCAATTTCCGCGAATGTAGCCGTTCCAGAGGCATTTCGCGTAAGCTTTCCATGGCGCGGATGCCAATCAGCAAATGCCGCGCGACCTGTGTCTTATAGAAGTCTGACGCCATGCCGGGAAGCTTTAATTCACCATGAAGCGGCTTGTCGCTGACACACAAAAGCGTCCCATACGGCACCCGGAATCGATAGCCATTCGCGGCAATTGTCGCACTCTCCATATCCAACGCAATGGCGCGGGATTGGCTCAAACGCTGCACCGGCCCTGTATGCTCCCGCAGTTCCCAGTTCCGGTTGTCGATGGTGGCCACCGTGCCGGTCCGCATCACCCGCTTCAGCTCAAAGCCAGACAGTTCGGTCACCTCAGCCACCGCGCTTTCCATGGAGGTCTGCACTTCGGCCAGCGCCGGGATCGGCACCCAGATTGGCAGGTCATCATCCAACACATGGTCTTCGCGCAAATAGGCATGCGCCAGGACAAAATCGCCCAGGCTTTGCGAGTTCCGCAAGCCCGCGCAATGCCCAACCATGATCCAGGCATGTGGGCGCAGCACCGCAATGTGATCCGTGGCGGTCTTCGCGTTGGAAGGCCCCACACCGATGTTCACCAAAGTGATGCCGGAGCCATCTTCCCGCTTGAGGTGGTAAGTCGGCATCTGAGGCTGCTTATCGACCGGAGCAATCGGCGTTTCCGCGTCCGAAATCTCCACGTTCCCGGTGCTGACAAAGCTGGTGTAACCCGAGTTGGGATCATCCAGCATCTGCCGCGCATAAGCTTCGAACTCGGTCACATAGAACTGGTAGTTGGTGAACAACACGTGGTTCTGGAAATGCTCTGGATCGGTGGCCGTATAATGACTCAACCGCGCCAAAGAGTAATCCACCCGCTGCGCGGTGAACGGCGCCAGTGGGGCCACGCCATTGACCTCTGCCGTGCCATTCACAATGTCATCGTTTGTGGTCGACAGGTCCGGCACATCAAAGATGTCACGCAGGGTGAAATCCGCCGCTCCCTCTTGAGGCACAGTCATGTCGCTCTGCGCCGCCACCGCAAAATGCACCGGAATTGGCGTTGCGGAAGCGCCAATCACCACCGGCACGCCGTGGTTTTCCAGCAAAAGCGCGATCTGCTGTTCCAGATAGTTCCGGAACAAATCCGGCCGCGTCACGGTGGTGGCATGCACCCCCGGCTCGGCCACGTGGCCAAAACTCAGCCGGCTGTCGATCTGCGCAAAGCTGGTCGTGGTGATCCGGATCTCAGGGTAAAACGCGCGAATGCGATGCCCATCCGGCCCTTTGCGCAGTGCGCGGCGGAACTGATCGCTCAGGTAGGTGGTGGCAATCTGATACAGCTCTTCCAGACGCGCCACAGCGGCTTTGGCATCTGTAAAAGCTTCAGGGGCGGGGACAGCGGGGGAATGCACGGGAATATTCTGTGGAGTCATTGCGCAGCCTTGATCACCTCTGTCATTTCAAATTTGGTCACATCCACCAGCCCCAGGTCGGAAATCCTCAATTCCGGGATTACCACCAGAGCCAAAAGCGAATGTTGCATATAAGCGTTGTTCAGGGTGCAACCGCAAGCCTCCATCGCTTCGACCATCTTCTGCGCCTTGGCCGCAACTTCTGTTGCGGGCGCATCTGACATCAAGCCTGCGATCGGCAACTCGACCAACGCCAGCTCTTCGCCATCCTTGATCACAGTGACACCACCGCCCACCTCGCCAAGTCGGTTGGCCGCCATCGCCATCATCTCGCGGTCAGTGCCGACCACAATCATATGATGACTGTCATGGGCCACGGTGGAGGCCATCGCCACCCGTCCTTTGTAGCCAAAGCCCGACACAAACCCGTTCACCACATCGCCGGTGGCGCGGTGCCGCTCCACCAGCGCGATCTGTGACACATCCGTCTCTAAATCGCCCTGAACCACGCCATCCGTGACGGACAACTCAGCGGTCAATGCCTTGGTTGGCGCCTGGTTTTCAATCACCCCAATCACATTGGCAGTGACCTGTGTGGCACCGTCCGGCGCTTTGACCTCAAAATCTTCCGCCGTCCGCGCCCGTCCCATGTTCACCGTCTGCCGCGCATGTGCCGGCCAGTCGTAATGCGGACAATCCACCAACACCTTGCCGTCCTGCGCCACGGTCTTACCGCGAGCAATCACCTGCTCAATGGGGAGCGTTTTGAGATCTGACGTCAGGATCACATCCGCCCTCCGTCCAGGTGCAATGGAGCCCAAGTCCCGCTCCAATCCAAAATGCGTCGCGGTATTGATCGTCGCCATTTGCAGCGCCACAAGCGGATCACAGCCACAGTCAATCGCATGCCGCACCACCCGGTTCATATGCCCATCGTTCACCAAGGTGCCCGAATGGCTGTCGTCCGTGCACAGGATGAAGTTGCGCGGGTCCAAACCCTTTTCGGTGATCGCGGTAATCTGTGTTTCGACATCGTACCAGGCCGAGCCCAAGCGCATCATCATGCGCATGCCCTGACGCACCCGCGCAATCGCATCCGCCTCACAGGTGCCTTCGTGATCATCAGCTGGACCACCGGCCGCATAGGCATGGAAATCTTTACCAAGATCCGGCGACGCATAATGCCCACCTACGGTCTTGCCCGCGTTTTGTGTCGCAGCAATCTCGGCCAGCATCTGCTGGCTGCCATTGATCACCCCGGGGAAGTTCATCATCTCCCCCAGCCCAATGATACCAGGCCAGCCCATAGCCTCGCTCACATCATCCGGCCCAATTTCAAAGCCGGTGGTCTCCAACCCCGGCGCCGATGGCGCACAGCTGGGCATTTGCGTGAAGATGTTGATCGGCTGCATCAGCGCTTCATCATGCATCATTCGCACGCCTTCCAGCCCCAACACATTGGCAATCTCATGTGGGTCGGTGAACATCGTGGTCGTGCCATGACCTATCACAGCGCGGGCAAATTCTGCCGGGGTCAGCATGCCGCTTTCGATGTGCATATGCCCGTCACACAGGCCCGGGATCATAAACCGTCCGTTGGCCTCTATGATCTCTGTATCTGGCCCCTCGCAATGGCTCGCGTCAGGCCCGACAAAGGCGATCCGCCCTTCGGCCACGGCAATATCGTGATCCGCCAGCACCTCGCGGGTGTGCACATTGACCCATTGGCCTTTGCGAATGATGAGATCAGCAGGCTCGCGGCCCGCGGCCACGGCAACAAGGCGGGGGGCGACATCAGCCCATGTTTGAAAATGCGTCTGTTCCATGGCCCACGGTGCCACGGGTTTTGACCATGTTCAACCTCACCGCAGGTGAAGCTTTTACGAAATGTCCTTCAGGTGGAAACTGAAACCCAAAATTGGAACCGCCTGACCAGTCACATGTCAAAAGCGACGTCGCAAACACGCTTGACCAGCGCGCCTTGGCAATGCTCCGCTGCGCAAAACAAGGAGGCCTCCATGACCGTCGCAGAGCTGCACCCCAACATCACCCACTGGCAGGAGCGCGTCGATATGGCAGCGGCCTTCCGCTGGACCGCGCGCCTGAACATGCACGAAGGTGTCGCCAACCACTTCAGCCTCGCGGTGAACGACGACGGCACGCGATTTTTGATGAACCCCAATCAAATGCACTTTGCCCGCATCAAGGCCAGTGACCTTTTGGAAATCGACGCCAATGACCCCGAAACTCTGAAGGGCCCAAATGCGCCTGATCCCACCGCCTGGGGCCTTCATGGGGGCGTGCATCGCCACTGCCCCCACGCACGTTGTGTGATGCATGTACACTCGATATTCGCGACCGTCTTGGCGTCTTTGGCGGACAGCACCCTCCCGCCCATCGATCAGAACTGCGCCACGTTTTATGACCGCATTGTGGTGGATGACGGCTACGGCGGCTTGGCCTTTGAGGACGAAGGCGAACGCTGCGCCGCGCTCCTGACCGATCCCAAAAAGAAAGTCATGGTCATGGGCAACCACGGCGTGTTGGTGATTGGCGACAGCGTCGCGGACACGTTTAATCGGCTCTATTATTTCGAGCGTGCGGCGGAGACTTATATTCGTGCCCTGCAAACCGGCCAGCCGTTGCGGGTTCTGCCGCATGAGATTGCAGAGAAAACCGCACAGGAGCTGGAGCAGTATCCAGAACAAGATGTGCGGCATCTTGCAGAGCTAAAAGCCATTCTGGACGAAGAAGGCAGCACCTACGCCACCTAGATCCCCTTGCGCAGCGCCTGTGGCGTGGTGGCAAACTCTGCCCGAAACGCCCGCGTCATTGCCGCCGGATCGCCATACCCGCTGCGCAGCGCCACCTCGGACACGCTCAAATCGGTGTCCACCACCAGCTTGCGCGCCAGATTGAGCCGCAACCGCCGATACACCACCGCCGGCGTGGCCCCAAGCTCTGCCAACATCCGCGCGGCAAGGGTTTTCTGGGTCACACCTGCCCGGCGCGCCACCTCTGGCAAGGCTAAAGGCTCTTCCAAGTGGTCCTGCATCACGGCCAAAGCGCGGTTCACAACCCGCCCTGCTGGCGTGGCGCCGCCTTCATGGGAGCGCGCACTGTCCCGTGTCATAAACAACTGCGCCACCTCCAAAGCGAGCGCCTGTCCAAAGTCGCGACCAATCAGAAACATCACCAAATCAAACGCTGCCATGGCCCCCGAACAGGTCACTCGCGCCCCATCAATCACAAACCGCTCGCGCTCTGCTGTGACATCTGGAAAGCGCTCCGCAAAGGCAGTCAGCTCTTCCCAGTGAATGGTGGCGCGATGCCCCTCCAGCAGCCCTGCTTCGGCCATCAACCAGCTGCCCGTGTCCATGCCACAGACCGTGCCAAACCGCTTGGCTGCCGCCCGCAAGGCACTCTGCGTCTGCCAGCCCGCGTGGCCTATGAAGCCATAAGACGGCATCACAACCAGCATGTCGCCGGAGGCCTCACTGAGCCGACCATGAGGCGTCACTGGCAATTGACTCGAACTCCGCACCGCAGCGCCATCCAATGACAAAAACGCCCAGTCAAAGAGCGCTTTGCCCGACAGCGTATTGGCCGCCCGCATCGGTTCCACGGTGTTTGCCAGACAGTGGTTGGAAAACCCGTCAAACAACAGAACCCCAATCTTCTGCGGCGCAGCGGATGTATTTGACCAAATCTGCATGACCAGACGCTATTCTTGCATGATCCAGCTGGTCAAGCGCGCTCTGCTATCGACAGCCAAAGAGGGACACGCGCCATGCAGTTTGATCTGACCGAAGAACAGGAGATGATTGTCTCCACCGTCCGCAGCTTTGTGGAAAATGAGATTTATCCTCATGAGGATGAGGTCGAACGCACCGGCGAAATTCCTGAAGGTCTGGGCGAACAGATCAAACAAAAGGTCATCGACCTTGGATTTTATGCCTGTAACTTCCCCGAAGAAGTTGGCGGCGCGGGCCTGAACCACCTTGAGTTTACTCTGGTGGAACGCGAATTGGGCCGCGGTTCAATGGCCCTCACGCATTTCTTTGGCCGCCCGCAAAACATCCTTATGGCCTGCGAAGGCGAGCAGAAGGAACGCTACCTGCTACCTGCCGTGCGCGGCGAACGCATGGATGCCTTGGCCATGACCGAAC
This sequence comes from Shimia sp. MIT1388, assembly GCF_047124445.1. GTDB lineage: Bacteria > Pseudomonadota > Alphaproteobacteria > Rhodobacterales > Rhodobacteraceae > Shimia. The sequence continues at coordinate 3,334,150 of NZ_CP138921.1, read as the reverse complement.
CGGGTGCCGGGTCCGATGTTCGTGGCATGAAATGCAGCGCCGTGCGTGATGGCGGCGACTGGGTCATCAACGGCAACAAGCATTTCATCAGCGGCGCCGAACACGCCGACTTCTTCATTGTCTTTGTCGCCACCGGCGAAGACCAAACCCCCAAGGGACCCAAAAAGCGCATCACCACCTTCCTTGTGGACCGCGACACGCCGGGTTTCACGGTGCGCGACGGCTACAAATCCGTGAGCCATCGCGGTTACAAAAATATGGTGCTCGAGTTTGACGACTGCCGCCTGCCCGACACGCAAGTCCTTGGCGAAGTCGACGGTGGCTTTGCGGTAATGAACGAATGGCTTTACGCCACACGCATCACGGTGGCAGCCTTTTGTGTCGGCCGTGCTCGCCGCGCCTTTGATTATGCATTGGATTATGCAGCCCAGCGCGAACAATTTGGCCAGCCGATTGGCAAATTCCAGGGCATCGGTTTTCAGATCGCCGACATGATCACCGAAATCGATGCCGCTGACCTACTAACACTGTCCGCCGCAGCCCGCCTTGATCGTGGCCTGCCGTCGAACCGAGAAATTGCCTCCGCCAAGCTCTACGCCACCGAAATGCTCGCCCGCGTCACCGACGCTGCAATCCAAATCCACGGCGGCATGGGGCTGATGGATGACTACCCGCTGGAACGCTTCTGGCGGGATGCACGGGTCGAACGTATCTGGGACGGCACCAGCGAAATCCAGCGCCACATCATCAGCCGCGACCTTCTGCGTCCCTTGGGTGCCTGATGGGAACCGTTGCGTTGTCTGTGGCTCTGCGGCACAACCTCGACACACCATCGAGAGGCCTGCCACATGAAACCATCCGTCACCATCACCTATTGCGTCGGTTGCAACTGGCTGTTGCGCGCGGGCTGGATGGCGCAAGAACTGTTGTCCACCTTCAAAGACGATCTCGCCGGGGTAACCATTGCCCCAGCAGACGTGCCCGGCACCTACAAAGTCACGGTCAACCACACGGTGATTTGGGACCGCAAGCGCGACGGTGGATTTCCGGAAGCCAAAGAGTTGAAAAAACGCCTGCGCGATGTGATCGAACCGGACCGCGATTTGGGACATCTCGACCGCAACAGCTAGGGGCTGCACAAGGGTCCGCCCCCCGAAGAGTAGACGTAGAACGGGGGGCTTTCCCTGATGCGGCCCAAAGCGCTCCTGCAGAGGCCGCCCTGCCACCCTTCCGCATCGTGGTTAAGAAAGGGTTACCACATCTAGAGGCCTGTCATGGCAGCCCGGAGGCATGGCCATGACACGTGATCTGTCTCGCCTGATCCGCCCCAAGTCCATTGCCGTTGTTGGCGGCGGCGCGTGGTGTGCCGAAGTTATCCGACAAACGGAAAAGATTGGTTTTAACGGCGCCATTTGGCCTGTGCACCCCAAATCATCGGATGTTGCCGGACACAAAGCTTACCCCTCCATCGACGCATTGCCCGCATCGCCAGACGCAACCTTCATTGGCATCAACCGCCGCGCCACAATCCCGATTGTGAAGGACCTCGCGGCCAACGGCGCGGGCGGCGCGGTGTGTTTCGCATCCGGCTTTTCTGAGGCCGTTGCCGAAGACGCTTCCGGCAATGAACTACAAGCAGACCTTGTGGCCGCCGCCGGTGACATGCCGATCCTCGGCCCCAACTGCTACGGTCTTATCAACGCGCTGGACGGAGCCGCGATTTGGCCGGACCAGCACGGTTGCAAACGATTGGACAGCGGCGTCGCCATCCTTACGCAAAGCTCCAACATCGCGATCAACCTCACCAACCAGCAGCGCGGCGTGCCCATTGCCTATGTCGCCACCTGCGGAAACATGGCGCAGCTCAACCAAGCCGACATCGCTGCAGCCTTCCTTGATGATCCGCGTGTCACTGCGCTTGGCCTGCATATCGAGGGCTTCACCAATTTGCGCGCGTGGGAAGCGCTGGCCGCCAAAGCCCACGCCAAAGGAATCCCGGTTGTGGTTTTGAAAGTTGGCGCCAGCGACGAAGCCCAGGCCGCCACCGTCAGCCACACCGCCTCACTTGCCGGCAGCGACACCGGAGCCGCCGCGCTGATCACACGACTGGGCTTTGCCCGCGTACATGACCTACCGGTGTTTTTGGAAACCCTGAAGCTGCTGCACCTGTCTGGCCCGTTGTCCACGCCCACCATCGCTTCAATCAGCTGCTCTGGCGGCGAGGCCAGCCTGATGGCCGACACGGCGCTTCACAGCGGCCTCACCTTCCCGACCCTGACAGACGAACAGCGCACACAATTGGCCGACGCCCTCGGCCCCATGGTCGCCCTGGCCAACCCCCTAGACTATCATACCTATATCTGGCGCGATGCCGACGCGATGACCCAGGCTTGGTCCGCCATGATGACGTCGGACGTCGGTCTTACGTTTTCCGTTGTGGACTATCCGCCAGAAAACCGCACCGATTGGGATTGCGCCACCGACGCCGCCATCAAAGCCCACAAGACCACCAGCCGTCCAATGGCCGTGGTTGCATCCTTACCGGAACTTCTGCCAGCCGATGTGACGCAAACCCTGATCGAGGGCGGCGTCGTGCCCATGCACGGCCTGCGCGAAGCCATCTCTGCTGCTGCCGCGACCACGCAGATTTCCGCCCCTGAAACCGCCCCATTGGCGCTCGCCCCTACTGCGCCGCCTCAAGCGGCTCAAGTGCTCACAGAGCACGAAGCCAAAACCGCGCTCGCCACCCACGGCCTAGACACCCCGCGCAGCGTTGCAGTGGCCGGCACGGATACTCTCGCCGAAAAGGCCGGACAACTCACGCCGCCCTTGGTGCTCAAGGGCCAGGGTATCGCACATAAAACCGAAGCCGGCGCAGTTAAGCTCAAACTCATAGCCGCTGACTTGCCAGCCGCCGCGAAACACATGCCGACCAACAGTTTCCTGATCGAGGAAATGATCGATGACGGCGTCGCAGAGCTGCTCATCGGTGTGACCCACGATCCAGCCCATGGCTTTGTGCTCACCATCGCCGCGGGCGGCACCCTGACCGAAGTGTTGACAGACAGCGCCTCGCTCCTGATCCCGGCCAGCCACGAGACAATCCGAGATGCCTTGTCATCACTCAAAATCGCGCCGCTGCTCACAGGCTATCGCGGTGCGCCGCCCGCCAACATCAACGCCATTCTGCGAGCCATAGACGCGCTGCAAGCCTACGTGCTTGCCAACCTCGACAGCTTGCAAGAGGCTGAGATCAACCCGCTGATCTGCACGCCCACCCGCGCGGTGGCCGCAGACGCGCTGATACGAAAGGACATGTCATGACTGACGGCCCGGTCAAAACCCGCCGCGACGGCGCTATTCTCGAGGTCACACTCGATCGCCCCAAAGCCAACGCCATTGATCTTGTGACCAGCCGCATCATGGGAGAGGTCTTCCGTGATTTCCGAGACGATCCGGACCTGCGCGTTGCCATCCTCACAGGGGGTGGCGAGAAGTTCTTCTGCCCCGGGTGGGATCTGAAAGCCGCCGCCGATGGGGATGAAGTTGATGGTGACTATGGTGTCGGTGGCTTTGGCGGCCTGCAAGAACTGCGCGACATGAACAAACCAGTGATTGCCGCTGTAAACGGCATCGCCTGCGGCGGTGGCTTGGAGCTAGCGCTGTCCGCCGACATGATCCTCGCGGCCGACCACGCCACCTTTGCGCTGCCTGAAATCCGCTCCGGTACGGTGGCCGATGCCGCCTCGGTGAAACTGCCCAAGCGCATCCCCTACCACATCGCTATGGAGCTCCTGCTCACCGGACGCTGGTTTGACGCCGACGAAGCGCACCGCTGGGGGCTCATCAATGAAATTGTGCCCGCCGACAAGCTGATGGACCGCGCTTGGGAGCAAGCCCGCTTGCTGGCCTCCGGCCCCCCTTTGGTTTACGCCGCCATCAAGGAAATTGTCCGTGACGCCGAGGATGCCAAATTCCAGGACGCCATGAACCGCATCACCAGGCGTCAGCTGCGCACCGTGGATGTGCTTTATGACAGCGAAGACCAGCTGGAAGGCGCGCGTGCTTTTGCCGAAAAACGCGATCCGGTCTGGAAAGGAAAATAGACCAAGGCTAGATCTTTAGGCATCGGCCAGTCCTCCACAGCGCTGTGACAATTATTCACCGCGCTGCCTCTTGTGCCTGTCCAACTGCAAGCGCAGAGTATCCACATGACCAAGACCCTGCTTTCGCTCGGCCACGGCTACACCGCCCAGGCCCTCGCCACCCGTCTTCTTCCGCAAGGCTGGACCATTCTCGGCACCTACCGCGACCCCGCCCAAGAGGCCGACCTACGCGCCCAAGGCATCACGCCGCTGCAGTGGCCGATCGATTTTGACACCGCCCTCAAAGGCGTCACCCATGTGCTGACTTCCATCCGTCCGGACAAAGACGGTGATCCGGTTTTGCGCCTTGGCAAGGACGCGCTCCTGAACGCCGCGACCAATCTGGAATGGGTCGGCTACCTCTCCACCACCGGCGTCTACGGCGACATGGACGGCGGCTGGGTCGACGAGGACACCCCGCTTGATCCCGGCGGCCACCGCGGCAAAATGCGTGTGCTCGCCGAAGCGGAATGGCAGGCACTGCCAGATCTACCGCTGCACATCTTCCGCTTGGCAGGCATCTACGGCCCCGGCCGCGGCCCCTTCGCCAAACTGCGCAATGGCACCGCCCGCCGCATAATCAAGAAAAATCAGGTGTTCTCCCGCGCCCATGTCGATGACATCGCCCAAGTGTTAGAAGCCTCCATGAAGGCCCCCAATGTGGGCCAAATCTACAACGTCTGTGATGATAGCCCGGCCCCACCGCAGGACATCCTCGCCTACGCCGCCGAGCTTCTGGGCATGGACCCTCCCCCGGAAATCCCGTTCGAAGAGGCGGAGATGACCCCGATGGCGCGCAGCTTCTATTCCGACAGCAAACGCGTGCGCAACGACCGCATCAAAGAGGAACTCGGTGTGGTCCTGAAATACCCAAACTACCAAGATGCTTTGAAAGCCATGCTGGACGAAGAAACCGCCACCTAGGCGCTTTCTCTTTCTGCAAATACCTCGGGGGTGCGGGGGCTGCCCCCCGCTCCAATCCAGTCTTAGGCGCGCTTGCTGTCCAGCGTTGTGATGCCGAGCGCGTCCAACACCTTGGCTTCGATGTGCTCAGCGTTCATCGCCGCCACATCATACATCGCCTTCGGGCTGGCCTGATCAATGAACGTGTCCGGCAGCACCATCGAGCGATACTTCAGCCCGCCATCAAAAGCGCCTTCTTCCGCCAACAACTGCGCCACATGGCTGCCAAACCCGCCAACAGCGCCCTCTTCAATGGTGATCAGCGCCTCATGCTTGGCCGCCAGATCCAGGATCATGTCGCGGTCCAAAGGCTTGGCAAACCGCGCGTCGGCAATCGTCGGAGTGATGCCCCGCGCCGCTAGCGCCTCTGCCGCCTTACGGGTCTCTTCCAAACGGGTGCCAAAGGACAACAGCGCCACGCGGCTGCCCTCCTGCACCACACGACCTTTACCGATCTCCAGAACTTCACCGCGCTCCGGCAGCTCAACCCCGACGCCTTCGCCGCGCGGGTATCGGAAGGCAATCGGACCGTCGTCATAGGCCGCCGCCGTGGCCACCATATGTTTCAGCTCGGCTTCATCCGCCGCCGCCATCACCACCATACCCGGCAGGTTGGCCATAAAGGCGATGTCAAAACTGCCCGCATGGGTGGCCCCATCCGCACCAACCAGCCCTGCACGGTCAATCGCAAAACGCACCGGCAGGCGTTGTATCGCCACATCGTGCACCACCTGATCATAGCCACGCTGCAGGAAGGTCGAGTACATCGCGCAGAACGGCTTCATGCCCCCTGCTGCCAGAGCGGCGGAGAATGTCACGCCATGCTGTTCGGCAATCGCCACATCAAAACACCGGCTCGGATAGCGTTCGGCAAACAAGTTCAAGCCTGTGCCATCCGGCATCGCCGCCGTCACCGCGCAAATTCGGCTGTCCTCAGCCGCTTCCTCAACCAGCGCATTGCCAAACACCGAGGTATAACTCGGTGCATTGGAGGGCGCTTTGTGCTGCTTACCGGTGGGCACATCAAACTTCGCGGTGGCATGGCCTTTGTCGCGCGCCGCCTCGGCAGGGGCGTAGCCCTTGCCCTTCTTGGTGATCACATGCAGCAGCACCGGTCCGGTCGCGCGCTGACGCAACGTGCGCAGCAATGGCAGGAGTTGGTCCATGTCGTGGCCATCAATCGGCCCAACGTAGGAAAAGCCCAGCTGCTCAAACAGCGTGCCACCGACGGTCATGCCCTTAAGCACATCTTTGGCCCGTTTGGCGCCTTCGCGGAACGGTTCCGGCAACAGGCTCACCGCGCCTTTGGCGGCAGACTTCAATTCCTGGAACGGCTCACCGGCATAAAGACGGGACAGATATTCGCTCATCGCCCCCACAGGCGGCGCAATCGACATATCGTTGTCGTTCAGGATCACAAACATGCGCTTGCCGAGATGGCCTGCGTTGTTCATCGCCTCATAGGCCATGCCCGCCGTGATCGACCCGTCGCCAATCACCGCAATCGCATCGCCCAGGCCGCCGTCACACTGTCCGCCCAGATCACGCGCCACCGCAAAGCCCAGCGCCGCCGAAATCGAGGTCGAACTATGGGCCGCGCCAAAGGGGTCAAACACGCTTTCGCTGCGCTTGGTGAAGCCGGACAGGCCGCCTTCCTGACGCAGGGTGCGAATCCGATCGCGGCGACCGGTCAAAATCTTATGCGGATAACACTGGTGGCCCACATCCCAGATCAGCTTGTCACGCGGCATGTCAAACACCGCGTGCAGCGCCACGGTCAGCTCCACCACGCCCAATCCTGCGCCCAAATGCCCGCCGGTTTCACTCACAGCGGAGATCGTTTCAGACCGCAGCTCATGCGCAATTTGCGTCAACTCACTGTCAGAAAACCGTTTTAGGTCTTCCGGCAAGTTCACTTGATCCAACAATGGGGTCTGGGGTCTCGCTGACATAGGCGCGCCTTCCGGTTAGCTGTCCCGCGAGATAACGAAACGCGCCGCCTCCCGCAAGGTATCCGCATCTTTACCGTAAACGGAAAGCGCCTCACATGCATCCGTCACAAGGTCGCGGGCCCGCTGTTTGGCGCCATCCAATCCCAACAACGACACAAAGGTCGCCTTCCCGGCATTGGCATCCTTGCCAACGGCTTTGCCAACCTTCTCGGCATCGCCTTCCACATCCAGAATATCATCCGCTATCTGAAACGCTAAACCAAGGTCCAGCGAATAGCGCATCAACGGTTCAATGTCCGCCTTGCCCATCACAGCCCCCGCCGTAGCAGACCAGGCAATCAACGCTCCGGTCTTGCCCGCTTGCAAGCGGGTGATTTCCTGCAAGGTCAGCGGAACCGGTGCGGTCTCCGCCGCAATATCCAACGCTTGACCCAACACCATGCCCTGCGCCCCGGCTGCGCGCGCCAGCGAAACTGTCAACTCCGCACGCACCGCCGGATCTTCGTGACAGTCCTCCCGGCTTACACATTCAAACGCCAGCGTCTGCAAGGCATCCCCTGCCAGCACAGCAGTGCATTCGTCCCACTTGATATGCGTGGTCGGCAGCCCCCGCCGCATATCATCGTCATCCATACACGGCAGGTCATCATGCACCAGTGAATAGGCGTGCATCGCCTCGATTGCTGTCGCCGGCCAAATCGCATGTTTGGGATCAACCCCATGCAACCGCGCGCTTTCCAGCACCAGAAACGCCCGCAGACGCTTGCCACCCGCACTAGCGTAGCGCATGGCGTCCACCACCGGCAGATCTCCAAACGGCGCCATCACCTCAAGCAGATGGGCCTCCACCTGCGTGGCGGCCTCTTTCAAACGTGTCTCAAACATTGCGGCCCCTGCGGCTGACGGATTGGCTTACATGCCCTCAACCGGTGTCAAACCGGCCGGGTTGCCATTGCCATCCAAAGTGATCGCCGCGACCTTTTCTTCGGCCTCTTTGAGCTTCGCCTCACAGCGGGCCTTCAACGCCGCGCCACGCTCATACAGCGCAATGGATTTCTCCAGCTCCACGTCGCCGCGCTCCAACTGGCCCACAACCTGCTCCAGCTCGCGCATTGCCGCTTCAAAGCTCATCTCTTCAACAGGTATGTCGCTCATCCGGCTCTCTCCATCAAAACCTCAACATGCGCCGCCACCGACGCTGCCAAAGCGTTCAGATCATATCCACCTTCCAAAGTCGAGACCACCCGCCCGTGACAGTGTTTATCCGCCAGGTCACAGAACTTATGCGTCAGCCAGACAAAATCCGCCTCGGACCATTCCAGCTGCGCCAAGGGATCGTCCTTATGCGCATCAAACCCCGCCGACAGGATCAGCAATTCTGGTTTAAATGCCTCCAAGGCCGGAAACACTTCCGCCTCATAGGTCGCCCGCATCAGCCGCCCGTCACTGTGTGGCGGCAACGGCAGGTTCATTACGTTGTCCTGCGCACCCGTTTCCTCTGGCATACCAGTGCCCGGCCACAGCGGATTTTGATGACTGCCAATGAACAGGCTACGCGGCTCGTTCCACAAAAGCGCCTGTGTACCGTTGCCGTGGTGCACATCAAAATCCACCACCGCCACACGGCTCAGCCCGTGACGTTCCAGAGCATGTTTGGCCGCAATCGCTGCCGTACCAAACAGGCAAAACCCCATCGGCTTGCTCTGCTCCGCATGATGTCCGGGTGGACGGCACGCCACAAAGGCATTGCTCACCTCACCCGCCAGCACCGCATCCACCGCCGCCAGACAGCCGCCAACCCCGTGCCGCGCCGCCAATGTGGACCCCGGCGACATAAAGGTGTCTTCGTCCAACGAAATGATGCCACTCTCCGGCTCCGCCGCTGTGATGGCTTCCAGATGGCTCTGCGGATGGCACAATAGAATATCCGCGTCCGAACACGCTGGCGCCTCACGTCGATCCAACCCGTCAAACTTGGCCGCCTTTAGGGCCGCCTGAATATGCTCGATCCGCGCAACCTGCTCCGCATGGCCCGCAGGTGTCTGGTGCTGCAACGAACTCTCGTGACTGAACAACGCTGTGGCCATGCCACTCCCCCCCAATTCTATGTGCTGTGCGTGCTACGCCGCCTGATCAGTCCGGCGCCAGCATGTACCCCGCCCCGCGCACCGTTTGCAGGTAACGTGGCTGTTTCGGGTCTTCCTCGATCTTGCGCCGCAAACGGGTGATTTGCACATCCACCGCCCGCTCCTGCGCCTGACCTTTGTCCCTGCCCAACTCCTCCACCAGCTTGCCGCGGCTCACGGCCTCGCCCGGTGTTTTGGAGAAGATTTTCATCAGCTGGCTCTCAGTGGCGGTCAGGCGCACAGGTTCCTCGCCCTGCCACATCTCGCCGCGATCAATATCATAACGAATGCCCCCCAGATGCAGCACCTTGGGCACCGTGGAGGCCTCATCCACCTCCGGCATCCGCCGCAGAATGGCATTGATCCGCAACAGCAACTCTTTGGGCTCAAACGGCTTGGCCAGATAGTCATCTGCCCCAGCCTCAAGTCCCGTAATCCGATCTTCGGTCTCACCTTTGGCGGTCAACAGCATGATCGGTGTCTGCGAGGTCTCGCGAATACCACGGGTCAGGCTCATGCCATCTTCGCCCGGCATCATCACGTCGAGCACAATCAGGTCAAAATCCAACCCCGACAGAATCCGCCGCGCATGCGCCGCGTCGCGGGCTGCCGACACCAAAAACCCATTTCGCATCAGGAACTTCCGCAGAAGCTCCCGAATACGCTCATCATCATCCACAATCAGCAGGTGGGGATCGATGTCTTTCATTTGCCTGACTCACGCAGTGACAGATATTGCCGTTTCATTTCACCTTCCATCATCGCCTCAAGCACCCGCCGGAACCCGGCCACATCCTCCGGTCCCGCCTCGCGAAACGCCGTGCGCATCCGCACCCGCTGCGCGTCCGACAAGCGATGCTCCAACGCCGTGCCTTCTTCGGTCAAAAACAGGTTCCGCTCCCGCCGATCAGACGTGCCCACGCGACTTTCCACAAGCCCATCTTCAATCAAAGTGCGCAACACACGATTGAGTGACTGTTTGGTCACCCCCAGAATGTCGAGCAAGTTGGTCACAGTGGTGCCCGGCGCGCGGTTGATGAAGTGAATTGCGCGATGATGCGCCCGCCCATAGGCCATGCTCTCAAGGATTCGGTCCGGATCGGCGGTGAAGCCGCGATAGGCAAAATACATCGCCTCAATCCCCTGCCGCAGCTGCTCATCGGTGAGATAAAGCAGGTTCTCACTCCGAATTGGATCGCTCATTTGGCCCTCCAGCATCACAATTGACAGGTTTGCCCGTCACAATACGTCAGCTTTGTTGACACTCCAAGCGCTAACTGGTAGCGAATCGCAGGTTTTGCGCAATTTTATGACCGTTTCGGCCATATGACGCGCAACAAATGGAAAATTGAAAGCCCTTTGGCAAGCGAAAGGAACGACCATGGCTGGTGCATATGACGATCGTGACGGCGTCATCTGGATGGATGGCGAGTTTGTTGACTGGCGCGAGGCCAAGGTCCACGTCCTGAGCCACGCGCTGCATTACGCAAGCTCCGTCTTTGAAGGCGAACGTGCCTACAACGGCAAAATTTTCAAGAGCAAAGAGCACAACGAACGCCTGTTCAAATCTGCCGAAGCTCTCGACATGCCGATGCCGATCTCTCTGGAAGAGCTCGAGGCGGCCAAGCAGGAAACCCTGAAGAAGTCCGGCCTTGAAGACGCCTATGTGCGTGTTGTTGTATGGCGCGGCTCCGGCGAAGACATGGGTGTCGCTTCTGCGGCCAACCCTGTCCGCGTTGCCATCGCGATCTGGCCTTGGGGTGCCTACTATGGCGACGCCAAAATGCAGGGCGCCAAGCTCGACATCGCGGAATGGAAACGCCCAAGCCCGGAAACCATCCCGGTGCACGCCAAGGCGGCAGGTCTTTACATGATTTGCACCATCTCCAAGCACAAGGCAGAGGCCAAAGGTTGCTCGGACGCCCTGTTCATGGACTACCGTGGCTATGTGGCCGAGGCGACCGGCGCCAACATCTTCTTCGTGAAAGACGGCGAAGTGCACACGCCAACCCCGGATTGCTTCCTGAACGGCATCACCCGTCAGACCGTGATTGGCATGCTGAAAGACAAAGGCATCAACGTGATCGAGCGTCACATCATGCCAGAGGAACTCGCTGACTTTGAGCAGTGCTGGCTGACCGGCACCGCCGCCGAAGTGACCCCAGTGGGCCAGATTGGCGACTACACCTTTGAAGTGGGCGACATCACCCGCGACATCGCCGAGTCCTACGAGAAACTCGTGCGCGCGTAAGCTGCTCAACAGATCAAATCGAAGCGGGGGCCAATCGGCCCCCGTTTTGCATTAGGAGAACAGCCCCGCGTAGCTCTCGCGCAGCGCCTTCTTCTGCACCTTGCCCATGGTGTTGCGGGGCAGCTCGGGCAGAAAGATCACCTGTTTGGGCTGTTTGAACTTCGCCAGGCTCACCGACAACGGCCCACTCACTTGCGCCTCGGTCAAAGTGGGATCAGAGCGCACCACCACGGCCACCACCGCCTCACCAAAATCCGCGTGCGGCACACCAATGACTGCGCTTTCGAGCACGCCATCCAGATCATCAATCAGCGACTCGATTTCCTTGGGGTACACATTGAACCCGCCGGTAATCACCAGATCCTTGGAGCGCCCCACGATGGTCACGTAGCCATCGCCGTCCACCTTGGCCAAATCCCCCGTGATGAACCACCCATCCGGCAACAGTTCTTCCGCTGTCTTTTCCGGCATCTGCCAATAGCCCTGAAAAACATTGCGCCCGCGCACTTCCAGGACACCAATCTCACCCTGCGCCACCTCTGCGCCGTCCGCGCGAATCCGTGCCTCGACACCCGGCAACGGGAAGCCCACTGTGCCAGCCCGCCGCTCACCCTCATAGGGATTGGACGTGCTCATATTGGTTTCGGTCATGCCATAGCGCTCAAGAATCCGGTGCCCGGTGCGCGCTTCCCATTGCTCATGTGTATCGACCAACAGCGGGGCAGAGCCGGAAATGAACAACCGCATATTGGCCGCTAGCTCTTTGGTCAGCCGCGCGTCTTTCAACAGCCGTGTGTAAAACGTCGGCACGCCCATCAGACTGGTTGCCTTAGGCATGGCGTCCAAAATCGCATCCGCATCAAACTTCGCCAGGAACACCACCGAGGCGCCTGACAGCAGCGCCACATTGGTGGCCACAAACAGCCCGTGCGTGTGGAAGATTGGCAAGGCGTGGATCAGCACATCCTCTTTGGTGAACCGCCAATAATCCCGCAACGTCTCAGAATTGGACAGCAGGTTATCATGGCTCAGCATCGCGCCTTTAGAGCGCCCCGTGGTGCCCGAGGTATACAAGATTGCTGCCAGATCATCCGCGCCGCGGGCCACCGGCTCAAACCCGGTTTGACCATCGGCCAGATCGGTCAGGCTGCCCTGCCCAGCGCCATCCAGCGTCAGCACCGCTGCGCCTTCAGCAATCGGTACAATCTCTTCCGCTTTAGCAGGATCACAAACCACCACACGCGGCGTGGCATCTCCAAGGAAATAAGCCACCTCAGAGGTCGTGTAGGCCGTGTTGAGCGGCAGAAACACGCCACCCGCCATAACCGTGCCGAGATAGAGCTGGATCGCCTCAATCGTCTTCTCCACCTGCACCGCCACGCGGTCTCCGGATTGCACACCCTGGGTGACCAAAGCCGCCGCCATACGCTCTGCACCGGCAAACAGACCGCCAAAAGTCACCGGATCGCCTCCTGGCACCTCGGCAAACACCTCACGCCCGCGCCCCTCCGCAGATGCGCTCAGCGCGGCTATCAAATAGTTGTCCTGATACATGGCGGCCCCTCCGTAGTTGGCACGGACCTTTCCCGCTCCCCCGCCAAAGATCAAGCCCGCCTTGTCATTCCTGCGCCCCTGCGCCACAGTCCGGCCAACCCCAACCACCGGACCTCCCCATGCAGCCGCTCAAAGGTATTGCCTTCAAGATCACCGCCATCGCGCTCTTCTCCGTTATGGCCGCGCTGATCAAGGCCACCGCGGATGACGTGCCCGCGGGCGAAGCTGTGTTCTTCCGGTCCTTCTTTGCGATGTTTGTGATCTTCGGATGGCTCATTCAGCGTGGAGAAATGCCACAGGGCCTGCGCGTGAAAAACGGCATGGGCCATGTCTGGCGCGGCGTGATCGGCACCACCGCCATGGCGATGAACTTTGCCGCACTGGGGCTCCTGCCCCTGCCCGAAGTCACCGCCATCGGCTTTGCCACACCGCTGATGATTGTGATTTTTGCCGCCATGTTCCTTGGCGAAGAGGTCCGCGCCTTTCGCCTGACCGCCGTCGGCATCGGACTGATCGGCGTCACAGTGGTGCTCTGGCCGCGCCTAACCATCTTTGACGCGGATCAGGCCTCTGCCATGGCCACCGTTGGCGTGATGCTGGTGCTCGGCTCTGCGGTCTTTGCCGCCCTCGCGCAAATCCACATCCGGAGGTTGGTCCAAACCGATCAGACCTCCGCCATTGTGTTCTACTTTTCGCTGACGGCGTCTTGCCTGTCCCTGCTGACCATCCCCTTTGGCTGGGTTGTGCCCACTTGGGAACAGGCCGCAATGCTGATTGGCGCAGGTCTGATCGGCGGCGTGGCCCAGATCATGCTGACATCAAGCTATCGCTTTGCCCCTGCCTCGGTTGTGGCCCCGTTTGACTACGTCGCCATCTTGTTTGCCATCCTGATCGGCTACGTCTGGTTCTCGGAAGTGCCCACAGCACAGATGCTGATCGGCGCGTCCATCGTCATCGCTGCAGGCATCCTGATCATCTGGCGGGAACGGCAACTGGGCCTCAAGCGCGGCAAGGCCCGCCCCGGCGTGACCCCACAAGGCTAGGCAAGCTACGCCCAGCTCTCCGGTAGTACACGCCCCAGTTCGCCTGCCAATACCTGCGCATAGGCGCGCATTTCGGCCACCCGTTCTTGGGCTGTCAGCTTGCCAGCCAGAGTCATCATGCCCTCTGACAACCGGAACAACTTCACCGGCCAATGATCCAGCGCCCAGGCGCTGTCATCAAGCGCGCGATGTTCGGCAAACGGGTCGTTCTCGTCGTACAAAGCCCGACCCAAAGCCCCGCCCACCGCAAAGGTGCGCGCAATGCCAATCGCGCCCAGCGCGTCTAGCCGGTCGGCGTCCCGCAAAATCCGCGCTTCCAACGACTTTGGCTTCAAGCCAGCAGAGAAACTATGCGTAGCAATTGCATGCTGCGCCGCTGCCACCTCGTGATTGGTAAAGCCATGGCTGCGCAAAATCGGTGCCGCTGCACTCGCTGCCATGGTACTGGCCCGCGCGCGGTGTGGCGAATCCTTGGGCAGGTTCACCAGATCATGCAGGTAGCTCGCCCCCAGCAGCACCCGCAAATCGGCCCCGCCTTCCGCCTCCGATAATGCCTGCGCCGTTGTCCAAACCCGATCCAGATGCGCCAGATCATGCGCGCTGTCCTGCGCCATGCGCTCCGCCGCTTCCGCGCGCAGAGCCCCTCTCAGGTCGCTCAGATCAACGCTGTCCAGCATCAGCCAATCTTGCCTTGGTTCTCGCCCACCTGACCGCGATGCAGCAACAGGTGATCCAGGATCACACAGGCCATCATCGCCTCACCCACCGGCACCGCACGAATGCCCACACAGGGGTCATGCCGACCTTTGGTGATCACCTCGGTTGGACTGCCATCAATCCGGATCGACTGGCGTGGCGTGAGGATCGAGCTGGTCGGCTTCACGGCAAAGCGCACGACCACATCCTGACCGGTGGAAATCCCGCCCAGAATGCCGCCCGCATGGTTGGAGGAGAACACCGGCTGGCCGTCATTGCCCATGAAGATCTCATCGGCATTTTCGGAACCCTTCAGCCCCGCCGCCGCCATGCCTTCGCCAATCTCCACGCCTTTCACGGCGTTGATCGACATCATCGCCGCCGCCAGATCAGTGTCGAGCTTGCCATAGATCGGCGCGCCGATCCCGGCAGGCACATTGCGCGCCACAACTTCGATCACGCCGCCCACACTGTCATGCTCTTTGCGCAGCGCCTGAAGATAGTCTTCCCACTCCTGCGCCACATCCGCCGCCTGCGGAATCCAGAAATCATTGCGGTCAATCGCGTCCCAATGGAAGTTCTCGCGATCAATCTCCATCGCGCCCATCTTGGTCATATACCCTTTGATCTCAAGATTGGGCGCAATCGCCTTGATCGCCTCACGCGCAATGCCACCGGCGGCCACACGCGCGGCGGTTTCACGGGCAGAGCTGCGCCCGCCGCCGCGATAATCACGATTGCCGTATTTCATGTGATAGGTGATGTCTGCGTGGCCCGGACGGAAGGTCTGGCTGATCTCGCCATAATCCCGGCTGCGCTGATCGGTGTTTTCGATCATCAACTGGATCGACGTGCCGGTGGTTTTACCCTCAAACACACCGGACAGGATTTTCACCGCATCAGGCTCATTGCGCTGTGTGGTGTTCTTGTTCTGACCGGGGCGGCGCTTGTCCAGCCAATGCTGCAACATCGCCTCATCCACCGGCACCCCCGGAGGGCACCCATCCACCGTCGCGCCCAGCGCAGGCCCGTGGCTCTCACCCCAAGTGGTGACGCGAAAAAGATGTCCAAAGCTATTCATCGACATGCGGCAACTCCCGTTTCACCGCACCTGTAGCGCCTTTGCCGCCAAGGGGGAAGTCAGCAGCGCGCGAATGCGGCGTGACGCCTCGCCAAAGCCACACTCCCTTAACATGGGAAGCGCTTTTGGCGGCGCGTACCTACTCCGGCGCCTCATCCAAAAAGCACTGCACCTCAACCTGATAGCCATTCGGGTCTTCGCAAAAGAAACTGTAGATCCCGAACCGCTCCAAAACTTCCGGCGCGCCACGCACAGCCTCCCCAGCCCCCGTCACCCGCGCATACCAGTCATCCACCACCGCGCGATCCGCCACCAACAGCGTGATCATGCTGCCTTTCGGCTCCACGACCCGCCCGTCAAAGGCCTCACACAGCCCCAACCGCGCACCGGGTGCCGTCTCGAAAATCAGCGCACTGCCCGCATCGCGCAGCACTGGCAGGCGCAAAACATCCCGATAAAACCCCGCCGCCGTTTCCAGCTTCTCGGTATATACCCAGGTGACCTGCCCTGTGACGTCCGTCATTTCAAACGCCCCACGATGCGGCCAATGAAGATGGCGACAAACATCGTGCCCACAATCGCCTGCATCCCGGTCATGATACGCGTCAGGCTCACTGCCGGAGTGATCTCGCCATAGCCCACCGTGGTCATGGTGATCATCGAGAAATACACGAACCCGGCTTTCTGACCGGCAATATCCTCAGGCATGTTGAACGACCCGGGAAAGGCCGCCTCAATCCGCCAATATGCCAACCCCCACAACATCGCGATCAGCAAATAGCCAAACACCCCACTGGACAGCCGCTCATATTCCGAATGCACCGGCGCAAACAGCTGACGAAAACTGATGATCATCGAGCCAAACAGCATGAGCGCCGCCAAGGCATAGAGCCCGCCATTCACCGTCATGCCGAAAAACTCCGCCATAATCAGCAGCACAAACCAGGCCATCACCGGCACCGCCATGGTGATCCGCAGAAACGTGTTGCGCTCGGTGGCGCCAACAACCCCAAGAAACAAGAAACTCAGCCCCCACAACCCGGCCGTGCTGGCCCAGCCATAACGGTCATCCAATCCATCCAGCAGCATCAAAAGCACCAATAGACCCAACAAAATTGACCAGCGATGTTTCTGGAAGAACCCCTCGGGCGCTAAAATTTCACTGTTGCCATTCACTTTTTTATTCCTCAAATCACCTCTGGCTGTGCAAAGATGCCGCCATAACAACCGCATAAGCCACAATTTCAGGCCAGCCTACGCGGAATTTGAACAATTTGGGAAGTACTCGATATGGATGAAAGACGTTTGATTGATCTGGGCATTCGCCTTCTGTTCCTCGGTGTGTTTGCCTTCGCCGCCTTCACCATCATCCTGCCGCTCTCCGGCATTGTGGTCTGGGCCATCATTCTGGCTGTGGCGGTATACCCCTTATTTGACTGGCTCTCGAGCAAACTTGGCGGCCGTCGCGGATTGGCTTCCACCCTGATCACCCTGCTGGGTCTTGCGCTCACCATCGGCCCGCTCTGGGCCTCGGTCAGCAGCTTCTTTGCCCATTTCAACGAACTCAGCGACAAACTGCAAACTGGCAAGCTTGACCTACCACCAGCGCCAGAAGGGCTCAGCGAGATCGCCCTTGTCGGCCCCAAGGCCACCGAAATCTGGAACCTGTTTAACAACAACCTCGCCCTCGCTTTGGAGCGTTACGGCGATGTTGTGTTGGGCTTTGCCTCGACCATCGGCGGCGCTGTTGCGGGGCTGAGCTTCCAACTGCTCGCCATGGCGCTGTCCGTGATTGTCATGGGCATGATGCTCTCCCCCGGACCAAAGCTTGGCGAGATGGTGCAGAAATTTGGCAACCGAGTCTTTGCCCCCAAAGGCGGTGAGTTTGTCGAAATGGCCGCCGCCACTGTGCGCAACGTGTCTCGCGGCGTGCTGGGTGTGGCTGCGCTGCAGGCTGGCCTCATGGGCATCGTCATGATGCTCTTTGGCATCGAAGCCGCCGGTCCTTTGGCCGTTGTTGTGCTTATCCTTGGCATCATCCAGGTTGGCCCCACCCTCGTGGTGATCCCGCTGGTGATCTGGGCCTGGGGCTCCATGGGTACCGGTGCCGCGCTTCTGTTCACCGCCATCATGATTCCATTGATGCTGATGGACAACTTCCTGCGCCCGATCTTCATCGCCAAAGGCCTCAACACCCCGATTCTCGTGATCTTGGTGGGCGTCATCGGCGGCGTGCTCTCCGGCGGCCTGATCGGCATCTTTGTTGGCCCCGTGATCCTGTCGGTTTTCTATGAACTTGTGGTTGCTTGGATGGAGGCCGACGTGGCTGAAGAAATCGAAGCGGACGCCGAAGCGCTGGAGGAAGCCCGGAAATGAAACGCACCTTCTGGAGCATCCTGGCTCTGCTGTTCATTGTCGTGGCCTGGTACCTCGCCGCGGACCGCATCACCCCCTTCACGTCCAACGCACGCGTAAAAGCGATCATCACGCCGGTCACCCCACAGGTGTCCGGCACGGTCATCGAGATCAACGCCGAAAACGGCGAGATTGTCGAAGCGGGCACGGTGATCGCCCGCATCGACGCACGCCAGTTTGAAATCCAGAAGCAAAGCGCCGAGGCCGAACTGGAACGCGCGACTCAAGACGTGGGTGCCGACAGCGCCGACGTCAGCAGCGCCCAAACCCGCGTGACCCGTGCACAGACCGACCTGGAAACCGAACGCCTGCAATCCGCCCGTGTGTTTGAGCTGGAAGAAAAAGGTCTGATTGCCATCGCCAAAGCGGACGAAGCCCGTCGCCGTCTGGCGGATGCGGAATCCGAGCTGGAGCAGGCGCAAGCCGATCTGGAAAGCGAACAGAAAGCGCTCGGCAGCACCGGCGCCGACAACCCGCGCATTCAGGCCGCCCTGGCCAAACTGGCAGATGCGGAGCTCAAACTCAGCTGGACCGAACTTGAGGCCCCCGCCCGCGGTGTGCTCTCCGATCTGGACATCGCGGAGGGCAACTACGCCAAAGCCGGCCAAAGCCTGATGACCTTCATCGACGCCAGCAACGTCTGGGTCGAGGCCTATTTGACCGAAAACAACCTCGGCAACGTAAAAAAAGGCGACCCGGTGGATGTGGTGCTTGACATGCACCCCGGCAAAATCTTCAAAGGGGAGGTGGTCAGCCTCAGCGCCGCCAGCTCCGACGGCACCAAAAGCAAGCCGGGTGAACCCACAGAAATCCCACGTGCCAATGGCTGGCTACGCGATCCCCAACGTTTTGCTCTGCGCATCATCCTGCCCGGCTACACCGAAGGCGACGAAACCGACGACGTGCGGTTTAACGTGAACGGACAGGCGGATGTGATTGTCTACACCAACGACAACGCCTTCCTGAATCTGGTGGGCCGCGTGTACATCAAAATGGTGTCCTGGCTGTCTTATGCCTATTGAGGTCGACCCAGCCCTTGAACGGCGTGGCTTGCGCTTGGCAACCGGCGTGTCCGGCAGCTTTGCGCTTGCCATCCTGATCGGCTGGCCTCTGGCAACCATTTTCACCGTCTTCACGGTGCTTTTCCTGCAAGCCCCCGGCCCGATGCCGCCCATCGCCATCCGCACGTTGTTCCGGCAGGCGGTGGTGTTTCTGGTCGCTTCCTGGGTCTTCTCCACCGCGTTGGCACCCTACCCGGTGGCCTTTCTCATGGCCCTCGCACTCGCCGTGGCGACCTGTTTCTACTGGTCCACGAAGGGCGCAGGTATGCTCAGCGTTGTGCTGGCCCTCATGGCCGCGCTGATGTTGCCAACTCTGGTGCTCACCTCTCAGGACCTCGCGCTGGTTCTGGTGATCTGGATCCCCATCAACCTTGTTCTGGCGTGGCTCTGGACCGTGGCAATGTTCCACTTCTTTCCCCCTACGCCCCAAGGCGCGGCAGCCGCCGCCAAACCCGACGCGCCGCACTATGATCCCAACCGATTGGTACTGCGCATGTCGCTCGTCACCATCCCCTTTGCGATCTATTTCTACCTTGTGGGCAGTGGCGCGCTGGTGACACTTTTGTTTGTCGCCATCCTGTCGCAACAACTCTCCGCTGCCACTGCCGCTGGTCCCATCGTGGCCAAAAACATGATGAAGGCCAACTTCATCGGCGGTCTGGTCGCCATTGCCTGTTACGAACTCACTGTCATCGCGCCCCTGATGCTGACCGCGTTTCTGGTCTTCGCCGTGGCTGCATTCCTGCTGTCCTACTGGTTCATCTCAGACCGCCCAGATGCCTCCATGGGCGGCACAGCGCTAACGACCACAGTGATCTTGTTTGGCGGCTCCATCGCACCCTTTGGCAAAGACGCCGACGTGAAAATGATCGACCGTCTTGTGCAAATCGGCAACGCGCTGATCTTTGTGCTGGTGGCCTACATCGTGGTGGACGCCTTCTTCCCGCTTGATCCGCAGAAACGTGAACGCCGCCGTCGAGGCCTGCGCAGCCTCCTCAAGCGCGCCAAAGCCTAACCGCTAAACCTATGCTTGCAGCCCGCGTGCTGTTGCGTTTAGATCGCGCCAGCGAACATCTTCACAAAGCAATCACTTGAGGCAGGCACCATGGACATCCGCGCAATTGGCATGGGGCTGCTCTTTGCCCTGATCTGGTCTTCTGCCTTCACCTCCGCCCGCATCATTGTGGCTGACGCGCCGCCATTGATGATCTCCGCCCTGCGCTTTGCCATTGCTGGTACCATCGGCGTGATCATCGCCCGCGCCTTGGGGCAAAGCTGGCACCTCACGCCCGCGCAATGGCGCGCCACCATCATCTTTGGCCTCTGCCAAAACGCGCTCTACCTTGGTCTCTACTTCACCGCGATGACCACAATCGAGGCCTCCCTCGCCTCCATCATCGCCTCCACCATGCCGTTGATTGTGGCCTTGCTCGGTTGGGCTGCCAAAGGAGAAAAACTCAGCAAAATGGCCGTGTCTGGCCTCGTGCTGGGGTTTGGCGGCGTCGTGATGATCATGGCCAACCGCATGGGGCAAGGCGTGGACCTCTTTGGTGTCATGCTCTGCGTGATTGGCGCTTTGGCCCTTGCCATTGCCACGCTCTCCGTCAGCAATGCCTCATCCGGTGGCAACGTGATGATGATTGTGGGCTTGCAAATGCTGGTCGGCTCCATCGCGCTTGTCTTCGCCTCGCTGGCGTTTGAAACTTGGGCGGTCAACTGGAACCCCAAGATGCTGACCGCCTTCATCTACACCATCTTCGCGCCGGGCCTCTTCGCCACATGGATCTGGTTTGCGCTTGTGGCCCGCATCGGCGCGGTCAAAGCCGCCACCTTCCACTTCCTCAACCCTTTCTTCGGCGTCGCCATCGCCGCCATGATCCTTGGGGAAAAGCTCGGCTTCTGGGACATCTTCGGCGTCGCGGTGATCTGCGCCGGCATCCTCGCCGTGCAGCTTTCGAAACAATCACACACGGCCAAGTGATCCCGCGTCACCGCTGTTTGAGATGACACCCCGCACAGCACTTGGCACAAGAGGGGCATGGAATACCTCTTTGCATATGGCGCGGGTCTGCTGACCCTGATCAACCCCTGTGTGGTGCCGGTGCTGCCCATCGTGCTGACCAGCGCGCTGCAAGCCTCCCGCCATGGTCCCGCCGTCTTGGCCCTCGGCATGAGCCTCAGCTTTGTGGTGTTTGGCATGGCCGTGACCGTCTTTGGCCACGCCATCGGCCTCACGCCGGACACCCTCGCCAAAGCTGGCGCCGTCTTGATGATGGGCTTTGGCGCGGTGCTCCTGGTCCCGCAATTCTCCAGCGCCTTCTCCACCGCCACCGCGGGCGTCGCCGCTTCGGCCGACACCACGCTCAACGCGGTAGACCACACCAGCCTGCAAGGCCAGTTCCTCGGCGGCCTGCTACTTGGTCTCGTTTGGTCCCCCTGCATCGGTCCAACACTGGGCGGCGCCATCGCGCTGGCGTCCCAAGGCGAAAGCCTCACCCACGCCACCGTCATCATGATCGCCTTTGCTGCTGGCGTCTCCACACTGATCCTCGGCCTTGGCTACGGCGCTCGCTCAGCCCTTGGAAAGCACCAAGCCACCCTGCGCGCCATTGCTGCCAAATCCCGCCCCATCCTTGGCGGCGTCTTCTTCCTCACCGGCCTCGCGCTGTTTTTCAATGTCCACCACATGATCGAAATCTGGCTCTTGGGCGTCCTGCCCCCATGGCTGCTCGATCTCTCTGTTGCCCTTTAAAAGGAGTTCCCCTCATGCACCGTCGCACTTTCCTTGCCTCCGTTGCCGCCACGCTGGCCCTGCCCATGGCTGCCCGCGCCGCCAACGACTTCACCCCGGGTCTTGTGAAAAAACACCTCGCCGCAGGCGACACCGTGTTTCTTGATTTCAAAACCGACTGGTGCACCACCTGCGCCGCACAGGAACGCGCCATCAACGCGCTCAAACAGTCCAACCCCGCCTACGGCAACGCCATCACCTTCATCAATGTCGACTGGGACCAACACAGCAACTCCGAGCTGGCCCGCACTTTGAAAATCCCACGTCGCTCCACCTTGGTGGTGCTCAAAGGGGACCAAGAACTTGGCCGCATCGTTGCGGGTACCAACAAATCCAAGATCAAAGACCTTCTGGACACGGCCTTGACCGCCGCCACGGCCTAAGCTTTTCGGATCACGCCAAATGTTGCACCGCGACACGTCGGCGTGATCCCCTCTTTTCAAACCCCCGTATCCTCCCATATGCCTGAACACAGGACACTTGGCCCCGCAACTCAAGCGGCCAAGGGAAGGAGACGCGCATGACCAAATACACCCGCGACACCGATGTGATCGCCACCCTCACCGACGAGCAATTCTGGGTCACTCAGGAAAACGGCACCGAACGCCCCGGCTCCGGCAAACTCTTGTACAACAAAGAGCCCGGCATTTATGTCGACGTGGTCTCCGGCGAGCCGCTCTTTGCCAGCTCCGACAAATACGAAAGCGGCTGCGGCTGGCCCAGCTTCACCAAGCCGATTGAGTCCGCCCACGTCACCGAACATCACGACAGCACCCACGGCATGATCCGCACCGAAGTGCGCTCCAAACATGGTGACAGCCACCTCGGCCATGTCTTCCCCGATGGTCCCCAGGATCGCGGCGGGCTGCGCTACTGCATCAACTCCGCTTCGTTGCGGTTTGTGCACCGCGCCGATATGGAGGCGGAAGGCTATGGCGCCTATCTCGATCAAGTAGAGGAGATCGACCAATGAGCGAACGCGCAGTACTGGCGGGCGGCTGTTTCTGGGGCATGGAAGATCTGATCCGCAAAATGGACGGCGTTCTGAGCACACGCGTCGGCTACACCGGCGGCGACGTTCCAAACGCAACCTACGAAAACCACGGCACCCACGCCGAGGCCATTGAGATCATCTTTGACCCCGCCAAAACATCGTTCCGCAAACTCTTGGAGTTCTTCTTCCAGATCCACGACCCAACCACGCCGAACCGTCAGGGCAACGATCTGGGCATGTCCTACCGCTCGGCGATCTTCTACACCGACGCGGACCAAAAAGCGGTCGCGGTAGACACCATTGCGGACGTGGATGCCTCCGGCCTCTGGCCCGGCAAAGTGGTGACCGAAGTGGAACCGGTCAGCGATTTCTGGGAAGCCGAAGAGTACCACCAGGACTATCTGGTGAAAAACGTCGGCGGCTACACCTGCCACTTCGCCCGCCCCGATTGGGTCCTGCCCAAACGCAACGGCTAAGCCAAACCTTTGGCGCGTGGCCCCGCTGCGCGCCTACGTCCCCACCGCCTGCCGAAAAGCACGGCTGTGGGTCACCCACTCCAGCCAACAGGACAGCGCCGAAAACTGCGCAGTCATCTTGCGCCCCTTGGGCAGCTGCGCAAAAGCCGCCACCATCGGCGCCACATGGCAATCCGCCAGTGAAATCCGTAACCCGTTGAGCACCCAGCCTTCACTGGCCATCTCGTCCAACACCTTCAGCACCGGCTCCGCCGCGCGCAACCCATCCTGCACCTGCGCCTTGTCCCAATCGATCCCGGCTTGTTTGCGCACCACCCCATGGGCATAGGCCTGCCGTACCATCGGCCAATAGGCGTAATTGTCAGAAATCGAAATCACCTGATCCATGCGTGCAAGCGACTCCGCATCCTCTGCCGCCAGCCCAATTCCGTCAAACGCCCGATCCACATAACGCGTGATCGCCGCCGTCTCGTAGATCGCAAACTCCCCATGCAGCAGCACCGGCACCCGCGCAAACGGATGGGGCCCGGACGGCCCTGCCTCAAACGGATTGTCGCGCTTCAGCTCAAACGCCACGCCTTTGGCCGCCAGCGCCATCATGACAACCTGCGTGTATATGCTCTCTTTGAAGCCACAAAGCGTCACCTGATCCACTGCCCCGTCCCGCATCACGACAACCTCTGCACCGCCCAGCGCGCTGCGTCCGCCACGGTGGCATCCGCATCCTCACATAGCCCCTGCGCCACCTCCCGCAACGCGGCATCCCCAGAGTTGCCAATCGCATAGAGCACATTGCGCACAAACCGATTGCGCCCAATCCGTTTGATCGGCGAGCCGGAGAAAAACGTGCGAAATTCCGCATCCTCCAACACAGCCAATTCCGCCAGCTTTGGCGCAATCAACTCATCGCGCGCGTGATACTTCATCTCCCGCGCATCCTGAGCAAACTTGTTCCACGGACAGGCGGAGAGACAATCGTCACAGCCGTAAATCCGGTTGCCCAACAGGCCCCGCAGGTCCTCATCCACTGGCCCATGATGTTCAATCGTCAAGTAAGAAATACACCGTCGCGCATCGATCTGATGCGGCGCCGGGAAGGCATCGGTTGGACAGGCATCCAGACAGGCGCGGCACGACCCGCAATGGTCAATTTCCGCTGGATCAGTGTCTAACTCGAGCGTCGTAAACACCGATCCAATAAAGAACCACGACCCCAAATCGCGGCTCACCAGATTGGTGTGTTTGCCTTGCCAGCCCAGTCCAGCCGCTTGCCCCAAAGGCTTCTCCGGCACCGGAGCCGTATCCACAAACACCTTCACTTCGGTCTCGGGGCTGGTTTCTGCAATCAACCACCGCGCCAGACGTTTTAGGCGCTTTTTCACCGTGTCATGGTAATCGCGGTTCTGCGCATAGACCGAGATCGCCGCGCGATCCGCCTCGCTGTGCACCGCCGTTGGATCATGCTCCGGCGTATAGCTTTCCCCCAACACAATCACAGAGCGCGCCTCTGGCCACAGCACCGAGGGGTCCGAGCGCCAATGCTTGCGCGCCTCCAGCCACTGCATCTGCCCGTGGTAGTCCTTGGCCAAAAAACCGTCCAACCCCGCCGCCACATGGCCCACCGCATCCGGTCGACACACTTTGGCCAGATCAAAGCCCATGGCCACCGCTTCCGCTTTCATGCGGGTGGTCAGATCATCCGTCATGACACCCCCGCATTCTCAGTCCAGAAATATCCTCGGGGGTGAGGCCGTCAGGCCGAGGGGGCAGACAGCCCCCTTGCCAACGCCCGCGATCAGAAATCCAAATCAGCATAATGCGCAGGCGGCGGGAAGCCGGGCACCTGATCTGCCAACACAGCCCGGAACGCCGGACGGGATTTGATGGTGGCATACCAATCCTTGACCACGGCGGAGCGGTTCCAATCCACGTCACTGATGTAGTCCAGCGCGCTCAAATGCGCCGCTGCCGTGAAATCCGCCAGGGTCATCACATCCCCCGCCAGCCAACGGCGGTGATCCAGCAGCCAATGCATATAGTCGAGATGGTATTTGATCGCCTTGGCCCCGGCTTTCACATTGGAACTGTCCGGATAGCCCGTGCCCATAAGCTTGCGATTGACCCGCTCATAAAGCAGCTTCGCGGTAACTTCATGGTGGAACTTGTCGTCAAACCACGCCACCAGCCGCCGCACCTCATAGCGCCCATCCGGGTCCCGCGGCATCAACGCCGGGTCGGGATACTTCTCTTCCAGATATTCGCAGATGGCGTTGCTGTCCGCCATCATCTTGCCGTCCATCTTCAGCACCGGCACTTTCGCAGCTGGATTGCGGCGCAGAAAATCGGGATCTTGCTCCCAATAGCGCTCCTCCACCAGCTCAACCTCAAGCCGCTTTTCCCCCATCACGAGGCGCACCTTGCGGCAAAACGGAGACAGAGGCACATGGAACAGACGGTTCATCAGCAGGGTCGCAATGTTATTGGGCTTTGTCCTTCAATGCCTTGCCCATGCGCATATTTCAATCCGCAAAACACGCCGCGCGCGACTCTCCGCGTATGGTTTCCGCACCATCTAGGATCGCCGCCGCCCGCCGCCGCAATGCCGCCGTGGGCTTGCTGGCAGAACGCTCTTTGGGGTTGGGCAACACCGCTGCCAACCGCGCCGCCTGCACCGGCGTCAAATCCTCCGGCCCCACACCAAAGTAATGCCGCGCCGCCGCTTCCACACCAAACACGCCTTCATCAAACTCTGCCACGTTGAGGTAGACTTCCAGAATCCGCCGCTTGGTCCAGGTCATCTCCACCAGCGGCGTCATCAGCGTTTCCATCGCCTTACGCGGCCAGCTGCGCCCTTGCCAGAAATAGACGTTTTTCACGGTTTGCTGACTGATTGTGCTCGCGCCACGGCCCGCGCCTTCGGCAATCGCATCCCGGATCGCCTCCACGTCAAAGCCCCAGTGCAGACAGAAGTTCGCGTCTTCCGCCGCCACCACGGAGCGCCGCATCACCGGCGCCACCTCTTCAATCGGCACCCATTGATAATCCACCTGCCCCAGTCGCCGCTTTTCGCCAATCATCGTCCAGGTCGTGGGCGGATTGATCACAATGAAAATCAGGATCGAAAAGATAAACAGCGACACCGCCCACATCAGCACCCGCCGCCACCAATAGCGCAACCGCGCCCACTGGCGATTGATTACGCCAGCTTTCGGAGCCGCCGCGCTCTTTTTGGTACCCTTTGTCTTGGGCTTTGATTTGGCTGCTTTCTTGGCCATGTCCCTGCCGTCGTCTTTGGCAAAGGGAGTAGAGCCTCACCGCACTTTGCGCAAGCCTACGGCGAGCAAGCCCAGACCCGAACGCTGCATCCACCACCGTTCTGGTAACAATACCCCAAGGCGTTATCTTCCGCCTGAGACCGCGTCCCGGCCCAGCCGTAGCCCCAATTGCCGGAACTGCCTTCCGCGATGGCCCCACAGGTGTTGTAGAAGGTGTGCACGTTGTCACAATCCCAGCCACATTCCCCCTGCAAGGCATTCACCGCGTCGGCTTCTGAATATTTGCCGTAAGAATAGCCCCAGGCCCCGCCAGGGCCGATACCAACCGCGCCCCAACACTGGGCAAACCCGCACTCTCCTGCAAAAACAGAACTGCCGGCCGTCAGCGCCGCTACTGTCACAATCGCTTTGAAAAATCGCATTAAACATCCTCCATGGCTGACAGCAGTATGGACCGATCCTTGATAAATCCCAAAAACCGCATTTATTTATACGGCGCAAAGGCTTGATCCGCATGTATATGCTCAGCTCCTTCAATCACGATCGCAACACCAAAACCAAAAGAGGCCCTTCTCGTGACCCGCTCGACCATGCTCTTACGCGCCCTTCTGCCCCTCATCGGGCTCTGCATTCTGTTTCTTGGCTTAGACGTGGTCTTCGGCGGCATTCGCACTTCAGGCTGGATGGGCCCCACTGATTTTGTCGACGTGCTCAACCCCGCTGATTTCAACGCCCAAGACAATCATGTGCGCTTTTTGGGTGGGGTGTTCACCAGCTTCGGCCTGGTGTTTCTCGCCGGCGCCTTTCTGTTTCACTCCCTGCGCATCACCTTGATTGTGCTCTGCGGAATCGTCTTTCTGGGCGGCCTGGCCCGCTTCACCACGCCGGACCTAGCCACACTCCTGAACATGGCCGTACTGCCATCGGTCCTGCTGGAACTCTTCTTGTTCCCCGCCTTGGCAGTTTGGATCTTCAAAGCAGGCAGGCATCACGCCCCCTAGGCAATCGTTGGTCGCCCCAAAAAGAAACCCCCCGCCAGTTTGCACCAGCGGGGGTCTTTTCTGTCTCTGATCCAGCCTTATTCCGCTGGAACCGCCGTACCTTCCTGGGTCAGCGGATGCGGAATATGCACCAGCATCTCTTTTGGGCAGACCTGCAAGAAGTTGGCTTTCTCAACATCCCAGTGCTGCAGGATGTCTCGTGCCTTTACAGAGCCGGTCTCCGCCACGTGACGCTCGATCAGACCTTTCAGTTGATCTTCCCAATGCGCCACAGTCACCGGACAGGTCACCAGAGTCTCCAGGTTCATAACCCCTTCAGCTTTGCCCTCAGGGTCATAGAGGTAGGCCATACCACCGGTCATACCAGCGCCGAAGTTGGCACCAATATCGCCAAGGATCACCGCGATACCGCCGGTCATGTATTCACAGCCACAGGCGCCACAGCCTTCGATCACAACCTTCGCACCGGAGTTCCGCACCGCGAAACGCTCACCGGCACGCCCTGCTGCAAACAGGTAACCGTCGGTCGCACCATACAGCACAGTGTTGCCAATGATGGTGTTGTCCGCCGCCGTCAGCGGGCTCGCCATCGGAGGACGCACCACAACGGTACCCCCGGACAGACCTTTGCCGACATAGTCGTTGGCATCGCCACTGACTTCGATCTTCAGACCCGGTGCCGCAAAGGCGCCCAGCGACTGACCCGCCGAACCGGTCAGCTTAACGGTCAGGTGATCATCCTGAAGCGCGTTACGCATACCGAAGTTGCGCACGATGTGGCTCGAGGTGCGTGTGCCCACGGTCCGGTGCGTGTTCTGCACCGCGTAAGACAGCTGCATCTTCTCACCATCTTCCAGGAAGCGCGCCGCATCCCGGACAATTTCCGCGTCCAACGTGTCTGGCACGTAGTTGCGGTCCTTGTCGCGGTTGTAGACGATGTCATGCGCCCCATCGACGGTGATCAACAGCGGGTTCAGGTCCAGATCGTCCAGGTGCGCAGAGCCACGAGACACCTGCGCCAGCAGGTCCGCACGACCAATCACCTCATCCAAGGACTTCGCACCGATAGAGGCGAGGATTTCCCGCACTTCCTGCGCATAGAAGGTGATCAGGTTCACCACCTTATCCGCCGTACCGGTGTACTTCGCGCGCAGGTCTTCGTCCTGTGTACACACACCAACCGGGCAGGTGTTGGACTGACACTGACGCACCATGATACAGCCCATCGCGATCAGCGCGGCGGTACCAATCCCGTACTCTTCTGCACCCATCATCGCGGCCATCACAATGTCACGCCCCGTGCGCAGACCACCATCGGTCCGCAGGGTCACCCGCTCCCGCAGGTTGTTCATCGCCAGAACCTGATGCGCCTCGGTCAGACCCATCTCCCATGGCAGACCACAGTATTTGATCGAGGTCGCCGGAGACGCACCGGTACCACCGTTGTGGCCGGAGATCAGGATGATGTCGGCTTTCGCTTTCGCCACACCGGCCGCAATTGTGCCAACGCCCGAGGAGGCCACCAGTTTCACGGTCACCTTACAGCGCGGGTTGATCTGCTTCAGGTCATAGATCAGCTGCGCAAGGTCTTCGATCGAGTAGATGTCATGGTGCGGAGGTGGGGAAATCAGGGTCACACCTTTGGTGGAGTGACGCAGACGCGCAATCAGGTCGGTGACCTTCATACCCGGCAGCTGGCCACCTTCACCGGGCTTCGCGCCCTGTGCCACTTTGATTTCCAGCTCTTCACACTGGTTCAGGTATTCGGCGGTCACCCCAAAACGACCCGACGCCACCTGCTTGATCTTCGCAGAGGGGTTGTCGCCGTTTGGCTCCGGCACGAAGTGTGCCGGATCTTCGCCGCCCTCACCGGAGTCAGACTTTGCGCCAATCCGGTTCATCGCCACGTTCAGGGTTTTGTGCGCTTCAGGCGACAGCGCGCCCAATGACATGCCCGGCGTCACAAAGCGCTTACGGATCGCGGTGATGCTTTCCACGTCCTCAATCGGAATCGCCTCGCCCAGCGGCTTGATGTTCAGCAAATCGCGCAGGTGGATCGGCGGGTTCGCCTGCATCTTCGCAGAGTACTGCTTCCACATCTCATAAGACGCACGATCACAGGCCGCCTGCATCATATGCATGGTCTGTGCACCCCAAGCGTGGGTCTCACCGGACTTACGTGCCTTGTAGAAACCGCCAATCGGCAACACATCGGTGCCGGACTTAAAGCCTTTGGCGTGCACTTCTTCGACTTTGTGCTGAATGCCGCTGACACCAATGCCGGAAATCCGGCTGGTCATGCCTGGGAAGTACTCTGCACACATCGCACGGGACAGGCCCACGGCCTCAAAATTCAGACCACCGCGATAGGAGGAAATCACCGAAATCCCCATCTTCGCCATGATCTTCAGCAGGCCCTGGTCAATCGCCTCACGATAGCGCGCCATGTTCTCGGTCAGCGTGCCATCCGCCAGACCGCGCGCAATGCGATCCGCAAGCGTGTCTTCGGCCAGATACGGGTTCACAACCGTCGCACCGGCGCCAATCAGCACAGCAAAATAATGTGGGTCGATACACTCAGCCGAGCGCACGTTCAGCGAACAGAAGGTCCGCAGGCCCTTGCGTGTCAGGTGGCTGTGCACCGCGCTGGTCGCCAGAATCATCGGCATCGCAACCTTGTCCGCACCCTGCGCCTGATCGGTCAGCACAATGTGCCCCGCACCAGAGCGCACCGCGTCCTCGGCTTCTGCCCGGATACGCTCCAGACCGGCCTGCAACGCGCCATCATGGCTGCCCGCGTCAAAGGTACAGTCGATGGTCACAACCGTATCGTCAAACGCTTCCAGCATGCGTTCAAACTGGCCGCTGGCCACAAACGGGCTCTCCAGAACCGCAATCTCGGTCTGGCTGCCATCTTCGCTCAACACGTTCTTCAGATTGCCAAACCGCGTCTTTAGCGACATCACGCGGTATTCCCGCAGAGAGTCGATCGGTGGGTTGGTCACCTGAGAGAAGTTCTGACGGAAGAAGTGGCTCAGCGGACGATACATTTTGGACAACACGGCAGATGGCGTGTCATCGCCCATAGAGGCCAGCGCCTCTTTCGCATCCTCAGCCATCGGCGCGAGGATCTGCTCGACCTCTTCCATAGAGTAACCGGCCGCGATCTGACGCTGGCGCAGCTCTTCACCGGTGAAAGTTGCGGTCTCTTCCACAGTGGCCAGCTCGTCGCCCAGATCACGGATCTTGCCAACCCACTCCCCAAACGGACGCGCGCTGGCGAGTTTGTTCTTGATCTCAGTGTCGTGGTAGAGCTTGCCCTCTTTCATATCCACGGCCAGCAGCTGACCCGGACCAAGCGCGCCTTTTTCCACCACGGTGGCTTCATCAATCGGCACCATGCCCGCTTCAGAGCCGGAAATCAGCAGCCCGTCCCCGGTCACAACATAGCGCATCGGGCGCAGACCGTTGCGGTCCAGACCGGCACAGACCCAGCGACCATCGGTCATCGCCAGCGCCGCAGGACCATCCCATGGCTCCATCACGGAGTTGCAGTAGGAATACATGTCACGCCACGCCTGCGGCAGCTCCACCGCCTGCTTGGACCAGCTTTCTGGCACCAGCATCGTTTTCGCCATCGGCGCCGAGCGGCCGGCACGCACCAGAACCTCAAACACGCCATCCAGCGCCGCAGAGTCAGACGCCCCACCCGGCACAATCGGCTTAATATCTTCCGCGTAGTCACCAAAGGACGCAGACGCCATGCGGATCTCATGGCTCTTCATCCAGTTCAGGTTGCCTTTCAGCGTGTTGATCTCACCGTTGTGCGCCAACATGCGGAACGGCTGTGCCAGCCACCACTGCGGGAAGGTGTTGGTGGAGTAGCGTTGGTGATACAGCGCAAAGGCCGACTCAAAGCGCTCATCCATCAGGTCCGGATAGAACACCGCCACCTGCTCGGCGAGCATCATGCCCTTGTAGATGATCGAGCGGCAGGACAACGATGCAATGTAAAGCTCGGTGATGTTCGCCGCCAAAGCCGCTTTTTCGATGCGGCGACGGATCACATACAGCTCACGCTCAAACGTGTCCTCATCCACACCCTTGGAGTTGGAGATCAGGATCTGCTCAATCTCCGGACGGGTCGCATTGGCTTTCTCACCCAGACAAGTCACATCCACCGGCACGTGACGCCAGCCATAGATGCGATAGCCCATCTTCAGAACTTCGGTTTCCACGATGGTCCGGCAGGCTTCCTGCGCACCATGGTCGGTGCGTGGCAGGAACACCTGACCCACCGCAATAAACTCGTCTTTGTTGGGCTCGTGGCCAGTGCGCTCAATCTGATCGTAGAAGAAGCTCACAGGGATCTGCACGTGAATGCCCGCACCGTCGCCGGTCTTGCCATCCGCATCTACAGCGCCCCGGTGCCAAATCGCCTTCAGCGCGGTGATACCCGCTTCCACAACCTTGCGGCTGGGTTTGCCGTCCACGGAGACCACAAGGCCAACGCCACAGGAGGAGTGCTCCTCGGTTTCGGAATAGAGGCCGTTCTCCGCCATCCATTCACGTTTGGCTTCTTCGGCCCGGACCCAGTTTTCATCATACTTTGTCATTGACGGTCTCCTGTCCCAGAGTTGTGGGGTAGCTTGGCGCCGTTTGCTCCGCCTGTGGCAGGTCTTCCCTGCGCACCACGGTGAAATGGCCTTCCAACAGTTTGCGCACCTGGCGCGTTTTCATGTCCATGGCCCGCTCAAGCAGCGGACGCATGATGTCGAGTTTCTTCAACGCTTTCACCAGATCGTGGGACTCGCCCCGCAGGATGAAATGGTTGAAGGTTTTGGGCGCTTGCGCAAAGCGGGCCCAGTGAATGCGTTCTTCCGGCGTGTCGCCGTGCAGCACGACATAGCGCGTGCCGTCTTGTGGCGCAGGCACCTGACGGAACCGATAGGTCGGAAAGCGGCGGCGCCACTTCTGCCAACGGGTCTCTTCCGGCACCACTCTGGGATGCATGGAGAATTGCGGAGACAGCGCCACAACGGTGTCGACACGGGTCAGCGTCGGCAACACAAGCGCCATAAAGCCGCCCATGCTGTTGCCCAGGGCAACCACCTCGTCAATGGCTTCGCGTGCCACCACCGTCTCTATCTCCTTCACAATCGCCTCGGGCAAATCCGGGCTGTTCATCCAAGTTCTGGCCCGCTCTGTGACCAGGATCACGTGGTTCTCTCCGCCCTGCGACGCGGTCCCCACAAATTCAAACGGCGGCATCTCGTTGGGCCTCGTGCCCACCCCGCCAAGCGACACCACCAACCGTTTGCCGGTGCCACGCATGTAAGCCACCTCATGGTCCTCGGTCGCGATCCCCATCTGAATGTCGACTCGGTGATCCATCAAGCGGCCTGTCCCTCAGGTCGTCCCAAGATCGCTGAACAAAGCGATGCATTGCGCCCGGGTCATTTCCTTGCGACCATCACCGGTGAAGCCAAAACTGTCGGGCTTCTGATCGATGAAGATCTCATTCTTAAGCGTGAAGCCGTTTGGATCATCAAACAGCCCCACCGGAATCTCCGTGCCACCGGCCCATTCGTTGTCCGCAGTCACGCGGTAAAACAGGTTGGTGCCGCATTTGCTGCACCAGGCCCGCTCGGCCCACTCCGAACTCTGGAGACGCGCGATATGCTCGGCCCCGGTCCAAGTGAGCGACTCGGTTGGCACTGTCACCCCCATCAACGCGACACCGGTCCAGCGGCGACATTGATCACAATGACAGATGCCCGCCTCGGCTGGCACTTTGGCGGACTCAAACCGCACCGCCCCACACAGGCATGCGCCGGTCTTGGTCGATGTGGTTTTGGTCGTCATTGGGTCAACACCTCTGTCACGTTAACAAACGCTGGTCGAAAGTTGCACAGTCGCAAAACAGTCGTGATACAGACGCAATACCGACGTCCCTTTTGGACGTCGGCACCGCGCCAATTAACACTTATTCCGCAGCCATCGCCGGGGTTGCGCCCAGCTTTTCAAGGATTGCATCAGCACAGTCGCGGCCGTCTTTGATCGCCCACACCACAAGGCTCGCACCGCGCACGATGTCACCCACGGCATAAACGCCCTCGAGGTCAGTTGCACCGGTGGTGAACTGCGCTTTCACAGTGCCCCAGCGGGTCACTTCCAGCTCCGGCTGATCCCAAAGAGTTGGCAGATCTTCAGGCTCAAAGCCCAGCGCCTTAATCACAAGGTCCGCGTCCTCAACATAGTCCGCACCTTCGATCACTTCAGGGCTCTGACGGCCAGACGCATCCGGCTGACCCAGACGCATTTTTTGGACCATCACACCTTCAACGCTATCGCCACCGGTGAAGCCTTTCGGCGCGGAAAGCCACACAAATTCAACGCCTTCCTCTTCAGCGTTCTGTGTCTCACGCTGGGAACCCGGCATGTTGGCTTTGTCACGACGGTAAAGACACTTCACGCTCTCCGCCCCCTGACGGATCGCGGTCCGTACACAGTCCATCGCCGTGTCACCGCCACCAATCACAACAACCTTTTTGCCTTCCGCAAAAAGTTCACCGCTCTCGATCTCTGGCACGCTATCGCCAAAGTTCTGACGGTTGGAGGCGGTCAGATAGTCAATCGCCTTCACGATGCCTTTGGCACCGGCACCCGGCCCACCGAGGTCACGGCTCTTATAGACACCGGTCGCAATGATCACCGCATCATGCGCGTCACGAATCTCTTGGAAAGAGATGTCCTCGCCCACGTTGCAGTTCAGCTTGAAGGTCACGCCACCATCTTCCAGCAGCTTGTTGCGGCGCATAACCACATCTTTTTCCAGCTTAAATCCTGGGATGCCGTAGGTCAGCAACCCACCCGCACGGTCGTAACGATCATAGATGGTCACTTGCAGACCCGCACGGCGCAAACGGTCCGCCGCGGCCAGACCACCGGGGCCCGCGCCAATAATGCCAACGCTCTCGGAACGCTCCTGAACCGGGGAGATCGCCTCAACCCAGCCCTGTTCCCAAGCCGTATCGGTGATGTATTTCTCAACAGACCCAATGGTCACAGTGCCGTGGCCTGACTGTTCAATCACACAGTTACCCTCACACAGACGGTCCTGCGGACAGATACGGCCACAGATTTCCGGGAAAGTGTTGGTCGCCTGGCTAACCGCATAGGCCTCTTCCAGACGGCCTGTCGCGGTCAGGCGCAGCCAATCCGGGATGTTGTTGTGCAGCGGGCAGTGGCTCTGACAGTAAGGAACACCACACTGGGAACAGCGACTCGCCTGTTCCTCAGCTTTCGCCTTAGCGAACTCAGCATAGATTTCGTTGAAATCTTCCTTGCGTACAGTGGCGCCACGCTTCTCCGGCATGTCGCGATCCACAGTCACAAATTTCAGCATAGGTTGCTTAGCCACGTCAGCTGCCTCCTGATTAATTCTGGTTCGGTGTGTTTAAAAAATATTCACCCGACATAAAAGTCAAATATACTGACCTATATTTCAGTTTTTTGGCAAATGGCGTGGTGAAAATGCAAAAAATTGCCAAATTTTTGGTCCGATTCGGACTTATATTCTGTATTTCCCTTGAATCATTGACCAATTATACGTGAGTCGGTCAACGAAGGATCCTGCCAAAAATGGCTCTTTTTCACATTTTTCTGGTGGCGATCATCCAGGGCCTCACCGAATTCCTACCTGTGAGCTCTTCCGGGCACCTGATTCTCCTGTCCAAAGTGACCCCGCTCCCTGACCAGGGGCTCGCCATTGATGTCGCGGCGCACGTCGGCACATTGGGCGCCGTGATCCTCTATTTCTGGCGCGACACCAAAGTGGCCTTCTGCGGATTGCCTCGCATGCTCACCGGTCGCGTCGACACCCCCGGCGCCCGGCTCGCCTTTCTTTTGACCGTGGCAACAGTCCCTGTCATCGTTGCCGGCTTCTTGCTCAAAATCACCGGCCTGAACGACGCCATGCGCTCTGTCGCCGTGATTGGATGGGCCATGATCCTGTTTGGGATTTTGCTGTGGTGGATGGACCAACGCGGCCCACAAACCAAAACCGAAGCGGATTGGTCTCTCAAGGACGCCGTAAAAATGGGCCTCTGGCAGGCCGTCGCCCTGATCCCCGGCACCTCCCGCTCCGGCATCACCATCACCGGCGCACGCCAACTCGGCTACGCCCGTTCAGACGCCGCCAAACTTGCGATGCTGATGTCGATCCCGACCATCATCGCCAGCGGCGCACTGCTGTCGCTGGATGTCATCAAGGAAGCCAATATGGCTTTGGCCAAGGACGCTGCCATCGCCGCCGTCTTTTCCTTCTTTGCCGCCCTCTTGGCGCTGGCGCTGATGATGCGCCTCCTGCGCTCGGTCAGCTTCACACCCTATGTGATCTACCGCATCCTGCTTGGGGCCGCCCTGCTCTTCATCGCCTACAGCTGAGCACAAAAAAACGCCGCTGAAACAGCGGCGTCTTTCCGAATACGTTGTGAAGTGAGGCTTACGCCAGCGCTTTCACCCGTGCTGCCAGGCGGGACATTTTCCGCGCTGCAGTGTTCTTGTGGTAAACACCTTTGGACACACCGCGCATCAGTTCTGGCTGAGCTGCTTTCAGCGCTGTGGAAGCTGCTGCTTTGTCGCCGGATTCGATCGCTTCTTCCACTTTGCGGATGAAGGTACGGATGCGGGAACGACGGGCTTTGTTAACTTCAAGACGACGCTCGTTCTGACGGGCGCGTTTCTTTGCCTGAGGCGAATTTGCCATGATCTGAGACCTTTTGGTTCGGTACGGTTAAATGCGTGCTACGTCCCGAACGGGCTCTCTTGTTCAGAGAATCAGATCAAGCCTGAGCGGGCTGCACGCGCATGTATGGCGGCGGTGTATAGAGATTTTGCAGAGAAACGCAATCCCCAACCGCCCAAGACCATATCCAACGCTTAATCCCTCTGATCCATCAGCAGCCGGAACTCTTCCAGACGCACCTCAAGCGCATCAAACCGCGCGCCAATGGCCTCACCAACCGTGGCCCGTTCTTTGAGCGCCAGCACAAACTTCACCGTCTTCAACACATCCCGCCACCGCGGATTGTCCGGCAAAGTCTCGATCAGCAAATACTTGTCCAACGTGCGGGTCTGCAACGATGTCTTGTCCAGGTTCACCCGCCAGATGCCACTGGTTTCGGCAAAATCAATCTTACTCTTACCGGTGGCCGCGCCCCAGATGTCCAGAGACTCCGACATCAGGGTGACAATGGCCTCCCGATACGCATCTCCCGGCCCTTGCGCCTCATCCCCGCCTTCATCCCGCGCCATCAAGGACGGCAAGGAGGTGTCCACAACATCGCGCAGCGAGTTCACAAACTGCGCCCGAGGCACCTGCCCCGGTGTGAACAACAAGGCGCGTCCGCCGCCCGCTTCCGGCAACATCGCAAACAGGCTCACCTGATGCGGTTGCCCACGCAATGTCACCTGAATGTGGATTGGCTCATCCTCAACCTCTGTCTGCTCCAAAGGCGTCAGCACGTCTTCTGGCAGGACATCTTTCAATCGGCTCTTGTTCACCGCGACCGGTGTATCCAGTACCTTCTGCCCCGCCTCGTTCGCATAGGTGATCAGCCCCCGCGCATTCACACAGATCAGACCGTCTTCCAGCGTATCAAGCAGCTGCGCCATTCGCCGCTGCGACAGTCGCAACGCATCTTCAATCTGAATGCGGCGTTCGATCTCCTCTTTGAGTTCCCGGTTTTCCTCCGCCTGACTGCGCGCGCGGCTCGCCTCCAGAAGCGTGCGAATACGGCTGAGCAACTCGTCCTTTGCAAAAGGCTTCACCACGTAGTCATTCGCCCCGGCATCAAACCCAGCCAGCATGTCGCTGGTGCGACCCCGCGCTGTCAGCAGGATAATCGGCAGCTCATGCAGACGGTGCCGCCGCCGCAAATCCCGCGCAACATCCAGCCCGCTCAGCCCGGTCATCATCACATCCAGCACAATCAAGTCCGGACGCTCTTTGGCGACACTGCGCAATGCTTCCGACCCGTTGTGTGCAGTCATCACCCGATAGCCCTGTGGTACCAGCAGGTTCTGCAAAACCTGCAAATTGATCGGCTCGTCATCCACCGCCAAAATCAAAGGCGATCCCTCCGGCGCGGCCGTCTCCACCTTTTCAACAGCGGGCTGTGGTGCCGCGGCCGTGACAAATTCAGCTGGCAGCAAATCCTCCGACACCGCAACCGGCGCTTGATCCGTTACCGGCAGGATCACGCGAAACTCGGCGCCCTCACCGGGGGTACTGGACACTTCGATACTACCGGACATCATATCAGCCAGGTGGCGCGCGATGGTCAGCCCCAAGCCTGTGCCTGTCGCCTGCCCCGATCCATCCGGCGTCAGTTGCTCTAACGGGTGGAAGATGCGCTCCATGCTGTCCGCCGCAATGCCCGGCCCGTGATCACGAATGCACACCACCAACTGATCCGCAGTCGAGACCGCTGCCGTGATTTCCACATCACTGCCACCGCCATACTTCACCGCATTGGACAACAGATTGAACAGGATCTGCTCAAACCTAACCGGATCGGCATACACAGCCGGCAGATCCTCCGGCAGATCAATTTGAAACTTGGCCGGATCCACTTGAAACGTCGGTTGCAACAACTGCACCACACTATGCGCCGCATGGGACACATCAACAGGCTGCAAATCCATACGCATCCGCCCCTCGCGAATGCGATAGATGTCCAACAGATCATCCACCAACCGGGACAACCGCCGCGCGCTAAATGTGATCAACCGCAGCTGGCTGGCCTGCGCGGGCAGCATCTCGCCCATCGCCCCGCCTTCCAGCGTTTCCAGAATACCAATAATCCCGTTGAGCGGCGTGCGCAGCTCATGGGAAGTATTGGCCAAAAACCGGTCCTTCATCCGGTCCGCCTCTTCCAGCTCAGCGTTTTTCTCACCGATCTCGCGTAGCTTCTCTTGCAACTCGTCATTCTTGTCGCGGATGAGGTCCAATTGATCGCGCAACGCCCGCCGCATTTGGTTCACCGCACGTGACAACCGCGCATACTCCACCGGTCGATCATATTCCGGCAGCGCATCATTCAAACTGCCCGTCGCCACAGCACTGGCAGCTTCTGACATGCGGCGCACTGGTCGCGTGATGGCATTGGAAAACACAAACGACAAAATGGACAAAATGGCCGTTGCGACTGCGCCGATTGCCAACAAGGTTTCCCGCAAGCGTTCACTGTTCTTGAAAGCGGCATCCCTGCTGGTTTCGGCCACCACCGTCCACTGTGGGAACGGGTCTTCCAGCACCCGCCAGGCCGACAGCGTCGCCCCGCCCGACAATCCAGCCTCCAACACCGCCACACCATCCAAACCCGTCATTTGCTTGGGCATCTTTACCGGGCCGCCTGCGGCAGGGCCGCCATTGGAGGCAATCACAATGCCGCCCGAGGACAACACAGACACATCCGCATCACTTTCCGTCACCAGCGCCTCAAGGCTGTTGGGCGGTATCCGCAAGATCATCGCGCCACGGTGGCTGCCATGAAGCCGCACCGGCACGGCCAGATAGGCGGCCAGCTCTCCGGTGATAGCGTCCACCGCGAAATCCTGAAACACGGGCTCAAAGCCCGCGCCGGTGGTCACTTTGTAGTAGGCCTGCCCCAACCCAATTACACGCTGATTGAGCGGCCGCCCCAAATAGGCATCTTTGTAGACCGAATAGACCACTTGCCCGTGACGGTCAGCGAGGTACAAATTGTCAAACTCCGCCTCCCGCAGGAACTCTTCAAAGTCTCGATGAAACCGACGGTGCGTGTTGGAATACTCCAAAGCCTCGCGCAGCAACTGGTCTTCGATCTCTTCTTCAGCCCGATTGCCTGCAGCACTGTCGACGCCAAAGATGCTGCGAAGTTGCGCGCCCGCTTCCTCTGGCGTGCCGTCCATCTGCCGCAGCGCATGGCTGAAACCGTAGAATTCCCCAACCGAGTAGCGCACGTTTGCCGACTGCGCGAGGTTTTCCGCCTGCCGGCTGGCATAGGTCACATATTGCGCAATCTCACTGGCCTTGGCGTCCCGCGCAAAGGCCACCTTCTCAAAGGTTTCGGTTGTGATGGTCTGATTGACAAGTCGATAAAAAACCAAGCCGCCGAGCGCCAATGGCAGCACAGACGCAAGGAGAAAGGTGACAAGCAGGCGCGCGCGAATTCCCTGTAGTGGCACTGTAACTCCGAAATTGCTGATTTCGCTGCAACTGATCCTGCGGTTTGACCAAAGTCGAAACAAGGGTGCAAACTGAAATTCGTAAAGATTTTTTGCGCAGGTAGGAATCCTAACAACCTGAAAGAGATGGATTTTTAATGGCCGCAAGCGGAGATCAAACTGTGTTTTGACGAAATTGCCGATTTTTCTGGTGCCATTCCTTCGGACGGGGGGATTTCAATGCGCAACATCCGTGGCGTTTGGTGAGGAGACCAAATGCAACCATGATTTGCATCATGGCCCCTCGATACGAGGCATGACGCGGACAGACATGAGGCGGGACAACCCGCCTGCACAGGGAGAAACAAAAATGAAATTTAAGGCTACTGCCGGGCTGCTCGCTTCGGTTGCGCTCTGGACAACCACTGCTCAGGCCGAAGAGACCGTCCTGACTGCGCTGCCGGATCAGGTCACTGCATGGGTGGAGAACTTCAACCCATTCAACCAGACCACCGCCGCACCTTCCGTCATGCATTTCATGTATGAACCGCTGATCATCTTCAACGCGCTGGACGGCGGCAAGCCGATCTACCGCTTGGCAACCGCGTTTGACTACGCCGACGACCTTGGCTCCATCACCGTTACCCTGCGCGATGGCGTGAAGTGGTCTGACGGCGAAGCCTTCACCGCCGACGACGTGATCAAATCCTT
The DNA here is from genome assembly GCF_047124445.1 of Shimia sp. MIT1388. Taxonomy (GTDB): domain Bacteria; phylum Pseudomonadota; class Alphaproteobacteria; order Rhodobacterales; family Rhodobacteraceae; genus Shimia. The sequence continues at coordinate 3,293,402 of NZ_CP138921.1, read as the reverse complement.
CGACCTGGCCCTGAGCAACCCGGCTCTGGACAGTGTTGGCATGGCGCAGATGCTGTCTGGCGTTGAGAAACTCGACGACAAGACCGTGCGCTTCAACCTCGCCACCCCCTCCAGCCAGGCGATGTACCAAATCGTGCGCGTGCCAATTGTGCCTGAGCACGTCTGGAGCGGTGTTGATGATCCTGTGACCTTCACCAACCCGACCCCTGTCGGCTCCGGTCCGCTGACCGAAATCCGCCGCTTTACCCCACAGGAATACACCCAGTGTCGCAATGCCAACTACTGGGATGCTGACAGCCTGAAAGTGGACTGCATGCGCTTCCCGCAGATCGCCAACAACGATCAAGCGCTGGCCGCAGCTGCCAATGGTGAGTTGGACTGGATGGGCTCCTTCCTGCCGGACATCGACAACACCTACGTTGCGAAAGATCCTGAGAACCACCGTTACTGGCTGCCTGGTGGCTCGCTAGTGGCCTTCTACATGAACTTCGAAGCGCCTGAAGCGGGTGACAAAGCGGCGTTCAACGACGTGAACTTCCGCCGCGCCGTGTCGATGGCATTTGACCGCGAAGCCATGGTGGAAATCGCCGGCTACGGCTATCCAACCATCAACCAGTACCCCTCCGGTCTGGGCCGCGCGTTCCACGCCTGGAACAACGCGGAAGTCGACGAAAAGTTCGGTGGCTTCACCCAATATGACATCGACGGCGCCAAAGCTCTGCTGGCCGAAGCGGGCTTCAAAGACATCGACGGTGACGGCTTTGTCGAAACACCAGACGGCGAACAGATCGATCTCGAAGTCATCGTGCCAAACGGTTGGACTGACTGGGTCAACAGCTGTCAGATCGCCGTGGAAGGCCTGAACGCGGCCGGCATCAAAGCCAGCGTTGCCACACCTGAAGCCGCAGTTTGGACGGAAAAGCTCATCACCGGTGAGTACGACATGGCCATCAACTCGGTTCGTGTCGGTGCAACCCCGTTCAACCAGTATCTGGACTCGCTGCACAAGAACAACCAGGCCAAATCCCGCTTCGCAGCGTCGCGCTACTACAACGATGAGCTGAGCGATCTTCTGGATAAGTTCACCCAGACCAGCGACACCGAAAAGCAGATGGAAATCATGGCTGAGGTGCAAACCATCGTAGGGGAAGATGTGCCACTGGCGTATGTCTTCAACAATCCCCGCTGGTATCAGTACAACACCAAGCGTTTCACCGGCTTCTTCAATGCGGACAATCCGGTGGCCAACCCGGTGGTTCACAAGACCAACCCGGCTCGCCTGGTCCACCTGCTGAACCTGCGGCCAGCTGAGTGAAGCTTTCCCTACCTTCGGGGCCGCTCACACCGTGAGTGGCCCCGCTTTTGGCACGACACTTCCCTCTCGACAGATGGTTTGACCTGATGCGTTTTCTATTGAAGCGGCTCGGCTTCTACGGCGTGGCTTTTCTGGTGGCTGCGACCTTCAACTTCATGATCCCGCGCATGTTGCCCGGCAACCCCGCCGACATCATGCTAGCCAACTCCGGCGGCATGATTGCGCCTGAGGCCCGCGACGCGCTGATGGCAACCTTCGGCTTCATCGACGCCCCCCTGCATGAACAGTATTTTGCCTACCTTGGCTCAATCTTCACCTGGGACTTCGGCCTATCGATCAAGTTCTACCCAATGCCTGTAGCAGATGTACTGATGCAGGCCCTGCCCTGGACCCTGTTCCTCACCGGCTCTGCGCTGTTGATTTCCTTTTCCATCGGCACGCTTCTCGGCATCCTGGCCGCCTGGCGCCGCGGACAGCTCACCGACGTGATCGCCTCGCCAACCGCGCTGGCGCTACAATCCGTGCCGGCGGTGGTTGTGGCCCTCTGTGGTCTCTACTTTCTTGCGGTGCAAAACCGCGTCTTCCCAACCTCTTACGCCTTCAACCCAAGTCTTGACCCGGCCTGGAGCTGGGAGTTCATCTCCTCGGTTTTCTACCATGGCTTCCTGCCGGTCGTGACTCTGAGCGTTGTGTTGATTGGTGGCTACTTGATCACCATGCGCAACAATATGATTGGCCAGCTTGGCGAAGACTATCTGGCCATGGCCGAAGCCAAAGGTCTGAGCGATGCCCGCGTGCGCTACGCCTATGCTGCCCGCAACGCGCTACTGCCCTCTGTGACCGCTCTGGCACTCAGCTTTGGCGCCCTGTTTGGCGGCTCGCTTATCACCGAAGTGGTGTTCAACTACCCCGGCGTCGGCAACCTCCTGTACCTCGGTATTGTCGGGCGTGATTTCCCGCTGATCCAGGGCCAGTTGCTCATCATGACACTTGCCATGCTGCTCGCGAACCTCGCGGTAGACTTGGCCTATGTCTTCCTTGATCCCCGATTGAAGAGGGCCTGATGTCTGATCTTCTCCGCACCTTCTTGCGCAACCGCAAAGCCGCCATCGGTCTGACCATTGTCTTGATCTACGTGGCAATTGCGATCTTTGCGCCCCTCATCGCGCCGTTTGACCCCGTGGCCCGCGTTGGCCGCCCACACCAGGCACCGTCAGCAGAACATTGGCTCGGCACCACGCGCATGGGCCGCGACGTGTTTAGCCAGCTGATCTGGGGCACCCGCACTTCGCTTATGGTGGGTATCGTTGCCGGCCTCATCGTGACTGCCATCGGCACCGCCATCGGCATCACCGCTGCTTATTTTGGCGGTTGGGTCGACGATGTCCTGAACTTCCTGACCAACGTTGTGTTGGTTCTGCCGCAACTGCCTTTGCTGTTGGTTCTGGCCGCGTTCCTTGGGCAGGTTGGCCCCTGGGCCATTGCCCTGATCATCGGCCTAACCTCCTGGGCCTGGGGCGCACGCGTCACCCGCGCGCAAGCTATGTCCCTCAAAACCCGCGACTTCATCCAGGCCTCCGCGATGATCGGCGAGCCAACATGGCGCATGATCTTGGTGGAAATGTTGCCAAACTTGCTGTCGATCATTGGATTCAATTTCATTGGCTCCGTGATCTTCACCATCATCACCGAAGCAACACTAGAGTTCCTGGGTCTTGGCAGCCCGCTCGCCACCTCTTGGGGCACCATGCTCTACAACGCGCAAACCGCCTCCGCCATTATGGTGGGCGCCTGGTGGGAAGTGCTGGCCCCCTGTGCCGCTATTGTCCTGATCGGCATCGGCCTGTCGCTGATGAACTTTGGTGTGGATGAGATCGCCAATCCGCGCATGCGCACCCTCGGCAACGTCGCCAAAGCTCTGCGCATCGAGAAACGCCTGACCCGTCAACGCATGCAGGAGGCCAACCAATGAGCGCCCTTCTTTCCGTCAAAGACCTGCGCATTGACTATCTGACCAGCGGGGAGCCGTTCACCGCGGTGCGCGACATCTCTTTTGAGATCCAGCCCAATGAAATCCTTGGCCTCGCCGGGGAGTCAGGCTGTGGCAAAAGCACAGTCGCTTATGCTCTCATGCGTTTGCACAAACCGCCCGCTTTGGTCCGCAATGGTCACATCCTGTTTGAAGGCCGTGATGTGCTCTCCTTTGGCGACAAAGAACTGCGCGCCTGGCGTTGGTCCGAGGTCTCCATGGTGTTCCAAAGCGCAATGAACTCTCTCAGCCCGGTAATGACCATCTTCCGGCAGTTCTATGACATGTTGCGCGCCCATGGCACCGTGACCAAAGCGCAGGCACAAGAGCGCACCGCTGAGATGCTCGAGATGGTCGGCATCCCTGCTGACCGTATGCACGCCCACCCACATCAACTCTCCGGTGGCATGCGCCAGCGTGTGGCGCTGGCTTTGGCCCTCACGCTCAAACCCAAGCTGATCATCATGGACGAACCCACCACCGCGCTCGATGTGGTGGTGCAACGCGAAATCCTGCAAGAGGTGCTGCGCCTCAAGGACGAGCTCGGCTTTTCCGTGTTGTTCATCACGCACGACATTGCCCTTATGGCCCAGATTTCGGACCGCATCGGCATCATGCGGGAAGGCAAGATTGTCGAAATAGGCACCGCGTCGCAAATCGTGACCGCACCGGCACACGACTACACCCGCAGCCTATGGGATGCGATGCCGCTCCTCGCCCAGCGCCCGGAAGGAATGGCCCATGCCGTCTGACACCCCAATCCTCAGCCTCGACAATCTGAGCAAAACCTTCACCGTGCGCCCGGTCTTCGGCCGCGCCTCGGTGGTCGACGCGCTGCGTAATGTGTCACTCGACCTCCTGCCCGGCCGCGCCCTTGCCTTGGTCGGCGAAAGTGGCTCCGGTAAAAGCACCGTTGGCAAGATGATCGTCGGGGTACACAGCCCCACCGCAGGCCGCATCCTGTTTGAAGGGCAGGACATCGCCGCTATGACATCCAAAGCAGATCAAATGCGCTATCGCCAAGCGGTGCAAATGGTCTTCCAGGATCCGTTTTCCGCGCTTAACCCGGCCCACACCATCCGTCACCACTTGCTGCGCGCATTGGCTTTGCATCAGCCAGAGGTCGACCCGGAACCCGCACTGCGGTCTATTCTGGAAGACGTGGAACTGGACCCGGTCTCCACCCCGGACAAATTCCCCCACGAACTTTCCGGCGGTCAACGCCAGCGTGTGAACTTCGCCCGCGCCCTGGCTGTGAAAGCCCGCCTGATCGTGGCGGACGAGCCGACCTCGATGTTGGATGTATCCATCCGTAAATCCGTCCTGGGTCTGATGCAGCGTCTCAAATCTGAATACGGCCTGTCGATCCTGTACATCACCCACGACATCGCCACCGCCGAATATCTGGCTGAGGACACCGCCGTGATGTTCCGAGGGCAGGTGGTCGAGAAGGGCCCTACATCTCAGGTCGTTGGCAACCCACAGCATGGCTACACCAAGCTCCTGCGCGCGGCGGTGCCGGACCCCGCCTTGCGTCTGACAGGCGGCGATGCGGGCTTTGCTGCCCAAGCCAAAGTGGTGCGCGAGACCAGCGCACACCCTGTAAACGCCTTGCGCGAGATCAGCCCCGGCCATGTCATTGCCGAACATGCGGTCCCGGCCCATGCCTGATCTGCTGGTGCCTCTCTACAGTCTACCGCCGGAGCCTCATGTGCCTGAAGGCATCAACCTGCGCCCAGCGCTGCCGTTTGAATCCCATGTGCTTCTGGCCTTTGTCGCCAAGCATTTTGGCGCCAAATGGGTGGACGAATGCACCGTGGCGCTGGCCGCTCGACCTGCCCGGGTGTTGATCGCAACCGAAGGGGCGACCCTGCTCGGTTTTGCCTGCTACGATGTCACCTGCCGCGGTTTCTTCGGCCCCACCGGCGTAGCCCCCGAAGCCCGCGGTTCGGGCATCGGCAAGGCACTCCTTCTGGCCGCCTTGCACCGTCTGCGCGCCGATGGTTTTGCATATGGCGTGATCGGTCAGGCCGGACCGGTCGAGTTTTACCAGCAAACCTGCGCCGCCGTTGTGATCCCCGGCTCCGAACAAGGCGTCTTTGCCAACGCGCTTGCGTGACCTCTTTTGACACTGTCTTAGTCATCCAACCAACAGGACGATAGAAATGCACTTCCACCTCGACAGCCTCTGGCACGCAAAAGACGGCGCCATGGAGTTTGCACTGACCAACTGCGGCGACACCCCAGTCACCAACCCACGCCTGATTTACACCACCCTGGTGCGCACCCTGCGCCCATCACGCTGCACCGGCGCGACACTTGTTCGGCGTCAGGCCAACTTCCACGAATACGCCTCTGAGTCAGGCTTTGTACTGAACCCCGGCGAAACCTGGCGATTCACCGAACACAGCCTCACGCGCCCGGCCCAGCACTCCAACGAAGGCCCCAAGTCTGCCGGTGTCATTCTGGAAGACGGCACGCTGGTGCCAGCCTTTGCCAGTGAACTGCAAGCGCCCAAAGCCATTGGCGAAACCGCGCCAATCGAAAATGTGACCCTGTCCTGTGGAGTGCTGCCACAACCCAACCAAGTTGAGGTGAGCCACTGGTGCGCCAACGCTCCCATGCACTACGCCGTGGCGCAGCGCGATCTTGCCACCATTCAAGCGGTCTCCCATGTCGCCGACCTCACCCGTCGGCTGTACCCTCTCGCGCCAGTGCCGTTTGTTCTGACGGCAAAAGACGACGTGCCGCAGCTACAGATCACAACCGACGCGTCGCTTGGGAAGGAGGCCTACCGCATCACGTGGAAAAACGGTCAGCCTACGCTATTCCACGCCACTAATCAGGGGCTGCTCTATGGTCTCATCACGCTGTCTCAGGCCTTGACCAACGCCCATCAAGACAGCGCCAACTACGGGGTGCCGTTCACTGGCGAAATCTCCGATGCCCCCCGCCACGAATGGCGCGGTGCGCATCTCGATGTCTCCCGCCAGATCTATCCAATGGAGCAGGTCCTACGCTACGTGGACATCATGGCCTGGCACAAGATGAACCGCTTCCATTGGCACCTGACCGATGACGAAGGCTGGCGCTTGGAAATCAAAGCTTATCCGCAGCTCACCGATGTCGCCGCACACACCGGTCTGGACCTTCCGGTGCTGCCACAGCTTGGCGCCGATCCTGCTGGTCAAGGTGGCTTCTACACCCAGGAAGACGCCCGCCAGGTGGTCGCCCACGCCGCAACGCTGGGTGTCGAGGTGATGCCAGAAATTGACGTGCCGGGCCACTGCGCCTGTGTGCTTGGCGCGCTGCCGGAGCTGGTCGATTCTGAGGAACCGGAAAGCTACTGGTCGGTGCAAGGCTACGGCAACAACGCGCTCAACCCGGCCATTGAAGGCTCCTACACCTTTGCCACCAAAGTTCTCGAAGAGGTGCTCGAAATCTTCCCATTTGAGGTTGTGCACATTGGCGGGGACGAAGTCGCCGAAAACGCCTGGATGCAGTCGCCCAAAGCCCAGGCCATGATGCGCGAGACCGGTCTCAAAGGCACCTTCGAACTTCAGGCCTATTTCCTGCGTCAAATTCAGGATTTCCTCGCAGATCGCGGCCGCAAGCTCGGCGGTTGGGAAGAGGTTGCCCATGGCGGCGGTCTGGACCCAGAGAAGAGCCTGCTGTTTGCCTGGACCACCGTGGAAAAAACGGCCGAACTGGCCAACGATGGCTACGATGTGGTCAGCACACCGGGTCAGGCCTACTACCTCGATATGGCACTCTCGGATGCCTGGTACGCGCCGGGCGCAAGCTGGGCGGGGTTCACCCCATTGGACAAAACTTATGCCTTTGAAGCGGACAACGGCGACGCCGCGCTTCAGGGGCGTCTCAAAGGGGTTCAAGGCTGCATGTGGAGCGAACACCTCACCACGTTGGAGCGTCGCAACCACATGATTTATCCACGCCTGAACGCCATTGCCGAAGCGGGGTGGAGTGAAGCGGAAAACAAATCCTTTGAGCGTTTTGCCGCATTGGCTGAGGTGATGCCACGCCTGTAACAAAAAAGCCCCCAGCCATCGGTTGGGGGCTTTTTCAATCTACGGCTTAGTCACCCAAAGGCTGCGGTCCGGTCCGACCGTGATAAGCCGTCAGAGACGCCCGAATACGACGTAAGTTCTCCGTGGTCTCCGACGCCATGCCCTGCGCCACCGCCATCGCCAGCGCATCCACCAAAATCATATGTACGTAGCGCGAGGCCGTGGGTTTGTGGATGTCCCGATCCTCCGGCAAGTCCACCACAATCGGGATCGTGCAAGCATTGGCCAGCCGCGTGTTCGGCTTGGTGATGCAGATAGTTGTCGCGCCATAGCCGCCGGCAATTTCCGCCGCCCCAACAATGGCATCCGCCTCACCGCTCGCAGAAATCAAAAACAGCACATCTCCCGCCTTCAACGTCGCCGCCCGCATTTGCAGAATATAGCTGTCGCTGGTGGAGACCGACGGAATACCAAGACGGAAAAACCGGTTCGCCGCCTCTTGCGACACATTGGACGAACCGCCGCCAATCCCCGCAAACAAAAGGTGCTGCGTATTCAACAGCGCCTCTTTTGCGCGGTCCAACACTTCAGGCTCGATCTGATGGCGCATCGTGTTGGTCGCGGCAAACAGCGCCCCCAAAATCTGATCAACAACCGTATCTCCCCGCGCCGCATCCGGCAGCGGGTCTGGAGAAAGATACTGCCGACTGACCGCCAGGTTCTGCGCCAACCGCAGTTTGAACTCCCGAAATCCATCACAGCCCAACGTCCGGCAAAACCGGATCACCGTGGGTGTGCTCACCTCACAATGCGCTGCAAGATCGGCAATATTCATCGAGCTCACATCTTCCAGATGCGCCTTCACATAGTCCGCGACTTTCTGCTCCTGCGTCGCCAGCTTTCCGTCATGGTGATGCAAAGCGGAAATCACATCTCCGGCGCCTGTCCGCCCCTTCTTTGGGGGCAAGTCTTCCAGGCCTGATTCGGGGGTTTTCTCGGTCACGGTCGCCTCACATTTCACTCCAACGATGTGTAATTCAGATACATTTTCACGTCAAACGCTCCAAATTTCTCCCTTTAGTTACGGCAATATTCGTCAAATCGTGTACTTAAGTAACAAAAACTGCTTGATTGCCCGCCTATTTCGAAAATATACGTACCTAAAGTACACATGTCGATCCATGGGAGGGGGCCGATGCGTCACTGGGCAGAATCTGCCAGCGCGAAAATCAACACCATCGTTGAGGCTATTGTTGCGGCACTTATGCTCGCCTTGGTCCTCGATGTGTGGCTGGGGGTGATCGACCGCTACTTCTTTCATTGGCAACTGCCCTGGCCCGAGACGCTGGCCCGCTATCTGATGATCTGGGCCGCGATGCTGGCCGTGTCCTCCGGCATTGCCCGACGCGACCACATCGGCCTGACCGCTTTCATCATGGTGCTGCCCTACCCTTTGCGCCGCACGATGCTAATCGCCATGGACCTGCTGGCGCTGGCGCTGTTTCTCTACGTCGCGTGGTACGGCATCGCCTTCACACAATCCGGCGCCCCGCGTCAGGCGATGATCTTCGGCGTCAGCCTTGCGCCCTTTTATGCCGCCATTCCTGTCGCTGCTTTTCTGTCCTCACTGCAGCTCGCTCTCGTGTTGATCCGCGACCTTGGCACCCACATCGACAACCCGCCCTTCTCTGACCACCTCGAGGAGGAAACCTCATGATTGTCGCCATTGCCTTTGTGACCCTGATCCTATTTGGCATGCCCATCGGCTTTGCCATTGGCCTGGCAGGTGTGGTTGGCCTCATCGACATGGCCGGAACACAGTTCCTTGCTGTAGGTCCAAGCAAGGTCTTCAACGGACTGAATATTTTCCCCTTCCTCGCGATGCCGTTTTTCATCCTCGCCGGTGAAATCATGAACGACATCGGCATAACCAACCGCCTGGTGAAGCTAGCCCAAGTTCTCGTCGGTCGCTTCCGCGGCGGCCTAGCCCACACCAATATGCTTGCCTCGGTCTTCTTTGCTGGCCTTACCGGCTCCGCCACCGCAGACGCCGCCGCCTTTGGCCGCACCCTTGTCCCCGCGATGGTCAAAGAAGGCTACAAGCGTGACTACGCCTGCGCCGTCACCGCCGCTGGCTCCATCATTGGCCCCACCATTCCGCCTTCGGGCCTGATGGTGGTCTATGGCTCCTTGATGGGCGTCTCGATCGCCGGCCTGTTTGCAGCAGGTGTCTTGCCCGGCCTGGTGATCTGCCTGGTCTGCATGAGCGTCATTGCCATTGGCGGCAAACGCGAAAACCTGCCCAAAGCGGTGCGCGGCGCCACGCCGCGCGAAGTCTGGGACACGTTTGTCTCGTCCCTCACGGCGCTCGCCATGCCCGTCATCATCCTCGGCGGCATTCTGGGTGGCGTTGTGACCCCCACTGAAGCGGCCTCCATTGCCGTGGCCTATGCGGTGTTCATTGGCGTCTTTGTCTACCGCACTCTGACCATCAAAGGCTTCTACGGCATGCTGGTGCGCACCGCCCGCATCACCGGAGTGATTTTTGTCATCATCGCCTTTGCCGGCATCTTGGGCTGGTGGATGAGCTTTGAGCGCATCCCACAGCTGCTGGCCGAAACCGTGCTGGGCCTATCAGACAACCGCTACGCTGTCATCGCCATCATCGTCGGCCTGCTTTTGCTGGTCGGCATGGTCATGGACATCACCGCCATCCTGATCATTCTGGCCCCGGTGCTGGTCCCACTCACGGAACAGGTTGGTCTCGAGCCGATCCACGCAGGCATCATCTTTGTCCTGGCGCTCAACATCTCACTGATGACGCCACCGGTTGGCGCCTGCCTCTTTGTCTTATCCTCGGTCACCGGCGAAAAACTGGAACGCATCTCGATCAAGCTGTTCCCGTTCCTGCTCGCCGAGGTCGCCATCCTATTTGCCTTTGCCTTCTGGGAAGACGCCGCTCTCTGGCTGCCCCGAATGCTCGGCTTTGCTCAATAACCACCAATAACTAAACCCAACGGGAGGAACCCATGAAAACTCTTATCCAAGGTCTGGCAATTGCCGCGACAGTATCGGCGACCAGCGCATCCGCTGGCGGCGTGATCAAATTTGGCCACGACAACAAAACCGATCCGTTTGAAAACCCGGCCCACGCCTGTACCGCCGTGTTCTCCAACATCGTAACAGCGGACACCAACGGCTCTGTGTCTGTCGAAGTCTTCGGCTCCAACCAACTTGGCTCCGCCGCAGAGCACGTGCAGCAGGTCCGCGATGGCATCATCCAGGCCACCCTGACCTCCACCGGCGCGCTGGCCAGCTACTACCCACGTATCGACGTGCTGAACCTGCCATTTGCCTTCAATGGCAACGCCTCCACCTACGAAGTATTCGACGGTGACTTCGGCAAAGAGTTGGCTGCAGACATCGAAGCAGAGCTAGGCGACGTTGTTGTTCTGGGCTTCCCGGACACCGGTGGCTTCTTTGCAGTGACCAACTCCAAGCGTCCAATTGCGGATCTGAAAGACTTCGAAGGCATCCGCATCCGCACCATGACCCTGCCATCCCACCAGAAGATCATGCAGTCTCTAGGGGCAGAAGCCTATCCATTGTCCTGGGGCGAAGTCTACTCCGGCCTGCAAACCGGCGTAATCGACGGCCAGATGAACCCGGTGCCAATCATTTCTTTTGCCAACTTCGCCGAAGTGCAAAAGCACATGACCCTGACCAACCACCTGTTCTCGCCATACACCTTCATGATCAACCGCGCGTTTTATGAAGGCCTGAGCGACAGCGAGCGTGCCACCATCCACACCGCTGCGGAAAACTGTGTGGCCGCAAGCCGTGGCCTGTCTCGCATCATCGAAGCGTCCGATCGTGGCCTGGCTGGCCTGATGGACAAAATCGAAGTGACCGCTTTGTCTGATGAACAGCGTGCCGCTATGGCCGGTGCCGCCCAGCCTGCGTTTGAAGCCCATGTGGCAGAGAACATGGACGCCCGTGCCGGTGAGCTTCTGGCCAAGTTCAAGTCCGAGGTTGCCGCTGCAAACGCTGCCAGCTACCTCGACTAAAACCATCCCACCCCTATCCTCCAAAAGCGGGTGGGGACTTGGGCAAGCATCCAGCGGGATGCTTGCCCGCCTTGTTAAACAAAGGACCAAACCATGCGGGTTTTCTGTGCTTCGGTTGCCACCGAAACCAACACTTTTTCGCCGTTGCGCACCGATTTTGCTGATTTTGCACAGAGCTTTTATGCCCCGCCCGGAGAGCATCCTGAAACGCCCACCCTCTGCAGCGCGGTCTTTCCGGCCCTACGCAAGCGCGCCAAAGCGGGTGAGGTGGAGCTGATCGAAGGCACCGCCACCTGGGCTGAACCCGGCGGCCTGGTGAACGCCCGCACCTGGGAACGCCTGCGCAAAGAGGTGCTGGACCAATTGAAGGCCGCCCTTCCGGTGGAAGCTGTTGTCCTGGGCTTACATGGCGCAATGATTGCCGATGGCTGCGTGGATTGCGAAGGCACCCTGATCGAAGCTGTGCGCGAGGTTGTTGGCCCTGCGGTCACCATTGGCGTGACCTTTGATCCCCACAGCCACCTCAGCGACAAGCGCGTGAAAAACGCCGACATCATCACGGTGTTCAAAGAATTTCCCCACACAGATTTTGTCGAAACCGGCGAAGCCTGTGTCGACCTGACCCTGAGCGCTGCCCGTGGCGAGATCATCCCGCAAATCTCGGTGTTTGATGTGCGCATGATGGACGTGCTGCCCACCAGCCGCCACCCGATGCGCGGCTTTGTCGACAAAATGATGGCGCTCGAGGCTGATGGCACAGCCCTGTCCATTTCCACCATTCACGGTTTTATGGCGGGCGACTCCCCAGATCTTGGCGCCAAGATCATTGTGATCAGCAACGGTGACAAACCGGCCGGAGCCACCCTCGCCCGCGAGTTGGGCCTAGAGCTGTTTTCCTTCCGGGGCACCACCAAACCCGAGTTCCTCACTGTCGAAGACGCCCTTGCCCAAGCCACTGCAGCAAGCACAGGCCCGGTGATCATCGCCGATGTCTGGGACAATCCCGGCGGCGGTGTGGCGGGTGATTCCACCATTCTGCTCCAAGCCGCACTGGACATGAACGTCGCCAATATGGCGCTTGGCACCATCTGGGATCCCATGGCGGTCCGCCTGTGCCACGCCGCTGGCGAAGGCGCAGAGCTCGACCTGCGTTTTGGCGGCAAAACTTCCGCCCACGCGGGTGCTCCGATTGATGCCACCGTCACCGTGCAAAAAGTCGCCACCGACGCGGTTCAGAGCTTTGGCGATTCCATCGTGCCTTTGGGCGATTGCGCCGTAATCAACGTGTACGGCATCGACGTAGTGCTCAATTCCAACCGAGCGCAGACCTTCTCGCCAGACCTCTTCACCAACCTAGGGATCGACGTCTCGGCCAAGCAAGTTGTGGCAGTGAAATCCACCAACCACTTCCACGGCGCCTTTGCCCCGATCGCTGCCGACATTCTCTATGCAGCGGTAAATGGGCCTTACCCGAACGACCCAACCACGACTCCTTACACCCGCCTAACGCGTCCGTTGTGGCCCATCGTTGAGGCCCCGCATGAAGAGGAACTGGCATGAGTTTTCCCTCCATCGACACCCCTGCGGTGCTGATCGACCTCGACATCGCCGAGGCCAACATCGACCGCTATCAAGCCTACTGCGCCGATCAAAAGTTGCACCTGCGCCCGCATATCAAAACCCACAAGCTGCCCCTGCTGGCCAAACGCCAACTGGAAGCCGGCGCCGTCGGGATCTGCTGCCAAAAAGTCAGCGAAGCAGAGGCCATGATCTCGGAAGGAGGCGTCGAGGATGTCCTAATCACTTACAACATTTTGGGCGCGGAAAAACTGGCCCGCCTGCGCGCACTTGCGGACACAGTCCGCCTAAGCGTTGTGGCCGACAGCAAGACAACAGTGGACGGGTTGTCAGACACCTTTGCCAACGCTCAAACGGCCCTGACCGTGCTGGTCGAATGCGACACCGGCGGCGCGCGTTGTGGCGTGATGACCCCCGAACAAGCTGCCGATCTCGCAGCTTACATCGACGCAAAATCCGGCTTGACCTTTGGCGGCCTGATGACCCACCCCCCGGTCGGTCAGGAAGCCGCTGTGCAAACCTGGCTGTCCACAGCCATTGATCTCATCTCCGCCTCCGGCCTGATGGTCCCGGTGGTCTCCATCGGCAGCTCCCCGGGCATGTGGCTGGCCCATGACGTGCCCATTGCCACCGAATACCGGATTGGCACCTACATCTACAACGACCGCTCCTTGGTGGCCCATGGCGTCTGCACCGAAGACGACTGCGCCCTCACGGTCCTGGCCACAGTGGTCTCCGTGCCTAACAACTCCCGTGCCATCATTGACGCGGGTTCCAAAGTGCTGACCTCCGATCTGCTTGGCCTGCAAGGACACGGCAAGGTCATTGGCCGCCCAGACATCACAATCTCCGGCCTTGCCGAAGAGCACGGCATCCTGACCGCTGACACCGTCAACCTTTCCGTCGGCGACCGCCTGCGCATCATCCCCAACCACGCCTGCGTGGTGACCAATATGATGGACGAGGTGCAGCTGATCCGTGGCGACACCCCACAGGGCGCACACCCCGTTGCCGCGCGCGGCAAGGTCTGGTGACCATCGCCCAAACCCTTTTCTCAGTTAACCAAACACAAGGACTCTCAGACATGAGCAGCAAAAAAATCGAACGTCTCGGCGATGACCGCACCGGTGCAGGCGGACAACCCCTGCCATTTGCCCCAGCCGTACGTGCAGGCGATTTTGTCTTCATCTCCGGCCAGGTAGCCATGAAAGAAAACGGCGAGATCGAAGACGGCGGCATCGAAAGCCAAACACGCCGCACCATGGAAAACCTGATCAAGGCGCTGGAACTGGCCGACTGCACCCTGGAAGACATCGCCAAAGTGGGCGTCTGGCTCGACGATCCGCGTGACTTCTGGACCTTCAACCGCGTGTACGCCAGCTACTTCCCCAACGGCGGCCCAGCACGCTCCACCGTGCGCTCCCAGATCATGGTCGACGCCAAAGTCGAAATCGACGCCGTTGTCTACAAGCCGCTCGACAAAGACTAAGGCTGAAAACGCTAGAACGCCCGCATGGCCCGCCAACCGGTGGGCCATGTGTTGTTTTGAAGACTACAAAAAGAGAAGCCAACCAAAACGCAAAAAGCCGCGCAAAAGCATCTCGCCGGTGCGACAAACAAGTTACCAATTTTGGAAGAAAATTGGTGCCCAGAAGAGGACTCGAACCTCCACGTCCATACGGACACTAGCACCTGAAGCTAGCGCGTCTACCAATTCCGCCATCTGGGCACGGGTTGGTGAGACAGGCGTTTAAGCCTAGCTGAGGGGGGTGTCAACGCGATTCTAGAACCTTTTTTGTTTTTTCTCACATCCGCCTATCCGGACCTTCTTAAGCCCCCTCAAAAATGGCAAAATTCACAGGGGTTTCTTGTCGCGGCCCCAGCTTTGGAACTTGTTCTGAAACGCTGTCGGCGCTATCCCATCCCTAACTGGTCTACCTTGGAGGCAACCCATGTCCAAACTTGTCACCATCTTTGGCGGTTCCGGCTTTGTCGGACGTCACATCGCCCGCCGCATGGCAAAAGAAGGCTGGCTTGTGCGGGTCGCGGTGCGCCGCCCCAACGAAGCAATGTTCGTGAAGCCTTACGGTTCGGTGGGTCAAGTGGAGCCGGTTTTCTGCAACGTTCGAGATGACGCCTCTGTACAAGCGGTCATGCAAGGCTCAGACGCCGTGGTGAACTGTGTGGGTGTTTTGTCGGACCGCGGCAAAAACACCTTTGACGCCGTGCAGCACGAAGGGGCCGAGCGCATCGCCCGGATTGCCGCCGCCGAAGGTGTCGAAACCATGGTGCACATCTCCGCCATCGGCGCCGACAAGGACAGCGACAGTGAATACGCCCAATCCAAAGCCCAGGGCGAAGAGGGCGTACTGCAACACATGCCCAACGCCATGATCCTGCGCCCCTCGGTGATCTTTGGTCAGGACGACGAGTTCTTCAACCGCTTCGCATCTATGTCGCGCCTCGGCCCGGTGCTGCCGCTGGTGGGCGGTGAAACCAAGTTCCAGCCGGTCTATGTGGATGACGTGGCCCAAGCCGCAGTTATGGGCATCAAAGGCGAGGCGTCTGGCACCTATGAGCTGGGTGGCCCGGAAGTCGACAGCCTGCGTGGCTGGGTGTCTGAGATGCTGAAAGTGATCCACCGCCGCAAGCTAATTGCAAATCTGCCGTTCTTTGTTGGTGGCCTGATGGCTTTCAGTTTTGGCCTGCTGCAAACCCTGACCTTTGGCCTTTTCCACAACTCGGTGATCACCAAAGACCAGCTCAAGCTGCTTAAGAAAGACAACGTGGTCAGCGACGATGCCCAAGGCTTTGACGCGCTTGGCATCAAACCGCTCGCACCGGAGGCGATCATGGCCGACTACCTGTGGCGCTTCCGCCCGTCTGGCCAATACGACGCCATCAAGGACTCGGCCCGCAATCTCAAGGTCTGACGCGCCACCTGTTCGAAACAAAAGCCGCCGGAGGTCCCACCCTTGGCGGCTTTTTTGTGTCCCGCTGCCAGCAGCGCTCTAGCCTTTGCTCTGCGCCTTTAGCATCTCTTCCAGCTTATCGAGGCGGCTCAGCACTTCGTCGCGGTAGTTGCCAGTCTCCGCCTCCGCTTCCACATGGTGCGCGTCCTGCATGGAATTCACCACCAGACCGACAACAAGGTTGAGTACCACAAAGGTGGTCAGCAGGATGAACGGCACAAAGAACATCCAGGCGTAGGGGTAGACCTCCATCACCGGACGCACGATGCCCATGGACCAGCTTTCCAGCGTCATGATTTGGAACAGCGAATAGCCGGATTTGCCAAGGGTGCCAAACCAAGCCGGGAAGGCGGCGCCAAACAGTTTCGTCGCCATCACCGCGCCAATGTAAAAGATCAACGCCATCAGCAGAAACACGGAGCCCATGCCGGGCAAGGCGTTGAGCAGCCCTTCGATCACGCGACGCAGTGAAGGCGCCACCGACACCACCCGCAACAGGCGCAGGATCCGCAAGGCCCGCAGCACCGATAGACCTTGGGCGGCCGGCACCAGAGCCACGCCCACAATGATGAAATCAAACAGGTTCCAGCCGTCGCGGAAGAAGTTGCCACGCTGCACGTAAAGCTTGGCGAGGATTTCCCCCACAAAGATCGCCAGACACAGGGCATCGAGCGTGATCAACAGCGGCCCAATCGTATCCATCAACGGCTTGGAGGTTTCCATGCCAAGGATGATGGCATTGAACAGGATCACGCCGAGGATGGCGTTGCGAAAGGCAGGGCGGTCGATAAACGCCCCGATTTTGTCGCGTAGGCTCATGGATGGGATCTCAAAATTGCGCGTTTCAACATCGGTTGCGCGCTACATAGGTGACGGGGGCGGGTCTTCGCAACCCGCCCCCTCGTTTCAATGGATTTACGGTTTCCAGCCTGGCGGTCCAAACAGCCGCCCCCACAGCTCCCGTCCGGTCTTGGCGCGCTTGATATCGCGCCACAGTCCGGGCAGTTCAGAAAACCAGACTTTGACCGGATTCTGGCTGTCAAAATCAGTGGTCAGCCCATAGCGCGGACGCTCCTCTTCCACCTGAAAGCTGCCAAAAAACCGGTCCCAGATAATCAGGATGCCACCGTAGTTTTTATCCAGATACTTGTTGTCACACCCATGGTGCACACGGTGATGACTCGGCGTGTTCAACACCCACTCCAGCGGCCCCAACTTGCCGATCAACTCGGTGTGCAACCAAGTCTGATAGGCCTGCACAAGGATCACCGATCCCAGAACCACGTCCGGACTGAAACCAACCAAGATCATGGGAATATGCGCAATGAAGGACCACAGACTTTCCAGCGGACCAAAACGCACCGCCGTCACAATATTGTAGTCCCTGCTGGAGTGATGCACCGCGTGTTGCGTCCAAAGGAGCCGCACCCGATGGGCAATCCGATGCTCCCAATAGTAGGTCAGATCTGCAATCAACACAGCGAGCACAATCCACGGCATTGTGGTTGGCAAATGCCAGCTCACCACGGTTTCGCTAAAGACATAGAGCCCAAAATAGAGCGCCGTCATCATCGTCGCTTCCAGCAACAGATAGGGCACCTGTGTCGACGCACTTGCCAGCATCTCAAGCCAGGTTTTGCCCTTCAAAGACCCTTTGAACCAGGCTTCTGCAATCTCGATCACTAAGATCGCCACCCCGATCAGGAAGAACACCTCGTCCACCTGCTCGGCCAATCCGATAAACTGCTCCGGTATCATTTTGCGCCTCCCGTCAAACCCGACTGCAAAGTACGCCAAGCCAACGCCGCGGCCTCCTCAGGCGTTGCATCGCCATCCCGCACCACGGTCCAGGCGGCATAGGTCAGCGTTTCAATCGCTTGGACGATCCAAGCTGTTGGTACATCAGCGTCAAAACCACCTTCTTCCTTCGCCGCCTCAACGGCCTCTGCGGTTTCCTCCAGTTGCTGGGTGTAGGCCGCGAGCACCTCTGGCACATGGTCCAGCGGTTCATTGGCCAGAAACATCTGCCGGTCGGCCAGCGGAATGATCGCCTCCAAACTCTGGCGCAGCGCTTCGGTATAGCTGGGCGAGTCCTTGGTGGCCGCCTCAATGGCGTCATCCAGTTCCTGCATGGCCACAATGGCCAACGCGGCCATCAGGTCCTCACGCCCGGCGTAATGCCGGTGCAATGTCGCACGCCCCACACCCGCTTCTTTGGCGACATCCGCCAATGTGGCTGTGGGATTTGCGGAGAAGACGGAGAACCCCGCCTCTATGATTTTGGCTTCTGATTTTTTCAACATGAGACATAGATGTCTCATTTCTTCACGAAGTCAAGGGGCGCCCTTTGCGCAATTTTCGGGTCGCCGCACCCCCACCCGCCATTTAGGATACGCTCAAGACAGGAGTGCGACCGATGAATGACATGACCGAAGGCTATCACTACAACGTCATGCGCCGTGCGATTGAGTTGATCGATCAGGGCGGTGAAAACATGTCGCTGGACGACCTGTCCAAGGCCATGGGCATGAGCCCGGCGCACTTCCAACGACTGTTCACCCGCTGGGCAGGTGTGTCCCCCAAACGGTTCCAACAATATCTCACCTTGGGCCACGCCAAGGTTCTGCTGCACGACCACTTCACCACTTTGGACACCGCCAACTCTGTTGGTCTTTCTGGCTCCGGTCGCCTGCATGACCTCTTTCTGCGCTGGGAAGCCATGAGCCCCGGGGACTTCGCCAAACGCGGCGACGGGCTGACCATCTATTGGGGCTGGTTTGACAGCCCGTTTGGCCTCTCGCTGGTCACAGGCACAGAAAAAGGCATCTGCGGCATTGGCTTCGCCGCCGAAACTGGGGCTGAGGCCACCATGGAAGATCTCTTCTCCCGCTGGCCCAACGCCAATTTTGTCGAAGACCCGATGTTTCTGCGTCCCTGGGTGCTGGCCGCCTATCAAGCGGAGCAGGCCGACCATGACAAAGTGCCAGTCTATATGATCGGCTCCGCGCTGCAGATCAAAGTTTGGGAAGCCCTTATGCGCATTCCATCAGGCGAGGTCACCACCTATGCGGAGATCGCCCGCAGCATTGGAAATCCCCGCGCCGTGCGCGCTGTCGGTACAGCTGTAGGACGCAACCCTGTCAGTTGGCTGATCCCCTGCCACCGCGCCATGCGCAAGTCCGGCGGGTTGGGCGGCTACCACTGGGGCCTGCCAGTGAAACGCGCGCTGCTGGCCTATGAGTCCGCCCGCGCAGAAGCCTGAACGCATATTCGGCATCAATTTGCCGATACCACACGTCTCTTTGCTTGGGGCAACCCGCAAAACCAAGTATACAAGCCGCAAAAGCCGACAAACGGCGATCTATACCTGAGGCAACGAGATGAAGACACTTCCCCTTTCCCTAAGCGCTGTCGCTTTGCTGGGCCTGACGGCCTGTACCGATCCCGCTTATGTGGCTGGTTCTGGCGAGGACCGGGACCAATATCGCAAAACCAAGAACGGCGCTCTGATTGGCGCTCTGGCTGGTGCAGGCATCGCCGCGGTCACCGATGGCGACGCGTTGATGGGTGCCGCCCTTGGCGCGGGGGCCGGGGCCATCATCGGCAACGTGTTGGACAAGCAAGAGGCCGAGCTGCGCGCCCAGCTGGATGACGACGTGCGCATCGAAAATACCGGTGACCGACTGATCCTGACGCTGCCGCAGGACATCCTGTTTGACGTCGACAGCTATTCCGTCAACGCGGGTCTGCAAGACGATTTGGCCAAGGTTGCGACCAGCCTGGAGAAATACCCGGACAGCACCGTGCAAATCTTGGGCCACACAGACAACACCGGCTCCGCCAGCCACAACCAGACCCTGTCTGAACGTCGCGCCAACGCGGTGGCCGACGTGCTACTCACCAATGGTGTACCGGTCAGCCGGATCGACACCATTGGCCGGGGCGAGGATCAACCAATTGCCTCCAACCTCGACGAAGACGGCCGCCGCCAGAACCGTCGTGTGGAAATTGTGATCCTGCCCACCGCTGCTTAAGGCAACGCAGAATCGCACAACCACTGTTTGAAAGGCGTCGCTTGATTGCGGCGCCTTTTTCCTTACGTAATGGGCACGCGAACAAGGAGATTGGTCTATGCCTCACACACTGCTCGGAATTTCTGGCGCACTGCGCGCAGACTCCACCAACAGCAAACTGCTGCGCGAAGCTGCCCGGCTTTACGGCGCGGACCGCTATGTTGAGGCCAATCTGAACCTCCCGCTCTATGACGGCGATCTCGAAAGCAACAGCGGCATTCCCGAAGAAGTGAAACTGTTGGTGCAACAGATTGCCGAGGCTGATGCGGTGCTGATCTCCACCCCTGAATACAACGGCGCGGTCACCGGCGTGCTGAAAAACGCGCTCGATTGGATCAGCCGCCATTCTGAAAAACCCATGGTGGGCAAGCCCACCGCCTTGATGAGCGCTGCTGCTGGTCGCGCCGGGGGCGTGCGCGCACAGACCATGCTGCGCAGCTGTCTTGTGGCTTTTCGCCCGCGCATCACCCTGGCGCCAGAAGTGGGCATTGCCGACAGCGGCAACGCTTTTGACGAAAACGGCCAGTTTGTGAGCGAGCGTTATGCGGCCTCGGTGACAACTCTAATGGATGCGCTCAAAGCCGACGTCGCGCAAGCGTCCGCCAACACCTAAAGCGAGGCTTCTGGACGGAACGCCTCCGGTATTTCGTCCCGACCTTCCAGCACCAAATCAGCCATCACTTCGCCAGCCTTTGGTCCCATGCCGAAGCCAATCTTAAACCCGCCGTTGGCAATGTAGGCGCCGTCCTTGGTTGGGTGCGCTCCCAACATCGGAGCGCGACTTTTGGCACGTGGGCGTACGCCTGCCCAGCGCTCAATGACTTCCGCATCTTTCAAGGCAGGCACCGCCGCATAGGCACGTGCCAAAACATCATCCAATTGGCCATCCGTACTGGTTGGATCGTCAAACTCCCGCTCGCTGGTAGAGCCAATCGCCACGGTGCCATCGGCATGCGGGACAATGTGCACGGCATCGGCAAAGAGCTGCGGCGCGGTGGATCGATCCAGACGCAGCAACGCCGCCTGCCCCTTCACGCCATTGCCCACCGGTTTTCCCATGTCTTCAGACAGCGCCAGCAAGCCTTGCCACCCCGTGGCCCAGACCACCTTTCCACGCTGCTCGCCTTCCTCAACAATTTCGCAATCCTTGGCGCGCAACGCAGCCGCCAGTGCTGCACAGGCGCGCCGGGGGAACATGCGACCACTCAAGGTATCGTGGATCAGCCACCCTGTTGGGCTTTCTGGCGCCCAATCGCCAAGGGTATCCCGCGCCACAACTTGCCACTGCGCCTTGCCTTGCCAAAGCTCTTTTGCGCTTTCCGCCCGTGCCTGTGCCAGTTCCAAAGCGCGCGCATCTTTCACCGGCTGAATGCGCCCCGTGCGTCCGTAGCCTGCGCTCACGCCGCCGGTCGCCTCGACTTCGGCCCACCAATCTTCTGCCATGATCAGACTCTCAAACTGAAACGCCTTCTTCACGTTCCAGTTTTCCGGCGTATGCGGTGCCAAAGCGCCAACCAATCCGCCGCTGCTGCCCGCGCCCACGCCACCGGGATCAATCACCCGCACCTTCGCCCCACGTTTGGCACAAGCCCAGGCCACGGAAAGCCCAAAAGCTCCGGCTCCCATCACGGTCACGTCCACCATTGCCAATCCCTTCATTTGTGGTCAAATGCGCCGTCACCTCCATAAGGCAAAGCGACATGAGCGACCAGCACGCGGATCTCGATTGGCGAGACAACGTCATCCCGGTGTCCACCCGGTTTGATGACCCGTATTTCAGCCTCGACAACGGGCTGGCCGAAACACGCCACGTGTTTCTGGACGGCAACCAACTGCCCGCCCGCTTTGCCCCCGGCTTTCACATTGCCGAGCTTGGCTTTGGCACCGGCCTCAACCTGCTGACGGCCTGGAAGGCTTGGGAGGAGAGCGGCCAGACCACACCGCTGTCATTCACATCCTTTGAAGCCTTCCCGATGAGCGCCAAGGAAATAGAAAAAGCCTTGGCAGCATTTCCGGAACTAAGCGCCTACGCCACACGCTTGGTCACGGCTTACGCACAAGACCCAACCCTTGCCACGCTCCACGGCATCCACGCCCGCGTGGTGAATGGCGACGCACGTGAGACCCTTAAAGCGCAAAACTTTGAGGCTGACGCTTGGTTTCTCGACGGGTTTTCCCCCGCCAAGAACCCCGAACTCTGGGACGCCGACCTGATGGCACAAGTGGGTGCCCACACCAAAGCGGGTGGCACCGCCGCAACCTACACAGCTGCAGGGTTTGTGCGCCGCAGCCTCGAGGCTGCAGGTTTTATCGTCACCCGCACTCCGGGCTTTGGCCGCAAGCGCCACATGACCCAATGTGAAAAACCCGCCCCATGACGCAACCCAACAATCGCCTCGGCATCATGTTGATGTCGCTCACCACATTGGTGTTTGCGCTGCAAGATGGCATCTCCCGCCACTTGGCAAGCGAGTACAACACCTACCTCGTTGTGATGATCCGCTACTGGTTTTTTGCGCTGTTTGTCATCGTACTGTCTTCCCGCCAACCTGGCGGCATCAAAGCCGTCGCGCGCACCAAATTCCCGCTGCTACAAATCGGACGCGGCGCGCTGTTGGCGCTGGAAATCTGTGTGACCGTGGTGGCTTTCACCCTTCTGGGTCTCACCGAAAGCCACGCCATTTTCATCTGCTACCCGCTGATCATCGCAGCGCTCTCCGGCCCCGTTTTGGGCGAGCGCGTTGGCTGGCGCCGCTGGGCTGCCATTGGCGTAGGCGCGGTTGGTGTGCTGATCATCCTGCAACCCGGCTCCGGCGTCTTCAGCCCCGCCGCCATTGTGCCGCTTGTTGGCGCACTGATGTTTGCCGTCTACGGGCTAATGACCCGCTACGTCGCCCGCGGTGACACTGGTCAGACCAGCTTTTTCTACACCGGCGTGATTGGCTGCATCGTCATGACCGCCATTGGCGTGTTTTTCTGGGAACCCATTTCGGGCCGCGACTGGATTTGGATGGGCACGCTCTGCTGCACCGGCGTCTTTGGCCACTGGCTCTTGATCCGCACCTATGAAGTGGCCGAGGCCAGCGCCGTGCAGCCCTTTGCCTACCTGCAACTGCCTTTTGCGGCCGCGCTTGGCATGGCCGCGTTTGGCGAAACCCTGCGCCTTAACGTAGCTATTGGCGCAGGCATTGTGCTGGCCGCAGGGCTGTTCACATGGTGGCGGGAACGCCAGTCCGCCTGAGGCCTTAGCGAACCTTGATGGTGCCGCCCGTGATCTCCTGACCAAACGACACCGGATGTGGGTCTTTGCCCAGCCGCGCACGATAGACCGGCAGGCTCTCGGACACCCGCATCACATAGTTGCGGGTTTCGTTAAACGGGATCATCTCGATCCAGTCAATCATCGCCTCAACCGATCCGCCACGCGGATCGCCATTGCTCGCCATCCATCGCTCAGGGCGACTCGGACCAGCATTGTAAGCCGCCGAAATCATGATGATGTTGCCGTCAAACTGTTCCGCCAACCCGGCCAGATAGGCGCTGCCCAACCGCGCGTTATATCCCGGATCGGAGGTCAGGTTGCCCAGCACATAAACCTCCCCAATCTCCGCAGACACATCCCGAGCGGTGCCCGGCATCAACTGCATCAACCCGCGCGCGCCTGCATGGCTCACCACCACCGGATCAAACTCGCTCTCCCGCCGCGCAATGGCCAAAGACAGCTCGTCCGCCACAGGCAGTTTCTGATCCACCAAGGGATGCAGCGGATAATACGGCCCCGGCAGGGTCACACCCATGCGCACCATCTGTTTGCCCAGCATGACCCCAATGTGCGGCTGCCCAAGGTCCAGCGCCATCTGGCCTAATTGGCCCAGCCCCGTGCGATCCTGCGTCTCGCTCAAATGCACCCAAAACCGCTCCGCTAGGCTCAACTCGCCCGCTGCCAACAAAGCCCGCGCCGCTTTATGCACACTCGACGTGGTCCAACTGGCCTTCTGCCAATCCGGGAACCGCTCTTGGCCAGACAAGGCCGGATCATGCGCGATCCCCGCCTTTTCCGCCGCGAGTAGCCCATAAAAACTGGTCTGATGCGCACCGCCAGCGACATAAGCCTGTTGCGCGGTGGTCTTGTCGCCCATCGCCTCATAGGCACGGCCCAGCCAATAGCCTGCGCGCCCCAGCGAAATTGGCGTTTCCACCGACTGGGCAAAATTCAAGAAATGCGCGGCAGCCTCTTCAGGGCGGTCCAGAAACCGCAAAGCCAAATACCCCGCCAGCCACTCACAATCGGAATAGGCATAGCCCGCCTCTGGCGTCAGCTTGTGTGTCGCAGCCAAGGCATAGGCGGTTTTGTGGTTCCCCGCCCGCATCTGATTGCGCACCAACGACCGGCGTCGTGGGGCCCATTCCTCAGGCTCCCCCAACGTGCCCGCTTTGCTGCGCGCCAGGATCAACTCAATGGCGCTGTCGTTGCGGTCTTTCTTGTGCCGCCAGACAAAGCGCTCATGCGCCAGCCCCGGATCATCCTGCAGACTGTCCGGCACCGCCGCGATCAAGCCGTCGACCCCTTTTGCCATCGCCCGCAACCCAAGCCGCGCTTTGGCCAAAGCCACCCAGCCTTCTGGTACATGGGCGTACATCGCCTCAGAATTGGAGGTCCAATTCTTCCACAGCATCGCATCCAGCCGCGCCGTGTGATGTGGCTTTAACAAATCCCCATAACGCGCCAGATAGTCCGCCTTGGTGGTGCTGTTCATCGCCATGGTGCGCCAGGCTTCCACAATCGTGGCCTGCGCCGCACCATCCTCGCCTGCCTGCGTCAGAACCTTGGCCTGCGCCAGCGCCCCTTCGGCAGTCTGCGCTGGACCGTGCACAAAAAACGACAGCGCCATTTCATCGCTCACGTCGTCAAACGCCGCTTCCGACTGCTTACGCAAATAGGGCAACCCCGGCCAATCCCCGCGCCGATCCAGAAACGCCAACACCTGATCTGCCGATCCTTCGCCCGCGCGCAATCGGTGCCACTCTACAATGTCACGGGTCACCTGATCGGTTTCGCGCACTGCCTTGGCGGCACCGTCCCAATCCTTGGCGCGGATCGAGGTCATCGCAGCGCGCAACTCATCGCGAAACTGCGCATTTGCGGGAACAGCGACCAGCAAGGCCACAAACAGAGTCAGAAAAAGACGCAACATGGCTTGCATTTTCCTATGCCAGACAGGATAGAACCCGCACGATACGCCGCGCACCCGAAGGCCTCAACTCACAATCTTGGCAAGTGGGCAACTTCCCGCTAGGGTCCGCGCGATTTACCAAAATGGGCAATTCCGCCCAGCTACGCATAAAAAGGAGCGTGCCATGTTCAAAGGGTCCTACCCCGCACTCATCACGCCGTTTACGAACGGCGAGCTGGATTTGGAAACGCTCAAGAAGATCGTCGAGTGGCACATTGGTGAAGGCACCAATGGCTTTGTGCCTGTTGGCACCACCGGTGAAAGTCCAACGCTGAGCCACGAAGAGCACGAAACCGTTGTCGAAGAGGTTGTCAAAGCCTCCGCCGGTCGCGTGCCAGTGATCGCAGGAGCAGGCTCAAACAACACATTGGAAGCCATCCGCTTTGCCCAACACGCCGAGAAAGTGGGCGCCGACGGCATCCTCGTGGTGACGCCCTACTACAACAAGCCAACCCAACGCGGTCTGATCGCACACTTCACCGCTGTGCATGACTGCTGCGAGCTGCCGATCATCATCTACAACATCCCGGGCCGGTCCGTCGTCGACATGACACCGGAAACCATGGGTGAACTGGCCAAGCTGCCACGCATTGTCGGCGTGAAAGACGCCACCGGCGATCTGGCCCGCCCAAGCCAGCAGCGTGCCACCTGCGGCGCTGACTTCATCCAACTGTCTGGCGAAGACGCCACGGCACTGGGCTTCAATGCGCACGGCGGTGTGGGCTGCATCTCTGTGACGGCAAACGTCGCGCCAAAACTCTGTGCCGAGTTCCAGGCCGCCACGCTTGCAGGCGACTATGCCAAAGCGCTGGAGTATCAGGACAAGCTGATGCCACTGCACGAAGCCATCTTTGTGGAACCTGGTCTGGTTGGCGCCAAATACGCCATGTCCCGCCTTGGCATGTGCAACGAAGAAGTCCGCCTGCCACTGACCGGTCTGACCGACGCCACCAAGGCGCAGATCGACGCCGCCATGGCGCACGCAGGTCTGCTCTAAGACGGCACGAAATTCGAGGCCTTGCCCTCAAAAAGAAAGGCGCCCACTGGGCGCCTTTTTCATGTCCCGCGATGATTGCCTTAGTGCCAGAGCGCGAGACCAAAGGCCAAGGTCGCCACAGTACCAAACACCCCAAGCCCAATGCCGGAAATCATCCAGGGCCACACTGGGCGCGACGGCTCAACCTTGTCCTCGGACTGCGCAATCAACGCTGCCTCCACCATCGCAGGCAACCGAGGCCCAAAGCGCGACAGCACCCGCGCTGTCTTTGCCAAGTCGCTCAGTACGGCGCGCGGCCCGATGCTCTCTTTGATGTAGTCCGACACCACAGGCTTCGCCACATCCCAGATGTTTACACGCGGATCGAGCGACCGCGCCACGCCTTCGACCACCACCATGGTGCGCTGCAACAGGATCAACTCGGTGCGGGTTGCCATGCCAAAACGCTCGGTGACCTCAAACAGGTAGTTCAAAAGCCGTCCCATCGAGATGCGCGTGGCATCCATGCCAAAAATTGGCTCCCCCACAGCCCGCAAGGCGCGTGCAAACTCGTCGACATCTTGATCCGCCGGCACATAACCCGCCTCAAAATGCACCTCGGCCACGCGTTTGTAGTCCCGCTGAATGAAGCCATAGAGAATTTCCGCATAGACCCGGCGGGTGTACTCGTCGATGTAGCCCATGATTCCAAAGTCATAGACAATGATGTCGCCGTTGGCGGCGACCTTCATGTTGCCCTGATGCATGTCCGCATGGAAATACCCGTCGCGCAACGCATGGTTCAAAAACAGTTCCAAAATGCGGCTGCCAAGCGCATGACGATCATGCCCGGCGGCATCCAATGCGTCGTTGTCGCCAATAGGGGTGCCTTCCGCCCAGCCCAGCGTCATCACCCGGCGTGCGGAATGCTCCCATTGAACGGTGGGCACCTGATACCCAGGATCCTCCGCCGAATTGGCCGCATATTCACTGGCATTTGCACTCTCAAGACGGAGGTCCAGTTCTGAGGTCACACCACGGTCAAAATGCTCAATCACATCTCGCGGCCGCAACCGGCGCGAGCCGGGTGACAGGAACTCAATGGTGTTGGCCGCAAAATAGAAAGCGTCAATGTCTTTGCGAAACGCCTTCTCAATCCCGGGCCGAAGGATTTTCACTGCAACCTCTTCACCGGTCTCCCGCAACCGCGCCCGATGCACCTGCGCAATCGACGCCGCGGCCACCGGCTCGGAAAACTCGGAGAAAACCTCATCCACAGGCTGACCCAACTCGGATTCGACCTCTGCCTTGGCGGTGGCAATATCAAACGGCGGCAGCTTGTCCTGCAGAACCCGCAACTCACCAGCCAAATCGCCGCCCACCACATCCGGTCGGGTCGACAACACCTGACCAAATTTGATGTAAGCAGGCCCCAAAGCCGTCAAAGCCCGTGGCAAGGCTGGTGCATCTGGATCGCCCTTATAGCCCAGCCACTGAAACGGCCAGACTAGCCCGCGCAACACAACGCGCACTAGGGTCGGCGCCTCAAAGGCATCCATCACCACTTTCATCGCGCCAGTCCGTTCCAACGTGGCGCCGGTGCGGATCAGTCGGATAATATTGTGCGGCCCTCTCACAGCTTCCAACCCGAGTGCAGCGCGGCAATGCCCATTGTCAGATTGCGATACTTGGCATTCTCAAACCCAGCAGCTTTCACCATGTCCAGGAACGTGTCTTGGTCCGGGAACTTACGGATGCTTTCCACCAAATACTGATAGCTGTCGCGATCATTGGCGATCACCTTGCCCATCTGCGGAATGATGTTGAAAGAATAGAGGTCATAGACCTTCTGCATCATGTCGTTGGGGATTTGGCTGAATTCCAGCACCATCAAGCGCCCACCAGGACGCAACACCCGAAACGCTTCATTCAACGCTTCCTGCGGACGGGTCACGTTCCGGATGCCAAAGCTGATTGTGTAGACGTCAAAGGTATTGTCCTCAAACGGCAACGCCATCGCATCACCCACAACCCAATCAAGGCTCTCCGCCATATGGTCCGCTTCGGCCCGTTTGCGGCCTTCGACCAACATCGGCTCAGTCAGATCGCAGACAGTCGCATGACCATGACCGGCCCGCTTCAGAAACTTGAACGACACATCGCCGGTGCCGCCAGCCACATCGAGTAACTTCTGCCCCGGACGTGGTGCCAACCAATCCATCATCGCATCTTTCCAGATGCGGTGGATGCCCATCGACATCACGTCATTCATAATGTCGTATTTGCTGGCAACCGACCCAAACACGCCCTGAACGCGCCCGGCCTTTTCGCTTTCCGGCACGGTTTCAAAGCCGAAATGGGTGGTGTTTTTGCTGTCCGCCATGATGCGAAATCCTCTTGGTTGCCACATTCATATAGGGCCGTCCAAACAGGTACAATGCGCTGATTTGGCACCCGACAAATGCAAACCACATCACCCCCGCTTGCGTATCCTGCAAGTCTTTGCGCATTCTTTGCCAAGTTGATCTTTAGGAGCACAAATGCCCGAACTGCCCGAAGTCGAAACCGTGCGCCGCGGCCTG
Source organism: Shimia sp. MIT1388 (assembly GCF_047124445.1). Lineage (GTDB taxonomy): Bacteria > Pseudomonadota > Alphaproteobacteria > Rhodobacterales > Rhodobacteraceae > Shimia. The sequence continues at coordinate 3,264,548 of NZ_CP138921.1, read as the reverse complement.
CAACCGGCCATGGAGGGCGCCACCATTGCCCGCGCGCAAGTCAACCGTCCTGACCTGCGCTGGCCTTTGCCTGAGCGCATGGCTGAACGTCTTACTGGCGCGAGGGTCACGCAGTTGCGCCGTCGCTCCAAATACATCCTGGCGGATCTCGACACCAACGAGTCGCTGCTCATTCACCTTGGCATGTCCGGCCGCATGACCGTCTCCGGCGATCCCCTGGGACAATTTGCCCATGACCATCCGCAATCTGAGAAACACGACCACGTGGTCTTTGACATGGACAACGGCGCGCGCATCACCTTCAACGACCCGCGCCGCTTTGGGGCGATGGACCTTCTGCCTTCGGACAACACCGAAACCCACCCGCTGATTGCCAAACTTGGGCCGGAACCTCTGGGCAACGATTTTCACGAATCCTATCTGGCCGAGCGACTCGCCGGGAAAAACACACCGATCAAATCAGCCCTGCTGGATCAGCGCATCGTTGCGGGCTTGGGCAACATCTATGTCTGCGAAGCCCTTTTTCGCGCAGGGATAGCGCCAAAACGCAAAGCTGGGGCCATCTCGCAGTCCCGCGTACACAGTCTTGTGCCCATCATCCGCCAAGTGCTACAGGAGGCCATCGAAGCCGGGGGAAGTTCGTTGCGTGACTTTCGCCAAGCTGACGGCGAACTGGGGTATTTTCAACACAGTTTTGACGTCTATGGACGGGAGGGCGAACCCTGCAAAACCCCCGATTGCACTAGCAAAATAAGCCGAATCACCCAATCTGGGCGCTCGTCTTTCTACTGCGCGCAATGCCAAAGATAGCTTGATCCATATGTATCAAATGATAATCAATCACTCCTGACCGGAACAATGAAAGCATTACTCATGGCTTTTGAGACGATCATCGTCGAAATCGAAGACCACGTCGCCCTTATCAAACTCAACCGCCCGGACGCCCTGAACGCGCTCAGCCAACAGCTGATCGGCGAACTGCAGGAAGCTCTGGAAAGCGCGGATGCCAACGACAAAGTGCGCTGCATCGTGATCACCGGCTCTGAGAAAGCCTTCGCTGCGGGCGCGGACATCAAAGAGATGTCTTCGATGAGTTTCGCAGACGTGAACCTCTCAAACTTGTTTGCCGAGTTTGGCGACCGCATCCAGGAAATCCGCAAGCCCGTCATCGCGGCCGTCTCCGGCTACGCCCTCGGCGGTGGTTGCGAGCTCGCCATGGCCTGTGACTTCATCATCGCCTCTGAGACCGCGAAGTTTGGCCAGCCAGAGATCAATCTCGGCGTGATCGCCGGCATCGGCGGCAGCCAGCGCCTGACCCGCGCCGTAGGCAAGTCCAAATCCATGGACATGAACCTCACCGGCCGCTTCATGGACGCCGCAGAAGCAGAGCGCTCCGGCCTTGTGTCCCGCGTTGTGCCTCCGAAAAAGCTGATGGAAGAAACCATGGGCGCAGCACAGAAGATCGCGGAGAAATCCCTGATCGCAGCACGCACCGCTAAAGAAGCTGTGAACCGCAGCTTTGAAAGCTCCTTGCGCGAAGGCCTCCTGTTTGAACGCCGCGCCTTCCACTCGCTGTTTGCGACCGAAGATCAAAAAGAAGGCATGGCAGCCTTCATGGAAAAACGCGAAGCGCAATTCCGCGACCGCTGATCCTACCCAAAATCAAACAAAAGCCCTCGCACTGCCGGGGGCTTTTTTGTTGGGTGCGTCAACAGTGTCCGTTGACCATTTCCACAAACAGGCGCAAAGCTGACAAAAGAAGTCAGAAATGAGACACCCAAATGTATCGCTCTCTCGCCATTGCATGTGTGCTCGCCTCCTCGCCAGCTTTGGCGGAAGACGTCCCCACCACCCTAGAAGCCCTCGGAGAACGCCTGTTCTTTGACGTGAACCTGTCGGCCAACCGCACGCAATCCTGTGCCACCTGCCACGATCCGGAAAATGGCTTTGCCGATCCACGCGGCATGGCCTCGATTGGCGATGACGGTCACTCGCTTGGCGATCGCAACGCGCCCAGCGCCGCCTACGCCAGCTTCACCCCGGAGTTTCATAAAAACGCCGACGGCATTTGGGCGGGCGGTCAGTTCTGGGATGGTCGCGCCAATCGGTTGGAAGATCAGGCAGGCGGCCCGCCACTGAATCCCATCGAGATGAGTATGGCAGACGAAGCCGCCGTTGTCGCCCGCCTGCTTGAAGATCCGGTCTACACTCAAGCCTTCCCGGCGCTGTTTGACGGCGACGTTTTGAACGACCCGCAAACAGGGTATGCCGCCATGACCGACGCCATCGCCGCATTTGAGCGCACCGACGCTTTTGCGCCATTTGACAGTAAATATGACCGTTTCCTGCGTGGAGAGGTCGAATTGACCCGCGAAGAAGACTTGGGCCGGGTCCTTTTCTTCTCCGAGCAATTTACCAACTGCAACCTCTGCCACCAGCTTGGCCAAAGCCAATTGGACCCGCAGGAAACCTTTACCAACTACGAATACCACAACATCGGTGTGCCGGAGAATCTGGCGCTACGCGAGATGAACGGTGTACCCCGTGGCACCGTCGATGTTGGCCTCGCCGCGCATCCGGACATGGAGAAGAACCCAACCCTGCGCGGCAAATTCAAAACCCCAACCCTGCGCAACGTGGCCGTCACGGGCCCATACATGCACAACGGCGTGTTTGAAGACCTGCGCACCGTGGTGCTGTTTTATAATCAGTTCAACACCACTGACGTGAAGCGCCGCACCAACCCGGAAACCGGCGAAACCTTCCGCATGCCAGCCGTACCAGCGACACTGGCCTTTGAGGAACTTACCCATGGTCCTGCCCTAGATGACCAGCGCATCGACGCTATTGTCGCCTTCCTCAAAACCCTGACGGACGCCCGCTATGAACACCTGCTTGACGAGGAATAAGCTGTGTTTTGCATGCATATTTGAGTGCGGGACATTCTGCCGCACTCAAAAACATACAAAATTAATAAGGATTGACGTAGTCGACAAAACTAGTCAGTTATGGCGCAAATTCGCTAACAGGGAATGGATTCCATGACTCGTCACTTTTTGACCACTTCCGCGGCTGTGCTCGCACTGACCGCGCCTGCATTTGCCGCCAACAAAGCTGATGTTGTTGCCAACTACGCCGACATCGCCGCCGCCAAATACGAAGACAGCCTGACCACCGCCAAAACGCTGCAAGCAGCTGTAAACGCGCTGATCGAAAACCCCTCCGCCGAAGCGCTGCACAACGCCCAAGGCGCATGGCTGGCCTCCCGCGTGCCATACCAGCAGACCGAAGTGTACCGCTTTGGCAACGCTGCTGTGGATGACTGGGAAGGCAAAGTGAACGCATGGCCTCTGGACGAGGGTCTGATCGACTATGTGGACGCTGCCTACGGTGGCCCGTCTGACGAAAACCCGCTGGCCGCTCTGAACGTGATCGCCAACGCGTCTTTCGAAATCTCCGGCGAAACCATTGATGCCGCAGAAATCACCCCGGCCCTGCTGGAAAGCCTGCACGAAGCAGACGGCGTTGAGGCTAACGTGGCCACCGGCTACCACGCCATCGAGTTCCTGCTCTGGGGCCAGGACAAAAACGGCCACAACCACGGCGCGGGTGACCGTCCTTGGACCGACTTCGCAGCGGGCGACGCCTGCACCGGTGACAACTGTGACCGTCGTGGCGCCTACCTGAAAGCCGCAACCGACCTGCTGGTCTCCGATCTGGAATTCATGGCCGCACAATGGGCCGCAGACGGCGAAGCCCGCGCCACCGTAACTGCCAACGCAGACGCTGGCCTCGTGGCCATCCTGACCGGCATGGGCTCCCTGTCTTACGGTGAGCAAGCGGGTGAGCGTATGCGCCTTGGCCTGCTGCTGAACGACCCGGAAGAAGAGCATGATTGCTTCTCCGACAACACCCACAACAGCCACTACTACGACGGTCTGGGCATCCAGAACGTGTACCTTGGCGAATACGTGCGTGTGGACGGCTCCCTGGTGTCTGGCCCTTCCGTGTCTGATCTCGTGGCAGAAGTGAACGCCGATCTGGACGCAGAGCTGAAAGGCAAACTCTCCACCACCATGATGTCCCTCGGCCGTATCAAAACCGCCGCCGAAGCAGGCTTCTCCTACGACCAAATGCTGGAGCGTGGCAATGCCGCTGGCGAAGCGCTGGTCATGGGTGGCGTAGACGGTCTGGTAGATCAGACCAAATCTATCGAAGCAGCAGTAAAAGCACTGGGCCTGGACCAGCTGGCGTTTGAAGGCTCCGACAGCCTCGACAACCCAAACGCTGTGTTCCAATAATAAGGTCACAGACCACTAAGACTTCAAAGGGGCGGCTATCCCGCTGCCCCTTTTTCCTTTCCAAGGCCAGCCATGCGAAATTCCTCAGCCACGGTCTTCTGCGCTTTCCTCGCCGCCACATCGGTGCACGCTCTCGATGACCGTCACCTCAATGTGGTGCCCCGAACCGACGCCGAGACCAAACGCATCCAAGGCGTGACCGCCGCGCCCACCGATTTCTCAAAACCGCAAAAGTTTGAATCCCGTCCCGGCGGTGCCACCACCGTACCGGTGCGCAAGGACGCTTTGGCCTTCAAACAACCCAGCGCAAACCTGAGCAAAGACGATGGTCTGACCTTCCGCTTAGGCGAAGCGATGTTTGACAAGCTCTGGGTCTCCGCGCCCAGTTCAACACTGGCCTCTGACGGTCTTGGCCCGCTCTACAACGCACGCAATTGCCTAGGTTGCCACCAGAAATCCGGACGTGGCCACGCGCCAGATGGCCCTGCCGATGACGCTCTGTCTCTGGCGATCAAACTCGCCATCCCGGGTCAACAAGCCGATCAGATTTACGAGATCGAAGACTTCCTCGCCACGCGGCCAGAGCCAACCTACGGCTCCCAAATTCAAGATTTCAGCCTGCCCGGCCACCCTGCCGAAGCCCGAATCGAAGTCTCTTTCGAAGAGTTCGACGTCGAGCTGTCCGGCGGCGAGACCGCCACTCTGCGCCGCCCATCGTATGCCCTGCAAGACCTTGGCTATGGCCCCCTGCACCCCGACGTGATGCTCAGCCCGCGCGTGGCGCCGCAAATGATTGGCCTCGGTCTGTTGGACGCAATCCCGGCCGGTGACATCCTCGCAAATGCTGATCCAGACGACGCAAACGGCGACGGCATCTCCGGCCGGGCAAACATCACATGGTCCGTCGAATATCAACGTCCGATGCTAGGCCGGTTTGGCCTCAAGGCTGGCGCGCCAACCCTGCGCCAGCAATCCGCCGCCGCCTTTGCTGCTGACATCGGCATCTCCACGCCGCTGTTTGAAGCAGGTCACGGCGATTGCACTCCGGCACAGGTCGACTGCATCAACAGCCCACACGGCGACGGCGACGTGCGTGTTTTTGAGGTCGATGAGATCGGCCTCGACCTTGTGACTTTCTACAGCGCCAACCTCGCCGTGCCCGCCCGCCGCGACGTGGACGATCCCGAGGTGCTGCGCGGCAAGGAAGTCTTCCACACCACTGGCTGCGCCTCCTGCCACACGCCGTCCTTTGTGACCCACCGGCTCGAAGACCAACCCGCCCAAAGCTTTCAGCTGATCTGGCCTTACACCGACATGCTGCTGCACGACATGGGGCCAGAGTTGGCCGACAACCGCCCCGAAGGGCGCGCCACCGGCCACGAATGGCGCACGCCACCGCTCTGGGGCATCGGCCTCACCGGTCAGGTTTCTGGCCACACGCAATTCCTGCACGACGGCCGAGCGCGCAACATCCTCGAAGCCATTCTCTGGCATGGCGGTGAAGCGCAATCCGCCCGTGACACCGTGGTCGCCATGCCGCCTGCCGACCGCGCCGCTCTCATCCGATTTATCGAAAGCCTTTGACCATGCGCCTGCTTGCCCTGACCACCTCACTCCTGCTCGCGCAACCCGCATGGGCGCTGGACCCAGCTGCGCTGGTGGACACAGCCATCGACCAGCATATCTTGCCAGGGTTCACTACCCTGACAGAGGGCACCGGCACCCTGAAAAACACCGCCGCAGAGGACTGCGCCAGCGACTCCGCCGCCCTGCGCGCCGCCTATCACGAGGGCTTTGACGCCTGGATGGCGGTCAGCCACCTGCGCTTTGGCCCCACCGAAGAGGAGGAACGTGCTTTCTCCCTCGCCTTCTGGCCCGACACCAAAGGCTTCACCCCCAAAGCCCTCTCCAGGCTGATCACCACCGAAGACCCTGCTGTATCGGATGCCGACGCCTTCGCCGAAGTTTCCATCGCCGCCCACGGCTTCTTTGCGCTGGAGTTCCTGCTCTATGACGAGCGTATCCAGACCTTGGGCAGCGATGCCTACCGCTGCACGCTGATCCAAGCCGTCACCAATGATATTGACCGCAACGCCAACGCCATTCTGGCGGATTGGCAAACCAGCTACGCCGATCTCATGCGCACCCCGTCAGACGACGGCCCCTACACCACGGACCTCGCCGCCGTGGCCGAACTCTTCAAGACACTCGATACCGGCCTGCAGTTCAACGCCGACGCCCGCCTAGGCCGCCCGCTTGGCACATTCGACAAACCCCGCCCTTTGCGCGCCGAAGCCCGCCGCTCAGAACGCAGCCTGCAAAACATCACCGTCTCTCTGAACGCATTGGAGCAGCTTGCCGCCCTGCTTGCGGCGCAAACCTCGGCACCCGCCAAAAACCTCACCGCTGCCTTTTCGCTTGCCCTCGGCCACGCCACCGAACTTGAAGCTGACCCAGCCTTTGCCGGTGTTTCCGAAATCCAGGGCCGACTACGCGTTGAGATCCTGCAACAATACATCGGCAACATCCGCGACATCGTGTTGCAAGAACTGGGCCCAGCCCTAGATGTCACCGCAGGCTTCAACGCGCTGGACGGCGACTGATGGTCACCCGGCGCTGCATGCTCGCGGGCCTTGCCGCCACCAGCCTCCTGCCCAGCGCGGGGTGGAGCAGCGTGGGCACGCCGGACTATCTCTCCGCCGCCCGCGCCCCTGACGGCACCTATCTGCTCGCAGGTCTCACCACGACCGGCGAGATCACCTTCACCATCCCTTTGCCCGCCCGTGGCCACGCCGCCGCCGCCCATCCCGATCGCGCCGAAGCCGTTGCCTTCGCCCGCCGCCCAGGCACCTTCGCCTTGGTCATGGATTGCCGCGACGGTGCGGTCCTAAAAACCATCACCGCGCCGGAAGGCCGCCACTTCTACGGCCACGGCGCCTTCTCTGCCGACGGGACCACGCTTTTCACGTCCGAGAATAACTATGAAGCTGGCGAGGGCGTCATTGGCCTCTGGGACGTGACCCAGAACTACACCCGCACTGGCGAGTTTTCCTCTGGTGGCGTTGGCCCGCATGACCTCAAACTCTTGCCAGATGAGGAGACCCTGGTCGTTGCCAACGGCGGCATCGAGACCCACCCTGACATGGGCCGCAGCAAGCTCAACATCCCGGTGATGCAACCCAATCTCAGCTATGTCAGCTTGGCAGGCGAAATCCAGGAACGGGTCGATCTGACTGCTAGCCTGCACAAAAACTCGATCCGCCACCTCGCGGTCCGCGCGGATGGTTTGGTGGCCTTCGCGATGCAATGGCAGGGCGCCAGAAACCAATCTCCACCGCTGCTTGGCCTGCACCGACGCGGTGCGCCCTATCGGTTGCGCAGAATCCCCGGCAAACTTCACCTCGACATGCAAGGCTATGCGGGCAGCGTGTCCTTTTCCGGCGACGGGGACAAAGTTGCCATCACATCACCGCGCGGTGGTTTCTGGCAGGTCTTTGATGTCGAGTCAGACCGTGTGCTCGCCCATCTTCCGGCCGAAGATATTTGCGGCATTGGCCCCGCAGATCAAAACTTCCTCTTCACCACGGGCACCGGCTTGATTGGCGATGCGGTGGACACGCTAGCACAGCACCCCCTGCAGTGGGACAACCACCTGATAGCAATTACACCGCAGGCCTAAGCCGTTACCCCAGCGGTTTGCCCTCAGACAGAAACAAATCCATCACCACCGGAATCGCTTTGAACTCCAGAGCCCGCCCCTCTGGCCGCTTCTGCAACGGTTTGGTCACCCATGCGGTCCACCGCAGCCACCGGCACCAACGCTGCGCCAAAGGCCAAATCGCGGCGTCCGCATTGTCCCGATAGGCCGCCATCGCCTCGCGCAAGCTGCCCCGCATCTGCGGCGAATGCGCCGCCACGTTGAACGCAAACACCACCAAATCCCGCGCCTGTCCAACCGGCGTGTTGTTGGCGTGCTTGTAGCGCTCAAAATCCAGGAGCAGCATCTGGCCGTCGACCTGACACATATCCTTGGGGCTGGGCCGCCCGTGGGCAAACCCGAGGTTGTGAAATTCCGCAAGCATCACACTGGCATCCAACAACATCTGCGCCCGCTTGGCCGCATCTTCCTCAAATCTCAACAGCTTGCGCAAATCCTGCCCGCAATCCGGCAGCACCAGAAAATCAGGCCCCTCGGCCACCAATTGCGGCACCGGCGCCTGCACAGCATTCATCTCGCGATAGGCCAGCCGCTCGCGCTCAAACGCCTGACGTGGATCGCCCTTCTGCAAACGGTACCGCAATCCCAGCTGCTCCACGCGCTTGATCCAGAACACTTGGCCCTCTACTTCAATCCGCTGCACACGCGGCCCGTCTTTGCGCGCTTCGGTCTCAAGTGTCGCACGCAGGTGATCGCTCACGGTTTGGGGGGCTTTGCTATCCATGGCCGATACTTAGGGTGTCGCGCCCACGCCGTAAAGCCACGCGCCCCAGGCAACCCTCTAAGCAACCCCATGCCACATTAACAACAATCCCCCGCGAAACATTGAAACACGCCGCACAAAGCCGTAAGTGCTTGTCATCAGAGACATTGAGGCACCTATGGCAAATTTCCTTTATCAAAACGACCTGCCTGACGACCTGGACCTTGGCCCGGTTGTGGCGATTGACTGCGAAACCATGGGGCTCAACCCCCACCGCGACCGCCTCTGTGTGATCCAGATGTCCAGCGGCGACGGCAACGCCCACCTGGTGCAAGTCGCCAAAGGCCAGACCGAGGCGCCAATCCTGTGCAAAATGCTCGAAGATCCAAATGTGTTGAAACTCTTCCACTTTGGCCGCTTTGACATTGCTGCCATGTACCACGCCTTTGGCGCGCTCACCGCACCGGTCTATTGCACCAAAATCGCCTCCAAGCTTGTGCGCACCTACACCGACCGTCACGGCCTGAAAAACCTGCTTCAGGAATTGCTGAGCGTCGACGTATCCAAACAGCAGCAGATGAGCGACTGGGGTGCCGAAACCCTGACAGACGCCCAACTCGATTACGCCGCCTCTGACGTGCTCTACCTACACGGCCTGCGCGAAAAGCTGAACGAGCGCCTTGCGCGCGAAGGCCGCACCGAAGTGGCCCAGGCCTGCTTTGACTTCCTGCCAACCCGCGCCAAGCTTGATCTGGCCGGCTGGCCGGAACAGGACATCTTTGCGCACTAACGGAGCCGCCCCATGACGGACGCCGACAAGCAGACCTTTCTGGACACCGCCCGCCGTGTGATCTCTATCGAGACCGCGGCGCTGTCCGCCTTGGGCAACAGCCTGGGTGCCGAGTTTGGCGAGGCCATTGAACTTCTGCTCTCTGCGAAAGGCCGCGTGATCATCTCCGGCATGGGCAAATCCGGCCACATCGCCCGCAAGATTGCCGCCACCTTTGCCTCCACTGGCACTCCGGCCCATTTTGTGCATCCCGCTGAGGCCAGCCACGGCGACCTTGGCATGATGGCGCAGGGCGACGTTGCCCTGGTGCTGTCGAACTCCGGTGAAACCCCGGAGCTGGCCGATCTCGTCGCTTATACGCGCCGCTTCAACATCCCGCTGATTGGTGTCGCCAGCCGCCCCGACAGCACGCTGATCAAGCAAAGTGACGTGGGTCTGATCCTGCCCAAGGCCGAAGAAGCCTGCGGCACCGGCGTCGTGCCGACCACCACCACCACCATGACCCTCGCGCTTGGCGATGCTCTAGCCGTGGCGCTGATGGAACACCGCAGGTTCACACCGGAAAACTTCCGCGAGTTCCACCCGGGTGGCAAACTGGGGGCACAGCTCTCCCGCGTGCGCGACCTCATGCATGTTGGCGACGCGCTGCCATTGATCGATGCGCAAACCCCGATGAGCGACGCGTTGTTGGAAATCAGCCAAAAAGGCTTTGGCGTTGTTGGCGTCACCAACGACACCGGCGCGCTCCTCGGCATTGTCACCGATGGGGACTTACGCCGTCATATGGACGGACTGCTAGACTGCACCGCCATCGAAGTCATGACCGCCGATCCACAAACCATTGCACCCGGCGCCTTGGCCGAAGAAGCCGTGGCCATCATGAACCAGCGCAAGATCACCTGTCTGTTTGTGATTGACCCCAATGGCGCAGGCACCCCAGAGGGCCTCTTGCACATCCACGACTGCCTGCGCGCCGGGCTCGGCTAATCCGGTGGTGCGCCGCCTCACATATTCCAATCTGGTCGCTTGGCTGAAGGTGCTACTGCCCCTGACCGCGCTTGGCATCCTGTCCACGCTTTTCCTGATCTCTCATGAAGTGGATCTCGAAAGCGCCATCCCCTTTGCCGATGTGGAACTGGAAAAACGCCTGCGCGACCGCCAGATCACCGCCCCCTATATCTCCGGCCAAACCAATGACGGCCACAACATCACGCTGACTTCGGCCACCGCGCATCCGGACATCGACGATCCCTCGCGCATCATTGCCGAACAGGTCGGCGCTCTGATCAGCACCACCGACGGCACGGAAATTACTGTGCGCGCCGAAGCCGGTGAGATGAGCAGCACCTTTAACGAGGTCGAGCTTGACGGCGACGTCGAGATTGTTACTTCGGCGGGCTACACCATCACCACCGAAACCATGATCTTTGGCCTGGAAGACGCGCGCGCGGAAACCGCCGGAGAAATTCTAGCCGAAAGCGGCCTTGGCACCTTGGAAGCAGGCCGCATGGCCCTGCGCCCCTCTGGGGAAAACAATGAATTATATTTGTTTTTCACAAAAGGTGTGCGACTGCTATACACGCCCGCAAACTGAGACGAGGTGACCCTGTGTATTTGATCCGTGCTTTGGCAATTTCCCTCCTGACGGTGGTTCCCGTCGCTGGGATGGCACAGGGGTTTCAGGTTGGCTTTGGCCAGATGCAACAAGACACCGGCCTGCCCGTCGAAGTCACCGCCGAGACTCTTTCCGTGAACCAGTCTGACGGCAGCGCCGTGTTTGAGGGCAAGGTGGATGTCTCCCAAGGCGACATGCGCATGACCGCCGACAAGGTGAACGTACATTACAATCAAGAAACCCAGGCCATCGCCCGCCTTGTGGCCGAAGGCAACGTACTTTTGGTCCAGGGGCCAGATGCGGCAGAAGCCAACCAAGCGATCTACAGCATCGACACCGGCACCGTGGAAATGACCGGCAACGTCACAGTGGTACAGTCCAAGACCACCATCACCGCGGACAAGATGCGCCTCAATCTGACCGACAACACCGCCCAGATGAGCGGCAACGTGAAAACAGTTCTGAAGTCTCAGTAACCATGGCCAAACCCGATCTCTCCGTCACTAAAGGCAGCTCCGGACTACAGGTGCAAAGCCTGCGCAAGGCCTACCGCAAGCGCGTGGTGATCCGTGACTTCTCGATGGAGTTGAACCGCGGCGAGGTAGTGGCCCTGCTTGGCCCCAACGGCTCGGGCAAAACCACCACGTTTTATGCGGTCGCAGGCCTCTTGGTGCCCGAAGGCGGCCGTGTGTCCATCGACGGACGTGACGTGACCACCCTGCCCATGTATCGCCGCGCCAAACTGGGCATTGGCTATCTGCCGCAGGAAATGTCGATCTTCCGGGGTCTGTCGGTAGAGGACAACATCACCGCAATCCTCGACATCACCCATAAGGACCGCCACAAGCGCCGCGAACGCCTCGAAGAGCTGCTGAGCGAATTCTCCATTGAACACCTGCGCCGCGCCCCGGCGCTGGCCCTGTCCGGCGGGGAACGCCGCCGCGTGGAAATTGCCCGCTGTTTGGCCGCGGATCCGAAATACCTGCTCCTGGACGAACCGTTTGCGGGCGTCGACCCGATCTCGGTGGGGGACATCCGCCACCTCGTGGCCGATCTGAAAAAGCGCGGCATCGGCGTCTTGATCACCGACCACAACGTGCGCGAGACGCTGGAAATTGTCGACCGCGCCTACATCCTGCACGACGGCAAGGTCCTCATGTCCGGCACCCCGGATGAAGTGGTAGAAAACGAAAACGTGCGCCGTGTCTACCTTGGCGAAAACTTCCGCATCTCCTGACACACGCGGAAAAGCGCACAATCTTGCGCTCGATCATTGACTCTTAACCGTCTGCCTACTCAAATGGATTCATGACATTTGATCGACCCACCGCTGTGACCGTGGCGGCCTTCGCAAAAAGGCCCGGTCTTTCGCAAGGGTTGGCAATGTCGATTTCCAGCATTCGGACCTAACTGATAACGGGCAGCTCAAGCCCGTGGTCCGACATGTCATCGAAAAGGAGACAGGATGCGCTATCAGATTACCGGAAAACACATCGACGTTGGTGAGGCTCTGCAAACTCACGTGAAAACTGAGCTTGGCAGTGTGTTGGACAAATACGCCGGCCGACCTACCGACGCGACGATCACGTTCTCCAAACACGCGCACGAATATGTCTGCGAGGCCACGGTGCATCTGTCCACCGGACTGACCGCCCAGGCCAAAGCACATGAAACTGAAATCTACGCCGCTTTTGACAGTTGTGCGGAAAAAATGGACAAACAACTGCGTCGGTATAAGCGCCGACTGAAGGATCACCATAAGGAACGTCAGGACCCGGTTGAACTTTTCGGCGCTTCCTCGTATATCCTCGCGCCTGAAGCTGAAGAACATGAGGCCGAGCCCGACACCCTGCAGCCAGTCATCGTTGCCGAGATGGAGACCAAGATCCCATCCTTGAGCGTTGGCGAAGCCGTGATGCAGATGGAACTTGCAGGGTCCCCGGTGCTTGTCTTCAAGAACGAAGGTAAAGACGGATTGAACGTTGTCTATCGCCGTGAGGACGGCAATATCGGCTGGATCGATCCGCAAGCATAAGTGAGTAAGCGCATCAAAGCGCGCTCCGGAGATACAGGCCCTATGGACCTTTCTACGATCCTCAAGCCTGAGGCGGTACGTGTTGTCACAGCCGCCTCAAGCAAAAAGCGTTTGTTGCAGGAATTTGGCGACCTGGCCGAGTCAGCTTACGGGCTGAACGCGCCTGCTGTTGTCGAAGCCCTGATTGAACGCGAAACCCTTGGCCCCACCGGCGTGGGCCACGGGGTGGCCTTGCCACACGCCCGTTTCGAAGGCCTTGAAAGCGTCGTCGGCGCCTTCATCCTTCTGGAAAAGCCGGTTGATTTCAATTCGGTGGACCACCAGCCAATTGACATCGCCTTTGCGCTGTTTGCCCCGGAAGAGGCCGGCGTGGAGCACCTCAAAGCCTTGGCGAAAGTGTCCCGTCACCTGCGTGAATCCGCGATTTGTGCCAAGCTGCGCGCCAACCCGGACGCGGCGACGCTGTTCACAATCCTGACCGAAGGTGACAAGGTTCAGGCAGCTTAAGCTGGCCGACAATTAGGAATTTCAACGCGCCGCAGCCCCGCTGACGGCGCGTATTTACGTCCAGCTCTCAAATCCAAAAGCGATGTAATCCCGCTTGTAGATATCTTCACAGAGCTTCTCGATTTCGGAATCATAGATTTCCTCGAGCGGCACGGGATGGCCGGGATCAACCGCCACCGGATCCGGCGCATCAACCCGCCCAATCTGCATCGCCAGCGCGGGCAAATAGCTCATCATCTCATCTTCCCGCACAATCATATCCGGCAACGCCAAGTCACCGAATCCCTGCATCGCCGTGGTCTGACTGGTCCAATGGGCGTCTTGTCGGATACTGGTCTGCCCCGCCAGATTCGCCTTCACGAATCCCAAAAAGGCGACGAATCCAGCGCGATGCTCGGCCGCCGTATAGCCCTCACCAGGCGGATCTTTCGGAAGCGGCATTTTGTAAACCCGGCGCAAGGTTTTTCGGATCTGTTTATAGACGCCGCTCTCCGCCGCCAAAATGCACTCGCAAAACGCCGCATGGGCCCGCACCACAGGGTGACGGATCACAGTAAAACTGCGATGTCCCTTGTTCGCCTTTTTCCACTGACGCAGACTTTTCTGACTGAAACTCTGGATCAACCCATCCGGCTCCACGCGATCCATCTGTGCCATCCATTGCGTAACCGTGTCCTGAGGCCCGGAACGCATTGGCAAATACAAAAGCGGCGACACAGCACAGGCCACGTAGCTTGGCACAGCCGCCCCACGACGCGGCTCAAAATTTGGCGTGCGGTTGAGGTTAAAACGATCCAGGTCCGCCAGAGCCAGCGTCACCTCGCCAAAGTTGGACACTTTCTCTGACAAGGGGCTTGGATTCTGGCGTTTGAGCTTCTGGTTCAAGCCCTCAAGTTCTTCGTCATGTCCCAGAAACCGGGCCAGGCCATTCATCACCTGAATATCGTGCAGGTCCTCATAAGCGATGTAAAACGCCGTCTGGCCACTCACTTGCAGCGCCCGCATCAAGGACACCTGAAAATCCTGCAACTCCTCCACGTGCCGCTTAAACTCCGCGCCATCAAACGTAACCTTACTGTCGCGCCGCCGGCGCACATCGGTCAGCTTCCACTGCCCTGTGGCCTGCGCAATCTTCCAGCTCACATAGCTGTCCAGCGGATTGCGGGTCAGGATGATCTTCGCACAGCGCGGATCCTCCAAAATCGCATTCAACACCCGTGGCTCATGATCGTGGAAGTACCGAAAACCGGACAAGACCTCGTTTGATTTCACCGCCTCAATCAACGCCTGCGGGTCCCCCGTCCGCTGATCCAGCGTCACGCCAAGGCAATCATCCTTGTTGGGGTATCCAATGAAATACGGATTAAACGCCTCGCCCAGACAGCTGAGTCCGTCAAACTCATTGATATTGGCTTCCAGAAAATTCGACCCGGTCCGCATCTCGGCAAAGACCACAAAGTAATCAAAGGGTTGGCTCATAAGGATTTACTGTACCAAATAGGGTTTCCGTGGCGGCTTCTTCTGATCGCTCTCCCCCTGAGATACGGGGAAATCGCCCATCAGGTATGGGTGCATGCCTTGGTTTTTAAGGTTCTGAAGGAACTGACCAAATCCGGTCAAATCGGTCATCGTCGGCGCCTCCGCCAAACGGCGCGCTTTCTCCGGCCCGATCTCGTCAATGATGGTCTGCAACGGCTCCATCGGCGCCTCGATAAACTCCGCCAACGTCCAGATCCGCACCCGCGCCTTCGCATAAGGGCTACGCAACGCGTAAAGCTGATCGTTTTCCAACTTTTGAAGCCGCGCGGCCTCCTTGCGAATGTCGGCAAAGTCCAGGTTCGACTTGAACAGCGGAATCGCCCAGGCCCCACTGATCACCGACACCTGCGCATTGGGGTCCTTGGCAAAGAACCACACCGGCGCGCCCTCATCCCGCGGCCCCACTTGGAAGCACTGCCGCTCGCCGCGCGTGTTCCAGATCAGATTGGTCAAAAACGCAATCGAATTGTAATCGCGCGACTTCGGGTCATCGCTCAGCGCCCCGTTGATGACTTTTTGCCGCCCTTCAAACTCCGCCCCTTCCGGCGCAAATAGATGCCCATGCACCCGCGTCCCAGTGGCACGGGCCAACCAAGGCTCAAAATCCTCAAACAGCTGTGCAAACCCTTGGAAGATCGAGTACCGTCCAAAGGTCATGCCGTTTTCCCACCCCTCATTGGGATAGCGGCTCTGCATGTAAAGCCCCGTGCGCCCTTTGGTCCGCCGCTCCACCGCCTTGGCAAAAATCCGGTCAATCTTGGCCGGATTGGGTTCGCTCATCTTGATGGCACCCTCAGGGCTGCGCAAAAAACCGTTATAGAGCTTGTTGGCACGCGGCCAGATTTTACGCGCCACAAAGCAATCAGACCGCCGCAACAGCTGCAAGTGGTCGTCATAGAAAATGTGCGGTTTGCCCTGAAAGTCGAACTTAGAAAGCGTCAGCGACCGGCTTTCGATATTGCTCGAATACAGCCGAGCTAAGGTCTGGAAATAACTCTCATCCGGAATCCACACCCGTTTGAAGTAGCGATCAAACGTGTCCCGATCCGGATCCTGCAAAATCGCCGACAACGTCTGCCGCGTCAGGCACCACCACTGGCTGCCCATATGCGGCACAACCCCATTAGGAATCTTCCGCTTCACCCTCAGGAAACGCTGAATATCGACCCATTTATCAAACAGGAACCGGTGCTTCTTCCAGGAGAACGGGAAATGCAGCGTAAACCGCTCCGCATCCAATCCCCCAACGGTCCAAGGCACATCCGCCGTGGTCGCACTCTCGATGAAGTCCGTACGTGGCCGCGCCGCCAGATAGTCCTTGAGCTCCTGCACCGGCCGCAACGGCAAACAAGACCCGGAAGACAGGTAGATGTGGCGCACCTCGGGGAACTCGGCCAGCATGGTCTCGCCTGCCGACTGACTGGCCGCCACCAGTCCCCA
Source organism: Shimia sp. MIT1388 (assembly GCF_047124445.1). Lineage (GTDB taxonomy): Bacteria > Pseudomonadota > Alphaproteobacteria > Rhodobacterales > Rhodobacteraceae > Shimia. The sequence continues at coordinate 3,247,900 of NZ_CP138921.1, read as the reverse complement.
GTCACCCCATTCACATTTGTGCCGCTTGCAGAACCGCACATCCGGCACATCTTCCAGCGCTTTGACAAACTTCTTGTGCGCCTTGGGCTTCACCGAAGCATCCACATGGATCACCACCGGACATCCATATTTGGTCCAGTGCCGCGCCACTTGCTCCGCACGGTCAAACGCCGTGTGCACCAACATGAGAATGCCCACACTCATGCCCAGTTCCCCTTGGACATGAGGCCCAGAATCTCCAGCTGGCGCCAATTGATGTATTTCTCGCTCCACTTGCACCACAGCTCCGGCGCATCGCGAAGCCGCTCGGCATAAGCCTTGTATTCCACACTTGCGGAGTAATGCTGATTCCGCACCAGCTCCTCTTCCGCCTTGGCGGTGAAGGTGTCCAGAAACTTCGCGTGCAGCAGCAGGCCAGAGGCCTTCTCCCCGCCCCACTCGTCATACACCTGATTCAACCCACGCGGCAGCAGCATATGGGTCGAGCTGGCATAACAATAGCGCCGGTTCCATTTCACCAGCGGGATCTTGTTCAACGCGGGCGCCAATTCCGGCTCATTTGGGAAAAACACCCGCGACCGCGGCCCGCCCTGAATCCACAGGTTTCCATACTGCGGGTTCTTGGTCATCGTGTAGTTGCCCGCATCAAACCAGCAGGCAATCTCCATCGGGTCCTGTCCGGCCTGATAGGGCTGTTCCGTGATCGGCCCGCGCGGATACATATCCAACAGCATCGCACTGAAGGATTTGATCGAGCTGGCGTCCAGCCAATCGGTCAACGCCCGGATCGGGCGGGTGTCACAGAACGGATAGATAAAGAACTCGTCGGGGTCGACCACCAGGCACCAGTGATTGTGGCCATAGCGAAACTGCAACCAGTTCAGCCAATCCACCCCAAACTTGGACTTCTTGTAGCTCTTGCGGGTGTGCCACACCGACACATCCGGCTGCTCCATCAGATACTCCAGCGAACCGTCGTCACTGTCGTTGTCCACTATCAGGAAGTGGTTGATGCCCTTATTGCGGTAGTAGTCGAGGAAATACGGCAGGCGAATATGCTCATTACGCAGGGTCGAAAACGCCAGCAGATCCGACGATTTGATCTGCGCCGTGCGATCCGCCATGCTGCGCAGCTCACGCCGCTTCCGGATCGCACGCACAAGACGATGCCGGCGTCTGATCCGAAGCCGATATGATTGCAGCGCACTCACCCCTGTCCTCAACCTTTCCCAATTTTTGAAGGTCCAGCTACAGGGTGTATCAGGTGACCCTTAAGACCGTATTGAAATGCGCCTCCCAGGTGGGCGGGAAAAAACGCGGTTTTGCTTCTGTTTCAGCCTCTTGCGCAGTGACCAGGGACTGAATGATTGTTTCCCATAGATAAACATCTGAAACGCTTGCGTAAATGGGATAATCCCCAAGAATTTCCCGCAAAACAGGCAGTGTATTGGCCACCACCGGCACCCCCATTGCAGCTGCCTCCACCGGCGGCAAGCCAAAGCCTTCGGCATGGCTTGGGAACAGCAACCCAGCCGCACCCTCCATAAGGGGTTGCAGATCAAAATCCCCTAAATCATTAAATTCCAACAGAATCTGTCCGCGTAGCGGTGATGATTCGAGCCGCTCCAAAACTTCGGCACTCTCCCACCCTCGCCGTCCAGCAATCACCAAGCGCGGCATCTCACTGGCCGGAAACCGCTCTGCCATCCCCTCCCAAAGGTCGAGTAGAAAAGCGATGTTCTTGCGCGGCTCAATGGTGCCCAAACACAGGAAATAGGGTGCAACCACACCAACGCCCGCGCCATTGTTCTCACTTTCGAAAAAATCGATCTCCACCCCAAGGTGCGCAACCTCCACGGGTGGCACCGCCCCCAGAGGCGCCATGTGGCGGGCGATGTCACTGGCCGAGACGTGTGAGTTGGTCAGGATCAAATCCGCGTAGCTGGCACACCGCTTCAGAATGGCCGCCAGCTTCTCCACCGACTTCGCTGTCTGATACTGCGGATGGTCCAGCGGAATGGTGTCATGCAAAAATACCGTGATCTTGCCGCCTTTTACACGCTTCACCGCCTGCGCCACGCGGGTTGTGAACGTGGTCTGATCGACGTTGAGATACACGCTCCCCGCAGGCAAGTGCCGCCGCAACATGCGCCCTAAACCACGCGGCCGTGCCCGCGCAATCGCCACCTGCCGCGCCATTGTGTCCGGCACCCGTCGCGGGCTACCCGCGCGGTGGCGCAACCGGGACACAAAATCCGGTGAAGGCCAGTCTCGTTGCCCCTCAATCGCCTCTAGACAGACCCGCATCCCAGCCTGATCCAGCAGCACGTAACCCAAACCGGTTCGCACCAAGCCAAAGCATGGCACATCATCCGCCAACACGGCGCGCAGATACGCCAGACACACCCGGTCCACACCAGACGGGCGCCGCCCGGCAAGGGCCAGCACCCGTGTCATTTCCAGAAGTCGAGCGGGGGGATTACTTGTCGTAATGCCCGGTCTGATGCCATCTCCATGCATCGGCAATCATCAGGTCCATCTTGGAGCGTTTCGGCTCCCACCCTAGCTCTTTCTCCGCCCGTGTCGAGCCGGAGACAAGCTTGGTGCAATCGCCAGCACGGCGCGGCCCCTCGCTGTAAGGCACCGCCCGGTTGGTCACAGCACGGGATTGGTCAATCACCTCGCGCACCGAGAAACCGGTTCCAGTGCCGAGGTTGAACACCCGGCTTCCATGCCCATCCAGAAGACGCTTGAGCCCCAGCACATGCGCATCCACCAGATCGCACACATGCACGTAGTCACGAATACAGGTGCCATCGGGCGTGTCGTAATCCGTGCCAAAAATGGTCAGCGCATCCCGCTTGCCGTCAATTGCGTCCAACATCAGCGGGATCAGATGGGTTTCCGGCTGGTGGAACTCACCGACTTCCGCCTCCGGATCAGCCCCGGCCACGTTGAAATACCGAAAGATCACCGAATGCAGCCCATAGGCCGCATCAAAATCGCGCAACATATCTTCAATTGCCCGCTTGGACGCCCCGTAGGCATTGATCGGCAGCTGCTCGACACTCTCATCAAGTGTCACATTGTCATGATCGCCATAGGTCGCACAGGTCGAAGAGAACACAAAATTGCGTACCCCGGCATCCACGGTCGCCTCAATCAGGTTCAACGAACCCTGCACGTTGTTGAGCCAGTATTTCCCCGGCTCCTTCATGCTTTCACCAACCTGAGACAACGCCGCAAAATGCATGACCGCGACTGGCTCATATTTGGCAAAAACCGCGTCTAGCCGCGCGCGGTCCAACAGGTCGCCTTTCTCAAAGGGACCAAATTTGACCGAGTCTTCCCAACCGGTGACAAGATTGTCGAAAGTGACAGGCACAAAGCCGGCCTTAGCCAAAGCTTTGCACGCGTGCGAGCCAATGTAGCCCGCGCCGCCCGTGACGATTACGTGGTTCACAGTTGTAGTCCTTTCAGGGGCTCTTATTCCGCAGCGCGGCGGGCCACCACCAGCTCTTCAAGATACTGGGACAGCTCGTCCCGCAGATCATCGCGTTCCAATGCAAAGGCCACGGTGGCCTGCAGGAAGCCCGCTTTGGAGCCACAATCGTATCGCTGCCCCTGGAAGCGATAGCCAAACACGTTTTCGCCTTTGGCAATCTCGGTGGCAATGGCGTCGGTCAGCTGGATTTCACCGCCTGCGCCTTCCCCCTGCCCTTTAAGGTTGGTGAAAATCTCCGGCGTCAGAATATAGCGCCCGATGACAGCCAAGTTGGACGGCTCGGTGCCCGGTGCCGGCTTTTCCACCATGCCTTTGACAGAGACCATCGACCCCATGTCTTCTTTCACATCAAGTACGCCATACGAGGACGCTTTTGACTGCGGCACTTCCATCGCGGCCACCATGCATCCGCCAGTTTCCTGATAGGCGTCTACCATCTGCTTGAGGCAGGAGGTCTCACCAGCGATCACATCATCCGGCAGGATCACAGCAAAGGGCTCATCTGCTACCAAACGGCTGGCACAGGCCACCGCATGACCCAGCCCCATCGCCTTGTGCTGGCGGATATAGGCAATTGCTCCGCTTTCCATATTGGTCGCTTCCACAGCTTCCAACAGGTCGGTTTTGCCCTTTTCCCGCAGCGTCTGCTCCAGCTGCGGCGCACAGTCGAAATAATCCTCAAGCGCGCCTTTGCCGCGCGAAGTCACGAAGATGAACTCTGTGATTCCCGCCTCACGCGCTTCGTCAATCGCATACTGGATCAGCGGGCGATCCACCAATGTCATGATTTCCTTGGGCACTGATTTTGTCGCCGGCAAAAACCGGGTCCCCATGCCCGCTACAGGAAAAATGGCCTTGGTAACTTTACGCTGCATTAGTCGCTCTCTCTGGTCACTGTGCTGTGGCGTCCCATAGTCGGACACCAACCTACAAACTATCGATTAGATGATGAAAATTCTGTTTCAAATTACTTCTGGCGATAGCACGATTTTGCGTCCATTTCTACACAAACAAAGCAAGCCGTCTGAGTCTTGCTCATGCTGCCTTTCTAACGTGCAGTTTTTTCAACCGCATCAGTTAAATACATTTGAAATCGCAAACAACGACCCGACCAGCGCAATCACCGCCTGGGCCGGCTTCACCGCCGACTCACTTGCAACCACAATATCCGCCGGTTGCACATGGAAGTTCTTGGCGCCAAACAGCTCGTCCGCCTTGGTCAGATCAAACCGGAAAATCACATGCTGGGACGTCGGCCCGGTGCCGTCCTGACGGACAGCGGATTCAGGATACTGACGCAACACAAACAGCCCCTGCGGGTTGGCGCGGGCGTCGTTCAACCCGCCCAACAAGGACACCGCCTCCAGCGCGGTGATGTGCTCCTGATGGAAATAGACCAACTCTTCTTTGCTGGTTGACCCCACCGCCACAAAATAGCGCTCTTCTTCCTCAACAATCACCTGATCACCACCGCGCATGATCACATTCTTGGCTGGGTCTTTCAGCAGGCTATCCAGCGGAATTTCATAAGACTTCCCCTGACGCTGCAACCGCACAAGCGGATTTTTGATGTTTTCACTCACCCCACCGGACTGCGCGATTACTGACAGGATAGAAACATTGCGATCCGACAGCGGCAACCGGCTGGGCGTCGCCACCCCGGTGACCACATCCACCGAATTGGCCGGACCGGGCGTGACATCAATCTGAACCTGCGCGGAGGGTGCAATCGGGGTCATCTGCCCCTGAATTTTCTCACGTGCCTGATACGGTGTCAGCCCCGCCACCATAATGTCATTCACGTAGGGCACAAAGATCGTGCCCGCTTCGGTGACCTCCACCGGCCGCAGCGGCACGGACCGGTCTGCTGGACCAAGCAACAGCGAGTTTTCCTGATTGTCCCAAACCGTCAGGGTGACCTGATCGCCGGTCTGGATGATCCGGCTTTTGGGACCAGGCGACCGGGCAAACCAATGGTAATGGCCATGCCAGCCGGTCTCCGGCCACTTGCCGATCTGGGAGACATTTTGCCGGGAAACCTCTGTGACCTGGATATCTTCCGGCACCGCAGACTCGCCCACAAGTTCTGATGCAATGGGACCGCCTCGCGGCAGCGAACACGCAGCAACGGAGAGCATGGCCAGCGCCAAAACTGCCTTCAAACCCACTCGCCGCATAATTCGCCTCATAAATTTTTCACTCTTTTAGAACCGGTCTCTGCCCAAAAACAAGCGCTCACTCTTAACTTTTCCACCTGCTGTGGCCCGCCGGACTCTGCCAACAGTCCCACGCACCACCCTCATAAGCAGACCTTTGCCTGTTTTTTAGGCAGTCCCTACGCAGCCCTGACAGACGTTAACAAATGATTTAGAAACCAATTCAAATTTTGAATACCGTGTAATATAAGTTAACCGTGCCTGCAAAAGGCGGCACCCCACCACGACCCAAGACAAATACTCTTTCGGGAAGAATTCCCTACATTTCTGAGCAAAGCTCAAGACGTATTTTTAGACGATCCAATTTAGCCCGATTTGTGAGCAAACATTATGCTTTTCAAACTCCTAACGAACCTGACGCACTTGCAGAAAGCGATTGTGCTTTTGTGCGTCGACCTCGCGGCGATCATTTTTGCGCTGTGCGTGGCCTTCTCTAACACCGCCGAATCGACCCAATGGATGACCGTGGCCTGGTACCTCCCCGCGGTACTGGCTGTGGGCGCAGTCGCCCTGCACGGTTTTGGCCTCAACCGCGTGAAACTCAACACCTTCGGCATTGACGAAGTGGCCAAAGTTTTCATCGTCGCCATGACCCTGTCCGTCACCGGCTATGTGGTTGCCGAAGCCATCGGCCCCTCCCACCTCTCTCTCAGCACCATGCTGGAGTTTGGCGCCCTGTTTGCTTTCCTGTCGGTTGGCAGCCGCTTTGTGATGTTGCGCATTGTCGAGCGTATCTACACAACCCAAATGCCCCGCAAACAGGTGCTGATCTATGGCGCGGGCCAGACCGGCCAGCAAATGGCAGCCGCGCTGCAAACCGATCACGAGTTCAAACCCTTCGGCTTTATCGACGACGATCCAAACCTGCAAAAGCTCACCATTCTGGGTCTCAAGGTCCATTCCCCAAAGCGCATTGCCGCCATCGTGCGCCGCAACCGAATCGACCGCGTCGTTCTGGCCATGCCGTCGGCCAACCAATCCGTGCGATTGCAAATTGGCAAACGCCTGTCCGCCTTGGGCTGCGAAGTGCTGGCTTTGCCCTCCTTTGCCGACATCGTGCTGCGCGGCGAGGAAGCCACCGCTGCCGCCCCGATCCAGCTCGACACGCTGCTGGGCCGTGACGCCGTTGAAAGCGAACTGCCGCAGACCGAAAGCACCTACCGCGATCACCGCATTCTTGTGACCGGCGCCGGCGGGTCCATCGGCGGCGAACTCTGCCGCCAGATTGCCCGGTGCCGCCCCCAGGAACTGGTGCTGGTCGACCACAGCGAGTTCGCGCTCTACAAAATCGCCAACGAGCTGAAACGGGAAAATCCCGGCCTGCGCATGACCGCCGTTCTGGGCAGCATCGAACACCCGGAACTGATGCGCGAAACCCTGATGAATCATCAGATCGAGGTGGTGTTCCACGCCGCAGCCTACAAACACGTAAGCCTTGTGGAAACCAATGCGTTTGAAGGCGTGCGCAACAATGTGATCGGCACCCGTGTGCTCGCTGAGGAGGCCCGCCTGGCCCGCGTGGATCGCTTTATTCTGGTCTCCACCGACAAAGCCGTGCGCCCGTCTTCCATGATGGGCAGCACCAAACGCATGGCAGAGCTGGTCATTCAGGATCTGGCCAAACGCTCCGAACACACCAAGTTTTCCATGGTGCGTTTTGGCAATGTGCTGGGTTCTTCCGGCTCCGTCATCCCATTGTTCCAACAACAAATCCGCGACCTTGGCCCTGTGACCGTGACCCATCCGGAGGTCACCCGCTACTTCATGACCATTGATGAAGCGGTGCGTCTGGTTCTGCTGGCGGGCAGCTTCTCCCGCGGTGGTGATGTGTTTGTGCTGGACATGGGCGAGCCTGTCTCAATTCACGATATGGCTCGCAAAATGATCGAGGCCGCCGGCCACTCCATCCGGGACGAATCCAACCCGGCTGGCGACATCGCGATCACCTTCACCGGCCTGCAAGAGGGCGAAAAAATGCATGAGGAGCTGCTGATCGGCAGCGACATGCTGACCACACCGCACCCCAAAATCATGCGGGCGCAGGAAAAGATGCTCTCGGAGCTGCAGATCGCCAGCGCGCTGCAAGATCTCCGACGCGCCATCGAAGCCCGCGACCTCAGCCTGCTGACCGCGACCCTGCGGCGCTATGTGGAAAACGAAGACACCGAAGTTGCGGCGCTCACACCGCCCAAGACTCCGGCGCTTTCCGTTGTGGGCGAATCCTAAGCACGCTTAGACGGCGTAATACTCGCGATACCATGCCACAAACTTCGCAACGCCCTCTTCCACGGGCGTTTGCGGGATGGTGCCGGTCAACTGCTCCAGCAGCCGCGCATCCGCCCAGGTCGCGGGCACATCCCCCGGCTGCATGTCCATGAAGTTCTTCTTGGCCTCCTGGCCCAGCGCCGCTTCAATGGCCTCAACAAATTTCATCAGCTGCACCGGCTGCCCATTGCCAATGTTCACCACACGCCACGGCGCCACCGGGCTCAGACTGTCGCCATCGCGCGCACCTTCGCGGCCCTCCGCCGTCTCTGGCGCAGCCTCAATCAGGTTCACAATGCCGGTAACCAGATCATCGATGTAGGTGAAGTCCCGGCTCATATCGCCATGGTTATAGATGTCGATCGCGCTGCCTTCCAAAATCGCCTTGGTGAATTTGAACAGCGCCATATCCGGGCGTCCCCACGGGCCATAAACCGTGAAAAACCGGAACATCGTCGTGGGCAGGTGGTAGAGATGCGCATAGGAATGCGCCATGACCTCGTTGGCCTTCTTGGTGGCCGCATAAAATGACATCTGGCTGTCGGCTTTGTGGGTCTCCGCATAGGGCATCTCGGTGTTGGCGCCATAGGCCGAACTGGTAGACGCCAGCAACATGTGCTGCGGCGGAAAGGCCCGCGCGGCCTCCAGCAACTCAAATGTGCCCACGAGGTTGGCCTCCACATAAGAGCGGGGCGCATCAATCGAGTAGCGCACCCCAGCCTGTGCCGCGAGGTGAATCACCACATCCGGCTTGTGCTCGGCAAACAGCCCCATCAAGACACCGTCTCTTTCCAGCCGATCTTCCACAGCGGTGAACTGCCCGCTCTGTTTCAAGATCGCATGACGCCGCTCTTTCAGGGTCACATCATAGTAGTCAGTCATCGCATCCAGCCCGACAACCTTCCAGCCCTCCTGCAACAACCGCTCTGCGGTGTGAAAGCCAATGAACCCTGCGGTGCCTGTCACCAAGGCGGTGTGCTGTTGATCCTGCGTCATGATCTGCTCCGTTTCTGAGCGTGTTGTTTTGTCTGCAATCGTTTGGGCAACAGTGTCTCTGACAAAAGCCGCTGCGCTGCAACCCGTTGAAATTCTTGTTTTAGCCGCGCGCCATAGCCGCCAATGCGAAACAGCGACTGGCGCCGCTCCGAGCGCCCAAACAGCCCACCGCGCTGTATCCAGAACCCAGCCGGATCAAAGCGTACCGAATGGAACAGCCCCGTGCGTGAGAAGATGAACACCGATGGCAGCTTGCCGTTCCGCGCCGCCTGTTTGGCTTCGCGCAAAATCGCGCGCCGCCGCCAAAAGCGCCCATAGATCACCACCTGCGGGCCTGTCGCAACCTCCAAAGGCGCAAAGCCCTCCGCCGCCCGTGTCAATTCCGGCGTCTGGCCCAGCGCACGTGTCTGCCCATCGGCATAGCCTTGCTGCAAACCGCGCATCAGCCGGCGCACATCGCCGGGCATGATGTGGCCTGCCACCATATGGCGCACCAACCGCCGCCGCTGCCCCTGGCAAAAGGCTTTCCACACCTCTGCGCGCTGACCTTCCGGGCAATGCTTGCGCAAAAACACCGCCTTGCTGGCCCCAATTTCGCTCAGATCCCGCGGCACCCGCGCCACCGTGCGCTGGCGGTTCTCGGCAAAGCCGTGATGCACCTCGGCCCGCGGCACAATCGCGGTCTTGTGGCCCGCTGCCGCCAGCCGCAGGTTCAAATCAGTTTCATCCAGATAGTAGTGAAACGCCGGATCAAACCCGCCCAGCTCTGCCAGCACCTCGCGTCGAAACGCCATATTGGTGCCTTCGGTCTTGATCGCCCGCTCCGCATTTGGCGTCAGCACCACCGGGTCATCGCCATGGATCTCAAACGGCACCCCCGCGCCCGTGCCATCGACACTCTGCGCTTGCCACTGAAAGCTGATCCCGTTGCGCCCGCGCACATATCCGCCCGCTGCCGCCACCTCTGGCTTGGCAAACGGCGCCGCCAGATGATGCAACCAGCCGGTCTCCGGCACCGCATCGTCATCGATAAATGCCACAACCTCGCCCGCAGCATGGGCAATGCCGCGGTTGCGCGCCGCCGAAATATTGGGGGTTTCGTATTCCACCGTTTTCAGTTGATCGCCAAACGGCAAGGTCTTGGCCGCCGCCACTCCAGCAGCATCCGCCACCACCACAACTTCAAACGCCGGATAGCGCAGTTGCGAGATGCCCACCAAGGCGCGCTTAAGCGCCTCCGGCCGCCGCCAGCTCACAACCACCACACTGATGGTTGGCTGTCCGGCGGGCAGGCTCATGCGGTGCCCATCTGCGCCATCATCGCCTCAATGCGTGGCACATCTTCGGGGTTGTTCAACTCCCAGAACTGCCGCCCCCGCGCTTCAACCTCCACGCAGAGCACCTGCCGGCCCTGCTCCATGAACCGCAGCTGCTCCAGCCCTTCCAGCTGCTCCAACGGCCCGGCCTCCCAACGCGGATACGCGCCCAGCGCCGATGGCCGATAGGCGTAAACCCCAACATGGTGAAACACCGGCGTTTCATCCTCATCCGCAAAGGTGGCATCGGTGAACGGCACCACTTCCTTGGAGAAATAGAGCGCATGCCGGTCTTTGGAAAACACCGCCGTGGTGCCTCCCACGCGCCCGGCCTTACGATCTTCCAAAAAGCCGTTAAGCGCCCGCCCGTCGCAGCGCAACACCGGCGTCGCCACCTCCGCCACCGGATCCCGGCGCAACCCCGCAACCAGGTCTTCGACAAACCAAGCGGGTGTCAGCGGCGCGTCACCCTGCAGGTTCACCACAATCTCATAACCGTCGCCCAAAACGTCAAACGCCTCGGCGCAGCGTTCGGTGCCATTGGCGCAGTCCGGCGAGGTCATCACCACCTCTGCGCCAAAGGCTTCGCTTGCTGCCTTGATGCGATCATCATCCGTCGCCACAACCACGCGATCCACACCTTTGACCGCACAGGCCGCTTCCCAACTGCGCCGGATCAGGCTTTTGGCCTCCCCGGTTGCGCCTTTGAGTTCCGCCAGCGGTTTGCCGGGATAGCGTGTGGACGCATAACGCGCCGGAATGACGATCAGGACAGACATCAGGCTTCTTTCAGCTCCACTTTTGGGGCGTAGGCAATGAAGAACGGGTTGGCAAAATCCTCTTTACCGTACTTCAGCGGCGTATGGTCATCAAACCGCACTACATCCCCGCCGGCACCCAACAGCACCGCGTGACCCGCTGCTGTGTCCCACTCCATGGTGCGACCCACACGCGGATAAATGTCCGCTTCGCCGGTGGCCACCAGACAGAACTTCAGAGAGGACCCCGCGCTCTTCATGTCTTTGACGTTGTATTTGTTGATGTAGTCGTCGGTCGCCTGATCGCGGTGGGACTTGGATGCCACCACGTAAAGCGCGGCATTGTCGCTGTCCGCCACATTGATCGCTTTGACCTCACCCACGGTCTCCGGGTCAAACGCGCCGGTCTCTTCCACCGCCTGGCCGTCCGCTTGCGTGAAGAACATGCGGTTCTTGGCCGGTGCGTAAACCACACCACGCTGCGGCACGCCGTTTTCGACATAAGCGATGTTCACGGTGAAATCCCCGCGACGGTGGATGAACTCCTTGGTGCCGTCCAGCGGATCGACGATCAGAAATGTATCGCCTTTCGCTGCGTGGCTTTCAGATTGCTCTTCCGTCACCAGCATCACATCCGGAAATGCCGCCCGCAAACCAGCCGAAATCAGCGCATCTGCCGCCTCATCTGCCGCCGTCACCGGGCTGTCGTCGCTTTTGACTTTCACATCAAAGTCATCCGCCTGATAAATCTTCATAATTTCGGCACCAGCCTCAATGGCCAGCTTACGAATAACCGGAATCAAAGTGTCGTAATTCAATGGTTTTCTCCTAAAAGGCATTTGTTGTTTATTTCTGCCGTGCCCCTTATGCTCCCTGCGTAACAGAACGGCAAGATTTCCCTGTCATCCTAAGGGCGCTCCGCAACCGGCATAGTGAATGTTTCAGCAATCCGCACCTAAAACGACCTTCGCGTCGGCGCTCAACATCGCCGAACTGATCTATCACGCCATTGTCCGCAGCGTGCGCAAAAGCCATGGCAACGCGCTGATGTCGATTGTCATGAACATGCTGCAAACCGTGATCTTCGTGATGGCGTTTTACGTGATGTTCTCGGTGCTCGGCCTGCGCGGCGCGGCCCTGCGCGGCGACTTCCTCATCTACATCATGTCCGGCGTTTTCCTATTTATGACCCACACCAAAACCATGGGGTCTGTGGTCAACTCTGAAGGCCCGTCGTCGCCGATGATGAAACACGCACCAATGAACACCATCATCGCGATCATGTCAGCCGCCCTGGGCACGCTTTATATCCAGGTGCTTTCACTGGCCGCGATCCTGTTTGTCTACCACGTCGCCTTCACCCCGTTTGAGATCGACCAGCCCATTCCTACCTTTGGCATGTTGCTCGTGGCCTGGTTCACCGGCCTCGCCATCGGCACCGTGTTCCTCGCGCTCAAGCCGTGGTTCCCGACCTTTGTCGGCATCGCCAACACCATCTACGCCCGCGCCAATATGATCGCCTCCGGCAAGATGTTTGTCGCCAACACCCTGCCACCGTTCATGTTGGCTATGTTTGACTGGAACCCGCTGTTTCACTGTATCGACCAGGCCCGCGGCTTTGCTTTCATCAACTATTTCCCACGCAACTCCTCCATCGAGTATCCGATCATCGTTGGTGTGGTGCTGTTGATGGTGGGGCTGATGGGCGAATTCTACACCCGCAAACACGCATCCCTGTCCTGGAGTGCGCGCCGGTGATCCGCTGGCTGGCGACAAGCTGTTGCCCTTCGCTGAGTAAAACGAGAGGCCTTTAAGCCACTTTTGCAAATTGATTTTTTTGTGCTTTACACATTGTTGCGATCGGATATCAATCTTGGCGTGTATTTTGCACGCCAATTCACTTGAGGATTCCCATGCGCACTTCTCTCTCCATCTTAGTAACCGCGACCCTGCTTGCCGCTTGTGGAGGCCCCAGCCTCACACCTGAACAACAGGCCGAACGAGCCAAAAATACTGCTCAAAACGAAGCCGCTTTGTCCGAAGCTAAAACTGTCAGTGTTAATGGTAAAAACTTTCGGGTTGCTCACGTAAAGGAACGAAACCAAGCGCTTGTGGACCACGTTGGTAAGCCTGCGCCATATTACGTTGCCGACATTGAAGCCGCCTCACGTGCTGCAACTGGGTGTAATGGCACGTTTAACCCAGGAGTACTGGCTTTCATTGGAGGAGACATCGCAACTACAGATCTTACGGAACTGCGTAGTAAAATTTCCGGCTCTTTTCCTGGCTGGTCCGTCGCGCTGAAGTGCTAACGTAATGAAATGGGGGGTGATCATCACAGTTGCCTTACTGGCATTTGGTTGTGCCAGCTATGAGACCAATACGAAAAGTATCGTAGAGGTATCATCGCGTGAAAATCACTTCCCCACATACCCTCAAGGGAACACCACTTACCTCTCGCTTTCTCCGGGTCACGGGTTCCAAGTCAATTTTTTAGCCCCAAACGGGAAAGCATGGCTATGGTACCCAGGCAACCAATTTGGCGTCCCTGAAGATTACAAAACAAGCATTGTTTCTGGTCAGAGGGCCATTTGTTGGCGCCATCCTACAAACAGCTACAATCCGGTGACCAAGACCTCAGGCGGAGGTTTTCAATGCGAGAACTTGGCATTGGCGCAACGTACAATAGTCGCGAGCCTCCCAGGCGACGTTTTTTCTCTGAAAACCGGGCTAGTACCGTACACACGACGCCGCTGTGATGCTCCGCAGGAATTCAATTTCGATCGGACCCGCTTTTCTTGCTAGCCTACTGTTTCTAAGAGTTTTGAAATCTAGTTATCCTGCACCACCCGCAGCGTGATGTTGATCCGTCCGCCATCCGGCAGCAGCGACGAGCTGCCAAAGCGGATACGGTCCACCCCGTGATACGCCAGCCGCGCCGCGCCCCCCATCACCACCACATCACCGGAACTCAGCCAGACCGATTGCGTCTTGCCCCCGCGCCCGACCCCGCCCATGCGAAACAACCCATCGTCACCAAGGCTCACCGACAACACCGGGTAGGAAAAATCCCCTTCGTCATTGTCTTGATGTAGCCCCATGCGCGCGCCCTCGCCGTAAAAGTTGATCAGGCAACAATCCGGCTGGCGCGCCAAATTGGTTTTACTTTGCCACAGATCCAGAATGCGCTGCGGGATCGGCGGCCAAGCCATGCCATCCGGATGACGCGCCTCATAGCGGTAGCCTCGTTTGTCGCTGATCCAGCCCAACCGCCCGGCGCTGGTCATTTTCACACTCATTTGTTTGCCCCAGCGAGTCACCGGATGCCGCATCGGCGCCACCTGCGCCACCGCGCGCAAATCCGAGACCATTGCGGCCTGCTCCTCGGGTGTCAGGCAGTCTTTGAAAATCTCAAAACCGGCAATTTTTAAGGGTTCTGCCAAATTCTCCGCCCTCATATTTAAAATGCAGCATAATTTGTAGCGTTTGGGCCACAATCCCCCTTTCGAGATGCTTGCAGCACTAATTCTTGCTCCCTATATACGCTGCGAAGCGCACTTAGGCTTACCCGCCGTGTGCTAAGTGGATCAGGCTTGGATGCCATAACGGGTCCGACCTGAAATATCGCCTTAAGTAGAAGGGATCAAAAATGAGCAAAGTGATTGGTATCGATCTCGGTACAACAAACTCCTGCGTAGCCATCATGGATGGTTCCCAGCCAAAAGTAATCGAAAACGCCGAAGGCGCGCGCACCACGCCGTCCATCGTTGCGTTCACCGATGACGAGCGCCTCGTTGGCCAGCCAGCCAAGCGTCAGGCCGTCACCAACCCGGAAAACACCGTTTTTGGTGTGAAGCGTCTGATCGGCCGCCGTCGCGATGACGCGGCTCTGGCCAAAGACCTGAAGAACATGCCGTTCTCCGTAATCAACGGCGGCAACGGCGACGCGTGGGTCGAAGCCAAGGGTGAGAAATACTCCCCATCGCAAATCTCCGCTTTCATCCTCGGCAAGATGAAAGAAACCGCTGAGTCCTACCTCGGCGAAGATGTGACCCAAGCGGTCATCACCGTTCCTGCGTACTTCAACGACGCTCAGCGTCAGGCCACCAAAGACGCCGGCAAGATCGCTGGCCTCGAAGTGCTGCGCATCATCAACGAACCAACCGCGGCCGCTCTGGCCTACGGCCTGGACAAAGAAGACACCCAAACCATCGCGGTCTATGACCTCGGCGGCGGTACCTTCGACGTGACCATCCTGGAAATCGACGACGGTCTGTTTGAAGTTAAATCCACCAACGGGGACACCTTCCTCGGCGGTGAAGACTTCGACATGCGCATCGTGAACTACCTCGCGGATGAGTTCAAAAAAGAGCACAACGTCGACCTGACCAAAGACAAAATGGCGCTGCAGCGTCTGAAAGAAGCGGCCGAGAAAGCCAAAATCGAGCTTTCCTCCTCTTCCCAGACCGAGATCAACCAGCCGTTTATCTCCATGGACCCAACCTCCGGCACCCCGCTGCACATGGTCATCAAACTGACCCGTGCGAAGCTGGAAAGCCTGGTGAACGACCTGATCAAAGCCTCGCTGAAGCCATGCGCCGCCGCGCTGAAAGATGCCGGCCTGTCCGCAAACGAGATCGACGAAGTGGTTCTCGTGGGTGGTATGACCCGCATGCCAAAAGTGATCGCGGAAGTGACCAAATTCTTCGGCAAGGAGCCACACAAAGGTGTGAACCCTGACGAAGTTGTGGCCATGGGCGCCGCCATTCAGGCCGGTGTTCTGCAGGGCGACGTGAAAGACGTTGTTCTTCTGGACGTGACTCCGCTGTCCCTGGGCATCGAAACCCTTGGTGGCGTGTTCACCCGTCTGATCGACCGCAACACCACGATCCCAACCAAAAAGTCTCAGGTGTTCTCCACCGCCGAAGACAACCAGAACGCCGTGACCATCCGCGTGTTCCAGGGTGAGCGCGAAATGGCAGCGGACAACAAGATCCTGGGCCAGTTCAACCTCGAAGACATCCCGCCAGCCCCACGCGGCATGCCTCAGATCGAAGTGACCTTCGACATCGACGCCAACGGCATCGTGTCTGTGGGCGCGGCTGACAAAGGCACCGGCAAAGAGCAGAAGATCACCATCCAAGCGTCCGGTGGTCTGTCTGACGAGGACATCGAAAAGATGGTGCAGGATGCCGAGGACAACGCCGAGGCAGACAAAGAGCGCCGCGAGCTGATCGAAGCCCGCAACCAGGCCGAAAGCCTCGTGCACGACACCGAGAAACAGGTGGCAGAGCACGGCGACAAAGTGGACCCATCCACTGTTGAAGCCATCGAACTGGCCGTGGCCGCGCTGAAAGACGAGCTGGAAAAAGACGACGTCACAGCTGAGAAGCTGAAGTCCGGCATCCAGAACGTCATGGAAGTGGCAATGCGTCTGGGCGAAGCGATCTACAAGTCGGCTCAGGAAGAAGCCGGTGAAGAGGCGCCAGACATGGACGCAGGTCCTGCGGCTGACGATGACATCGTCGACGCCGACTTCGAAGACCTGGACGACAGCAAGCGCTAAGTCGCCCCCTCGGAACTGAAAAATCGGGCCGGTCCGCATCATCCGGATCGGCCCGTTTCAGTTCAGCCAAAGGAGTACCCCCATGGCAAAACGTGACTTTTACGAGGTGCTTGGCGTCAGCAAAGGGGCCTCGGCAGACGAAATCAAAAAAGGCTATCGCAAGAAAGCCAAAGAGCTGCACCCGGACCGCAACGCGGACAATCCGGACGCCGAAGCGCAGTTCAAAGAGGCCAATGAAGCCTACGAAGTTCTCAAGGACGCAGAGAAAAAAGCGGCCTATGACCGCTACGGCCACGCCGCCTTTGAAGGTGGCATGGGTGGCGGCGGTCAACGTGGCGGTCACCCGGGTGGTGATTTCTCCTCTGCCTTCTCTGACGTGTTTGACGACCTGTTTGGCGACTTCATGGGCGGCGGCGGTCAACGCGGCGGCGGGCGTCAACGCGCCTCCCGTGGTGCTGACCTGCGCTACAACCTGCGTGTGACGCTTGAGGAAGCCTACTCTGGCCTGCAAAAGACCATCAACGTGCCCACCTCCGTCAGCTGTGACAGCTGTAACGGCTCGGGCGCCGAAGGTGGGGCCGAACCGGCCACCTGCCCAACCTGTTCCGGCATGGGCAAGGTCCGCGCGCAACAGGGTTTCTTCACCGTGGAACGCACCTGCCCGACCTGCTCGGGTCTGGGTCAGATCATCAAGAATCCGTGTAAGTCCTGCGGCGGTCAAGGCCGTGTCGAAAAAGACCGCGCTCTGTCCGTAAACATCCCGGCAGGCGTGGAAACCGGCACCCGCATCCGTCTGGCTGGTGAAGGCGAAGCTGGCATGCGTGGTGGCCCTTCCGGCGACCTCTACATCTTCATCGAAGTCAGCCCGCACAAGATCTTTGAACGCGACGGTGTGAACCTCTACTGCCGCGTCCCGGTCGCCATGGCCAGCGCCGCGCTGGGGGGCGACATCGAAGTGCCCACCATCGACGGTGGCCGCTCCCGCGTGAAGATCCCGGCGGGCTCTCAGTCCGGCCGCCAGATGCGCCTGCGCTCCAAAGGCATGCCCGCCCTTCGTGGCGGCGGCCAAGGCGACATGATGATCGAACTGGCGGTGGAAACCCCAGTGAACCTCACCAGCCGCCAGAAAGAGCTTCTGCGCGAGTTCGAAGAGCTGTCCGAGGAAAACAACCCCGAAAGCAGCAGCTTCTTCAGCTCCGTCAAAGGCTTCTGGGACAGCATGAAGGGCTAAGTTGCTAGCCCAGCCTTCCAATTAAAAAGAGCGCCAAATTCTGGCGCTCTTTTCTTTTTGTGACTGTCGTTCAACTTACTCAACAATCGGCGCCATGGTGAAAATCGCCCGATGAATGTCTCCTGGCTGCACACCCGGCAGGGTCTGTTGGAAAATCCCCTGCATGGCGCCAACGGCATACATGCTGGACAGCAAGCGATCGATCAACAAACGAAACTCCGTGTCGCCCCGCGCCATGGCCAAGCCATGTTTCTCGATGGTTAGGAGGTTGTTGCTCACCTTGATGTTGTCGCGATGCTCGCTGTTAAGCCACAGCGTCGCCAAAATCGATTGATCGCCAAAGTAGGCGTCCAATTCGCCATTCTCCATCGCTGTCATCGCCGCTGCGTGATCGTTGAAGCGCACCACCTCAGCAAAGGTCGCTGTGGACGCAAGCGTGTTGTTCAACGCGGTCTCCGTTGTGCTGTCGCGGCGCACGCCCAGCTTTTTACCAGCAAGATCCGCAAAACTGTCCGACCCATTCAACGGCAGCATCACTGTGGTGCCATCCGCAAACGTCGGGATCGAAAAGTCCACGATCTCGCGACGGCCCAGCGTGATGGTTGATGCACCACACAACAAATCAATTTCACCGGCGGCCACTTTCTCAAACTGGTCCTGCATCCCCACCGGCACAAACTCAACATCGAGGTTCGGGATCTGCGCGACGGTCAAAATGCCTTGCGCCAGCTCCGCACAAATTGTCGGTGTGTAGCCTGCTGGGTTGCCATCTTCAGCCTGAAACGACAGCGGCGCGGCATCGAGGCGATACCCCAATTTCAACGTGCCGGTCTCTTTGATCCGGTCAAGGGTCTGCGCCTGCGCAGCTCCGGCCAAAAACACACCGGCCAAAAGGGGCATCAAAAAACGTTTCATCATCTATCCTGCCAAACACTCATTTTTGTTGCCGTCACACTCTCAGGTTCCAGAGAGCACCACAACCGCGTTTCTGGCTGCAAAAGTTAACAAAACCCGCACCTCCGCGATACAGTCGCGATACCGACAGAATACCGACGTGCCAAACTGGCCAATTTTAGGTGCCATTAACCTTTGTTTTACCCTGTTTGGACATTCTTAACACATGTCCAAGCCGCGTGACTTTGTCGAAAGGCCGCTCCCGCTTTTTGAAGCGGATGAAGCCCCTGTCGCGCCGCTGCCATCCGGAAAACTGCCCTCTTATGTGGCTGATCACCGCAAACGCCTCCGCGCTCGCTTCCTGTCTGGTGGGGCGCAGGCTTTGCCGGATTATGAGCTGCTGGAACTCCTACTGTTTCGCGCCATACCGCGACAGGATGTGAAACCACTTGCCCACAAACTCCTTGAAATTTTTGGAGATTTTAACGGAGTGGTGAGCGCACCAGCGGCGCGACTGGCCGAGGTTAAAGGCGTCGGTGACGCGGTCATCTGCGAGCTAAAAGTGGTCGAAGCCGCCGCCCACCGCCTCGCCCGCGCCCGTGTCATGCATCGCCGTGTGCTATCGGATTGGCAGACCCTGCTGGACTATTGCCACACCACCATGGCGCACCGAGACACCGAACAGTTCAGAGTGTTGTTTTTAGACACAAAAAACACGCTGATCGCCGACGAAGCCCAGGCCCAAGGCACTGTCAACCACGTCCCGGTTTACCCTCGCGAAGTCGCCAAACGCGCCCTCGAACTCAACGCCAGCGCCTTGATCTTAGTCCACAATCACCCATCCGGCGACCCTACCCCGTCAGAGGTTGACATCGCCATGACCCAGCAGATCAACCTGGCCTGTCAGGCACTCTGCCTAACCCTGCATGACCATATAATCATTGGGAAATCTCAGGAACTCAGCTTCCGCAGCGAAGGCCTGTTGTAGGTCACTTGACCCACACCTCGACCCGCCGATTCACCTGCCGCCCCCAGGCGCTGTCGTCACAGGCCATGGGCATCGCCTCTCCAAACGCATGTACCTGCAGATCAATCCGCTCCGGGTTCGCAGTTTCTGCCGCAGACAGAACAGCCTCCTTCACCACATTGGCGCGCTTCTCGGCAATCTGCAGGTTCCCCGTGGCCGGCCCTTCCCCATCAGAAAACCCAACAAAATAAAGGCTTCTGGCGTCATACATCCCTGCCTCTAGAGCCCGCGCCAGCTGCTGAACGTTGGACCGCGACTGCGCATCCAGCTTGATCGATCCGGTCTGAAACCGGAACGAAGTTGAAAGCCGTTTCATACCTGAAAGCGTGCCAACCATGTCCTGAATCGCCTCCAGCGACACCTCTTTGCCGGCAGACGCTATGGCATTGGCAAACCGATCCCCTTGGTGGTTGATGGCGATCTCCTCCGCGGTCTGATCCACAAACCCCGCCCGCCGAATGACAATCTGTGCCGAAGGGCTCCGGGTATAGCTCAGGAAATCCCGCGCCAGTTTTGGCAACCGTCGGGCCGGAAAATATAGGAACATCGGGGCGTTAAGCGGATAATCCTCTGTCTTGATCGTGCGCCGGGACGGCGCCAAAGAGAAGCCACACTGCCCGGTCAACGTCAGATGTTTGGTATTTCCTGTCTCCGCATAAGACGCGATTCCAATCGCAAACGGATCCCGCTCCACCGCGCTCACCATCGCGAGGTTCCGGTCGTGACGTACAGCCCTGTCTGCCAGTGACATCTTGGAGGGTTCCATCAACTGATCTTCCACCGCCTGCGCAAACCCAGATTGGGCTGTCAGAAGATGCAAAGTGATCGGCGCATCCGGTCCGCCAAGATCCTTCCAGTTGGAGATTTTCCCTGCAAAAACATGCGCTAGCTGATTAAGCGACAGAGATGACACTGGGTTTCCAACCGACACCACAGGCACCATCCCATCAAGCGCCAGAACACGGCTGCGATTGGCATCCTCCATGTCCCCCAAACCGGCCTCATAGCCCAGCTGCGCCTCCCGTGGGCGAATTTCCCGCAGCGACATGGCGATGTCAGCCTCATCGGCCAGGAGGTCTGCAAACCCCTCATCCGCATTGCTGGCAAGGAAATCGAAGGTCGCCAAGCGTTGCTGCGTGTCTGGCTCGCTCAGGTGATAGGTGAACCGATGCACAGACTCGCTCTCACGCGTCACAACATAGCCTTCGTTGAGCGCAAAAGCCTCAAGCAATGCAGGCATCAACACCTCGGCCATGGTGGACGACCCGGAGATCGCAACTTCGGCTACATAGTTGATAAGATTGGGGCATCCCGGCCCCTCACACCACACGCCGGAGCCGTCTACGGTAAGTTCACCATAGACCGTCTCCACACGGTAGAACTCACCGTCAAAGCCCAGCAAAGTGCCCGAAATCTCGACCTCGCCGTCGTGTGATTTCAACAGCACGTCCTGCGCCAGGCTTGAGGAAACCCCAACCAAAACGAAAAGTGCGGCGCAAACCGCCGCACGAAATTGCATCATAATGATGTCCTGACCGCCAGCTTAATTTTGCGCGATTGTCAGGTCTTCCACGAGGTTTTTCAACACCAGAAATTCACCAATGGCAGAGCAATCCGGCATTTGCAGCTCAAGGTCATGCTGGTCGTCCACCCGCCCCTGACGAAGCGCGCGACTTTGCACTTTCAACGCCTTACCGCAATTGGCCTCGGTCACCTCGGCCTCAACACTCACTTTGACATCGCCAACTTGGCTCGAGATGCCCGTTGGGAAGGTATAGACCTCCGCTTGGCCGGCAACCGACAGGTCCGAATTTCCCAAAGACACAAGGAAACCACCTTCGCCACCGGCAAGCGCGCCAACATCGCGCGGTTGCCCCCGCCAGACGTGCCCAGCCTCCCCATAGGCCGCACCAAATTCTCTGGCGTGAAGCTCGGCGCCGCCTTGCCCCATCCAGGAAATGACCACGCGGTCATAGAAGGCCAGACTGTCCACAACTGTCGTGGCTTGCGCCGTATCGCCATTTGCAAAAGACGCCCTCACCTCCGCTGCCTCGGCCAGCGCTGGGATCAACACCTTCAACGCACCTTCCTGAGGCAACAACATGTGGAACATCAGATTCTCGTGCATAAACATAACCGTGTCGCCGGCATGGCACGGCGCAGTCAAGCGCACATCAATCAAGGCCCCTGCCGCTGGTTCTGCAGACATGACCGGCGTACAGCCCAACCGGGGCGGGCTCTCTTCCGTTGGCAAAATACCAACCGGGATGTCATCCGCCACGGCCAACAACACCGGCTCCTGCAACAGATTATCTCCATGCCCGTGATCACTCGGCAAACTTGGCAATGAAGCTGTACCTAGCATCTGAGGCGCAGCAAGGTCCTGTGGGAGAGGTATAGCCGAGGTCGGCTTGGAACCTTCGACTACTTCATCATGCGCCAGCACAGCGGCTTCCGACGTCTGCATTGCAAAGCCAATACAAATCGCCATCGACACCGTGACAAAGGACAACGCATACCGACGGTAAGCATGTTTCAGAATGGGCATGGTTGCTCCTGTTTTGGCTACTGCTCTTGCGGCAAGTTCCCAAACAAAAAGGGCGCCCATAAGGCACCCTTTTGATCTTTGTCTGTCGGTTTATGGCGCAGATCAGGCCAGTCGACCGTGGCAATGTTTGAACTTTTTGCCTGATCCGCACGGACACGCTTCGTTCCGGCCAGGGTTGCCCCAAGTCGACGGATCATTCTCATCAAAGCCCGCCAAAGCTTCGCCGGTTGGTTCTGGAGCGGCCTGCGCCGGAGTGGAACCCGCCTGAGCCTGAGCCATCAAGGCCTGCTGACGCATCACCATCTCCTGTTGCAGCTGCTGTTGCTCTTCCTCGGAAATAGGCCGCACACGTGACAGAGTTGTGGTCACATCTTCGCGCAGGCTGTCGAGCATGCTTTCAAACAACTGGAACGCTTCGTTCTTGTATTCATTGAGTGGATCACGCTGCGCATACCCACGGAAGCCAACAACAGAGCGTAGGTGCTCCAGCGTCAAAAGGTGCTCGCGCCACTTAGTATCAATGGTCTGAAGCAAGATTTGCTTCTCGATCATACGCATGGCTTCTGGACCGAAATTCGTGGCCTTTGCTGCCATCATTTCGTCTGCCGCATCTTCAAGACGCTCGCGGATGTTGTCATCATCCACACCTTCTTCAGCCGCCCATTCGATTACAGGCACGTCCACGCCAAGGTGCTCGATAACAGACGCATAAAGCCCTTCTGTGTCCCACTGATCTGCGTAGGTTTTAGGTGGCAAATACTGCTCAACCATATCGCCGATCACTTCGTGACGCATGTCCTGTACAATCTCGGACAGGTCCGCAGCTTCCATGATTTCACGACGCTGGGAGAAAACCACCTTCCGCTGGTCGTTCATCACATCGTCAAACTTCAGAAGTTGCTTACGAATGTCAAAGTTGCGACCTTCCACCTTGGCCTGGGCGCGCTCCAGAGACTTGTTCACCCATGGGTGCACAATTGCCTCGCCCTCTTTCATGCCAAGCGAAGACAGAACTTTGTCGAGACGGTCAGAGCCAAAGATGCGCATCAGATCATCTTCCAGGCTCAGGAAGAAAGAGGACCGGCCCGGGTCCCCCTGACGGCCCGACCGACCGCGAAGCTGGTTGTCGATCCGGCGGCTTTCATGGCGTTCGGTCGCCAGAACAAAAAGACCACCGGAGTCTTTGACCGCCTGCTCATCACCCTTATGCGCGGCTTCGATGTCCGCACGAATTTTCTCGTGATCGCCGTCAGGATTTGCGGCGATAGCTTCCAGCACTTTGAACTCGACGTTTCCGCCCAGTTTAATATCGGTACCACGGCCCGCCATGTTGGTCGCAATGGTCACAGCGCCCAATTTACCAGCATCTGCAACAATCTGCGCTTCTTGCTCGTGCTGACGCGCGTTCAGAACGTTGTGCTTCACGCCTGCTTTCTCAAGCAAGCCAGACAGGAATTCAGACTTCTCAATCGATGTAGTGCCGACCAGAATAGGCTGCCCCTTTTCATGGGCCTCTTTGATCGTCTCGACTATTGCATCAAACTTTTCACGTGCGGTGCGATACACTGCATCGTCTTCGTCCACACGCGCCACACCGCGGTTGGTTGGCACTTCGACCACGCCGAGGCCATAAATTTCTTGGAATTCTTCGGCTTCCGTGGCCGCGGTACCGGTCATGCCACCAAGTTTGTCGTAGAGACGGAAGTAGTTCTGGAAGGTCACCTGCGCCAAGGTCACGTTTTCGGGTTGGATCTCACAGCCTTCTTTGGCTTCAATTGCCTGATGCAGGCCTTCGGACAAACGGCGGCCCGCCATCATGCGGCCAGTGAATTCGTCGATCAGAACAACCTGCGCGTCCCGCACGATGTAGTCTTTGTCCTTGGTGAACAGCTTGTGTGCCCGCAGACCCTGGTTCACGTGGTGGACGATGGTTGTGCTTTCCGGATCATAAAGGCTCTGACCTTCCGGCAGCAGCCCGCGCGCGTGCAGGTGCTGCTCAAGGAACTCGTTACCGTCATCCGTAAAGGTCACGTTCTTGGACTTCTCATCCACCGTATAGTGATCGTCCTGTAAATCCGGGATCAGTTTGTCGATCGCGATGTACATTTCCGTACGATCCTGGGAGGGGCCGGAAATGATCAAAGGCGTCCGTGCTTCGTCGATCAGGATGCTGTCAACTTCGTCCACAATCGCGAAATGGTGGTTTCGCTGGGACATGTCGGCGAGCTCACCCTTCATGTTGTCGCGCAGATAGTCAAAGCCCAACTCGTTGTTGGTCGCGTAGGTCACATCACAGGCGTAAGCGGCACGCTTTTCGTCTTCTGGCTGCTGTGGGTACACAACACCGGTCGTCATGCCCAATGCGCCAAACACATTGCTCATCCACTCCGCGTCACGTTTTGCCAGATAGTCGTTCACAGTAACAACGTGCACGCCCTTGCCGGTGAGCGCGTTCAGATAGGCTGGGAAGGTCGCCACAAGGGTTTTACCTTCACCCGTTTTCATTTCCGAAATGTTGCCTTGGTGCAGGAAGATGCCACCCATCAACTGCACGTCAAAGGCCCGCAGACCCAAAGCACGTTTTGCGGCTTCACGACAATTAGCAAAGGCTTCCGGCAAAAGTGCATCAAGGGACTCGCCACCTTTCGCACGCTCGGACAGTTCTTTGGTTTTGTCCTTTATGCCTTCGTCTGTCAGCTTCTCAAATTCTGCTTCAAGCGCGTTGATCTTTTCTACGATCGGTCGCGTCGCCTTGACCTTGCGATCGTTTGGCGTGCCAAACACTTTTTTGGCGAGTTTTCCGAAACCGAGCATATAACTTGTCCTTCGTTGACGCTTTCGTGCGTGGCTAATTCTTGCTGTCCCGGCTCTGTGCTCCTAGAAACGGGGAAACAGCCTGTTTGCCTTGAACACAAAGCGATGTAAGGGGCGTCAGGAACAGTGTCAACGCCGCCAACCCGCGCGGCACAAGCCAAGGACAAAACGATGTCAAAACACCTCAATTTCTTGCGTGCCGGCGTGATTGCTTTCTGCGGTGCGCTGCCTGCCTTTGCCGAGGATGCGCCGTCGCTTGACACCGTTGTTGCCTCTGTAAACGGAGAAGTCATCACACTTGGCGAAATGATCTCGGTGCGCGCGGGTTTGCCTGAGCAGTATCAATCAATTCCAAGTGATGTCCTGTTCAGCAGCATCCTCGATCAGCTTGTACAGCAAACCGCGCTCGCCCAAAGCCTGGGCGAAGCCATTCCCCAACGGGTTGAGATTGCATTGAACAATGAGCGCCGTACCCTGCTTGCGGCCGAAGCGCTTGAGGGTTTTGTGCTGCAAAACGAACTGAGCGAAGACGAGCTGCGCGCCGCCTACGACGACAAATACCAAGGCTTTGTTGGCGAAGATGAATTCAACGCAAGCCACATTCTTGTTGCCACTGAAGAAGAAGCCAAGGCGATCCGCAAGGATCTGACCGACGG
Source organism: Shimia sp. MIT1388 (assembly GCF_047124445.1). Lineage (GTDB taxonomy): Bacteria > Pseudomonadota > Alphaproteobacteria > Rhodobacterales > Rhodobacteraceae > Shimia. The sequence goes on along the minus strand of NZ_CP138921.1, from coordinate 3,222,108 downwards.
CGCTGACTTCGCCGAGACCGCGATGGCCAAATCCACCGGACCGTCCGGCGCCTCCGGCGGAAGCCTTGGCTGGTTCGGGATGGGTCAAATGGTCAAACCCTTTGAAGAATCTGTGATGGGCCTCGCTGTCGGCGAAATCTCCGCACCTGTGCAAACCCAATTTGGCTGGCACCTGATCCTGTTAAACGACGCCCGCAAATCGCTCGCTCCTTCTTTTGAGGACGCCCGCACCGAGCTCGAAAACGATGCTCAGCGTCGCGCGGTAGAGGCCTTCATCGCGACGACTGCTTCCGAGGCAGATGTGGATCGAACAGGCGCAGAGGCAATTGACCCGAACGTGTTGGCAAAAACCGATCTGCTGAACCCAAACCCGGTGCAGGATCAGTAAATGGCCAAGATTGAACATGTGTCTCCGCTAGCGCCCGAGCGGTTCCCGGACCTTCCCGCCATCAAAGGCGCATCCTTCGCCGCTGTTGAAGCGGGTGTGAAATACAGCGGACGCAAAGACGTTATGCTGGCCGTTTTGCGACCGGGGAGCGTTGTGGCCGGGGTCTTCACAAAATCAGCGACGCGATCCGCTGCGGTGTTGGATTGTCAGGCCAAGATTGGCTCCGAAGATTCAGCAGGCGCAGCCATCCTTGTGAACGCTGGCAACGCCAATGCCTTCACCGGCAGCAACGGAGAAAGCTCTGTCATGGCTGTGACACAGGCTGTCGCAGCGTGCACTGGGCTACCGGAAACCCGTGTATTCACGTCTTCGACCGGCGTGATTGGCGAACCATTGCCGCACGACCGGATCACGGCGAAATTGGACGATTTGCGCGACAGCTTGTCTGAAGACCGCATCGAGGACGCCGCCGAAGCAATTCGCACGACGGATACTTTTGCAAAGGGTGCGTCCAAATCTGTCTCAATCGGCGGCCAGACGGTTAACATCTCCGGCATTGCCAAAGGGTCCGGCATGATCGCGCCCGACATGGCGACCATGTTGGTTTACATCTTCACCGACGCCAAGATCAGCCGTACAGAGCTTCAATCGCTGGTGTCTGATCTCAACGAAATCACCTTTAATGCCATCACCGTGGATAGCGACACGTCTACCTCTGATACCCTACTTGTGGCCGCCACAGGGGCGTCAGAAGTTGAAGTCTCCAGCGCTTCTGAGGACTTCAAAACCGCGTTGCACGAAGTGATGCGCGATCTCGCGCATCAAGTGGTCCGCGATGGAGAAGGCGCCACCAAATTTGTCGAGGTCAAAGTGACTGGGGCCGCTTCCAAGGCCGATGCCCGTATCCATGCCGCTGCCATCGCAAACTCTCCGCTCGTCAAAACCGCCATCGCGGGCGAAGACCCAAACTGGGGCCGCGTTGTGATGGCCATTGGTAAATCCGGCGCTGCGGCAGACCGGGACTTGCTGAGCATCCGTTTTGGCGATGTGCTTGTAGCCGAAAACGGCTGGGTGGCCCCCTCTTACAAGGAAGAAGACGGCGCCAAGTATATGGAGCAACAAGAGGTCGTCGTACATGTCGATCTAGGGTTAGGGGACGCTGAGGACACGATGTGGACCTGCGACCTGACCCATGGATATATCACCATTAACGCAGACTACCGCTCATGAAGACAGTCCTTGTTGCTGCCGTCGCCTTGATCGACGTCGATGGACGGATTTTGCTCGCCCAGCGGCCAGAAGGGAAGTCCATGGCCGGGATGTGGGAATTTCCGGGCGGGAAAATCGAAGCGGGCGAAACGCCTGAGGTCGCCCTGGTGCGAGAGTTAAAAGAAGAGCTTGGCATCGACACCTGGGAAAGCTGTCTTGCGCCACTGACCTTTGCGTCCCACAGCTACGATAATTTCCATTTGCTGATGCCACTTTTTGCCTGTCGAAAATGGAATGGCATTCCATCGGCGCAGGAGGGGCAGACGCTGGCCTGGGTCAAGGCGAAAGACTTGCGAAATTACGAGATGCCGCCCGCCGATATTCCGTTAATTCCAATCCTCAGAGATTGGCTTTGAGGGCACAAACTGTGCAATTGATCGTCTTTTGAGCAACATTTTGTAGCAGTTTGAGAAACCGACGGCTTTCCTAGCGATTGATTGTGTCCTAACATGAAACTTATGTGACGGGCGCATATGCACCAAATGTTAACCAATTTACTGTTTCATCGATGTCAATCAAATGGGGATTTTTGACATGCTTAAGACGATCACAGTTGGAAGTTGTGTTTCTATTCAAGGACAGGTGATCAAAAACCTGCCAGACGGTCGGGTTTCGATCCGCGTCGGAGACACGGTGTACTCTGGGAAGCCGATCTCCTAAGAGCATACCCATCTAAGAAAAAGGCCGCCTCTCACGTAGGCGGCCTTTTTCTTTTCTGTGTACGGTGTCGCGAAAGACGCTGGATTAATCCAGCGTCCTTGTGACTTCTTCACGCTCAAAGATTTCGATCACATCGTCAGCGCGGATATCGTCGTAGTTCTCAAATGCCATACCGCATTCCTGACCAGATTGAACCTCTGCCACCTCATCTTTGAAGCGTTTGAGCGTCTTCAGTGTGCCTTCGTGGATCACCACGTTGTCACGCAACAGGCGCACACCGGCAGAGCGGCGCGCCACGCCTTCGGTGACGATACAGCCGGCCACTTTGCCCACACCGGTGACTTTGAACACTTCTTTGATCGCAGCGTAGCCAATGAAGTTCTCGCGAATTTCTGCGGAAAGCAGACCCGAAGCAGCCGCCTTAACGTCATCCACGAGGTCATAGATCACCGAGTAGTACCGGATCTCCACACCCTTTTGGTTGGCAGTGTTACGCGCAGATGCGTTGGCACGGACGTTGAAGCCCATGATCGGCGCACCAGAAGCTTCCGCCAAACCAACATCGGTCTCGGTGATCGCGCCCACACCATGATGCAGAACACGTACGCGGACTTCGTTATTGCCGATTTTTTCCATCGCCTGAACGATGGCCTCGGCAGAACCCTGAACATCCGCTTTTACCAGAATTGGCAGCTCGGCGACGTTCTCGTCTTCCTTGGCCTTCTGCATCAGCTGCTCCAGCGTGGTCGCTGCGCCAGCTGCCGCACGTTTGTCCTTGGCGGCTTGCTCACGATACTCAGCGATCTCACGCGCCTGCGCTTCGGTCTCGGTCACGTTCAGAACGTCACCCGCTTCCGGCGTACCGTTCAGACCAAGCACCTCGACAGGCACCGATGGACCAGCTTCTTTGACGCGTTCGCCCTTGTCGTTAATCAGCGCACGGACTTTACCGTACTGCTCACCTACAACGAAGATGTCGCCTTGTTTCAGCGTCCCGGTCTGAACCAGAACAGTCGCCACAGGACCACGGCCCACATCAAGCTGCGCTTCGATCACAGCACCCTGAGCTGCACGATCCGGGTTGGCTTTCAGCTCCAGGATTTCTGCTTGCAGCGCAATGGCTTCGAGCAGTTCATCCAGACCCTGGCCGGTGTGCGCGGAAACTTCAACGTCTTGCACTTCACCAGACATCGCTTCCACGATCACCTCGTGCTGCAGAAGCTCTGCGCGCACTTTGTTTGGATCTGCGGCAGGTTTATCGATCTTGTTGATCGCCACAATCATTGGCACTTCGGCCGCCTTGGCGTGGTTGATCGCTTCGATTGTCTGCGGCATGACCGAGTCGTCAGCGGCCACAACCAGAACCACAATATCAGTTACCTGTGCACCACGGGAGCGCATGGAGGTAAAGGCGGCGTGGCCTGGGGTGTCGAGGAAGGACAGCGTTACGCCATCATCAGTTTTTACCTGATAAGCACCGATGTGCTGAGTGATGCCGCCTGCTTCGCCGGACACAACTTTCGCGTCGCGGATCGCATCCAGAAGCGAGGTTTTACCGTGGTCAACGTGTCCCATGATGGTGATGACCGGAGGACGACCTTGCAGGTCTTCTTCCTTGTCCTCGACATCTGCAATCACATCTTCCACGTCCGCGTCGGAAACGCGCACAACCTTGTGGCCGAATTCTTCAATGATCAGTTCCGCAGTGTCCGCGTCAATCGACTGGTTCTGCGTAACCATCATGCCCATTTTCATGAGCTCTTTCACAACGTCGGCAACACGCTCCGCCATACGGTTGGCCAGCTCGGACACCACAATGGCCTCCGGCAGCTGCACGTCACGCACAACCTTTTCGCGCTCAACTTGACCGCCCATAGCTTTTTGACGCGCGCGCTCTTGCTTACGCTTCATAGCCGCCATGGAACGGTGACGGTTGTTCTCGCCACCGGTTGCCTGACCCAGTGTCAGCTTGCCGGAACGACGGCCATCATCACGACCTTTGTTGCCGCGACCACGCTGTTCACGCTCACGGTCCGCTTTGCGTGGTGTTGCAACTGGTGCTGGTTTACCAGATGGCGCGCCACGGCCTTGCGGCGTGGAAGACGGCGCAGGTGCAGCAGCTTCGGCAGCTGCACGTTTCGCAGCAGCTTCGGCAGCTTCCTTTTTCTTGCGCTCTTCTTCTTCCGCTTTCTTACGGGCACGCTCTTCGGCTTCGCGTTGCTCGCGTTCTTTGGCTTCCGCCTCCAAACGACGGCGCTCACGGGCTTCCGCGCGTTCTTTTTCTTCCGCTTCACGCTTGGCAGCGTCTTCGGCTTCGCGGGCCTTCGCAGCCTGCAGCGCCTTCAGACGGCGTTCCATTTCCGCATCAGAAATGCCTGAAGGGCGGCGCGAAGGATCGCCGCCTGGTTTCGCTGCACCGCCACCAGTTTTGGCCGCGCCGGGCTTAGGCACCACAACGCGCTTACGCTTGGTTTCTACCACGACATTTTTCTTACGTCCGTGGCTGAAGCTCTGCGTTACGTTGCCGGGGCGGTTGCCGCCGCGCAGACCCAAGGTTTTTTTACCGTCGTTATCGCTCATCTGGCTGTCTTGTCCTTCCCGGAGGCCGCTGCCACCGTTTCTTCGCGTACGCCTTTTAATCTTAGGGCTTCCTCTACAACACGTTTTGTGAGTCCGCCAGACGCAAGCGCTCCATGTATCACAGTTTGTCGCCCAAATGCCAAACCCAATTCGGCAGATGTGAGCCAATCTATGTAATGACCTCCATAAGGAGGCCGTAGTTTCGATTTGCCACGTTCCGAGCCATCGCTCGCTTGCAGCAGGACCTCGGCTTCATCTTTGACAAGCCAGTCCTTCACTTTCTCATATCCGGTCACCGCGGAGCCGGATTTGCGCGCCAAGCTGATGAGCTCAACCGTGCGTCGGCCCAACTGACGAGACACCTCGCCCACCAAATCCTCAGGTACCGTCACCTGCTGTTTGGCGGCGCGGGAAAAGACACCCTTTTTAGATGCCTTCGCCAGAGCCGAGGCCGAAGCTGTCACCCACATGCCCCGTCCGGGCAATTTGCCAGTGACATCCGGCACAACCTGCGCATCTGGGCCGACCACAAAACGGATCAGCCCCTCTTTTGGCGCCACAGCGCCGGTGACAATGCACTTGCGCTCTGGCGTGTCGCCCTTTTTGCCGGGACGGCCACCGCGGCTCATCTCACGCCCTCCGAGGCCTGAGATCAGACCTCAGCCTCCTCGGAAGTTTCTTCTTCGCCTTCTTCGGCATCCGCTTCCAACTCGGCAGGGTCAACCCATCCCAGAACGATGCGCGCAGTCATCACCATGTCCTGCGCTTCCTCCAGCGTTACGCCAAATGGCTCCAAAACGCCGTCGTCTTTCACGCGCTCAGTGCCGTTGGTGGTCCAACCACCGGCCAGCTCCCAGTCAGCACATGTCGCAAAATCTTCGAGGTTCAGAACGCCATCTTTGGCCAGCGCCTCGATCATCTGGGGTGTCAGACCCTCAAATGCAACCAAGCTGTCCTGAACACCCAATTCACGGGCAGCATCCAGTGCAGCTTTGTTTTGGGCATCGATGTAGTCACGCGCGCGGGCCTGAAGCTCACCAGCGGTGCCTTCGTCCACGCCGTCGATAACCAGCAGTTCGTCGATCTCAACATAGGCAACCTCTTCGAGGTTGGTGAAGCCTTCAGACACCAGAAGCTGGGCAAAGAACTCGTCCAGATCCAGAGTTTCCATGAACAGCTTAGTGCGCTCTTCGAACTCTTTCTGACGACGCTCGGATTCTTCGGCCTCGGTCATGATGTCGATGTCCAGCGCGGTCAGCTGGCTTGCCAGACGCACGTTCTGACCACGACGACCAATCGCCAGAGACAGTTGCTCATCTGGTACAACCACTTCGATTTTGCCGGCTTCTTCATCCAGAACAACCTTGGACACTTCTGCAGGCTGCAACGCATTCACGAGGAAGGTCGGCTGGTCTTCGTTCCAAGGGATGATGTCGATTTTTTCACCCTGAAGCTCGTTTACAACCGCCTGAACGCGGGACCCGCGCATACCAACACAGGCTCCAACCGGATCAATCGAGCCATCGTGGGAGATCACAGCGATCTTGGCGCGGGACCCCGGGTCACGGGCCACAGCCTTGATGTCGATGATACCATCATAGATTTCAGGCACTTCCATTTTGAAAAGTTCGGCCATGAACTCAGGCGCGGTACGGCTCAGGAAAATCTGGTGGCCACGTGGCTCACGGCGGACTTCCTTAATGTAGGCGCGGACACGGTCGCCGGAACGATAACTTTCGCGGCCAATCTTATCATTACGACGCAGCACGGCTTCTGCACCACCCACGTCGACAATCACGTTGCCAAACTCTTCACGCTTCACAGCACCATTGATGATGGTACCTGCGCGGTCTTTGAAATCTTCGTACTGACGGTCACGCTCAGCTTCACGCACTTTCTGCAGGATCACTTGCTTGGCGGATTGCGCGGCAATACGGCCCATTTCAACCGGCGGCACTTCTTCGATGAATTGCTGGCCGATTTCCGGATTTTCCATGTACTGCTTGGCCTGCTCAACAGTGAACTCGGCCTGATAGTTTTCCAACTCTTCGTCAGCAACCACGGTGCGCACACGGGTGAAGGTCGCTTTGCCGGTCTTGCGGTCGATGGACACGCGAATGTCCATTTCTGCGCCGTAGCGGCTCTTGGCGGCACGGGCGAGCGATTCTTCCATCGCTTCGACCACGAGACCCGGGTCGATCATTTTCTCACGCGCCACCGCTTCGGCGGTTTGAAGCAGCTCGAGCTGGTTTGCAGAGGTGATTGCCATGATTTTACTCCTCAGACTCGCCGGACGCTTCTTCGCCGGTCTCGATGTCGTCAAATTCGTCTTCGTTCAGAATGCCCGCTTCTTTGCGCGCCTTGAGCATCTCTTTGATCAGATCGTCGGTCAGCATCAGCTTGGCATCCGCCAACCAGTCAAAGTTCAAGCCCACCGTAACGGTTTCGCCTTGATCCTCGATGTTGATCAAAACATCTTCGCCTTCGATGCCAGCCAGAATGCCGCGGAACCGCTTGCGTCCGTCGATGAGCTCAGCTGTTTCGACTTTGGCTTCATAGCCTTCGTAAGCTTCAAAGTCCTTCATCCGCGTCAGAGGGCGATCCACGCCGGGACTGCCAACTTCCAACGTGTACGAATCCGCAAGCGGGTCCTCGACGTCCAGAATGGCGCTCACCGCATTAGAGATCTGTGCGCATTCGTCCACTTCGATGCCGCCACCTGGCCGCTCAGCCATGATCTGCAACGTGTGGGTCTTGCCCCCCATCAGACGCAGGCGCACAAGTTCAAACCCCATGTCCTCAATGACTGGGGCAACAATATCTGCCAGCTTGCGGTCAATCGCCGCTTTGGCAATGAGGTCACTCATAGGCGTCTTCCAAACACAAAAAAACGGGCCCGCGGCCCGTCGATCTTTCCCGGTGGAGCGTTCAGGCTAACCCGACCGCGCCGCTGTTGAGAGGGATATACGTTGACAAGGCTGAGTCTGCAAGCCCCCAGAGGAAATATGCCTAGGCACGCCACCAGCGCTCGGCAAAACGTGCATTGTCGAGTGCGTAATGCGCGCCAATGGTCATGGGGGTGCCGATTTTGTCAGTAGTGGCTTGGAGATGGTTGGCAAACGCCGGAACGACAAGACTGCCATCGCGCTGCACAAGGCGCTGTAGTTCGCCATAAAGGCCTTCTCGTTTTTGCGCGTCCATTTCAGATCGCGCCTTCGAGAGTAGTTCATCCGCCTTACGATCTTGCCACGCTGCGCGGTTCCACATTCCGCCTTTTGCGAGGTAGGTCGACATCGCCCAATCCTCGGTCGCGCGCCCCGCCGAAAAATGAAGCGACGCAGCTGAAAGATCTTGAGCAATTTCGACGCGCAAGCCAATTTGCGCCATTTGAGTCCCAAAGGCTTCCAGAACTGGCGCAAAATCCCGCATCGACTGCGGCGACACGGCAAGGGACAAGCGCTCAATACCTTCATTTTTTAACAGTGACCTAGCCCGCTCCGGATCATACGTCACCAAATCGGACTGGTCAGAGAAATAGGGGTTCGCTGGACCAATTGGCGTGTCCCAGCCAACCTGACCGAAACCCTGCAAGCTCGACTGTACCAATGCGGGTCGATCCAAGCCGTATTTCACCGCTCGCCGGACAGCATCTGCTTGCTGCGCGTCCAAAGCCCCCCCTATGGCAAAGCTGTAATGCTGATTCCCCGCCAAGTTTTGCAGCGTCAGGCCCTTATGGGTCGCAATTTGCCGCGCATGGGTCGGTGCGATTTGCCCGGCGACCTCAGCATCCCCTTCAAGGAGCGCATTCAATCGAGCGGATGGATCGATTTCGTTCACACAGTGCAACGCCTCAAAAAAACCGGCCTTTTCGCCCTTGTAGTGATTTGACACACGACGCGCGCGCAAGCTTTGCCCCGGCAAAAACTCCTCAACTTTGTAGAGCCCTGTACCAATCCCGTTTTGCATCGCCAGCTCGACGTAGCCGGCAGGATAAATCACCAAATGGTAATCGGACAGCAAGTAAGGAAAATCGGCGTTTGGCGCGTACAGAGTGAACTGAACCTGATGTGACCCAAATGCCTTAAGTTCCGACACACCACGCAAAATCGGCTCTACAGGCGATGTGTTTTGCCCAATGTGCAAGGCAAAGGTCTCCAACACGTCCTGCGCCACAAATGATTTGCCGTTGTGAAACTGCACATCCTTGCGCAGATCAAATGTCCAAACCCGTGCATCTGCACTGGCGGTCCAGCTTTCCGCCAACTCTCCGCGCAAAGCTCCGTCGGGGCCGATCTCAGTCAGACAATCAAACACCGCGCCATGACATGCCGCCATCATGAAGAGGCTGTCGTGCGTGCGCACATCCCAAGTGTCGCTCGACCGTCCGCCAGGCAAAACAGCGCGCAACGTTCCACCAGCCTTGGGAGTAGCTGCAGCCAGCCCCAACCCTGATGCCGCCAGCACACCTGCTGCGGCACCGGTGGTCAAAAGGCTACGTCTACTAATGCGTGACAAGGTCAAACTCCGGTAAGTCGGGAGTAGATGAGAAAGCCATCTCGCGCCAATGTCCAGCCGTTTTGCTAAATCCGCGCCAAATCGTCCATGATGCGCACAAGCTCCGCGCTGATCCCAGGCTCCGACAAAGCATGGCCTGCGTTGCGAATGACCCGCAGATCCGCCATTTTGCCCCAGGCCGACGCCAGATCATAAGCGGCCTTTGGCGGGCAAATCATGTCGTAGCGGCCTTGCACAATGTATCCGGGAATATCTTTGAGGGCCGCCATATTCGCCAAAATGTGGCCGTCTTCCTCAAGAAATCCTCGGTTGCGGAAATAGTGATTCTCCAAGCGTGAAAACGCACGTGCGTACTCTGCAGGCGCATCGCCACTGGACCCATTGGAATACACCGAGGCCAGCGCGTTTTCCCAACCCGCCCAAGCACGTGCGTATTTAATTTCGGTGGCGCGGTCCCCGCAGAAAAGGCGGTGGTGATAAGCTTCGATCAGATCTCCGCGCTCTTCTTCTGGCACCAATTCAGAAAACCGCGCCCACGGTTCCGGCCAAAAATGACCTGCGCCGCCGCCATAGAACCAATCCAGCTCCGATTGAGTCATCAGAAACACTCCGCGCAGAACCAGACATACCGTCTGCGCCGGATGGGATTGCGCATACAAAAGTGACAAGGTCGCGCCCCAGCTGCCGCCAAAGACAATCCATTCGTCAATCTCCAGCGTATCCCGAATACGTTCCATATCCGCCACCAGGTGCCAGCTGGTGTTGTTCTCCACTTCGGCATGCGGACGGGAATGGCCACACCCACGCTGATCAAACAGGATCACACGATAGACATTAGGATCAAAATAGCGCCGCATCGCAGGACTGGACCCGCCGCCTGGGCCGCCATGCACCACAACAACCGGCAACCCCCTTGGATTGCCCGATTGTTCGACGTAGATGCTGTGCCCGTCGCCCACGTCCAGCATCCTCTGGTCAAAGGGCTCGACCGGAGGATAAAGGTAGTGCACTGCGCGCTTTTGGCCCGAGTTTTTGTCCATGTCCTACCTATAATGGTTGCGACGCCCAAATGAGCATGGAGAGTTGAAAATGCAAGCCACCAATACCACGGTAGACCCTGCCGAAGTGGCCAAATTTGAAGCCATGGCGGCTGAATGGTGGGATCCCAACGGCAAGTTCAAACCGTTGCACATGCTCAATCCGTGCCGACTTGATTACATTACGACGCAGATTGCCGCGGAGTTCAATCGCGACTTATCCTCCGCGCGCCCTTTTGAGGGACTACGGCTGCTCGACATCGGCTGCGGTGGCGGTTTGCTGTCAGAGCCAATGGCGCGTCTCGGTGCCGAAGTTGTTGGTGCTGACGCCGCGGGCGGAAACTTACCGGTGGCGCGCATTCACGCTGAGCAGTCAGGTCTCGACATCGACTATCGCCACACAACCGCCGAAGCCATGGCCGAAGCTGGTGAGCAATTTGACGTCGTCTTGAATATGGAAGTTGTTGAACATGTCGCTGATCCATTGAGCTACATGACCGCTTGTCAGCAACTGCTCAAATCCGGCGGCTTGCACATTTGTTCCACCATCAACCGGAACCCCAAAAGTTTTGCGATGGCGATTGTGGGCGCGGAGTACATCATGCGCTGGCTTCCAAAAGGCACGCACGAGTGGAACAAGTTCATCACGCCCGATGAGCTGTTTGACTTGATTGAAAAATCAGGCCTCACACCGGTAGATCGCAAGGGTTTTGTCTTCAACCCGATCAGTTGGCAGTGGTCGATTTCGGACAAAGACTTGAGCGTCAACTATGTAACGGCCAGTACCAAAGCCTGACAGGCTACTCTTCGAGCTTCAAACGCAACTCACGCAAGATCGGAAGCGCTGCGCGCACCCGGTCATCCCCCAAACGACTGACCATATCGTTGATGATCGGCTCCATGCTGGCCAGAGCCGCATCGCGGGCCTGTCGGCCTGCCGGGCTGATCGCCACCATCTTACGACGGGCATCGTCCCAATCCGGACGGATGTGCACGTAGCCTGCGGTTTCCAGCTTATGCAGCGTGTTCGTCATGGCCCCACGTGTGAGGTGAAACGTCTTCGCGAGCTGCGCCGGACTGCGTTCGGCGTTGGAGCGATCCAAATGGTTCAGAACCGAAAAATGCGACAGCTCCATGCCCTTAGGCAGAACTTTGGACAAACGGGAGCGCGCAAGCTGATCCACCATCAGAATCTCGCCAAACAGCGTAATCGCCAATCCGCTTTTGTCGTTCATTTAGGGCCCGCTGAAGTCTCGGTCGTGTTGTAGGGACGGCACCTGCCTACGGGCCTTCTGAACCAATGTCAGATCAAGATCAACAAGCGTGACCCCGGGTTCTGTACCTGCATCGGCCAAAACCTCTCCCCAAGGCGCGACAATCATAGAATGCCCATGTGTGCGGCGCGATTGTCCTTTGGTGGCAGGGTGTTTCCCTGTTTGCGCAGGTGCAATCACAAAACAGCCGGTTTCAATGGCACGCGCGCGCAGCAACGTCTCCCAATGCGCCGCGCCAGTGACATGCGAAAAGGCCGCAGGCACCGTCAGGATGTCCGCACCTGCTTTTGCAAGCTTTCGATGTAGTTGGCCAAATCGCACATCATAGCAAATGGACAATCCAAGATTTCCAAAGGGCGTCTCCGCAACAACCGCCTGCCCACCAGGCCGGTAGCCATCAGATTCGCGATAGGTCTCTTCCGGCGTCACATCCACATCAAACATGTGGATTTTGTCGTAGCGTGCAACGATGTCCCCGGCCGCAGAGATCACAAACGATCGGTTGGCGAAACGACCGTCCGTATCGTTGGTTTTTAAACCGAGACTGCCAACCAGCAACCAAATTTCTAGCTCCGCACACAAGGCTTGAAGCCCTGCGAGCGTTGCATCTTCGGTTTCCAACCTTAGCACGCTTTCCTGATGGCTGCGGCTTGTCGACAGGCAATTCATCACCTCCGGCAAAAAGGCAAACTCTGCCCCTTGCTCCTTAGCCTCACACAGCATGGCACTCGCCGTTGCCAGGTTTTCCTCAGGCAAGTCCGAAGACGTCATTTGAAGCAAAGCCACGCGCATGGTCAGTTACGCCGCTAGCAAAGGATCAAGCTTGCCCGCGCGCTCCAAAGCATAAAGATCATCACACCCGCCAACATGCGTATCGCCAACAAAGATTTGCGGCACGGTGCGGCTACCATTTGCCCGCGTGATCATCTCTGGCTTCCGGTCAGGGTCTTGCAAAACATCGATCTCGACAAACGAGACGTTCTTTTGGGTCAAAAGCCGTTTGGCGGCGTGGCAAAACCCGCAAAGTGGGCTGGTGTAGATCTCGACCGGCTGCATGGCGTGTCCTTGTGATTTCCTGTTTTCCGTTGTCCGGCATTTAGGCATCCTTTGCAACGCGCGCCAGTGTTGCCACACACACTTCTTTGGCATTTGCAGTGAGGCAGGCCTGCGTTGCGGCGCGCAAAGTTGCACCACTGGTCAAAACATCATCAACAAGAAGCACCTTAGCATCCTTTATGATAGGCGCCCTTCGCCGATTGCGTTCGATTGCCCCTCGCAGTTTTTCCGCCCTCTCAACCGCGCCCAATCCCTCCAGCCCACCCAATCCTCTCGGGCGCACCAAAAGATCGGCACAAAACGGAATACCTGAAAGAGACGCCAAATTTTTTGCCAACAATGAGGCTTGGTTATACCGCCGCTTCAGAAAGCGCAGGCGATGCAGCGGCACTGGAGCGATCACATCAACGCCTTTCAGGATCGGACGTGCTGCTTGGTTGAGCCATTGTGCCGCCGGTAGAGCTATGTCTGTGCGATCTCCGTGCTTGAAAGCCAGGATTAAGTTACGGCCAGCGCCACGATACAAGAGCGCAGATCGCCCTCGTGTCCACGGAGGGGGATCAGACAGACAGGCGTCACAAATAACACGACACTCCTTTGCCTCTGCGGCCACTGGACGCCCGCAACTGTCACACACGGCGCCGCCAAGGAACGTGGTTTCCGCCCAACAATCGGAACACAGCCCAAAATCACTTTCCACCATGTGGCCACAAGCCACACATCGTGGGGGAAACAATAGGTGTATGGCGGTTTGAAACTTCGCCTTCACCTGCCTATTGTCCGCAACATGCAAAACAACCCTCGCCTCACTGACACAAACGCGCTGCGCCGCAATCGCGCCCGCGCAGACCTGAACACCGGCATGTTTCTGCACGACGCAGCCATTGCCGAAGTTCAGGATCGCCTCAGCATGGTTAACAGAGGGTTTACGGCGCCAGCCATCGTGACCGGATTTTCGAACACCTGGCAGAGGTGTCTGCCAAATGCGAAGGTCGTGGCGGACAATGATATTCTGGACCTGCAAAGCCAGAGCCATGATCTGGTGATCCATGGCCTGGGCCTACACTGGGCCGACGATCCGGTTGGGCAAATCATTCAATGTCGGCGCGCGCTCAAGGATGACGGCTTTTTTCTTGCCGTGACATTTGGCGGGAAAACCCTGCATGAATTGCGCGCCTCATTGGCACAGGCCGAGGTCGAAATCACCGGTGGCTTGTCTCCTCGGATTGCTCCAATGGGAGAAATTCGCGACCTTGGCGCGCTTTTGCAACGCGCAGGGCTGGCATTGCCGGTCGCAGACACCGTTCCTTTGAAAGTAACCTACGAAACCCCTTGGGCGCTCATGAAAGATTTGCGCGCAATGGGAGAAGGAAATGCTTTAGTCGATCGCCTGAAGCGACCGACACGCCGCGCCGTTTTGATCCGGGCCTGTGAAATCTACGTAGAGACATTCATGGACTCGGGACGCATCCCGGCGACCTTCGAATTGATCTTCCTCACTGGCTGGTCACCGGATGCCAGCCAGCCACAACCGCTGCGCCCTGGCTCAGCAACAACCCGTCTCGCGGACGCGCTCAGCACGTCCGAAATCAAATTGCCAAAGTGACCCACTTACACGGACCTCAGCACATGACCCAAGCTACATGCCCGGCCCACGCCCCAAAAGACCACCCGAAAGTGGCCCGTGGCAAAACCGGCATTCTCCTGGCCAACCTCGGAACGCCAGATGACTACACCTATTGGCCCATGCGTCGGTATCTGAACGAGTTTCTGTCCGACAAACGTGTGATCGATTACCCGTCCTGGAAATGGCAGCCTTTGCTGCAATTGATCATCCTGACAAAACGTCCGTTTTCCAGTGGCGAAGCCTATGAGTCGATTTGGGACAAAGAGCGCGGCGAAAGCCCGCTGATGGTGATCACCAAAGATCAAACCGCCAAGATCAAAGAAACGCTGGAAACCCAATACGGCGATCAGATCATGGTGGATTTCTGCATGCGATACGGAAACCCGTCGACGATCTCGAAGGTCCGGGACATGGTCGCCGCGGGCTGTGAGCGCATCCTGTTTTTCCCACTGTATCCACAGTATGCAGGCGCCACGACTGCAACTGCAAATGACCAGTTCTTCCGCGCTTTGATGAAAGAAAAGTGGCAACCCGCCGCGCGTACCGTGCCTGCTTATTTTGAACATCCGGCCTACATCGACGCTTTGGCTAAATCTGTGGAAGAAGCGTATGGCAAAGCAGAAAAGCGCCCTGAGCTACTGGTTGTTTCCTATCACGGCATGCCCAAGCGCTACCTGATGGAGGGCGACCCGTATCATTGCCAATGCCAGAAAACCACGCGCCTGCTGAAAGAACGGCTGGGATGGGAAGACACCGATCTGTGCACTACATTCCAGTCGCAGTTTGGCCCGGAAGACTGGCTGCGCCCTTACACGGTGGAAGAGGTGGCGCGCCTCGCGAAAGAAGACGGCAAGACCAACATCGCCGTCATTGCGCCAGCATTCTCTGCCGATTGCATCGAAACACTGGAAGAGATCAACGAAGAGATCAAAGAGAGCTTTGAGGAAGCCGGTGGTGAGGACTTTCTCTACATTCCTTGCCTGAACGGTGATGCGCCTCACATCTCTGCTCTGTGCAAAATCATTGATGAAAACCTGGGAGGTTGGGTGAAATAGCCCAACCAGACACTTCGGGTGCGCCATCGGTGCACCCAAGTCCGGAACGCAAAAAAGGCGGAGCCAAGCTCCGCCTTTTCTATTTTCAGATCGCTTTAGTGCGACTTAGGATGCAGCTGCAGCCGCGGCCACGATGACCAGCAGCAGAAGCGGAACCCAAACGTCATTGCCGGAGCTACCAGCAGCTTCTTCGATCACAACAGGTTCAACAACCGGATCGGCCATGGAGCCCGCGAATGCGGTGGAAGCAGCAGCAGTCAGAGCAGCAGCGAGAACGAGTTTCTTCATAGTATCCTCCAGAATTCGCTTGCCACCAATACAATGAGGGCGATGACAAGCACCCAAGACTTACCTCGTAGGAAATGTCTAAACAGCAAAATGTTGGCTTTGCAAACCCAAGATTGCCGAAACGCCCCTACCAAGGTCCAAATGTCGTCAAATTAGCAACACTTGCGTGCCGACTTTTGTCAACGAAAACAATTCGGAGATGTGCTCGTTGTACAGCCCGATGCACCCGTTGGAAGAACGCCGGCCAATTTTCCGCGTGTCATGGGTTCCGTGGATCCGATAATAGGTCCAACTCAGGTAAAGAGCGTGTGTTCCCAATGGATTATCTGGTCCGGGACCCACGTAGTCCGGCCATTCAGGATTGCGCTTCTTCATCGATGGTGTCGGACGCCAGCTTGGACCGTCCACTTTACGCACCACTTTGGTACGCCCGCGTCGTGTGAGATCTTCGGTCAGAGGCACAGATGTCGGGTACAGTTTGTACACGGTCTCGTCTTCAGACCAGTAATGCAAGGCGCGCGATGTCACGTCGACCAGCACAGCGCCGTTTTTGAGGTTGTCAAAATAGGGAGCCCAATCCAGCGAGCGGAAGCTCGAGATGTTGCGCACGACAATCTCGTCCAGATCCCGTTCCACCTCTGTGGTTCCGGTCTCGGTTTGCGCAATTACCGGCGCGCTCAGGAAAGCTGCACCGCTCGCCAAAAAGGCACGACGACCTAGTTTTTCAGACCGATCAACAGCCATTTGTTCCTCCAGAACCCACATATAAAAGACCGCGCAATCATATGGCCGGAATGCCGCAGTCGCAAATCAATCCAACGTTAAAAGAGCAATGTCACGCCGATGTGGGTTTTCATGGCAACTTTGGACGGTTAGGACTCTGCCATTCATTTTGTTGGGACGGAAATACAATGCGTGCAATTGCTCTTTTGCTGGTAGCGGCTCTTGGTTTGGTAGGCTGTGGTGCAGGCGGATCCAGCACCAAGCAATACAAGATTTCCGGCAGCAGCACATCCAAAGTGCAATATCAGGTATTGGACTCTATCAACGCCCTGCGCGCCGCCTCTGGTGCTCCGGCCGTCGAATTGAATGCCCAGCTTAACGCCGCAGCCGCAACCCACTCCCGTGATATGTCTCTGCAGAATCGACCCTGGCACTTTGGCTCTGACGGATCTTCGCCTCTGGATCGCGTTGCCCGTGTTGGCTATTCCGGCACGCTTGCCGGTGAAACCATCAGCGAAACCTACGAATCAGAGGTCGAAACCCTCGCGGCTTGGATGCAGCAGGATGACACCCGCGCCGTGATTTTGGACCCGAAAGCACAGGACATGGGCTTTGCCTGGTTCCAGGAAGACAGCGGCAAAATCTGGTGGACCTTGGTGATGGGCAAGCGCACAGCGGTGCAGCTTGCCGATTTTCAGGGGTAAATCGAGATAACGGTGCCGTTGTTCACCATCGCGTAGATCTCGCGCATTTCCCGATCCGTGACCGCGATACAGCCCGCGGTCCAATCGTCTTTGCCGTCCCGATACTTCTTGGGGCGTCCGTGGATGAAGATATCGCCGCCGGGTGATTTACCCAATGCAGCCGCATTCGCACGATCCGCAGCGTTGGGGTAGGACACGCCAATCGACAGGTAGAACTGGCTGTTAGGATTGCGGCGGTCGATGTAGTAATCGCCCTCTGGTGTCTTGCCGTCACCTTCCACCTGCTTATGGCCAACCGGCTGGAAGCCCAGGTGCATATCGTAAGATTTCAACACCTTATCGTGGTGCATCAGATAGAGTTTACGCTGCTCTTTAAACACGGCAACGCGGGTCACTTCCGGCCCGTTGTATCGCATAAATTTACTGGAACAGCTCGCCAAGCCAAACGTCAAAACCGCAATCAACAACGCGGAAACCAAACGCATCATGTAGGTCCTTTATGTACCCTGCCTCATTTTGAGGTCTTCTAACAGATTTTGGCCGTTTTGGCCTCTCACGGCTGCGTGATAGCAGCTATTTCCGAACAAACCTTGAAGCCAATTCCACATGACTGGACCAGCGGAATTGATCAACGGTTTGTACCCAGTCCAGGTGGTAGCCCGCCTTACTCAGAACAGCCGCATCCCGCGCAAAGGTCACAGGGTTGCACGACACATAAGCGATCTCTGCCAGGTCGGATTTTGCCAGCTCCGCGACTTGTGCCTCAGCTCCGGCGCGCGGCGGGTCGATCACCGCAAAGTCATAGTCAAGGTCTTCTGCCACAATCGGATTGCGGAACAGATCCCGTGCCTCGGAAGTCACTTGTTTGAGGCCTTGAGATTTGCGCCACCCGGCATCCAAAGCCTGGATCATGGCCTTCTCACATTCAACACCATGCATTTGGTACTGAGCCGCCAAGGGCAGTGTGAACGTGCCTGATCCCGCAAAGAGATCGATGCCACAATCGCCTTGGGTGATTGCGGTTTCCACTGCGTTTAGTAGCGCCGACTCACCTTCTTTTGTGGCCTGCAAGAACGCACCGGGCGGCGGCACAACGGAGGCAGCGCCAAAGCTTTGAGCAGGGGAAACACGGGTAGCAATCACCTCTCCATCCCACGTCAGACGGGCCAGCTTGAACCGCTCCACCTCCTGCGCCATCCGCGCAAGCAGCGGGCCGTCCAACTCTTTGCCGCCGACAATGGACAGGTCCAGTCCTGCATCAGACAGCGTGACCGTCGCGCTTAACTCGCCTTTGCGCGATCCGCCAATCTGGGCCAGGTGCGCAATCACATCACGGGCAGGCAAAAGGTCCGGATGTAGAAGTTGGCAATCCGGAACCTCGACGATGACGTCGGACGCGCGGGCATGAAACCCAACCAAGGCCGCCTTCTTCGTGCGCCGGGCTGAGAACACAGCGCGGCGGCGGGAGTTGGCCGAGGAGGTCGCAATCGGGCGCAAATCTGTTTCCAGACCTTGCGCCGCAAGCGCCTGGCGCACCACCTCCACTTTCCAGTCCGCGAGGAACGCGTCAGAGGCATGTTGCAACTGGCATCCGCCACAAGATTTGAAGTGGCGGCAGGGTGCTTTCACCCGGTGCTCTGACGGGGTCACCACCCGCATGTTGCTCAGGCGGTCGCCGTCAATGTCCCCCTCCACGGTCTCGCCGGGCAGGGTCAACGGGGCATAGATTGGGCCATCGGCGATCCCGTCGCCGTGCAGCCCCAAACGCTGGATCTCAATCTGGCTCATGCCCGTCCCTTAGTGGGGGACGGGCATAAGGTCAAACTTTACTCCGCCGCCTCATCGGCATTCAGGAAGCCACCGGACTGACGCGCCCAGAAGCCAGCGTAGAGGCCATTTTGCGCCAGCAGTTCAGCATGGCTGCCCTGCTCCACAATACGGCCCTGATCCAGCACCAGAATGCGGTCCATCTCCGCAATCGTGGACAGGCGGTGCGCAATGGCGATCACGGTTTTGCCCGCCATCATGCCATAAAGCGTGCGCTGAATCGCGGCCTCAACCTCGCTGTCCAAGGCGCTGGTGGCCTCATCCAGCAGCAGAATCGGCGCATCTTTCAGGATCACACGCGCCAGAGTGATGCGCTGACGCTGACCACCGGAGAGTTTTACGCCGCGCTCGCCGACATGCGCATCGTAACCGGTGCGCCCTTGCGGATCCTCAAGATCCAGAATGAAGTCATGCGCTTCTGCTTTCTGTGCCGCTGCGATCATGTCCGCTTCTGAGGCGTCTGGACGACCGTATAGCAAGTTATCGCGAACAGACCGATGCAGCAGCGAACTGTCCTGTTGCACCATGCCAATTTTGTCGCGCAGGCTGTTTTGCGTGACCGAGGCAATGTCTTGACCATCAATCAGAATTTGCCCTTTTTCGGCGTCATAGAATCGCAAAAGCAGCTTCACCAAAGTGGACTTGCCCGCGCCGGAGCGGCCGATCAGCCCCACTTTTTCACCTGGAGCGATGGTCAGCGAGATATTGTCCAAACCACCGCTGTCACGACCGTAGTGGTGCGTAAGCTGCTGCAGTTCAATTTTGCCATCGGCAAAATCAAGCGGCTTGGCGCTGGAAGCATCAACCAAATCAATCGGTTGGGCGATGGTTTCCATGCCTTCGGCCACAACGCCGAGCTGACGGAAGAAAGAGGTCAACGCCCACATGATCCAGCCAGTCATCGCGTTCAGACGCAGGCTCAAAGCGGTGGCGGCTGCGACCACGCCGACGCTGGCCAAGCCTTGCATCCAGAGCCAGATGGCCCAGCCCACCACACTCACGATCAGCAGGCCGTTTAACATGACCAACATCACATCCATCAAGGTGAAGATGCGCATCTCCGCCTGAAAGGTTTCGCGTGAGTATTCAATGGCTTCCTTGGCATAATCCAGCTCGCGCTTGTTATGCGCAAAGAGCTTCACCGAGTGGATGTTGGTATAGGCATCCACAACACGACCGGTAACTTTGGAGCGCGCATCAGAGGCTTTTTGAGACGCAGGGCCAACGCGCTTCACGGTCCATTTCACCAAGAAACCGTAGAGCACCAACCAGCCCAGCATCGGCAGCACCAAACGCGGGTCGGCGTCGGCCAAAAGGATCGCCGCACCAACCACATAGGCGATGGAGAAGGTGATGGCGTCAAACACCTGAAACACCGCTTCGCCAGCCGCCGGGGGCGTCTGCATAATCCGATTGGCAATGCGGCCTGCGAAGTCGTTTTCAAACCAGCCAACCGATTGACGCAAAACATGTTTATGGGCCCGCCAGCGGATCAGAGTGCCGAAGTTTGGCAGCACCGTGTTGTTGAGCAGGAGCACGTCAAAGGCTTGCAGCGCAGGGCGCAGGAAAAGCACAAAGAGGATCACCAAGATGAACTCGGTGCCGTGGTTGGCCCAAACCTGGGAGGGATCGCCACTCAGCAGGTCCACAATTCGGCCCATATAGGCGATTAGACCGATCTCTACCGCGGCCACAATGATCGACATTATCGTAGCAAAAACAAAGACTTTGCGGAACGGCTGCGCGTAGTCGCGCATGAAAGGCCACAGTTTGGTGGGGGGCGTATCTACTTCGTCGTAGTCGCAATAAGGGTCAACAAGGGTCTCGAAGAACTTGAACATGAGAATGTCCTGAAAAAACAGTGGATTGTGCAAAATGAAGTGACTTGCCATCTCTGGCCGCCACAGCGGTCAGATAGGCTTATGAAAACCAGATCCCGCGATACATCATGCACTCCCTCTCATGTTTGAGCTGTCGGCATGCTGGCGCAGTGTTGCGTTTGCGTCAACCTATGATTTACCAGACCTTCGGCACGTCGGTATTGTGTCGGTATTTTGACTGTTTCGCGGAGGTGCGGCCCTTGTGGCGGCGGAGCGGGTAAACACAACGTGCGCAAGGTGTTGCGCGATCTGGCGACGCAACACGCAGGCCGGATCAGCGGGATGGCGTCAGGACAGCGAGTCCAGAAGCTCGGGCTTTGTCAGCGCGAAGCCGGACGCGATCCAACGTGATTCGAGCTCTTTGAGCGCGCGGCCCAGCGCCGCGCCCTGAAAGCGCGCGATCAGGTCCGTCGGGCGGATCGGGAACTGCGCCTTCGCGCCGTTTTGCGCGGCGGCCAGATCATCCGGCATCAGCGGCATTTCAAAAACAGCCGCGCGCAAGAGCAAGATGGACGTCGCCGCCTCGGCGCCGTGGTGGTAGCCCAGCGCGCCGGGGGGTTCGGACGATCCAATCCCGTTGCGCAGCACGTCTCGATGGCGCGCAGCCTTTTTGGATAGTCGAAGTGTCTCGGCAATGTTGTCGCCACCCAAAACCGTCAGGCGGCGGATTGGGTCTATGGCCACAGCATGCATCTCTTCCAGATGCACGAGGGGCGCCAAAGCGCGGTCATCCGTGCCAGGAAGGATGGCTGTCAGGGCACCGGTCTGGCGCATGGCCGCCACAGCCGGGGCCGGATCAGGGGCACCCATCAGCTTTATGGTCTCGCTACCGACTCGCTCACGAGACAGAGAAGACAGACCGTCGATGTTGGCCGCGATGGCCGCGAGCGCGTCGGGGTCCATGCCTTCGGCCGGGTCACCGTAATAGGCGTGAAAGCGGAAGTATCGCAGGATGCGCAGGTAGTCTTCGCGGATGCGATCCTCAGCGTTGTCGATGAAGCGCAGGCGGCGGGCTTTGAGATCTTCAATGCCACCCAAGGGGTCCACCACGGTGCCGTCAGATCGAGCATAAAGCGCGTTCATGGTGAAGTCGCGGCGGTGGGCATCGTCTTCGACATTGTCGGAGAAGGCGACAACCGCGCGGCGGCCATCGGTTTCCACATCATGGCGGAAAGTGGTGATTTCGTGTGGGATGCCGTCGGCCACCACCGTGATGGTGCCGTGGTCGATGCCGGTGGGGATCGCGTTGAGCCCAGCGTCTTTGGCAAGTTCCATTACCCGCTCCGGGCGCGCATCGGTAGAGATGTCAATGTCATTCACCGGCGCGCCCAAAAGCGCGTTGCGTACGCAACCGCCCACCAGCAAGGCTTGGTGTCCACGTGTCTCTAACATGGCGCAAACCGCCTGTGTTGGCGCAGCCGTGAGCCAATCTCCGGTGACTTTCATGTGCCAGACACCCGCTCTGCCAAACCACGCAAAATGCGGGCGGTGGCACCCCAGATGTAATAGGGGCCAAAGGGCACGGTGAAGTAATGGCGGCGTTGGCCTTGCCAGCGACGGGATTGGATCGAGAAGAACGCCGGGTCGGTCACATGGGCCAGCGGAACGGAGAAGACTTCTTCGACCTCGCCGGGCTCCGGGATTACGTCAAAAGCGTCTCTAACATGGCCTAAAACCGGTGTGATCATGAAGCTTGTGACGGTTTCATGCGTGGGCAAGGTGCCTAGTACATCGACATGGTTGGACGGTAGACCAATCTCTTCCCGCGCTTCGCGCAGGGCGGCGGCGATCACGTCTGCATCACCCTCATCCTGCTTGCCCCCGGGAAAGGAAATCTGCCCCGGATGGTGTTTCAGGTGACTGGCGCGTTTGGTCAGGATGACATGGGGGATGTTTTGTTTGACCTCAATCGGCACAAGCACGCCTGCGGGGCGCAGTTTACGGCCCTTGGGCAAAACCACATCGGGGTTGAGATCAAAATCAGAAGAGGCCGCGCTCTCCCGAGACAGCGCGGCCTTGATGTTTTGAAGCGGATCAGGCGCCTGCGGCATCAGCGCTGCCGCCTTTGGAACGATCCTTGGGCGGCATGCCCACGGTGGCCGGATCCAGATCGTAGTGCGTGCCACAGAACTGACAGTCCGCCGTTACACGGCCCTCTGGCGTGGTCATCTTTTCGATGTCCCGTGCCGAATAGATCGACAGGGACTGGCGCACGCGTTCTTCGGAACAGGTGCAGCCAAATTTGACCGACTGCGCATCATAAACCCGCGGCGCTTCCTCATGAAACAGACGCACCAAGAGATCGGTTGGCGGCACAGAGGGGCCGATCATTTCCAGATCTTCCACCGAATCCAGCAGGATGTTGGCGCGGTTCCAGTTCTCGGAGTCTTCCTCATTGACCACGTCTTTGGCCAGCAAGTAGCCGCTTTCGCCACTGCCGCCTTCACCAGACACTTCGGGGCTGGCCTTGGGCATGTGCTGCAGCATGATGCCGCCGGCACGCCAATGCTCGCCCACCTCAGGCTCGGTGGATTTGCCAAACTTCAGCGAGAAGCGTGTCGCCAGCTGTTCAGACTGGGCAAAATACGCCTCAGCAGACGCCTGCAGCGAGCCGCCCACCAGACCGGAGATGCCTTGATAGGGCTTCATGCCGTCGCCCTGATCAATCAACACCGCAAAGTAGCCATTGCCAAGCTGGTCAAACGGGGTGCCATCGGTCAGGCGCTCCTCGTCAAAGCTGGCGTAGGCGCGGATGCGGGCCACCTCGCCTTCGTTTTGCGGCGCGTAGTAATCGGTGGCGATCATCCGCACCGGGCCGTTGGTCTGCACCTGCAGCGACAGCTTCCAGCGCAGGCTGACGGTCTGGCCGATCAATGCGGTCAGCAGGGCCATCTCGGCCACCAGCGCCTCTACCTTTTCCGGATAGGCATGCTGTTTGAGGACGCCAGAGAGCACGCCATCAAGACGGGCCACGCGCCCGCGAATATCAGAGTTGTCCAACTGGAACGGCAGCACTGTGTCGTCCCAGGCAATTGTGCTTGCAGCTTTCATGGGGTTTCCTTATCGGCCTTCCCTTGCCATACCGCGACCATATAGGGCCAGCAAGGGCGATAAAAAGGGGTTTCACGCATGATACCACGTTTCGGAACACCGCCGCGTCGGGATGTGACCTATAAATTGCGCCCTGGGGCCTATGCGGTTCTGCTCAAGGGGGAGCAGATGTTGCTGACCCATCAAGCGGAACCTGTGCCGGAGTTTCAGCTGCCAGGTGGCGGTATTGATCCGGGGGAAAGCCCGGTTGTGGCCTTGATGCGGGAGGTGTTTGAAGAGACTGGCTATCGCATTGCCAAGCCGCGCCGGTTGGGTGCGTTTCGGCGGTTTACGTTTATGCCGGAGTATGACCTTTGGGCAGAGAAACTCTGTACCATCTATGTGTCAACACCCACCCTGCGGATTGGCCCGCCAAGTGAGCCGGGACATGAAGCAGTGTGGATGGGCGTCGCGGAGGCCACCGCGCGGCTGGGCAACGCAGGAGATCGGCATTTTGCAGCGCAGTTTCTGCGGTAACGTGTCTTAGTCGCCGCGATATTCCAGCAGGATGCCGGAGACATCATCCGGGAAACCTTTGCCACCGGAGAACTCGTCGAGCTTCCAGACCATGGCTTGCAGCGTGTCCTCAAGATCGTGACCGGCCAGATCCACCATCAGAGCTTCCAGACCTTCCTCGCCCAGCAGACCATTGCCGGTGTCCGGACATTCGGTCACGCCATCAGACAACAGGAATAGACGGTCGCCTTTGTTCAAGTCGATGCTGAACTGCGAGAACTCCGCGCCGGGGATCAGGCCAACCGGCAGACCACCGGGGCCTTCTTGCTCGATGGAGCCATCGGCGCGCTGAATCACGGGATGCGGATGACCGGCCTGTGCAAGGATAACGTGTCCTGTGGCAAGATCGACATCGGCGAGCAGCATGGTGAAGTAGTGCTCGGTCTCCATCTCGTCGAGGATGATTTCGTTAAGACGTGCAACAACTTCGGCGGGCGGCAGGTGAGTCGTGCTGCCATCCGACAATACTTGCATCGCCACATTATGCTCCGGCGAAGTCGCCGATAGGTAGCCAGCGAGTCGCGCCGTGATCAACGCAGAGCTGATTCCATGGCCGGACACATCGATTGCATACAAACCGATTCGTGTGTCGCTGATTTTATAGTGGCCGACCAGATCTCCCCCCACGTGGCCCGAGGATTGCAGAAGCAGCGAGACCGCACCGCGATCAAAATCCTTGAACCGTTCGGGTACAAGCGATTGTTGCAGCTTCTTGGCTGCGAGCAGGTCGTTGTCCAGCGAGTCATACAAACGCTGAAGCTCGTCCAGCGTTTCGGAGATCACTTTATTCTTATCGGTGAGTTCCCGCTCCATGCGCAGGATACGCTCCGCCGCGGAGATCCGCGCGCGCAGCTCGTAGCCGTTCACAGGCTTGGTCAAGAAGTCATCCGCACCGGCATCAAACCCTTGAGCAACCTCGGTTTTTTCACTCTTGGACGTCAGGAGAATGAAGTAGCCATAGGTGTCTGTACTGAGCTCACGGAAGGCGCGGCAGAATTCCAAACCGGACATGCCGGGCATCATCCAATCCGATAGAATCAGATCTGGCAGTTCTTCACGACAAATATCGAGCGCCTCCTGACCGGAGGCGGCTTCGATCACATCATAACCATCCCGTTTGAGCGACAGGCTCAGGATGCGACGCTGCACGCGGCTGTCATCGACCAACAGCACACGTTTGATCACGCCCACATCAGGCGCGTCAGTCTTTTCAGCGGATTGAACAGTGTTGGCCGACAAGCTTCCCTGACCTTTGCACAAGTTTTGACTTCTTTCGTAACACAACTATGGTCTTGCTACTTAACATGCCGTCAAAAGTAAAAATGAGATAGTTCAAATTTTATCGTGTAGGATTTGTTAACACTTTTCTGCCAATGTCGAGGGGTGAATGATGAGGAAATGCCCATGATTGACTGGGAACGAGTAGAAGAACTGCGCGACGAAATCGGCGCGGAAGACTTTGGTGAAGTGGTGGAACTCTTTCTTGACGAAGTTGAGGAAGTGATTGCGCGCCTTCGTGACAACCCAGATGTTGCCAATCTCGAAGCGGACCTGCACTTTCTTAAAGGCGGTGCGTTAAACCTTGGTTTCCAAACCTTCTCGCAGCTGTGCCAAGCCGGTGAAGCGGCCGCTGCCGCTGGCAAAGGCGACACTGTAGATGTGCCTGCGATTCTGGCCTCGTTTGAGGAAAGTAAAGGCGTGTTTGCGCAAAAACTCGCCGCCGCCTGAAAGGCAGCCCCCTGATACGGCCGGAAACGGCAGAAACTTACGGTACGAGATGTGATCGCCCAAGAAGTGCCCTGGGCGAATCGTTGTGTGTTTCGATGCAGTGTTGGGCTGCTATTCAGCTATGCAAAAGGCCATGCAACTGGCCCTTGGCGACCTCGCATTTGGCCAGTAGCGACGTTGCCCCAAATTGCTTCAGCAAAACGCCCTGGTGCGCTAGAGCACAAACTGACCCAGCGTCTCGTCATTGGTGATGTCGGTGTAGGTCATGCCGGCAGCTTCTATCCGCTCAAACAAAGCGTCGAAGTTTTCCGGCTTGCGGGTTTCGATGCCTATGAGAACCGAGCCAAAGTTGCGCGCAGATTTCTTGAGATATTCAAACCGTGCAATATCGTCTTCCGGGCCCAAGGTCTCCAAAAAATCGCGCAGGGCGCCCGGGCGCTGAGGCATACGCAAGATGAAGTATTTTTTGACACCTGAGTAACGCTGCGCGCGTTCCTTGACCTCCGGCAGGCGCTCAAAATCGAAGTTGCCACCCGAGGTTACACAAACCACGGTTTTGCCTTTGATCTGATCCGCCACGTCGGTGAGCGCGTCCACCGCCAAAGCTCCGGCAGGTTCCAGCACAATGCCCTCGACATTGAGCATCTCCAGCATGGTGGCGCAGATGCGGTCTTCAGGAGCGGCCACCACATCTTCCGGGCTGAGATCGGCTAGGCAGGCAAAGGTCTTGTCGCCTATCCGCGCCACGGCGGCACCGTCTACAAAGCTGTCGACATGCGCCAAAGTGGTTGGGGCGCCGGTTTCCAAAGCAGCGGCAAGGCTCATGCCGCCCTCAGGTTCCACCAACGTGTACTGCAGCCCAGCGCCGAAATAGCTGTAGACTCCAGATGACAGGCCGCCACCCCCCACCGGCAGGATGATGTGGTCCGGCGTTTTGCCCAGTTGATCTTCGATCTCGACCGCCACCGAGGCCTGGCCTTCGATCACGTCTTCGTCGTCAAACGGGGACAGGAACTCGGCACCGGCTTCGGCGCAATAGGCCTGTGCGGCCGCCAGGGTGTCGTCAAAATAGTCGCCAACAAGGCGGATTTCGACGTTGTCACCGCCAAAAACCTGGGTCTTGAAAACCTTCTGTTGCGGCGTCGTTACCGGCATGAAGATCACGCCCATCACATTAAAATGCTTGCACATATAGGCCACACCCTGCGCGTGGTTACCCGCGCTGGCGCAGACAAAAATCCGCTGATCGGGGTTTTCGGTGCGCACCTTGCGCATGGCGTTGAACGCCCCGCGCAGCTTGTAAGACCGTACAGGCGTGAGGTCTTCGCGCTTGAGCCAGATGTCGGCACCAAAGCGGGCAGAGAGGTGGGCATTCAGCTGCAGAGGCGTGGCGGGAAAAACGCTGCGCATGGCGGCTTCGGCAGTGCGGGCACATTTACGAAATTCGCTCATGTGCCCTGAGTGGCCGAAGCCAGAGGGTTTGGCAAGGGGAAGGGCTCAGATCAGTCGATCGCGCGGCCTTCGACATAGTGGCCATAGAAGGTTGTAAGCAGGCTAATGTTGATCAGACCAAAGAGGATCAGTCCAACAAATGTAGCTAACATTCCGAGCAAGTTTTCTGTGTCCGCAAAATATTCTGACATCATATTTAGTCCCGCTTGCAACGCACCGTATGTCACTACAAGCCCCGCAAAGGGCAGTGTCGCCTGCTTCGTTGCCGCGAAGGACTCACGCATCGTCATCGGTTCATCCACCGCTACCGCAGGTAGAACAAGCGACAAACGCATACAGAAGACTGAGACGCCAACCAACACTGCAATAGCAACAATAATGGAAGCAAACGCACCAAAAGCCTCCAGAGATGGAACCACAACAAGAAGTAGTGGCATGGCTAAGACAAAAAATATCAGACCCAAGCCGAAGCCGCGCAGGAAGTAGAAAACCACCGCGGAGAAATCAAACGGTGGAAGCCATTTTGTCGGTCGCTCTTCGAGGAGCACAAAACGATGCCAAGAGACGATGCACCATGAGGCGACGGTAACATAAGCCAGTATTGCAGCAAATGCGAATACAGGCAAAACGCCTTCACCCAGCAAAAATGTGACCCCAAAGAGGAACGCGAAAAAGACAACGATCCCTAAAATCATTGGCACAAAAAAAATGCGCAACACTTCACGCCAATTTCCAATCACCATGCGCAACGCATGTTTGAACAGTTTCCACCCCTGCATGAATTTCCTCTTTAGGTTGGTTTTTTTGCTATCAGTTCGCGCGAATAGAGCAGAGTTGGCCCTATAAAAGCAAGTGCGGCGATCTGCTCGCCTTGCCCACAGGCCCAAAAACCGCTATCGCGCGAACGTTATATGGACGAAGGGAAGAAAAATGTCGGCTCCGAAGAAAGTTGTGCTGGCCTATTCCGGTGGCCTGGATACCTCGATCATCCTGAAGTGGCTGCAAACCGAATATGGCTGTGAGGTGGTGACCTTCACCGCGGACCTGGGTCAAGGCGAAGAGCTTGAACCAGCGCGTCAGAAGGCGGAACTGCTGGGCATCAAACCAGAGAACATCTACATCGAAGATGTCCGAGAAGAGTTTGTGCGCGACTTTGTTTTCCCGATGTTCCGCGCCAATGCGGTCTATGAAGGTCTGTACCTGCTGGGCACCTCGATTGCGCGGCCGTTGATCTCCAAACGTCTGGTTGAGATTGCCGAAGCCACTGGCGCAGACGCAGTGGCGCATGGCGCAACCGGCAAAGGCAACGATCAGGTGCGTTTCGAACTGGCGGCTTATGCGCTGAACCCGGATATCAAGGTGATTGCACCTTGGCGAGAGTGGGACCTGTCCTCTCGCACCAAACTGCTGGAATTTGCAGAGCAGCACCAGATTCCGGTGGCCAAAGACAAACGTGGCGAGGCGCCGTTCTCTGTGGACGCAAACCTGCTGCACACCTCCTCGGAAGGCAAAGTTCTGGAAGATCCAGCAATCGCCGCACCGGATTATGTTTACCAGCGCACCGTGCATCCTGAGGACGCGCCAAACGAGCCGGAGTTCATCGAAATCGGCTTTGAAAAAGGGGATCCGGTCAGCATCAATGGCGAGGCGATGAGCCCGGCGACCATCCTGACCAAACTGAACGAATATGGCGGCAAGCACGGCATTGGCCGTCTGGACCTCGTAGAGGGCCGCTTTGTGGGCATGAAGTCCCGTGGCATCTACGAAACCCCGGGCGGCACCGTGTTGCTTGAGGCGCACCGTGGCATTGAGTCCATCACCATGGACCGTGGCGAAATGCACCTGAAAGATGAGCTGATGCCGAAGTACGCAGAGCTGATCTACAACGGTTTCTGGTACTCCCCGGAGCGCGAGATGCTGCAGGCGGCGATCGACAAGAGCCAAGAACATGTCACCGGCACTGTGCGCGTGAAACTCTACAAAGGCAGCGCCACCACCGTGGGCCGTTGGTCTGACCACTCGCTCTATTCTGAAGAGCATGTGACCTTTGAGGATGATGCAGGTGCCTATGATCAGAAAGACGCTGCGGGCTTTATCCAGCTGCAAGCGCTGCGTCTGAAGCTGATTGCGATGCGCAACAAACGCACCGACGTATAAGCCAACACAATCCGAGAAAGCCCGCCCATTGTGGCGGGCTTTTTTGTGTCCGGTTACCGCACTTTGGGTTGCCAAAATGCACCACACCCCGTCTGGTGCTTCAACTTTAAGAAAAGCCCTTAAAAAAATTTACAAGTTTACTTAGGTACGCCGCATTAAAACAACCAATGAGCGAACCAATGGATCAAACTGAACAATTTGAATTTCGCGGCAACGCGAAAGAGTATTTTGGCATCTGGATTGTAAACGTACTTTTGTCGATTGTGACGCTGGGCATCTACTCTGCCTGGGCCAAAGTGCGGACCAAAAAATATTTTTACCAGAACACCTATGTAGCCGGACGTAATTTTGACTATCACGCTACTGGTAAAACCATCCTGATTGGCCGACTGATCGTGGTTGGTGCGCTGGTGGTTTATGCGATCATGTCCGCCCTTCTGCCGCCGGTCGCCCTTTTGATGGCGCTTGGTATTTTTCTGGCCTTTCCCTATCTGATCGTCCGCAGCGCCCGGTTTAATGCGCGCAACAGCAGCTGGTCCAATGTGCGCTTCAACTTTCTGGGAGAGGTGGGCAGTGCCTATAAGGTTTATATGGGTCTGCCCATTCTGGTGCTCCTGACGCTGTATACCACCTTCCCTTTCCTGTCGCGCGCCACCCAACGCTTTGGCATCGGCGGCCACACGCTGGGCAACACACGCTTTGAATTCGACAGTGCTATTGGGCCATTTTACAAAGCCTTCCTTATCTCGGCCGTCTTCTTTGTCGGCGGTTTTGTCGGCTTCTTTGCTCTGATGGCGGGCGGATCGTTCCAGACCGTGGACCCGGCGCAAATTATGATCGGATACCTGATCCTACTGCCGGCGGTTGTGATTGGCGGCGCAATCTATCAAGCGATGATCCGCAATCACGTGTATGCCAACACCACCCTTGGCAAACATGGCTTCCGCTCCACCATCACGGTTGGCGGCCTGCTGACCCTGATCCTGACAAACCTGCTGATCACGGTCTTCTCCTTGGGTCTGCTGTTGCCTTGGGCCCAGGTGCGCCTGCACCGGTATATGGCCGCCAATACGCAAGCGCTGCCCAATGGGTCGATTGACGACTTCCACGGTCAGTTGATCGAAGATCAGGGCGCGATTGGTGACGCCTATTCCGACATCGAAGGTGTCGATCTGGGCATCGCGATCTGATGGTGACCGGCGTGCAAACCGTTCAGGGAATCGGGTTTTACCCCGGCTCCTCCCGTCGGTTTGACGCCAAAGTGACCCTAAGCCACGCCGCAGACACGCTGGAGTTGGTCGACATCGCAACCGGTAAAGTGATGTTGATCTGCGCGTTGTCTGCGGTACGCGTGGATAAAGCGGCAGGCAGCGGCCCACGCCAGATTTACTTGCCAGACAACTGGCTGATCCAGATTGACGATCCCGCAGACGTCGCGCTTTTTGGTGAGGCGGACAGCAACCGCATACTGCGGTTTTTTGAAGACATGCAGCCGCGCATGATTGCGGTTGTGGCTGGTGCAGTTTTGGCGACCTGGCTGGTTTGGAAACACGGGCTGACCTTGATTGTCGCGGTCGCGGTGTACATGACGCCGGAGACGATCCGGGATGCGATGGATCGCGGCACGCTTCAGAGCATCGATTTCCTGATGGCGGAACCCAGCGCTTTAACGACCTCCGATCAGGAAGATGTGCGCGCAATTTTTGACGCCATCTTGGCACAAGTGCCCAAGCGGGAATTAGACAGCCGCGCATTCGAACTTTTGTTCCGGGACGTGCCCGACATGGGGCCTAATGCATTTGCCCTGCCGGGGGGCACCATTGTTGTGACCGACCAACTTGCCACCGACTTTGGCCAGGATGCGGATGTGATCGCCGGTATTCTGGGCCACGAACTGGCGCACACGTTACAGGACCATGGTCTCAAACAACTGTATCGCAGCCTGTCCGTCTATGTGCTTCTAGCGATGATCGCCGGGGATTTGGGCCCTGTTCTGGAAGACATCGCCCTGGAGGGGCAGCTTTTGGTGCGTCTGTCGTTTTCGCGAAACCATGAGGCCGAGGCCGATAAGATCGGCGTGCGTTTGGCATCCGAGGCAGGGTTTGACGGCAAAGGATTGGCACGGTTTTTCCAGGCGCTTGAGGCGGAGCAGTTGGACCTGCCATGGCTATCCTCACATCCTTCCTTCGAAAGCCGGATCGAGGCGATCACCTCGCAAGACTGAGCTGTAGGGCGGCTCTAACAGCTGCGTACCCATCCTGAAGAGCTCAGAAAATCCTTTGAGAAGCGCGACATGGCGGCTAGCGTTTCTAAAAAGACGTTTTCAACAGGCACGGACTGCGCCGGGGAGGCAGTTGGGATGGGGATACTCACGCAATTTTTGCGCATCTTTGCGGCCCTGCTGCTGAGCGTTGGCATCTCTTGGGCGCAAGAAGAAGAGGTTGAGGACACAGGCCCGCCGGCGGTGGACGACGAAGTCTTTGTGCAGGCGGTGGAAGTGGACGGGGAGCAG
Organism: Shimia sp. MIT1388; assembly: GCF_047124445.1. GTDB lineage: Bacteria > Pseudomonadota > Alphaproteobacteria > Rhodobacterales > Rhodobacteraceae > Shimia. The sequence goes on along the minus strand of NZ_CP138921.1, from coordinate 3,189,770 downwards.
CTGTTTGCCGTACGCGGCTCCACCGCTTTGCCTGCCGAAGAGCGCGCCGCGTTGGTGGCCAAACGTGTGGTCGAGGTGGCGGAACGCAGCGAAACAACCACGGTGGTCATGGGCATTGAGCGGGGCGAGTTGGGCCAGACGATCTTTGCCGATGGGGTGATGGTCAGTGTGACCACCCAGGCCGATGCCGATTATGAGCAGATGGAACTGCCGGTGGTGGCCGCGCTGCATGCGGAAGCCATCGAGGAAGCCATTCTGCGCTATCGCGCCAACCGCACCGATGAGGCCTTTTCCCAAAGCACGTTGACGGCGCTGGCGTGGTCGGCAGTGTTTGCCTTCTACTGCGGCATTCTGTTGTGGCTGCGGCGGCGGGTGCCCCGACTGGTGGCCGGTATCGTTGAGCACCGCACACGGGGGATTCAGGAAGCCACGGGCGACATTGTGCAGAGCCAAGCGGTGTCCAACATCGCCAAATTCCTGATCCGGCTGCTGGTCGACATCACACTGTTCACCGGGTTTTATTACTACCTGTCATTTGTCCTGCACTCCTTCCCCAACACGCGACCAATTGCGGCGTTGCTGATCCGCTATGTCACAGACCCGATCATTGGATTGTTGCTCGGCTTTGTCAGCTACATGCCCAATCTGATCACCATCCTGATCATCGCCGCGATTGCGCGCTGGATGATCAAAGGCGTGTTTCTGTTTTTCCAAAGCGTTGAGCAGGGTGTGATTGAGCTAAAATCCTTCGAGGATCACTGGGTTTGGCCAACCTACAATCTGATCCGCGGCGGCATTGTCCTCACAGCGGCGGTGATCTGCTTCCCCTATATTCCGGGGTCGGACTCGGCGGCCTTTCAGGGGCTGACCATTCTCGTAGGGGTGATGGTGTCCTTGGGATCCAACTCAGTGATCTCCAACGTGCTGGCGGGCCTGTTTGTGCTCTACAAACGGTCGATGAACGTCGGGGACCGCATACGGGTGGGCGATCACTATGGCGATGTGATGCAAATCCGCCTGATGGAAACCTATTTGCGGTCGGTCAAGAACGAGCTGATCTCGATCCCCAATGCGACGCTGCTGTCTTCTGAGGTGATCAACTACTCCAGCAAGATCGATGGCAAAGGATTGCTACTGCACACCACTGTCGGGATTGGCTACGAGGAACCTCGCAAAAAGGTCGAAGCCATGCTGATTGAAGCGGCGCGGCGCACGAAGGGCCTGAAGAAGTCACCGGAGCCGTTTGTGTTGATCACCGGGCTGTTGGATTTTGCGACCAACTACCAGATCAACGCGTTCACCACGCGCGGGTCATCTTTGCCGCTGTTGCTGAGCGACTTGCACAAGAACATCACCGATGTGTTTAACGAAAATGGCGTTCAGATTATGACGCCGAACTATGAAACCGACACGCCGGATTTGAAGATTTCCGAAGTTGAGTGGGATGAACCCCTCGCGCATGAGGCGGCAGCGGAGGCCGCCGCACAAAAAACATAAGACGCTCCCAACAAAACGTCGCAGGTAGAGCATGAGCAGAGAGTTTGCAGGCAGTCTGACACGGCGCAGCATGATGCTGGGGTTGCTGTCGGGCTGCGCCATTGCCCCTGCCGGAGAAGACTACGCTCGGCCGGAGACTGACCTTGCCAAGAGTTTCCTGAAGAAACAGCCCGCAGGCGTGGTGCGCAAACATGATGCCAAATGGTGGACCTCGTTTAACGACTCACTCCTGAACAAGATTGTTGGCTACGGGCTTGAGAACAACAAAGACATTCAGCGCATTGCGGCGCGTATTCAGCAATCTCAAGGCATTCTGGCCTCGGCGGGATTTCCGATTGGGGGTACCACGCGAGTGGGTGAGGTCCGGCGCAGCGGCGGTGGCGGGGATGCCGCCGAGACTTCGGGGTTTGTGCGGGCAGAAGCCAAGTGGAAGCTGGATCTGTTTGGCAAGTTGCAACGGGAAAAAGAGGCAGCATTTGCACGGCTGGAAGCCAGCTATGCCGATCTGGATGTCTGGACGCTGCTCTATGTCGACGAGGTGGTCACCGCCTATATGGACATGCGCTATGCTCAGGAACTGGATCGGATTTTGCAGCGTGTTTTGAGCAGCCGTGAAGAGACGTTGAAGGCCACAAAATCGCTGGCCGAAGAGGGCGGCGCCACGGAGTTGGACGTGGCGCAGGCCAATGCGCTTGTTTTGCGCACAAGCTCTACGGTGCCTGATGCGCGCATCTTGTTTGTGCGAATGGTCAACAGGTTGACCGCCTTGGTGGGCAGCACGGAGTTGGCCGAACGGGACGATCTGGATGTGCGGGCGCCGCAACCCAGCCTGAAGACCAGTGTTGTCTCAACCGGCGTGCCAGCGGACCTTCTGCGCAATCGGCCCGACGTGATTTATGCGGAGAAAAAGCTGGCGGAAGCAGTGGCACTTGTCGGTGTCGCAGAGGCAGACCTATACCCAAGCCTCGGGCTGACGGGGAACGTCAATGTGGCCGGGAACAGCACGGGATTTGACCCGCTGGCGGCCTTTCTGCGGATTGATCTGGACATACCTTGGTACGACCTGCCGGTGCGGCGCGGCAAAGTGGAAACGGCCAAAGGGCTGGTGGCAGAACGGCAAGCGGCCTGGGAAAAGGAAATTGTGCTGGCCGTGGAGGAAGTGCGAAGTTCGCTGTTTGCGCTGCAAGCAAACACCCGCGCGGTGGAACTGTCCAAAAAGGCTGTGGAAGCCTCCGCCGAAGTACTGCGGTTGGCGCGCAAAGCCTATGGCGAGGGTCAGGCGTCCTTCCTGCAAGTGCTGGACGCGGAGCGCGGGTTTCTGGAGACGCAAAACCAGGCGGCTTTGGACATTCGCAATAGATCAGTTGATTTTGTTGATTTGAATGTCGCGCTCGGCGGGAGTTTTAACGGTTCGTTAAGTGGCCCGACGTAACCCTTGCGTCAAAGTTGGTTGGCTGCAACCACTTGAGCAACAAGGTTACTTAGGGAAGATCACATGTTGGAACAGATCACGGCACAGATGGCCGAAGGGCTGAAGGACCGCACGTTTGACGGCACATTGAAATTTGACTGCGGCGATGCCGGGGTTGTGGTTCTGGCGGACAACACGGCCACGCAGGAAGACCGCGAGACCGATTGCACCGTGTCGATCTCTGAAGAGAACCTTGTGAAGCTGCTGGCTGGTGACCTGAAACCCACCACCGCGCTGATGCTGGGCAAACTGAAGGTGTCCGGTGACATGGGCACGGCGATGAAGCTGGGCCAGCTGCTGACCTAAGAAAACAAGGCGGGGATGATCCCCGCCTTTTTCATTAAAGCTTGTGCGCTTTCATCTCTTCATAAAGAGGCAGCGCCGCTTGCAGGACCGGCTGCAAACTATCCGGCACATCCGGCAGCGGGCCTTCGGCACCGGCAAATCCGGAAGAGTCCCAGACAGCCCCATACCAATGCGGGGCCCAGGCACCGTCGTCTTTGTGGCCACCTTTCGGCCAGGACAGCATCCGCGCGTCAAACGTCAAACCAATGGCATCACAGAGTTTTTCCAGCATGTCTCTCGGGTTATCGCGAATGTCGTGGCTGTCGATGACCACTGGTGTTTGCCCCCAGCTTGAAACCAATTGCATCAGCTCCAGTTGTTGGGGAAAGCCGATGTCAGTGAGCGACGGGTTTTCACGCTTGGCCGCATAAGACGCAATTACACGAGCGGGGTGGCGCAGCAGGAAGACATTGGTGACTTCCCGCATCCAATCCCGGGGTACACCGTCGATCATATGTTGGGTCATGTGTTTCTGGTAGAAGTGCGGTTTTCCATCGGGATTGGTTGCCACGAGGTCCGCCGCGACCTTGTTGGGGTCCTGATCCTGTGACGCCAAAATCTCTGTCCCCATAGGGTGATCGAGACCAGTCATTGCGAGGTATGCGGCATAGAAAGGTTCGTCCACCACCGCACAATCGGCGCGGTTGCCAAAGGCGTACATCATTGCGGTTGAGAGGTTGCGGGGGCCGCTCCACATGGCAATTTTCACGGGGCAAACTCCTATCGGTATTGCGTCGGTTTCGCAGCTGTATCGCGACAGCGCGACTTTCGGGATTATGGCTTGGCGTCTTTGACAACGAGGTCTTTGTAGAGACTGCGGATGTGCTGGGTCATCTCTCCCATCTCGCCGCTGCCAATAGGCCGTCCGTCAATTTCACTAACCGGTGTTTGTGCGCCAAATGTACCCGTCAGGAACGCCTCATCTGCGCCATAGGTGTCGACCAGAGAATAGTTGCGCTCATAGACCGGGATACCGTCAGCGCGGCACACGTCGATCACCTTTTGGCGGGTGATGCCGTTCATGCAGTAGTCGCCTGTGGAGGTCCAAACCGCGCCCTTGCGCACGATAAAGAAGTTGCATGCGTTGGTGGTGTTCACAAAGCCATTGATGTCGAGCATCAGCGCCTCATCCGCGCCGGCTTTCTCCGCCGCGATGCAGGCGAGAATACAGTTGAGCTTGGAATGCGAGTTCAACTTGGGGTCCTGCGTCATCGGCAGTCCGCGAATGTGCGGCACGGTCGCCAGCCGGATTGGACGCGGAATTGACGGTTTGGAATGTTCCATGATGATGGTGAAAGTCGGCCCCTGCTGGCTCAGCGAGGGGTGCTGAAACGGGCGGGTTTTTATGCCGCGTGTCACCATCAGGCGGGCGTGGGCATCTGTGGTCATGTCGTTGGCGGCGCGGGTGGCCTCCAAGGCGGCAATCACGCCGGTTTTGTCCATGCCGATGTCCAGATCGATGGCTTTGGCGGCCTCAAACAGGCGGTCCATATGCTCGTCCAGAAATGCCCAGTGGCCGTCATAAAGCCGCAGCCCTTCCCACACGCCGTCCCCGAGCATAAAGCCGCTGTCATAGACCGACACCACCGCCTCTGCCTTGGGCACAACACGGCCGTTGAGCCAGATCTTGATTTCTTCGTTGCGGGCGTCTTCGGCGGCCTGGTGGGTGGTGACGTGATCGGTCATGGAGCGCTCCCTGTGGCAAAGTCACGGGACGCTATCTGTGTCGCGCGGGGTTTCCAAGCTGAATTTTACATATTGGATACGTTTCACGCGGTTGACAGCAGGTGTCGTGGCGGCACTTTAGAGGGTGCAATTGATTTGGACTTTTGACTTTTGACTTCTGTGACAGACTTAGGCCCTGTGCCGTCTTCCCCCTCAAAAACCCTGTTGGTGCTGGGCAGCACCGGAAAACTTGGGCGGTTGCTGCGGGCGTGCCTGGCGGCCTCTCCAGAGTTGCTCGCTGGCTGGCAGGTTGTTTGGTGTGGGCGGAAAGCAGACACGGGTGTGGATTGGGTTTATTCAGAAGGTCCGCCTCCAAAAGCGGATGCGGTGCTGGCGCTGTGGGGCGTGGTGCCGGGCAAAGGGGATTTGGCTGACAATATCATGCTGGCCCATAGAGCGGTTGAGATCGCCAGAGACAGCGGCGCGACGCGGGTTCTGCATTGTTCAAGCAGTGCGGTCTATGGACCAGCCAGAGAGGCGACCGAGAACAGCGCGTTGGCGCCGGTGAATGCCTATGGTGTGGCCAAGATTGAGATGGAACAGAGTCTGTTATTGGACGTTTCAGGCTCACCGCAAGAACCCGCTTCAACGGTACTGCGCATGGCAAATGTTGTTGGGGCGGACAGCTTGTTTCGCGCGATCCAAAGTGGTCAACCGGTGACACTGGATGCCTTTGACATTGGCCAGAGTCCGATCCGAAGCTACGCCACGCCCAAGGTAACCTGGCACGCGGTCGCCAGTCTGCTGTCCGCCAACACCATGCCGGACGTAGTAAACGTCGCGGCCTCCAATCCGGTCGCCATGCATGAGTTTCTTGAATCTGCCGGGTGCCCATTTGTATGGCGCCCAGCGCCAGAAACAGCGGTGGCGGAGGTGTCCATGTCGATCGGGCGGCTTCGGCGCTTGACGGGGCAAACGCTTGTGGTACCGCCTCAAGAAATGATTGCGGAATGGCGCAGGTTGACAGAGGCACAGGCATGATCGGGCACGGCACCACCTTTGGGCGGCGGATGATGGACCTTGGCTGGGTGCTGTTTCTGCTGCTGATCCTGTGGCCGTTTATGGTGATGGTCGCAGTGATGATCCTGATCCGGGACGGGCGGCCAATCCTGTATGTGTCGGAGCGCATGAAAACGCCGACGCAGGGGTTCAAACTCTACAAGTTTCGCACCATGAAAAATGTGGATCAGGACAGCGGTGTGTCCGGCGGTGACAAAGCCCATCGGATCACCAAAACCGGCAAGTTTTTACGGCGCTATCGATTGGATGAGCTGCCGCAATTGTTCAACATCCTGAAAGGCGACATCAGTTTTGTCGGCCCGCGCCCGCCGCTGCGCCGCTATGTGGAGCGGTTTCCCGCACTGTATTCGGAAGTGCTCAAAGATCGCCCCGGCGTGACCGGCTTGGCAACGTTGATTTACCATCGTACCGAAGAGCGTCTTTTGGAAGACTGCAAGACGCCGGAAGAGACCGAGGCGGTTTATGAGCGGCGTTGTGTGCCCCGCAAGGCGCGCCTGGACTTGCTCTATTCCAAGCGACGCACTTTGGGCTTTGACCAGCGGCTGACTGTGGCCACCGTGTTTCGGCGGGTGGCGCCTGTCTATCGCCCCGGTCGCAGCAAGTGGCTGCTGTAACCTGTCTTCACCTTGCTTCACCAAGCTGTGACATCCGGTTTCAAGGGATTGAGCCGGGGCCAATCTTGCGCGCAGGGTGGCGGCAAGAAGGAGTGTCGCTATGACCAGATTTCAGAACCTGAAGACCGTGGCCTTGTCCGTTTTGATCCTGTTGGGAGGATTGGCGCATGGCCATCGCGCCCATGCGATGGGCACCGATACGCTGGTGGTGGCGGGCGGCTGCTTCTGGTGTGTGGAGAGTGACTTTGAGAGCGTGCCAGGTGTGCGCGGCGTGGTCTCCGGCTATACCGGCGGGTCCACCAAGAATCCGAGCTACAAGGATGTGACCAAAGGTGGGTCCGGCCACTATGAGGCGGTGAAAATCACCTTTGATCCAGACACGGTGACCCGCGAGACACTGCTTGATTTGTTCTTCCGCTCCGTCGATCCAACCGACGCGGGTGGGCAGTTCTGTGACCGGGGCGACAGCTATCGCACCGCGATTTTTGTGGCCAATAAGGTGGAACAGGGTCTTGCAGAGAGCGCCAAAGCAAAGGCGCAGGCGCAGTTGGGACAGACCATCGTGACACCGATCCTGCGTGAAGGGAAATTCTACAAGGCCGAGGCCTATCACCAAGACTATTACAAAGGGTCCAAGATTGTGCTGACCCGCTTTGGTCCTAAGAAACAGAGTGAGGCGTATAAACGCTATCGCAAGGCCTGTGGCCGGGATGCGCGGGTGAAGGCGCTTTGGGGCTCAGACGCACCGTTTGTGGGGCACTGAGGATTGGGGGCTTTGCCCCCGTCGCCAAAGGTGACTCCCCCAGGATATTTTTGGACAGATGAAGACGAGGTGTCGCTCAGAAGCGGGCCTCGTCGACTTCTTTGAGGTCCGGGATCGCGTCTGCGGTGCCTTGACGCGTGACCATCAAGGCGCCGGCCCGCATGGCGAGCGCGATGCATTGCTCCATCGGCAGGCCGCGATCCCGCGAGGCGAGGACGTAGCCAGTAAAGGTGTCCCCTGCTCCGGTGGTGTCCACAGGAGTGACCGGCATGGCGGGGAAGTTGCGTGCGGTCCCGTTGTGGATCCAGCGGGCGCCATGAGCGCCCAGTGTGATGATGACATCGGTGACGCCCAGCGCCTCTGGCGTTTTGCCGGTGGCCTCCTCCAGCTGCGCGGCTTCGACCTCGTTGAGGATCAGGAAGTCGAGAAAGGGCAGCACAGCGGTGACCGATGCGGCATCAAACGGCGCCGCAGCATAGGCGATATAAAGATCGAGGCTGCGGGCCATCTTGGCCGTTTCCAGCTGACTTAGGGTCTCATTTTGCATCAGAAGCGTGTCGCCGGGGGAGGCCTCAGACAGGGCGCTGGCGATGGTTTGATCCGGGATTTGAAAGTTTGCGCCATTGAGCAGCACAATGCTGTTTTCACCGGCGTCATCCACATAAATTAGGGCTTGGCCCATGGGGGTGTCTGTCAGTGTCGTGATATGGCGGGTGTCCACGCCAAATTCGGTCATGCGATCGATGGCCCATTTGCCGTCTGCGCCAACGGCGCCGATATGGGCTGTATGGGCCCCGGCCCGCGCGGCGGCCACGCTCATGTTGGCACCTTTGCCCCCTAACCCACGTGTCATATCTGTGGCCGCCAGGGTTTCGCCGGGACCGGGGAGATGGGGCACGTGATAGAAGTAATCTGCGTTGATGCTGCCGAGGTTGTAGATCGCCATGGGGTCCGCTTTGCTTTGATTTTTGATCAGGTGATCAATTTTTTGACGCTTTGTCTATTGCCAATCCAGTCCTACGCGCGTTTTGCGCTTTTCGATAGGGGATGGGGTTTGCTATCTGGGGGGAACCAAACCTTGGGGGGTTCTGAGCAGTGAAAGGCGGCAAGCCGGGCGTCACGCCGATGATGGCGCAATATCTGGAGATCAAGGCGCAGTATCCGGATGCGTTGTTGTTCTACCGTATGGGCGATTTCTACGAGATGTTCTTTGACGACGCGGTGGCGGCGGCGGAGGCGTTGGATATTGCCCTGACGAAAAGGGGCAAACATGACGGCAATGACATCCCGATGTGCGGCGTGCCGCATCACGCGGCCGAAGGCTATTTCCTGACGCTCATTCGCAAGGGCTTTCGCGTCGCGGTGTGCGAACAGCTTGAGAGCCCGGCGGAGGCGAAGAAGCGCGGCTATAAGGCGGTGGTGAAACGCGATGTGGTGCGGTTGGTGACGCCGGGCACATTGACCGAAGACAGCTTGCTCGATGCGCGGCGGCACAATTTTTTGGGCGCCTATGCTGTGGTGCGCGATGAGGCGGCGCTGGCCTGGGCAGATATTTCCACGGGTGCGCTGCATGTTATGCCGATGAGCCCGGTGCGGCTGGGACCGGAGCTGGCGCGATTGGCGCCAAGTGAGCTTTTGGTCGCGGAAGGCACTGAAGCGGATCTGGGACCTGTGGTAGAAGACATGGGGGTGCCTCTGACGTCGGTGTCGCGGGGTAGTTTCGACTCTGTTTCAGCGGAAAAGCGGGTGTCTGCGCTATTTAAAGCCTCCTCACTGGAGGCCTTTGGCACGTTCTCGCGGCCGGAAGCCGGGGCGCTTGGGGCCATCGTGGATTATCTGGAGCTGACCCAGAAAGGCAAACTGCCGCTGTTGCAGCCACCGGTGCGCGAGGCGACACAGGGTGTGATGCAAATTGATGCAGCGACACGGCGAAACTTGGAGCTGACCGCCAGCCTGTCTGGTGGCCGGGCCGGATCGTTATTGGCGACGATTGACCGGACGGTCACAGCCAGCGGGGCGCGGTTGTTGGAGCAGCGGTTGTCCTCGCCGTCTCTGCGGCTGGCGAGCATTCGCGGGCGGCTGGATTCTGTGTCCTATATGGCGGAACATCGCAGCGAGGCGTCCGACTTGCGCGACGCGTTGCGCAAGGTGCCGGATTTGGATCGCGCGCTGTCTCGGCTGTCGCTGGACCGTGGCGGACCGCGGGATTTGGCGGCGGTGCGCAATGGGCTTGGACAAGCAGGCGAGTTGGCGGCGCGCGGCTATGCGGATGAGTTGCCGGAAGATTTGAGTGCGGCGCGTGCGGCGCTGGAAGGGCATGAGGAACTGCTCGACCTATTGGAAGATGCGCTGATCGCGGAGCCGCCGTTGTTGGCGCGCGACGGGGGATTTATTGCGCCGGGGTTTGATCCAGAGCTGGATGAAAGCCGGGAGTTGCGCGACGAGGGCCGTGGCGTGATTGCGGGTATGCAGGCGCAGTATTCCGAACAGACCGGCATTGCGGCGCTGAAGATCAAGCACAACAATGTGCTGGGCTATTTCATCGAAACCACTGCGAAACACGCAGATGCGATGATGTCGCCGCCTTTGTCTGAGACCTTCATCCATCGTCAAACCACGGCCAATCAGGTGCGCTTCACCACCGTGGAATTAAGCGAGATGGAGACCAAGATCCTCAACGCGGGAAACCGGGCATTGGAGATCGAAAAGCGGCTCTATGACAGCTTAAAAGGCGCGATATTGGACCGTGCGGCGCAAGTGGCGGCGGCCTCCAAAGCGCTCGCGGAATTTGATTTGGCGGCGGCGTTGGCGGAACTGGCTGCCAATGACAACTGGACACGTCCAGAGGTGAATGAGAGCCGCGATTTTGCCATCGAAGGTGGCCGGCATCCGGTGGTTGAGGCGGCGCTGCGCAAATCAGGCGATCCGTTTGTGGCCAACGATTGTGACCTGTCCGGTGGCGATGCGGCGAGCATCTGGCTTTTGACGGGTCCCAATATGGCTGGTAAATCGACCTTCCTGCGGCAGAACGCATTGATTGCGCTGTTGGCGCAGATGGGCAGCTTTGTGCCCGCCGACAGCGCGCGGATTGGGCTGGTGAGCCAGTTGTTCAGCCGTGTGGGGGCGAGTGATGACCTCGCGCGGGGGCGCTCGACCTTTATGGTGGAGATGGTGGAAACCGCCGCCATTCTTAATCAAGCGGATGACCGGGCGTTGGTCATTCTGGATGAGATTGGGCGCGGGACGGCGACCTATGACGGCTTGTCGATTGCTTGGGCGACGCTGGAACATCTGCATGATGTGAACAAGTCGCGGGCGCTCTTTGCCACGCATTATCACGAGATGACGCAGCTGGCCGGCAAGATGGCTGGCGTGGACAATGCCACCGTGGCGGTGCGTGAGTGGGAAGGCGAAGTGATTTTCCTGCATGAAGTCACGCAGGGTGCGGCGGATCGCTCTTACGGCGTGCAAGTGGCGCAGTTGGCGGGCTTGCCAGCGGCTGTGGTGGATCGGGCGCGGGTGGTGCTGGATGCGCTGGAAAAAGGCGAGCGGGAAGGTAAGGCACAGAAGGCGCTGATTGATGATCTGCCGCTGTTCGCCGTTGCACCTCCGCCTGTGGCAACGGCGACCAGCGGGCCGTCGCCGTTGCAGGAGAAGCTGGCCGATGTGTCGCCAGACACGCTTAGCCCGCGTGAGGCGTTGAACCTGATTTACGAATTGAAGGATTTGGCGGAGAGCTGAGTTCAGGCGAATTAGAGCCTATTTCTCCGCCAGCAGCGCGGTAAGATAGGCGCCATAGCCGGACTTCCCAAGCACCTCTGCGCGGGCGGCAAGCTCTGCGTCGCTGATCCAGCCTTTGCTCCAGGCGATCTCTTCGGGGCTGCCAACCTGTTGGCCCTGACGATCCGAGAGGGTGCGGACAAAGTTGCCCGCGTCCAAAAGGCTGGCGTGGGTGCCGGTGTCGAGCCAAGCATAGCCTCGGCCCATAAGTTCGACTTGAAGCGCGCCTTCGGTCAGATAGGTTTCCAGCAAAGTGGTGATTTCCAACTCGCCCCGTTCCGAAGGCGTCACGGTGCGGGCGCGATCTGGTGCGGTACCGTCGAGGAAATAGAGACCGGTGACCGCGTAAGGCGACGGGGGTTTAGCGGGTTTCTCGATGATGTGCCGCGCCGCACCGGTGGCGTCAAAATCGACCACGCCGTAGCGCTCCGGATCGGCCACGCGATAGCCAAACACGGTACCTCCCGTGGCGCGCGCATCGGCGGCGGCGAGTTGTTCCGGCAGGCCGTGGCCAAAGAAGATGTTGTCACCCAGAACCATCGCACTTGGCGCGCCGTTCAGGAAGTCTTCGGCCAAGAGATAGGCTTGAGCCAGACCGTCAGGGCTTGGCTGCTCGATGTAGGTGAGGCTGAGGCCCCACTGGCTGCCGTCGCCCAGCGTGCGCTGAAACTGGGCCTGATCCTGTGGTGTGGTGATGATGACGATCTCGCGGATGCCAGCCAGCATGAGCACCGACAAAGGGTAATAAATCATCGGCTTGTCATAGATCGGCAGCAGCTGTTTGGAGATGCCGATGGTGATCGGATACAGCCGGGAGCCGGTGCCACCGGCCAGAATGATGCCTTTGCGCGTGGTCATGAGGTGCCCTGCTCCAGTTGTGCAATCACGCGGGTGAGGCCCGCCTTCCAATCGGCAGGTGTAATGCCAAAATCCGACAGAAGCGTGGCGCAATCCAGTCGGGAATTGAGCGGGCGTTCTGCTGGGGTGGGGAAGTCTGTGCTGGGAATGTCGGTCACTGTGACCGGACGGTTGGCGATGTGAAAAATCTCGCGGGCGAAGTCGGCCCAGGTGGTGGATGGCGCGCCGCTGTAGTGGTAGGTGCCACCGGTTTTGCCGTCCATCAGGCCGCGCGCCATGGCGACCAATGTCGCAGCGATGTCGGCGGCGGAAGTCGGGCCGCCGTGCTGATCTGCCACGATGGTCAAGGCGTCACGAGTTTCGCTGAGGCGCAGCATAGTTTTCACAAAGTTGGCGCCATGGGCGGAGAACACCCAGCTGGTGCGCAGAATCACATGCGGGCCATCGGCGGCGCGCACATTGTCTTCACCCGCCAATTTGGTGCGTCCATAGATGTTGATTGGCGCAGTGGGATCATCAGGCGCGCGGGCGCCCTGTCCTGCGCCATCAAACACGTAGTCTGTGGAGATGTGCAGGAAAGGCAGACCGCGCTCTGCGGCAGCTTTGGCCATCGCGCCCGGCGCATCGGCGTTGATGGTTTGGGCTGCGTCAGCCTCTGTTTCAGCCTGATCGACAGCGGTGTATGCTGCGGCGTTGATCACGGCATCTGCATCCGTTTGCGCAATCAAGGCAGCGCAGGCTGCCGAATCCAAGAGATCCGCCTCTGCTCGGCTCAATGCTTCGATTTGAAGATCCGCGCTCGCCAGCGCTTGCAGCTCTTTTGCGACTTGACCGGTTTTGCCAAACACCAGAATTTTCATCGTTACTCTCCGCCGGTCCGTGGGCTCATGTGCCTTTGGACGTTCCCAAACGTGTCCCAACACCATCGCGCGCCTGCAAGGCCTGCCACCAATCCGGATTGTCGAGATACCATTGCACGGTTTTCTCCAAACCCTGCTGCAAGGTCACCGAGGGACGCCAGCCCAGCTCTTCGCGCAGACGCGTGGGATCAATGGCATAGCGATAGTCATGGCCGGGGCGGTCCTGCACATAGGTGATTAATCTGGAATAAGGTCGATCCGCGGGGCGCAGGCGATCCAGAATGGCGCAGATGCTTTCTACTAGGTCGATGTTGCGCGCCTCGTTTTCGCCGCCAATGTTGTAGGTCCGGCCGTTTTCACTTTGCTCCAGTACGGTGATCAGCGCGTCGGCGTGATCTTCGACATAAAGCCAATCCCGCACGTTCAAGCCCTGCCCGTAGATAGGGATGTCCTTGCCCGCGAGCGCGTTCAGGATGACGACCGGGATCAGTTTTTCCGGGAAATGGAACGGCCCGTAATTGTTGGAGCAGTTGGTGATTACGAAGGGCAATTGGTAGGTCTCGCCCCAAGCGCGCACCAAATGGTCGCTGCTGGCTTTGGAGGCGGCGTAGGGCGAGTTGGGCGCATAGGGCGTGTCCTCGGTGAACTGGCCCTCGTCCTTTAGGGTGCCGTAGACCTCATCGGTCGAGATGTGGTGGAAGCGGAAGCGTTCCGGTTTACCCTGATCTTCCCAATAATTGCGCGCCGCTTCGAGCAAGGTATAGGTGCCGGTCACATTGGTGTCGATGAACGCGCCGGGGCCGTCGATGGAGCGATCCACATGGCTTTCGGCAGCCAAATGCATGACGGCATCCGGTTTGTGTTTGTCGAAGATAGTGGCCAAAGCTGTGCCGTCGCGGATGTCAGCATGTTCAAATGCGTAGTTCGGGCTATCAGCAACCGAGGCAACGTTGTCGAGACAGGCGGCATAGGTCAGTGCGTCAAGATTGACCACCTGATGTCCACGGGCGATGGCGAGCCGCACGACGGCGGATCCAATGAAGCCTGCGCCGCCGGTTACAAGGATCTTCATGCGGCACCTTCCCATGTAAATACAGTCTCTAAGTCAGCCAAATTTGGCGCGGCAGCATCTTTGTCACTGAGCGTGCGTTGGGTGGGGTCTACCCCCCAATCAATGCCCAGCGCAGGGTCATCATGGGCAATGGCGCGGTCGCAATCCGGCGCATAATAGTCTGTGCACTTGTAGATGATTTCCGTATCTGGCTGCAGGGTCACAAACCCATGGGCGAAGCCCTCCGGCACCAGAAGTTGGCTGCCGTTTTCGGCGGTGAGTTCGGCGCTCGCCCATTGGCCGAAGGTTGGGGACCCGGCGCGAATGTCCACAGCGACATCCAGAAGCGCACCCCGTCCACAACGGACAAGTTTGGCCTGCGCATGCGGTGGTGTTTGATAGTGCAAACCACGCACGGTGCCCACTTTGGAGGAGAGCGAATGGTTGTCCTGGACAAAGTCCAGATCAATCCCGGCTTCGGCCATGCGGCGCTGGTTCCAGCTTTCGCTAAAAAAGCCGCGACTGTCGCCAAACCGATCCGGAGTGATCAGCAACACGCCGTCTAATTTTGTGGCTTCAACCTTCATGACCCGCGACCTCAAGGACTTCTGCAAACAATAAGTGAGTGCTATCAATCCCTTGTCAGCTTGTCACGTGCGCAGCACCGCGGGATTTGACAGTTGGCAGTGAAATTGGGATGTGTTGCCCCATAAGAGACCAAGTTTTTTGAGCGCGGGAAGCCCCAAACATGAAGCGACTGATTGCTGTTGTCGTCACCTACAACCGCCTCGAAAAACTGCAAGAGACTGTGGCCCGTCTGTTGGACACGCCGGTTGATGCGCTGGAGAAAGTGCTCGTGGTCAACAATGCTTCCACCGATGGCACCGGAGACTGGCTTGCGGCGCAGCGTGATCCGCGGCTGATCGTGGAGCATATGTCCGACAATTTGGGAGGCGCCGGCGGGTTTGAGCACGGCATGCGTTTGGTCACTGAAACCTGTGATCCCGACTGGATTGTGGTGATGGATGACGATGGGCGTCCGGCTGCGGGCACCTTCGAGAGGTTTCAGGACCTGGACGTCAGCCAATGGGAGGCCCTGGCAGCGGCGGTGTATTACCCAGATGGAGCGATTTGTGACATGAACCGCCCCTCCCGGAACCCGTTTTGGCACGGAAAAGTGTTCCTACGCACGTTATTTGGGCGCGGTGGGCGCGACGGGTTCCACATCACGCCGGAGGATTACCAAGGCGCGCCCAAACAGATTGATGTGTCGTCCTTTGTGGGGCTGTTTGTGTCGCGTGAGGCGGTTGCCAAAATCGGCTTCCCGGACGGGCGGTTGTTTGTTTATGGCGAAGACGGGCTATACACGCTGACGCTCAGCAAATCGGGCGGACGCATCGGCTTTATCCCGGAACTGCGGTTTGAGCATGACTGTTCCACCTTTGGCGATGACGACCGCCGGTTTCGGCCGCTTTGGAAGATCTATTATTACCACCGCAACTTGCTCATGCTGTATCGCGAAGCGTCGGGGTGGTTTTTTGTGCCGCTGTTGTTTGTGGTTTTGCCGAAATGGCTGCTGAAGACCCGCCATCACAAAGGTGAACAACGTGCCTTTTTGCGTCTGTTGAGACATGCCGTGGTCGACGGGTTGCTCCGGCGCACTTCGGTGCGCCATCCGGACGTGCTGGAGTGGGCAAAGACCGATTAGACCAGTTAGCCGTTCAGAATTTCACGGTGATACCGCACCAGAAGCACAATGCCGAAAAACAATGTGATCAGGCCAAACAGGCCAACGTAAAGCGTGTCCACATTTTCGGCGCGATAGGTGGGGTAGAACCCCGCGCGCATCGACGAAATCGAATGGGCAATTGGATTCAACCACATGAGTTTCTGGACCTTTTCCGGAAACCCATCAATCAGAAAGAAGATGCCGGACATGATGAACAGGGGACGGGTTATGATGCTCCAAACCTGTTGCCACACCGGAAACAGCCCGGAGATTGCGCAGTTGAATACACCAACGGATAGCCCGAGCAGGCAGATCATCCACACCGCGTCAAAAATGGCGCCGAAATCCAAAACCGCGCGCGTATCTGACACAATCAACACACCGGACAGCAAGCAGATCATCACAATCAGACCAGTCAGAACATTCAGCAAAAAGCGCGCCAGAACCGCGTCTACCCATGTGACTGCCGGGTACATCAACAACGTTCGGGAAAATTTGAACGACGCCATAATGTTGTTGGACAGCGACATATAAAGCGAAAACGGCAGCATACCGCAGGCGTAAAACAACAAAAAACTGGTGCCAATCGGCGGGGTTCGCATCACCAGCGAGAAGCCGATGGTCAAAATCAGAATGCCGCCCAGAGGCTCCAGGAACGCCCAGAGATAGCCTCCAGGGGAACGGCCATACCGCGTCCCCATTTCGCGCAACATCAGAGCCAAAACCGCCCGAAAGGTGCCAAATCGGGCGGCTCTCGCACGCGCTGGGCGTTGTGCCCGGGGTATTTGCGGACTGTCTGAAGCGGACATGGGGTGGATTTCCAATGCTAGCGTTTCGGAACGGAAGTATGCTAAAAACGGGCCAGATTTCAATTATGCTTTACAAAGGCACATAATGGCAGATGCATCCAAGGGGCAAGGTGCACCTAAAGCTGAGAAGAATTCTGTTTCTAAAGGTGGTCACAACACACAGAAGCAGCAAAATCCGAAAAGGGGGAAACACTCCCAAAATGCGGGCGCAGCAGCAGGTAAACCTGACAATCTGAAAGTTGTGGCCGGCGCGGCTGGCGGCAAGGGCGGGCCCAATCGGGGTGCCAATAACAAGGGCGCGGGTAAGGCTGCGAATGCCCGGACGGAAGCCTCCGCCAAACCAGCAAACGCCTCTGAAAACAACGGCTCTGCGTCTGAAAATACCGGGAACACGCAATCACAAAACTTGCCCGTACCAGCTCCAGAACCTGCTCCAACACCTGCCCCCAGGCAGGCAGAGCAACCGTCAGCGCCGCCAGTGAGGCCCCCAGCCAAACCGGCGCGTATGAGCCCACGTCATTGGGTGATCGTGGCGTCTTTTGTTGTGCTTGTGGTGTTGCCGCTCGCTGGCGTGGTTGGATACCTGTGGGGCGTCGCCAAAGACCAATATGGCTCTGTGACCGGTTTCACCGTGCGCCAGGAAGAAAGCGGCGGTGCGCAAGAAATCCTCGGCGGCCTGGCTCAACTGGCCGGGAGCAGCAGCGCCGGTGATGGCGAGATCCTTTACCAGTTTATTCTCAGCCAACGCATGGTGCGTCTGGTGGAAGAAAATGTGGGGCTGCGCGCGCATTACAGCCAATACTGGGAAGAAGATCCGGTGTTCGCGTTGTGGCCGGACGCGACCATTGAAGACCTGGAATGGTTCTGGACACGGATTGTCAAAGTTTCCCTCGACAGCGCCTCCGGTCTGATTGACGTGCAGGTTTTGGCCTTTGATGCGGAGACGGCCCACGCCATTGCATCAAACATCGTGGACCAAAGCCAAGCAATGATCAACGCGCTGAACGAAACCGCGCGTGAAGATGCCATGCGCTATGCGCGCGAAGATCTGGACGCCTCTGTTGGGCGGTTGAAAGACGCCAGAGAGGCGCTCACCGCGTTCCGGACGCGCACACGTATCGTCGACCCGGCGTCGGACATTCAGGGGCGCATGGGGGTGATGAGCAATCTCCAGCAACAACTGGCTGAAGCCTTGATTGAGTATGATTTGCTTAAAGACAGCACTTCGCCCAATGACCCGCGCCTGTCGCAAACACAGCGCAAAATCACCGCGATTCAGGACCGCATCAAGCTGGAGCGGGAGGCCTTTGCCACGGAATCTGTGGAAACCGGCGCCGGGCAGGAAGACTACCCGGATCTGATTGCCGAATATGAAGGGCTGGTGGTGGATCGAGAATTTGCCGAAGAAACTTATCGCGCGACGCTTGCTGCGGTGGATGTGGCACGGGCTAAGGCACAACGCCAAAGCCGGTATTTGGCGACCTACGTGCCCCCCACTCTGGCGGAATCCAGCGAGCACCCCAAACGGTTGACCTTGGCGTTTATTGCCGCTGTGTGTCTGTTGTTGACCTGGTCGATCTTGACGCTGGTGTATTATTCCATCCGGGATCGCAGCTAGGGCGGGGTTGGATCAATGATCCGAATTGAGAACCTGGTCAAAAGTTTCCGCGTGCGCGGGCACAGAAAGGTTGTGATCAACAATCTCAATATTGAGCTGCCAAGTGGGCGCTCCCTGGCCCTTCTGGGGCGCAACGGGGCTGGAAAATCCACCTTGCTGCAGATCATTGCCGGCACGCTGCGGCCGGACTCCGGACGGATTGTCAGTGACGGATCCATTTCCTGGCCGGTGGGGTTTGCCGGATCGTTTCACGCCAATTTGACAGGGGTGCAGAACATCCGTTTCATTGCCCGTGTCTATGGTGTGGACAGCGATGAACTGTGTGATTTTGTGCGTGATTTTTCGGAGTTGGGAAACCACTTCTACATGCCGGTACGCAGCTATTCGTCGGGGATGCGCTCACGTTTGGCATTTGGCGCTTCCATGGGCATCCACTTTGACACTTATCTTGTGGACGAGGTCACAGCGGTTGGCGATGCCTCCTTCCGCGCCAAAAGCCGCGAACTGTTTAAGGAACGCATGAAAACATCCAGCGCAATTTTGGTGAGCCACGACATGGGGCAAGTGAAGAACTTTTGCGATGCCGGAGTTGTGCTCGCGGATGGGCAATTGGACTATTTTGAAGACGTGCAGGAGGCAATAGACGCCCATCTGGCGCTGATTGCCCGCCATCGCAAACGCTAGCAGATGATGCGATACCTTCATGCGGTGGAGCGGCTTTTCGATTGCGCCCGCCTCAAAAACCTGTCCATGGTATAACTGTTTCGAGCACAAAAATTACCTAATGAACTGACTATGGCGAAGACGATTTACATCCATATTGGCCACTACAAAACCGGTACCACGGCTTTGCAGGTCTTTATGAACAGCAACCGCGACACCCTGCGTGAACTCGGGACGTTATGGCGCAAGGGCGTGGACTACCCCGAGCAATTTTGTGACTTAGCCAAACACACAAAGTTGGCTTTTTCTATCTACCGCGAGGCCGGGGTTTCGACCCTGTTGTACGGGTTCCAAAACGAGGTTCCGGCGAAGACACGCTGGGCGGAGTTCTTTGAGTACGTGCGCAACAGCAAATGCCCGTCGGTCTTGATCAGTTCAGAAGAGTTTATGCGTATGGGCGCCAATCCGGCAGCCTGTGACATCTTCAAGGACATCATCGCCCCGGTCAGAAATGAATTTAATTTCAAGATCATCGCTTACCTGCGGCGGCCGGATGCACACCTTCGATCCTGGTACAATCAACTGGTGAAGCTGAAACAACCGGTGCCGGATTTCAACAGCACCGTTTGTGATTTGATGGAGCCCATTCACTACGACTACAGTTTGGCGCTGAAGCCCTGGATTGAGCTGTTTGGCGAAAAATCGGTTGTGGTGCGGCCCTATACCGAAGCGCTGCGCGAAAACGGGGAGCTGTTCCGGGATTTTCTTGGCATCCTGGGCATCCCGTTTGACGGCAAGAACGCCAGCCGGTGGGATGTGCCTGGCAACGGGATCAATCTGAGACTGGAAGACCGCTTTCTGGAGCTCACACGGGTCGCACAAAACGTTGGTATGAAACCCGAACGGGTTGAACTGATGCGGGAACGCTTTGCCAAACAGCTGGATGCGCATCAGCCGCGAGAGGACCGCGCCACCGGGTTTGACCAGGTGGTCGAAACCGCTCGCGGTGGCCTGGAAGCGCTCAAGACCAATCCGCAGACCGCCGGGCTGGCCACCTTATATGCAGATCACCTCCCGGATGGCGACACAGCGGATAGGGCGGAGATGTTGAGCCTTGTGCAAATGTTGTTGCAGGAAAATACCGTTCTGCGAAACCGGCTCAATGCAACGTCCCTCGAGCTTAAAAACCGGCTGTCCGCCATCGAAGACCACCTTGGCATTTCAAAACCGGGCTCGCAGTGAAAATTCTCTTTTACAATTGGGTCGACTATCTGGACGCGGAAAACCGCGGCGGTGGCGTATCAATCTATCAGCGCAACGTCATGAAAGCGCTGGCGCAGAGGCCCGATGTGGACGTGAGCTTTCTCACGTCTGGATTATCCCACGATCTGCCTGCCAGGCAGCCGCGCTGGGAAGCCTTGCGGCATGGAAGAGATCGGAGCCGGCAAAACCACTTCGAACTGGTGAATTCCGGTGTTCTTGCGCCGGCGCATCATTGTTTCGGCGACCCAGCACAAACGGACCACCCGGCAACAACAGACTGCTTTTTCGATTTTATCGAGCGGACTGGTCCTTACGATGTGATCCACTTCAACAATCTTGAAGGACTCCCGGTGTCGGCGTTGTCATTGAAACAACGCTGGCCACAGACCAAAGTGGTTTTCTCGCTGCACAATTACTATCCTTTCTGCCCTCAGGTGAACTTTTGGTTTCAGGAGAAAGAGACATGCGACGACTTTGACGGTGGCGCCAAATGTTCCAACTGTTTGACTGGGGGGCATAATCCGCACCACATCAAACTGGCAAATGGCCTCGCGTACCGGCTGAAACGGAGCGGGCTGGAACCGGGCAGCCGTCGGTTTCACTACAGCTTTGTCTGGACCATGCGGATCGGACGGCGCGCGGTGGGATTGCAGCGGCGATTGAAGGCCCTTTTTCGCGGCAAGGACAACGCCATGCCCGGCAACGGATCGGCCCCGAAAGTTGCGACCAAGAGATTTGCCAACCGGCGCGATGTGATGGTGAAAACCATCAATGAAAACTGTGATCTGGTGCTTTGCGTCTCCGATGCCGTGCGGCAAATTGCGGTTCAGTACGGGCTGCGGCCCGACCTTTGCGCCACGAGCTATATCGGCACCCAGCAAGCCGAAGCTTATACGCGCACCGAGCCAAGGCAGAGTATTTTGCGCGAAGACGGCACGGTCAGCCTGGGGTTTCTCGGTTATATGCGGCGCGACAAAGGGTTCATGTTTTTGTTGGAGGCCCTTGAGACCTTGCCAGCAGAACTCGCCAAACGGGTGCGTTTCACTGCCGCCGCCCGCAAAGGGGACGAGACCACCATGGCGCGGCTGAAGGCGTTGCAGGGGCAGCTGGCCGAGGTCACCCATGTGGATGGCTATTCGCATGATGATCTGGAAGCACTTTTGGCGGGCATCGATGTGGGAGTTGTGCCGGTGCTTTGGCACGACAACCTGCCGCAAGTGGCCATCGAGCTGCACAGCCGCCATATTCCGCTGCTCACCGCCGACATGGGCGGGGCGCAGGAGTTGGGCAACTGCCCGGAGATGGTGTTCCGCGCAGGGGATGTGGCGGCGTTCCACGCTCGGATCGCGGCAATCCTAAATGGAGAGGTTGATATGGACGCCTATTGGCAGTCCGCACGGGCACCAACCACTATGGACAGCCATATCAACGAGCTTTTGGCGCATTATTCAGGTGAAACAGAGTCGCCAAGCGCGTCTTCGTCACACGGCTGAATGAGCAAAAACCGATTTGGCAAAATCTGTTTCTGTCCACGGCAGTGAGATGTCGCGGTCATAAATCACGCTGCGCCCTTCGGACGCCAAGGCCAAGTATTTTTGATACTCTTCAGCATTGTTGAAATGCTGGCGCCGCGCCACCTCGGTTTCAGCTTTGCGACGGAAATCCGAGTTGTATTTGAAATGCGCAAAGATCAGTTCACGCGTAGACAGGCGCGCATCGCCAACGTAGTGCATGCCTGCTGAGAGGCGCATCCAGGGTTGATAGCGCAGCAAGGCCAGCTTCTGGGCAACAAACAAGTTGGGGCGGGAGCCCGGGATCAGACGGTGGCGCAGCGCACTGGTCCAGGTGGATTGATCCGAAAACGGGCCAAACGCCGGGATGTTGGTCAGGAAGGGGCGACGGTCGCAATAGCCGGCCTCATCAAAGGGATTTTGCTGAAAGCTGGCATCTTCCAACGGCCCTTTGGGATACATGTCGAGCATGAACACCCGCGCGGCTTCCGCATCTGCGAAGGCAGGGTCAGATAGCAAATCAGGCAGGGTTTGGGTCTGTTTCTCTTGCCACACAAGCAACTCATCCGCGTCCGCGACAAGGCTCCATTTGTTGACGCGATACGCCGACAAAAGCGCCTGTTGCCACGCCACGCCATAGCGAGACACGCTGTAGTCGGTGTCCACAGAGAACACTGCCACATCAGGCTGCTCCGCCAGGAACTCCAGCGTGCCATCATCGGACGCATTGTCGGCAATCAGAAAGGATCCGACGCCAAGGTTGCGATAGTGTGCCAGGAAGTGTGGCAGCATGAACATCTCGTTGCGCATACAGGCCACCACAGCAACATCCGCCTCACGGGCCTGATCCAATCGGCTAGCGGGCGAGATTAACTCCAGCGCATTGCTTTGATAGCCCAGCCGGGCTTTCTGATAGCTGGGCCAGATCTTTTTCGGCGTCAGCACGGGTTGGGTCAAACGGTCAACCGCGTCCTGATGGCCTTCTGAAGTGTCCATATGCACAAGATGCACCGGCGCGGTTAGACTGCTGTCAAACCCGTTCTGCCAAGAAGCGACAGGGATGGCGTCACTGTGGGTGCGACGGCGCACTGTCACGGTGTAGTCCTCATCCGCCACTGAGATACCGCGTAACGCCAGCAAATCCCCGAGCAACTTGTCTTCCATAAAGGACAACTGGATCAGTTCCTGTCCAGCGGCGGACTTGGCTGCGGATAGGGCGGCCCGCATGGCACGGCGGCTCAGCGCATAACCGGACCCACCGTCGGCGTAAGTTGACGGTTCTGGCGACTTGTCCAACGCCATGCGACCCCGGAGTGATGTTGATTTCTGCTGGTGCCAAACCCGATCCAGCTGACCCACCGTGCGGGTGAGCTTGCGGCCGAAATAGTCAAACTTGCGGTAGGTTAGAGACTGAAAGAACAGTGGGGCATTGAGGAAGCAATCATCATCCACTTTCACCATATGCGCAAAACTGGTGTTGTCATGCACCCATTGGATGGCTGCAAGGGTCTTCTGCGGGAGGCCTTCGTAATTGTCCGGTGCATCAAGATGCAGCACGTCGCCGCGGCGTTCCCCGTCTCCGTCTCCCACAACCACCACATAGGGCACACCGAGGCCGTCCAACAGGCGCAGCCAGCCCGCACGCAGCGGTGGAATACGGCTGTCCAGGTAAGGTTTGCAAGAGAACAGCGTGACGATGCTGTCATAGAGCGGTGAGCCGATCAGGTCGCTGGTGTTGGTGGACTGAAGATCCCACGCGGCGGCAAAGGGCAATTCTGCGATATGTTGAACAAGCGCCCACACCTGCGTGTCACGCTGCAAAGCCACCAGCGCCATCAGCACCGGTGTGCTGGACTTCAGCGCGTACTGGTCTGGCCCGCTCAAGGTCTTGAGGTGATCTTCTAACTGGTGGGCAATGCGCATGCCCAGCGCGGTGTGTGCAGTAGATTTGCCAAAATGCCTGATCAGGATCAGACACAGCGCGACGCCCAAAAAGTTTGAGCGCCGTTGGCCCAGAACGCAGCAACGCGCAATCAGATCATCCAAGGCCTGCGGGTCTACGGCGCCCTCAGGTGCCTCCAGAATTTTGGCAATGTCGATTGCCGCTTGATGCTGGTCTGGCAACAGGCGGGACCGCGCCTGATGTTGGGACACTTTGGGAATGTATTTGCGCACCTTTTCTGACAGCGCGGCATCGCCTGCCGCAGCGCCGGGGCAAGCCATAAAACGCAGTGCCGCCTCGCCAGGATCCCAATGGGTGTCTTCCAGAGCGGCCACATCTGGAGCAGTGTTGTCCGGCGTTGGAACGCCGGAAGGCCCAAACAGCTCGCGCCGCACCCGTGGGGCATCGCGGTTTTTGGCGCGGTCAAAATACAGGAGACCTTCGTAGGTGGACTTTGCATCCGCCTCATGGGCCAGCACGTTGGTGAAGTGGGCAAAGGCGTGATGCAACCCTTCGGGAATTTGGCCATTGTTGCACTGCGCAAGCTCTGTCCAGAACAGGCGCGACAGACCGTAGTTGCGCACACAGAAACGCATCACCCGTTGGCTTTGCCGCGCGCCCAGGGCCTCATGATGCAGCGCCAACTCGACGGCCGTCAAAGTGAGTTCCCGGCAATGCGCGCGCTCCCAATAATTTGGGGTGCGTTTGGAGATGAACATGTCAAAGAGAAACACAACATGCGCCCGCTGGCGTGGGGTGAGAGCGTCCGAGTGTAGCGCGTGGCGCACCACCCAAGCCACTGTCGAGGTGACCATCCAGTCGGGGTGTGGTTTGACCAACGACCGGAAGGTTTCCAGCAGCGCGTCGATGTCGCCTTGCAGAAACAGGAATGGCAACACGGCGGTGTCGTTCCAGACATGGCCGTTGGGGGCATAGGGCTGCACGCCGGCGGCCTGCGCCAAAGCAAAAAAGGCCGTGAAGTCCTGATCCTCTCGGGCAAAGACCTCGCCCAAAACCAGATAGACCTCCTGCGCCGCATAAGCGGAGATCGGCATCTGCGCCACCACGTCCAGCAAAGACGGAGCACCCGAGGCGATGCTGTCTCCGACACAGGTCAACGCAGCGTCAATTTCCTGCGCGATCGGGTCCACTTTCATAGGAGTCGATTGGCGCGACGCATCGGGGGTGTCCTTCGCCTTATCCGACGGGCTCGACAGAAGCTCTTGCAAGCCAAAATGCGCCGCGTAGCGCTGTGCTGAATTCCGGGCGGCAGGGCTGAGCATATCGAAGAGATTGGCATGCCCAATGTGTTCCAAAGCGGTCAGCACCAAGATGGTGTCCACGCACCCCGGTTTGTGCTGCAAAAGCGCGTCTAGATAGGCAGCCATTTCATCACGTGAGATGTGAAGAGGCGCTCCCACCGCTTCGCCAGAGGTCCGTTCCAGCTGCATCACCAACCCGGACTGCCCCTGAGCCAGAACATCGCGCCACAGGTGCGCGGGCAACAGTGCGCGCAGGCTTGTGGTGCCTTGCGTTGTGACCGGGATGAGATGACCCGTGGTCAGCCCTCTTATGTGGTGGGTTTCGGGGTTCCGGGCGGCGTGCAGAGTCAACCTTGGATCAAACGACAGGGTTGAGGTTGGCTGCACAGGTACCAAATCCACGGGCCGCAGGTTGCCTTGCAACTCGATATGGGTCAGCCCAAGCGCGCCGTTTTCGGACGAAGGGAAACGCGCGTCGATCTGCACCTCGCACACCGACACATCATCCACAGTTAGACGCACACGACGACCGGACAAGGCGACGTGAATGTTGAGCAAAGGCCGATCAAAGGGAAGTGACCAGGATTGCTCTGCGCCCCAACCATCATTGTTCTGGTGATTGAACACCACGCAGCGTTCTTTTTTCCGGAAAGACAGATGCACAGGCACCGTCAGACCGTCCGCTTGCAGAAAATTTATGTTGGCGAAATCCGTTTCAGCAAAATCTGCGATGACGCTGAAACTGCTAGTGGCTTCGGCTGGAAAGTGCAGAATTGGGCTGTGTTCGTCTCGGGATTTGCGGATATTCACACGCACATCCAGGTCGGATTGGCGGGCCAGAAGAGGGCGGGAGCGCGCGCGTCGCAGCAAAGCCGCTACGTTTCCGATCGGGTCAAACATCCGAGCCCGGACATCCGAGAACGGTGGGTCAAAGCTGGCTTCCTGAGGGGTCACCCCTTGAAGACCGCGCCGCGCCGCACTTTGCGTCAGTGCCAGTTCGCTCGCTCTGGCACGCGCGCCGCCCGCGCTGTCCGTCAACCGTTGTTCAGAGTGCACCGCGCGGTCAAACAGGCGCCGCTGCCACCCGGTAGGCAGTTCATCCTGAACCCGTTTTGGCAGCGCGTGCACCAGGATGTCGTGACCTTTGCCAATCGCCCCCGCATCATCCGCGGGCAAGATACGGGACGACAGTGTGATCGATGCCCAGGGGTCATAGACAACGCGCGGGGCTAGGACTGCGGCGGCAAGCTGAAATGCCCAACTGGCGCGGGGTGATTTGGTATAACCCAGGCCATGTTCCAGCAAAAACTGCCGGTCAAACATGCGCGCGGACAGCTCCGGCAGGAGCGTTAGCGCGGCGGCGCCGTCGATGTTCAGCAGGCCCTTTTCCAGCGCGGCGGTGCCAAATGGGCGACGGTCCGCAAATCCCGTGCAATACTCCGGGCGGTCTGAGGGGGAGGCCCCCGGCAACAAATAAGCAGACAACCCAACTTGGGCGTCGTGGCGCAGCATTTGCTCCACCATCTGATGCAATGCGGCCGGCTCCAGGGTGGTCCCGGCACGCAACACCGAGACAAAGCGGCCTTGGGCGGCCTGCCAGACATCGGTGGAAGAGGTCTGGCTCAAGTCAAACACCTGCGTCTTCGGGTGTTGTTTGGCCAGCGCGCGTGCCACTGGCTTTGAGCGGCCCAACAAGAAGATCTCGAAACCCGGCCCCATCAAAGCGCCCACGCTTGCCAATGTGGTTTGCAGAGCCGCCTCTCCACCTTTTTGACACTCGATACAGATTGTCAGAGGCAGCTCACCGTCCATTTCCATCGCCCAACTCAGGGAAATGTCACTGTCCCAGTCTGGCGTATAGCTGAGGCCGTCGCGCTGCAAAAAGCGGGCGGACTCCTCAGCAAAACGGGCCCGCCGGGCCGGGTTGCGCAGACTTAAGCTGCGCTCAAACAAAAGGCGGCTGGCGAGCTTTTCATAGGCATCGCGCGCGCCGTCAAAGGGGCCCAGTTCCATAATGCCACGCAAACGGTGCAAGACGTCCATCTGTTCAAACACCCGGTCGCTGTCAGACGTGGTGATCTGCCCCTCTCGCCCACGTGTTTGCAGATAGAGTGGACGCGGCAGATGCAACAGATGGTCCGTTTGCGCCGCTGCACGCTGAAAAAAGCTGTGGTCCTCAAACCAGGTGCCTTCGTCATAGCGCAAGCCATCGATCAGGCTGCGCCGATAGAGCTTGTTCCAGGCCGAGGGAAAATGCGGGATCACCTGCTGCCAATTGTCAAAGGAGTAGCGATGCCACACAGGTGTCTCATGAAACTCCGCCGCACCGTGAATGGCGGAATGTACGGTGAAATTGCCATCGGGGAAGCACGATTTGACAGCGCAGGCGACCCAGTCACACCCGGTGCTCTGCAAAGCACCATAAAGCTGTTCGAGAAACTCCGGGGCGATGCGGTCGTCACTGTCGACAAAAGAAATGACGTCTGCACGGGCCAGATCAAGCCCGGTATTGCGCGCACCTGACAGGCCCCGGTTGGGCTGCGACACAAAACGGAACCGTGTGTCCGTGGCACAAAAGGCGGCGGCCAGCTCCCCACTGTCGTCAGTGGAGCCGTCATCCACCACAATGACTTCAAAGTCCGTCATGGTTTGCGTCTGGATGCTCTGCAAACAGGCGCGCACATGGGCAGACACGTTGTAGACCGGCACAATGACCGACACGGCAGGAAGTTCTAGTGGGTCGCGAGGTGAGGCAAGGGACATAAAATCAATGATACGTAAGAAAGCTCCTAGTGTTGTTCCCCACACCGGCGGCCGGGTAAAGAGCCAGAACCGCATTTTGCATCAAAATCGCCTGTTGCCACGAGCAGGTGTTGTGAATTCGCCGCGCGTTCGCAAGCGGGCTCTGGCGCACACCTCAAAAACCCGAACTCTGGTCGTGGCAATTGGGGGCCACACCACTTGTTTGCAAAAGCAGTGTAAAATTTCTTGCCGGTGAATTGTTTCGTGTCACCAGACCTTTTAGTGCTAAGGCAGATTTGAGCAGAGATTGGACTTTTCATGAGCATCGTCATTGTTGGTGCGGGATTTTCGGGCGCGGTTATCGGGCGCAGGCTGGCAGACGCAGGCTATCGGGTTGATGTGCTGGACAGCCGCGACCACATTGCCGGCAACTGTCACACCCATCGGTGTCCGGACACAGGTGTGATGGTGCATGCCTATGGGCCGCATATCTTCCACACAGACATCCAGAAAGTCTGGGACTATGTCACCGGGTTTGCGGAATTCATGCCCTATCGCAATCAGGTGAAATCGACCGTGGGAGACGCGGTCTATTCGCTGCCGATCAATCTGCACACCATCAACCAGTTTTTTGGCAAAACCTTCCGTCCGGACGAGGCGCGCGCCTTTATCGAATCCACCCAGGCGGACACCAGCATCACGGACCCGCAAAGCTTTGAAGAGCAGGCGCTGCGATTTGTGGGGCCCGCGCTCTATGAGGCGTTTTTTAAGGGCTACACGGAAAAGCAATGGGGCTGTGCGCCGACTGAACTGCCGGCCTCGATCCTGAAACGCCTGCCATTACGGTTCAACTACAACGACAACTATTTTGCCCATAAATACCAAGGCATCCCCAAGGAGGGATACACCAACCTGATTGGCAATATTCTTGATCACCCCAACATCGACGTGCATCTGAACACGCCGTTTTCAAACGCCCATGCATCGCGGGCGGACCACGTGTTCTGGTCCGGTCCCCTGGACGGATATTTTGGCGAAAAGCTTGGGCGGCTGGGCTATCGAACGCTGGATTTTGAACGCTTCACCAGCGACGGGGATTGGCAGGGCTGTGCCGTCATGAACTATGGCGACCCGGATGTGCCTTATACACGGATCACCGAGCACAAGCATTTTGCCCCCTGGGAAAGTCATGACAGCACCGTGTGTTACCGCGAGTATTCGCGCGCCTGCGGGGCGGATGATATTCCGTATTACCCCATTCGTCTGGTCGAAGAGAAAGCGCTGTTGTCACAATATGAAGCCATGGCACAGGCAGAAGAGGGCGTGACATTTGTCGGTCGCCTGGGCACCTACCGCTATCTGGATATGGATGTGACCATTGCCGAGGCGATGGTCCACGCGGAGACGTTTTTGTCCCGTCGCGGTACAGCTGCGTCGTAGTCCTGCCTCCCAATTAAAAAAGGCTGCCCAAAATACAGGCAGCCTTTTGACAGTGGTTCAGGACCGAGCCGCTTACATGGCGTAGCTGGCCAGCGTCGGCGCTTGCGCCACCTCCCCCTCTCCGTCAGGCAAAACAAACAAACGCAAGTCGTGCAGTGTGACGTTGAAGTTTGAGGACGGCAGGGCCAGCACAAGGGTGTGGTAGCCTTCTTCGCCGGACACCGCATCCACGTGGGACACTTTGTGCAGTAAAGTTTGAATGCTGCGCTCTTTTGAGCCAACCAGGACTTCGGTCAACGGGGTGTCCGAGATGTTTTCGCCCCGCGAAGTACGAATAAACAAAGGAAATTTTTCGCCGGCACCACCGGTGATGTCCACAACAACGCCAATCAGATCCCCTGCCGACACGCTGCCGCTTTCCAAGGCAACGTTGAACGAATTCCACTGCGGTTTGCCGCTGATTTGCGCATTCAGCTGCAAGAGCGTGCCTTCTTCAGACGCGACCCCCAAATCCACATTTTCGACCTGTTCGTCCCAGCTGAAATAGCATCCGGGCACAATATGCCCCTCGTTTTCGACCGGATCCGTCAGGGTTGCATCACGCAACTGCGCAAGCACTTCACTGGCACGGACCTCTATTGAATATGCCATAGCCTCAGAAATCTCCAAAAAATTCTCTTACCCAATGTAGCCTTTCAGGCATAACCCGACTATTGAACGAATAACTATACGATTGTCGAGGCTGAGGCATGAGATTATTGGGGTTTTTGCCTGCTCTGCCACCGACTAGACGAATATTGATCGATATGGTTTTTATTTCAGAGAGTGGCTGCGAAGCCGACACAAAATATTTTAGGATTAGTAGATGTCCGCCAAGCCTGTGACGACCTCCCCCAAAACAAGCCCTGACGCCAGCCTCGTGTCGATTGCATTTGACGCCGACATGCAGGCCAGCGCCGCACCGGTCATTGCAACCCTTGAGGCCGCGGGGGACACGCTGGACCTAAAGGTTGTGGAAGGTTTGGAAGAGGGGCTCACCCACAGCAAAGAGGGGCTCTTGGTGGCTTTGGTTCCGCCAGCGGAACATGTTGTGGCCAATGCACTGTCCAAGGGGCTGTCGCCAACGGAGGCGC
Organism: Shimia sp. MIT1388; assembly: GCF_047124445.1. GTDB lineage: Bacteria > Pseudomonadota > Alphaproteobacteria > Rhodobacterales > Rhodobacteraceae > Shimia. Next base: position 3,159,674 of record NZ_CP138921.1, on the reverse strand, counting down.
TAGAGGCATGGCAGGACTATGCGGCGGTTATAATCAAACGCCACCGCTATTACCGCACCCGCACCCTGTTTCTGGATGCACGCTATTTTGACGCGCACCCAAAGAAGGCCGTTAAGGCACTACAAGAGGCCCTTCAGGTCAAGCTTTCTGCAGCCTCCGTCGCGGAAACGTCCCTTTCTGTCAAACTGGACCCTCTGTTCGAGCTGATTGCACTGGGCTTGCTACGCAGCGACCCTTCGGCTGAAAAATTGCGCAGTTTTGTGGAAGGCACGGACGCCTGTGATGCTACGGACCGCTGGGAGGACCGCGGAACCGGGCTGATCGAAGAGCGGCAAATTTTGCGCGACAGTCTGGACATTGCACAGACACAAATTGGCGCGAGCGGCCAGGACGACGAAGCGGGTGCCTCTCGCGAAGATCGACTGGAGATGGAATGCCAGTTGCTGAGTGAAGATATTGATCACATGCAGCAACGCTTGGAGCGGGAAATCGCAAACACCAAGATGCTGCAATTGTCCAAAGACGCCGCAGAGAAAAAACTCGCCAAAATGGCAGGTCAGATCCAACAGCGCGAAGTTGTGCTTGCCAAAGCTTTGCTGGCGGAAGGCCGGCGACACGATGCGATTTTGACATCGCTGCGAGCAGAACAGGCAGAGCTGCTTGGTCGCCGCGACCAGCTCGAACAGGAAGTGGCCGAGCGGCAGGCGGAGCTGCAGCGGGTCTATGCTTCCAAATCCTGGCGTGTCACGGAACCAATCCGTGCCCTGCGGCGTTCCTCTTCTGATTCCTGACCCGCGATGAGCTGGCTTTTTATTGATGCGCAACACGGGTTGTGTAACCGGCTGCGCGCGATGGCCTCTGCCGCATCCATTGCACAGCACACGGGACGTGAGCTCGCGGTTATCTGGCGCAAGGACAAGCATTGCCAGGCCGGACTGTTGGATCTGATCTCCTATGACGGCGTGCTGATCGAAGATGACACCGCTGATGTCATGCGACGTCATGCGGCGGTGGAATACAACTATATGGAAGTGGAAGCCGGGTCCTGTTTCGAGACGCCAATCCTAGAAGATCCTGCGCGCCTTCAAGGGCAAGACGTCTACATCCGATCTGCTTACTCCCTGCAGGGACCCCATGTTCATTTTGAGGATGAGCAAAAGTTTCTGCGCAGTTTAGAAGTGGCGGAGGCCGTACAATCCTTGATTGCCTCCGTGCGCCACCCCAACCGGCTGGCTGCACACATCCGGTCATCATCTGGAGCGGGCTTTGAGCATTTGCCTTACGAAGCCGCCGACAACTGGCCTCAAGAGCGCCATGCCGAACTCACAAGCTGGCGCAAAAAAAGCCAACCGGAACGGTTCATGGCTCGAATCGACCAACTGCTGGAAGAAGGTGCCGCAGAGACCATTTTTCTGGCTGCGGACAGCGCTCAGACCTACGCGACATTTCACGAAAAATACGGGGACCGCATGGCCTGGTTGAAACGCGATCTTTTTGATCGATCAGAGCGACAAATGCAGTACGCTTTGGCCGACTTGATTTTGCTCACCTCCGCGGACCGGTTTTTAGCCAGCACGTATAGCTCATTTTCCGATATTGCTCAGCGGCTTGCGCCTTGGGGACGCCCTTGCGAAAAAAGCGGCATCGATTTCTAAGTCAAAACAAAACCGCCCATTTCTTGGGCAAACCCACCTTCCAAGCTCACAGACACACGAAAACGCTATAATCTGAAGTGCATTTTTTTCTCCACCTTGTGGCGCAAAGATTGCTAGTGTATCGACGCTTCAGATTTAAGTTTTTTGTCTTTCATGATGGTACTGAAATGGATCAATTTGACCCAAACCTGTTCTCAGTTATTCACCGGTCGCTGTTTGACCTTTATAAACGCAGCGGATTGCCGGATCAGTCCCCCAGCGACGACGAGCTGCGCAACGCATTAACAAACTTGTACAAAAGCGTCGCAAACTCCAAATGTGAACAATCCAAAAATTGCTTCGAGCGCTACGTGAAATTGCTTGCGGTTTCTCGTCAGGACAAATCTCTGCTGGCCGAGTACAACACGGCCGCCCCAATCGCAGCAAAAACCACCGCGCCAGTGCAAATTGATGGCACACAGCCGGACCATCGTATTCTTGTGAGCGGCATTGGCCGCTCCGGCACCACCATGATTTATCAGCAGCTGGCCAAGCTGTTGCAGGTTGAGGGTAAGGAACGGATCAACTTCCGCTACGAGCCCTATTTGTGGAACATTCGCAGCGGCACCGCCAAGGGCAACGCCTTTGGCATGGAGCAGTTGCACCAGTTTGGTCTGCACACCCACCTGGAAACGCCGCTGTTGCTGAATGGCAAAAACGAGCTGCACGACAGCTTTCTGGATTCCCTCTTTGCAGGTCCAAGCGACATCGATCCGACGCAGGGTCCGGACGCGTGCCTGACAAAAGTCATCCGCGGCTCCGGCCGCCTGTGCAGCTATATTGAACGCTTCCCCGATTTGAAGGTGGTGGCCTGTCTGCGCAACCCGTTTGACACGATCAACTCCAGCCTGGGCATGTTCTCCTTCTTTGGCGAAGAGTTCCATGAGGATGACCGGCCGCGCTTCCTTGCCGAGCTGGAAGCCCGTGGCGTGCCAACGGACAACTTGTCTCTGAAATCGCCGCGGTCCATCGAATGGAGCGCCGCCTGGTGGAAAACCTTCACCGCCGAGACGCTGGCGGCAGCGCGCAAATACCCGGACAACGTGTTCCTGTTTTGCTACGAAGATTTCAGCCGCGACGGCGCGCGGGTGATGCAAAACCTTCAGGAGTTTGTTGGTATCCAGAACGACGGCATGGCCATGGGTCTCAGCAAACCTGCTGGCCCGTCGATCAAGGCCACCAGCTTGAACGCCTGGGATGTGGCCTACCTGCAAGACAGCCAGGCCTTCTATGAAGAAGAAGTGCTGCGTCCGATGCTGGGAAAAACCGGCGTTGCCGAACAACGTCAGGCGATTGCCAAGAAATATACCCAGGGCAAGTTCTCTTTCCCGATCGCGGGTGCAGACCTCGGCAAACGTGCGCCAATCCAATTGCGCGGGATGATGATGCATGGCGGCAAGAGCCCCTTCCTGACTCTCGCCAAAAGTGCGCGCACCCCGATCGACCTACCGGCGCTGATCAATGAGTACGCCACCGAAGAGCTTCCCGTGGCGCAGACGCTGGAAACCGATTTGCGCGAGCTGAAAAAAGGCAAGCGCTTTGGTGTGGTGATCACCTGTCACAACAACTCCTCAACAATTGTCGGAGCGGTGTTGTCTTGTCTCAACCAGACAGTCCCCTATGACGAAATCCTTGTTGTGGACGACTGTTCGACAGATGACTCACGCACCAAACTTGCGGTGCTCGAGGAGATGTACAGTGCCTTGAAGGTTGTGCCTCTGGAAAGCTCCCTTGGACCTTCCGGCGCGCGCCATATTGGCATCTCGCGTCTGGAGACGGATTACTGGACCCAACTGGATGGCGACGACCTGTTCTGGCCCACCAAGAATGAAGCGGAAGTTGTGGCCATCAATGGCGACGACAACGCCATTGCGTTCAGCGACATCCTGTTGATCAACCCGACCGAAACGTCGCTACAGTCTACCGCCGCCTATAACGGCGACGCCGAGAACGCGTTTGAATGTCTGTTGTCACGTCTGCCACAGATCCCACGCGACATGACAATGTCCAAAGAACTGTATTTCCGTGCCGGGGGCTACAACCTGGTGGGACATCTCTATGAAGACTGGGATTTCAAAATGCGCCTGGCGGGTGTGTCTGACTGCACTTGGCGCCGTTCAAAGAGCGTGGCTGGTACGGTTTATAACCGCCTGACCCCCGGTCTGTCCGGTGTCGATGCTGGCCTGCATGCACGGGCGCTGGTGCTGTATTTCTTCAAGGCGCTGGGACATCACTGCCCTGAACCAAAAACCTTGCTGACCCATTTTGGCAAAGCCGTCGCGCCGTTCCGTCGACGCCACATTGTGACCGAGGCCCGCAAGTGGCTCCAAGCTGCGGTTGATACGGGCAACTTCGACCCGAAACCGTTTGCCGATCTGGCAACGTCCCGGCAGACCCACACCATCGACAACAGCAAGCTTGCCGCCCAGTTCCAGGAACTGGCCCAAGCAGCGACGCAAAAGACTTCCAAACCTGCTGTTCAGGAGGTGGCCCAATGACCAAGTTTTCCATCATCACAGTGGTCTGGAATGATTGCGTCGGTGTCACCCGCACGATGCAAAGCATCTTCTCCCAGACATATCAGAACTACGAAGTGATCGTTCAGGACGGGGCCTCCACCGATGGCACCTCTGAGATGCTGAAGTCCTTTGGCGGCTGGATCGACTCGCTGGTCATTGAAGATGACGACGGGATCTATGACGCCATGAACCGCGCAACGATGCGCGCTACGGGCGATTACCTTGTGTTCATGAATGCCGCAGATTTCTTTATCAATCCGCGGGTTCTGGAAGAAGTCGCCGCAGCGATCAATCCGGAAGAAGACGACATCTTTATTGGACAAGCCTTCCGTGACGAGGACGGCGGCCTGCAAAAGTACCGCCCCAAAGATCAGTTCTGGGCAGGGTCGACCTTTGACCACCAGGCCAGCTTCATTCGCCGCGAATTGATGCAAGAGCTAAAATACGACACCCGGTACAAGATCTCGGGTGATCTGCACTTCTTCACCCGTGCCCGGCTACAAGGCGCTCGGTATCGGTACGAAGATTTGCCGATTGTTCGTAAACCTTTCGCGGTTGGGGCGTCGGCCAGCTTCGTGAGCCGTATTCATGATCGACTGAGCATGTTGGACGAAGCCTGGGGCGACCAGTACCCGGTGCGTGACATGATCGCCAAGGAGATGCGCAACTATGCGGCGCGCACCTTTGACATCTCCATCGATCGGTTTGCAGGCATGTCCATCGAGGAAATGCTGGAGCTGTTTGAGCTCTGGGAAAACCGATTGGTGTCACCTGCTGCATAACTCAATGAAAAACAGTAATCGCCTAACCCATTTGCAACCTACTGGGACTGGCTCGCGTGCAAGCGCGCAGAGAAATTTTAGACAGTGGACTTGAACATGAAAAAAGCACTTATTACCGGCGTTACCGGGCAGGACGGATCCTACCTGGCGGAATTTCTCCTCGAAAAAGGGTATGAGGTGCATGGCATCAAACGCCGCGCATCTTTGTTTAACACCGCCCGCGTCGACCACATTTATCAAGACCCGCATGTCGACAATGCCAACTTCAAACTGCATTACGGCGACTTGTCTGACACCTCCAACCTGACGCGCATCATGCGCGAAGTGGAGCCGGATGAAGTCTACAACCTGGGTGCGCAATCCCATGTTGCCGTGAGCTTTGAGGCACCGGAATACACCGCGGACGTGGATGCCATCGGCACGCTGCGCCTGCTGGAAGCGATCCGTTTCCTGGGTCTGGAGAAAAAGACACGCTTTTATCAGGCCTCTACCTCGGAACTCTACGGCCTGGTGCAGGAAACACCGCAGAAAGAAACCACGCCCTTCTACCCGCGCTCGCCTTATGCGGTGGCCAAGCTCTACAGCTACTGGATCACCGTGAACTACCGCGAGGCCTATGGCATGTATGCCTGCAACGGCATCCTCTTCAACCACGAGAGCCCGCGTCGGGGCGAGACCTTTGTGACCCGCAAGATCACCCGTGGTCTGTCCAATATCGCGATGGGTCTGGAAGACTGCCTCTACATGGGCAACATCGACAGCCTGCGCGACTGGGGGCACGCCAAAGACTACGTGCGCATGCAGTGGATGATGCTGCAACAGGACGCCGCGCAGGACTTTGTAATTGCCACTGGCGTGCAGTATTCCGTGCGGGAATTCATCACCTGGTCCGCACAAGAGCTGGGTGTGACGCTGGAGTTCACCGGCGATGGCATTGAAGAGGTCGCGACCGTTGCTGCAATTGATGGTGACAAGGCGCCAGCACTGAAAGTTGGCGACGTGGTGATGCGGATCGACCCACGCTACTTCCGCCCAGCTGAGGTGGACACGTTGTTGGGCGATCCTGCCAAAGCGAAGTCCGAGCTGGGGTGGGTGCCGGAAATCACCACCCAGCAGATGTGTGCCGAGATGGTTGCCGAAGACCTCAAGACCGCCCGCCGTCACGCATTGCTTAAAGAGCACGGGTATGATCTTCCTGTCAGCGTCGAATAGGCCGACGGGAAGAAAAAAGGAAAGGATATCAACATGTCCAATGTTGTCCTAATGTATACAGGCAATGTGTGCTCAACACCGATGATTGAGTACGCACACCTCGTCGAAAATGTATACGTGCCCGTCAAAGAGCATTTTGACTTTCAACGTGTTCTGGAGGTCTCGCCGGATGAATCCAGTGTGTCCAAGGACTTTGCGGACATCCTGAAAACGCTGTACGCGCGCGAAAGCAATGTCATTCTCGAACAGGACAGCTTGGTGAAAATGCGTGACGGGCAGCCAATCCCGTCGGTTGAGCAAAAACCGCACATGCTGTTCAAATGGCGCAGCTTTCCGTCCGATCTGCCGGACACCCAAAAAATCTCTGAAGTGTTTGCCGAAAATGACGTGCACCCGCTGATCATGTTGCGCAAGTCCCTGAGTCATCAGGCGATCAAGGTGTTTCTGAGCGAAAAAGTGTATGGCGGTCGGCATCAGCAGTTCAAGGCCCGCGCCATGTCCAAAGAGGACTATGAGGCGTATCTTGCTGAGCAGGACAAAATTTCAATCACGGCGGACGCGGACGATATTCTGGAAATCCGCGCCATCGCTCGAAATTTCATGAACAGAACGCTCAAGATGATAGAGGACACGCAGTTCTATTTCGGACATGCTGGCACGCCCTCGCTGCTGTTTGCGGAGGACGTGTTTTCTCCCCTTATCCAGGTGAATAGATTCAACAAGGCGTTGACGCGGCTTATGGGTGATGACGTCGCCAAGCTCGGAGCCCAAAGTCAAACCAGGCTTCGAAAAGGCGGTTTGGAAGTGTCCCACTGCGCCAATGCAGAAGAGGTCTTGAAAAACCCCAAGCTCCGGGATTTTGAGGCGAAATATCAGGAAGCGGCGGCAAAACTGGACAACCTGTTTCCGGCAAAATAAGGCGCCGGGAAGTGAGGCTGTGGCTGTGATGTTCGCTTGTGAGAGGAAGATGAGAGTGAACATTTCGAACACGGATCGTTGCGGATCAGACGCAGTTCGCACCGCTCGCAATGTGAGCCTGGTCACGGCACAGTCTCACGTGCGGTCGGACGGCATGGATCACAGCTTCAGAGACCCAGTGGTTTCAGGTTAACGAAATTTGGCAATCCCGTCTCGAAGCAGTCGGAAAATTTTGAATTTTGAATTGAATGAGGAACTGTGAATGTCAGCAAATAAGCATCCAAATATGATTGTGGTGGGTGCGGGCAAGGCCGGCACAACATCCCTTCATCGTTATCTTTCGTCTCACCCGAGGGTTTTCGGGACGAAAGAAAAGGAACTGATGTACTTCACGAAGCATTTTGACAAAGGTCCAAAGTGGTTGGAGCCGCATTTCCCGGAAGGCACAGACGCGGATATCTTTTTTGAAACCACCCCTCAATACTCGTTCAGGGATGACTTTCCCGGCGTGCCGCAGCGCATCCACGAGTTCGATCCTGACATGAAAATTCTCTATGTTGTGCGGGAACCTTTGAGCCGGATTGTCTCACACTTCAATCACTGGGCGGCCACGAAGCCAGACAAGTTCAATAATCTGGAAAAGTCGTTGTCTCTACCTGAACATCGCAAGGTTTTTGTCGACAGGACGCGCTATCACTACCAGATCAGCGCCTATTTGGATGTGTTTCCGACGGAGCAAGTGAGAGTCGTCTTTCTTGAAGACCTCAAAAACAACTTCGAAGTCACATTGAACAGCCTGTTCGAGTTCTTAGGCGTGCCACAGACCGCTGCCGAAATTAGTCCCGAGGTCTTCAATCGCGGTACCGACCGCGACATTCGTGGTCCGCAGTGGCGGGTGGGGAATATTCCGCCACAGCTCAGAACAGACATTGCCAAAGAGTTGGCAGAAGACGTCCAGAAGCTGCTGAAGCATTGCGGGAAGCCTGCCGATTACTGGGGGCAGATCTACCTATGAGTGATCGGCGTATAGAACACGATTTGGCCAAGCTGGTTCCCCCGAAAGCGAAGAAGTATTTTCGGGATTGTGTTCTATTGGCTCCCAAACAATCTTTGAAGAGCCTGGTGCTTGCCGTGCCGGACGTCCCTGGGCGGCGGGATGGATACCGGATCGAACTTCCCGCCAAACCGATCAAGGGGAAGCTCCGGATTGCGCTTGGGCCGGGAAGCGGCACCATCAAAATTGACACGGTGGGACCAATGCGGCTGGACGTCCGGGTTTGGCGGCAGGCGCATCTGCATATCGGTCGCAACACCACAATCAACAAAGCCAAGATCGTTTGTGACAACGCCGATGTGATTATTGGAGAAGACGGGCTTTGGTCTGATGACATTCTCATTCAATCCAACGACCAGCACGGCATTATCGACCTTAAGACACGGACACTCATCAATGAAGGCCGACGCCGGATCGAGATCGGCAAACATGTATGGATCGGCCGTCGGACAACGATTATGCCAGATGTGACAATTGGCTCCGGGAGCATCCTCGGCACAGGCGCGGTTTTGACTGGCGACATGCCAGAAAATACGGTTTTTGCAGGGGTTCCTGCGCGTGAAGTGCGGAGCGATACAACCTGGTCCAGAAGCGCGCGGGGGTTTACGCAGTTTGAGCTGGAGCAATTGGGACTATCAGAACCCGCACTCGAAAACCCGGGACAGGACACCGAAGGCTGGTAGGGTGCCATACGTGACTCACCCCAAAAGCGCCGCCATTGTTTGCTTGGGATGCCTGTTTAGAGAAATGAATTAGGAACGAAGTTGGTATGAAAATTTACGTTGCAGGACATCGAGGTATGGTCGGAGGCGCCATCACACGCCGCTTGCAAGCCCGAAAGGTGGCGGGTGAAGACCTGCAGATCGTCACCCGGACGCACAAAGAGCTGGACCTGACCAATCAGGCAGCCGTACGGGACTTCATGGACAGCGAGAAGCCGGATGTCGTTATTCTGGCAGCGGCCAAGGTTGGGGGCATCCATGCCAACAACACCTACCCCGCGGACTTTATCTATGAAAACCTGATGATCGAATGCAACGTGATCCATCAGGCCTTTGCGGCTGGCGCCAAGAAGCTGTTGCAATTGGGGAGTTCCTGCATCTACCCCAAAGCGGTGCCGCAGCCGATGAAAGAAGACGCGCTGCTGACCGGCACGCTGGAGCCCACCAACGAGCCTTATGCGGTGGCCAAAATTGCAGGCATCAAGCTGTGTGAGAGTTACAACCGGCAGCACGGCGTGGACTACCGGTCAGTGATGCCGACAAACCTGTACGGCCCCGGCGACAACTTCCACCCGGAAAACTCCCACGTGATGCCTGCGTTGATCCGTCGTTTCCACGAAGCAGCGCAGACTGGCCAGGAAGAGGTCGTGATGTGGGGCACTGGCAAACCGATGCGCGAGTTCCTGCATGTGGATGACATGGCCGAAGCCAGCCTGTTTGTGCTGGAGTTGGACAAAAAGACTTACGACGCGAACACAGACCCCATGCTGAGCCACATCAATGTTGGCACCGGCACCGATGTCTCGATTGGGGAGCTCGGGCGCATGGTTGCCGAGGTGACGGGATACAAGGGCCGCATCGTCCAAGACCTCAGCAAGCCCGATGGCACAATGAAAAAGCTCATGGATGTAAGCCGTTTGGCAGATATGGGCTGGACAGCAAGGGTCAGTTTGGAAGACGGTTTGAAAGAAACGTATCAATGGTTTCTTGAAAACCAGGACAGCTTCCGGAAATAGGCGAAATCCGCTCCGGACGTATCATAAGTACACTTTAGGCGCCCCGCGCGCTTCAATACAAATTCAGACCCCACAACTAGGGCCACAATATGCGACTAATTTTTGCACATATCCCCAAAGCCGCAGGAACATCCGCCCGCCTTAACTTGCAGCGGCAAATGGCACCGGAGGGTATCAAGTGCATTGAAGCCTATAGGCTCTACGGTGTAACGCCGGAAAACTTCCCCGAGTATAAAATGCCGGAGGACTGGCAATTCCTGTGCAGCCATGTGCCGGTCAGTATCCTGACGGACAACCCCCAGGTGGCCGCAGCTCAAGACGTGCTGATGTTGTCCTTTGTCAGGGATCCGATTGATCGTCTCATCTCGATGTACAATTACGTTTCCTTGAACCCGAAACACCCCGGGCACGCCAAAATGCGGGACAGGGATGGGGTCAAGTATGTCACAAGCGTCGTCGCCAATGAGCAGTGCAGGTTCCTGCGTCCGAAGCATGACGTAGCGCCCAAATGGCAATATATGATTTCAGCGGTTGATAACGTCGAAGAGACGAGCCGTGCGGTACTCCAGCGGATGGTGAACAGGACCGTACCGGCCAAGGTGTTCGCCAAGAAACGCAACACCACGCAAGAGCGCCAATCCGAAAATTCCGACTTCAAAACACTTAGCAAAACCGATTTTTCCGAAGAGACACTGTCTGAGTTGCGTGACAAACACGCCGAGGACTTTAAGCTTTATAACCGCGCCAAGAAAAAAGGCTTTATCGAGCACCTTCCTATTAGACTCCTTTCGAAAAGTGCCTAATCATGACCCAAATTATTCATCCTCTTCTTCTTTGCGGTGGCTCGGGAACACGGCTTTGGCCGCTGAGCCGCAAAAGCTATCCGAAACAATTTGCCAAGCTGACCGGTGAAGACAGCCTGTTTCAGGCGTCTGCCGAGCGCTTGTCCGGCGAGGGTTTTGCCGCGCCTTTGGTGATCACAGGTTCCGATTTCCGGTTCATTGTGATCGAGCAATTGGCCGCCAAGGAAATCAGTGCCGCCGCAACCATGATCGAACCGGAGGGCCGCAACACCGCCCCTGCGATCCTTGCAGGGGCCTTGGTGCTTGAAGCCCGCTCTCCGGGTGCTTTGATGCTGGTGGCGCCTTCTGATCACGTGATCCCCGATGCGGAGCGATTCCGCGCCGCGGTATGCGCTGCGGCCCCAGCAGCAGCGAGTGGTCAGTTGGTGACTTTTGGCATTCGTCCGGATCGGGCAGAAACCGGCTATGGCTGGCTGGAACTGAGCCAAAGCCCGGAAGCGGATTTTGCGCCTGTGGCGCAGCCGCTTAAAAGCTTTGTCGAGAAGCCGGATGCCGAGAAGGCCGAGACCCTTTTGGCGGGCGGTCAGCACCTTTGGAATGCCGGGATTTTCCTGTTTGCCACCGACAAGTTGATTGCTGCGTTTGAACAACATGCGCCCGAGATGCTGGCCAGCGCGCGCCGGGCGGTGGCCTCTGCCGAAGCCGATCTGAGCTTTACGCGGCTCGATCCGGAAGCCTGGTCGGAAATGGAAGACATTTCGATCGACTATGCCGTTATGGAAAAAGCCGAGAACCTGTCTGTTGTGCCCTACGGTGGCGCCTGGTCTGATCTGGGTGGCTGGGACGCGGTCTGGATGGAAAGCGATCCAGATGGAGACGGTGTGGTCACCAGCGGGCCTGCCACCTCCATCGAGTGCGAGAACACCCTGCTGCGCGCCGAGGACGACAGCCAGGAGCTGGTCGGCATTGGGTTGCAGGATGTGATTGCCGTGGCGATGCCGGATGCCGTTCTGGTGGCGCATAAAGACCGCGCTCAGGACGTTAAAAGGGCCGTGTCAGCGCTGAAGGAAAAAGGCGCGTCGCAGGCGGAAATTCTACCACGTGACTATCGCCCTTGGGGCTGGTTTGAGAGCTTGGTTGTTGGCAGCCGTTTCCAGGTGAAACGTATTCATGTGCATCCGGGTGCTGCGCTGAGCCTGCAAAGTCACCATCACCGATCCGAGCACTGGATTGTGGTGGAAGGCACAGCGAAAGTGACCATTGATGAAGAGATCAAATTGGTCACGGAGAACCAGTCTGTCTACATTCCATTGGGCGCTGTGCATCGGATGGAAAACCCCGGCAAAGTGCCAATGGTGCTGATTGAAGTGCAGACCGGGTCCTATTTGGGCGAAGACGACATCATTCGCTATGAGGATGTGTATTCGCGCGGCCAAGGCGCCAAAGGGTAAGAAAGACAGAGTTGGTCCGCCCCTGTGATTGGCGGACCAACCCAATTTTGGACTTCAGGTTTATTCGATTGTCTCAGGCAAGGGTGAGAACCGAAGGTCCACCCAACGGCTTTCGGGAATGTCTTTTGCGCGTCCTGCCACCCAGCCAGCATCCCAGACCACCTCAGACGTTGTGACATTGAGCACCCGCGCGCCGACGTCGTAGGAGACTGCAACAAACACAATCCTGTTGCCGTTTGCATCCTGTGGCACCTCAATTTGCCACCCATGTTGGGCCAGTGGCGGCACATTTGAGATCTGGTACTGCCCAACGCCAATTCGGGAAAACCGCGCGTTTAGTGGCTCCGCGGGTTCCTCAATGCCATTTTGGGATACGCGGATGATTGGGCTGGCTTCTTTCAGAAAGCCGTTGGTGTCGACCGTGGTGTTGGCGTGGTGCCAAAGCTCGGTCCAGACCACGGCGTTGGATGCGGTGCCGCCGGTCCCAAACCAACATTTTTGCGACGCGGGATTGGCTGCGTTGCGAATAGCAAAGCCGGAAAGGAAGCCGTTTTCCCGATTTGTCAGCATCAGAGAATGCCAATGGGAGGTGGTTTCTGCCAAGCCACCGGTGGTGGCTGCAATCGCAACATAATTTCCGCATCCAAGATCGCGCTCGTGAAGGTTCTCCGACCCGCTGAGCTGCACTGCGCCAGCGAGGGCCCCACCATCACCAACCTTCAGCAAACGCCCTGATGTTGCGTCTGTGGCGCTCTGTGTGACAGCTGTGCCTGTGATCGCGCCCTCCACCAACAAACCTTCCGGAGCGTTGGGAATACCTGTGTTGGTGTCAAAGTGCAGTCCGGTGGTCCACGCCAAACCGTCGGGGCTGACCTTTATGGAAAAGTCATCGGTGCCGGTGGTGCCCATCTCTGCGCGACCGGACCAGTCTGTTTGGAACAACAGGCTTGCGGTGTCTGCCACTGTGGCCTTGTTGATCTTGACCTGATGTCCGGCGCCTTCGTGGGTCAACAGCGTCGCAGGGGCCGACACGGACAAGCGGTTGGTGCTGTCGTGGGTGGTGTTTACGCCCAGACCGTTAAGATTGGACAGCTCTGAAATCTCCGAAGGGTTCCAGGTGGTCCCATCCCAGATCATCAGCTCAGCGCCGCCTTGTTCAACGGCAGTAAAGCTTTGTTGCAGCGCGGTGAAAAGCCATGCGCCATTGGTCCAGGTGGCCAGATTGTGGGCATTGTGGGACCAATCCCCTGTGGGCGCGGCACCCAGAGCCCAGGTGGCGCCGTCGGTTGGTGCGGCTGGTGGGTCGGTGGCGTCAAAAGCCTCAACAACGGTCTGAACCAACACGTCCAATTTTTGCAAAGCTTCATTGTGAGTAACGTGCTTCTGGGCCTGTGAGGGCATGATAAACGGCAAGGAAAGGCGTGAAGAATTTTCTGACATGGGACAACTCCATCAATGGGGAATGGGCGCCAGAGTCAGAGAGGCGGGTTGCCAAGATCACAACGCAGCAACCGCAGGTGTTGCACGGTCCAAAATCCACGTCGGTATTGCGTCGGTATCACGGCTGTTTTGCGGAGGTGCATATTTGACCCCAAAGCAGGGCGCAATATGCAACACCTCATCAGGGTTGCCGCGTCACCGTGTAGATATGCTCGGCTTGGAATGGCCCCTCCAACGAGGTTGAGCTTCCGTCAGACCAGGTGACCATCGCCGATGCGGCCTCGGTTTGGTCGCCCAGTCCAAAGTGGGCGCGTGGGGCGTCAAAGGACATGAAGCCGCCGCCAAGCTGCACTTCGCGCATCTGCGTGTTGCCATCCGCACCGGTGATCGTCACCCGTGCCCCGATGCCGTCGCGATTGCCGATGTGGTCCTCAAACTGAAACACCAAAGCCGCGCCTTGGGCGTTGTTGCGGAAGGCCACCAAGGGGCCGTTCACCGGATGGGTGATCAGATCCAGATCGCCGTCGTTGTCAAAATCCATCTGCGTGGCGCTGGCGGTCATGAGGTAGTCTTCCAACCCAAAAGGACCGGAGGCCTCGGCAAAGGAGCCGTCACCCTTGTTGTGGAAGAAGAGGTTGGACGGGGACACCTCGTTGGGCACCCATGTGCCGTTTACGATGTAGACATCCTGCCAACCGTCTAGGTCAAAGTCGGCAACCTTGGTGTCCCAGCTCCAGCCGCCCACATCCAGACCCCGGGCCTCGGCCTGATCTTCCCAACCTTCGCCATTGCGGGCCAGCAAGACGTTGGAGCGCAGAATTTGCGGATGGGTCAGCGCAATCTCGTCAGCACTTGGCGTGCGGGTCGGTTGGAAGTGCCAGTCACAATAGGCGCGCGGGATGGGTTGGTCCGCGCGGATCAGTTCACAAATAGAGGGATCACGCTTTTGAATGGCGAGGTCTTTCACAAGCATCGCCTTGCATTCCACCTGATCGCGGCCCGTCAGTGTTTGGCAATTTTTGGCATAAGTCGGGTCGAAATTGTTGCCGGACTTGTACCAGGATTTGATCTGCATGTTCTTCACACAGCGGGCCTTGGCCTCTGCGTTTTGGATGCCATCGCAGTAAAGCTCCAGCGGCTGCATTTTGAGTGTTTCGGACACACCAGACGACCGCCCGGCGATTTGGGCCATGTAGATGTCTGTGGTGCCATCATTGGCCAGATCCGCAGTCTTGATCGCCATCGTGGTGGTCGTGGTGTGCGGGATCAGGCCCTGTGGCTCGGTCAGCATGGCAAATCCGCCAGCCCCGTCGCCTCGATAGAAATAATCCGGGATGTCAAAATCGTTGCCAACAATCAGATCGGTGGCGCCGTCGTCGTCAAAGTCGGAGAACAGGATGGTCAGGGTTTCACCGGGCAGGCCAGGCATGTCAGCATAGGTTTCGCCACTGAGTGTCCCGTCGGTGTTGAGGATCAACCGGTTGCGGCTCTCTTCGCCAGGGATGCGGCGATACCAGCCAGCGGCCCAGTTGCCCAGCGCCACATCCAAAGTGCCGTTGGCGTCCACATCCGCCAGGGCCACGGCAAGCGACAGAGGCGTCTGTGGGTTGTTGGGCACGGCTCTGGGAGGCTCGGCGCCAAAGCTGCCCTCTACATTGCGCCACCAGTAGTTGCCTTGCAGGTAGGTGGTGAGAAAGAGGTCCGGCCAGCCGTCATTGTCGATGTCGGCAAAGGCGGCGTTGAAAATCGGCGCGGTGGCAAGATCGCCTAGAGGCGCGGGTGTTGGGGCAAACTGGCCACTACCGTCGTTGGCGTAGAGGTAGAGCCCCACTTCGGTGGAGGCGATGGCAAGATCAAGATCTCCGTCGCGGTCATAGTCCGCACTGGACAGGCTACGCCCCTCCCAGAAAGGGGGCCACATGTCGCGGAATGAAAACTCCAGCGGTTTGTCGATGCCGATGGTGTCGGCTTCCATGCGCGTGAAGGGCTGCTCAGCGGCAGGGGATGCGGCGGCCAGGGGCTTGCTGGTGACTGTGATCGCCGAAGCCTCTGAGGCGGCGGCGGACCACATGGGCGGGGCGGCGTGCGGGGCATGGCTTTCCAGCAGCATCTCCAGCGCGCGACGGCTTTGCCATTCGTGATAGCCCTGCGCGCCGAGGCCCGCCACAACGCCCAACACGGCAATTGTGCCCGACAGCATCCCAGCAGCGCGGGGGCCGACAGATTGCACCACGATTAGGAAGGAATAAACGGAAAAAATCCCCAAGGTGAACAAGAGCCCCATGACGTAGCCATGGGCCAGTCCCGCGGACAGCAAGGCCCCGGTGACCACGACATCAAAGGCAATGGGCACCGGAAGGAACAGGCCGACGATCACAACGGCGATCAGTGCCAGAATGCTGAAGGTCAGGCCGGTGATCAGCTCTTGCGGCAGCAGGACAGCCACCAAGGCGCCAAGAAAGCCCGCCAGCAGCATCAGCGGCACGGTCATCTTCACGATGTACCAGAGGTTTTTCAGGAAGCCCTGACCAACTGCCAGAATGGCCGTGCCCAGCGGGTCGGTGGCGGGTTGGCCTTGGGACAGCTCGTCAACGCTCCATGGCGTGGCCTCTTGCAAAGTCGGCGTGATCTCTGTTTGCGGCAGCAGACGGCAGATCAGCGGTACGGCCACAAGGATCACCAGCAGGCTCAGCGCGATCTTGGCCACAGCCATGTAAAAGGGCAGCAGCGAGAAAAGCATGGTCAAAACAACGATGTTCAACGTCGGGGAGGCGATCATGGCGGAGAGCGTGGTTTCCGCGCGCATACCGGCCGAATACATGCCGCGCGCAATGGGCGCAGCGCAGTTCACACAGACGCCAAGCGGCGTGCCGATGGCGAGACCCAGAAGCGAATTGGCAAAACCCCCGCGAAAGCTGCGCTGCTTGAGATAGCCGGCGGCGGTGAGGAAGGCGGCGGCGAAGAGCACACCAAAGGTCATGCCTTTCTTGTTGGTGTTGATCCAATTGATGGTGGTGAAGAAGATCCGCTCCAATGTGGACATGTCCGGCGTCAGTGGGAACAGCGCCTCAAAACCCAGAGGGTCTTCCAGCTGGATGGCCCCCGACATCATCGCCTTCTCATCCAGCGCAGGATAGCGCGAACCGGTCCAGAACAGATATGCCAACACCGCCACGATCAAGGCGGCGAGGAAGAAGCGTTTTTGGTAGGGGGGCTGGATCAGAGCGGTCATTCCAGACTCAATCGTTTCTGAATTTGGCGTGGTAAAAACAGATCCCGAGCATGACTGTAAACACAGTATTCAAGATCATGGTTTTCGCGAAACAAATGCGCGGCTTCCTCTGAGACCGGTTGCGTGCGCGCGGACACATTAAGATGAGGGATTTTTGTATCCACCGATGGCTTTTTTAGAATTCTCCCCATGTGGTTCAGGCTTTCTTCCAGGTGGTCTAGAAAACCGATGTGGAGGAAATACTCCTCGATAATGTCACGGTAGTTTGACATAGTCACCTGCCTAGGAAAATGCTCCAGCATGGACAGGTGGCTTGTTTTCACAAAGTCCTCCAGGGATGCACTTTTGGGTGCGTTGTAAATCTTGCGGCCTTTCTTTTCTATTCTGGCGGCATAGAAAAACCTCGAAACGTGCATTTCTAGAGGATCGCGAAGGATGGTCATGAATTGGCTGGCTTCGGGATAGTATTGCTCCACACCAAAGCCACGATGCTTGTTAAAGTGACCATAGATCACAGCAGGTTCTTGGTTTCTCTGGAGGCCAAGAAAGTCGCGCCTCGGTGGCATGCTTTGATCTTTGGGCTTGAAGTAGTGCGGGTAGAGGTTAGAGCCGAACCAGGTGCCAAACACTTCGCGGACAGAACTTCCGCCGGACTTGGGAATATGAACAAATATCAGGGGGAGCGAGGGGGTGTATGTCTTGGCATTCATCGTTTGAACCCGAACCTAAGCGGTTTTGTTCCTGCCAACCGACTTGGGCGGTTTGGACCAGTTGATCCCTGACAGCTTCACACTTTGCTTAAACCGTCTTTCGATTATGGCCCGTTGTTCGGCTGTGACATCTTCCGGCTTCACAAGGACTTTCTTGGAATAGGTCGATTTCGCTTTGGAGGTAAGCGTGAAACCGACAACACCCAAGTTGTTCATCAGCCGCTCCAGTGAGCCCGGCAGGGTGTCATAGCGCAAAATACGATCGACCACTTTGACCTTGTTGATGGCAAATTTTCCCGTGTTCACCGGGAACTTCTCTGCCTTAACAAACTCGTCCCAGCTCAGCGTGTAGGGCTCCTCTGCATTATGTGCCTCAGAGTTGCGCAACATGTGATACTGGCTGATGCACTTCTCAACGGGTTCGCGCTCAACGCAAAACTTGAACATGGCATTGAAGCGCTTTGCGCCCAGGCGCTGCCTAATTAGGCGGGCGGGCATGTGGTTGTAGTACAGCGGTTCGCCGTTTTTGTCTTCGAAATTCCGAGGGGAATGGCCTGGCTCCGGTGGAAAAATCGGGGTCACGATGGCGTCGTCACCAGCGATGCGGCTCAGGTCGACCTCGATACTGGTGCCGGCTGTCTTATTCGTTTTGATGAAGATGAAGTTGTGCTTGAAACTGATGATCGCCAATTTTTACCCCTTAACCGAAAATGTGTCATATTCGAAGTATGACATATCTTCATCAAAAACATCTTCAGTCGCATCTCTTAGATTTTTGCTTTCCAAAAGACGGTTTAGCGCACTTCTGCTCACGAAAGATTGGTTCACCTTAGGCAGAGACATAACTTTGTTTGGCAGTTCAAGCTTTCTGCACATCATCTGATAGTCGTCATGCAGCGTTTCATGCCGAAGGGTAATGTCAGGCACCCGTGGTATCCCCTCAAGCTTTAGGTAATCCACAATTGGCTGAAGCTTTTGGCGATCCTGGATAAGTGACATAAAGTCACTTTCATTCCACATAGTTTCTTGCGTTTCCCAGGTACCGGGGGTCGTTTCCTTCAACCAGCGTCCCGGCGAAAAATACATCGACAAAGCACGAGGAAACGGGTGGCGGACCGAAATCACAACCCGATACGAATCCAGCGGCTCGGCGAGCCGAGTTGTGTAGTCTGACAAACGCGCGTGTTTTCGGGGCGTACGTGGCCCGCTAATCCCAAACCGTTCGACACCATCTTGATGCCTTGACCGAGAAATCGAGTCCTCACTGACTGGCAAAAGCGCGGTTTGAATAGAGTTTCCGCCCGTTTTTGGAACATGCAAATAGATAAAACGGTGGCTCTTCGAGATCACGGATTTTGTCCTTTTTGCAGTGCCTATCGAAGAGAAACGGGCCATTGGCCCGTTTCAAAATCTCAATTGCACTGTGGAACGGGTTTTATTAACCCTCCAAGTCTTTCAACCGCTCATTCAGTTCGCGAATGACCTGATCTTGCTCCAGAGTGTACAGCGTGAGTTCTTCAACTTTTTCCAGAAGGTTCAGCTGCATTTCAGTCATGTTCAATCCAGTGGAGTTGATTTCTCCGGCAGACGGAATATTGGGCAGGTGGCCGTTTTCCTCAATGAATGCACGAACTTCGCTCAGCGGCATAAGATCATACTCATCCTCAAACACGTAATCCGGCACATTCAGCTGCGTGCCGCTGGATGCGAAAAAGTTACCGGAGATGGTCAAGTTGCCGTCCTGGTCAAGCTCCATTTCTGTTTCGCCAGCACCACCAGGAAATGTGGTAAAGAGGAACCTACCACCAGTGTTCTTCATCTTCCAGGTACGGCCCGTGTTGGCGGCATCTGCAACCGAAGTATCGGTCAGTTCGAAGTTGGCGCTGCCATTGTTGCTCAAAGCCAAAAGCGTACGCGCCGCGGTCGTGGCGCTCTCTTCTTCCACCAAGAAAGATGCGGTGCCATTGGTTTTTCGAACGTGCAGCGCGGCGTCTGGGCTGTCCGTGCCCATGCCGACATCACCGTTAGAGTCCACAAAGAGGGAGTCCGTCGGCGCGCTTGGGCGAATTCTGAACGGCAAAAGAGAGCCATTTGTCACGTCGCGAATGAAGAAGTTGGTTTCATTGCCAGCCATGTCCCATGTCTGCGGGGTAAAGCCAGAAGAGCCGTTCTGCTCAATCCGGATGGCAGGGCTGTCGCCGTCGACGATGTGCATTTCCAGAACCGGATTGTTGGTGCCAACACCCACATCACCGGTGTCTTCAATATACAGCGCGTTGGTTGGCGCGTTTGCTTCCACCGTGAAAGGAATACGGCCGTTGGTGATGTCGTCGATCGAGAATTTGTTCAGGCCGCCGTTGGTGCTTTCGTTCGCAGTCAGTTGCCAGTCAACGTTCGGAAAACTTGCCGACGCAGATGTATCGTCAAATTTCAGGCGGGTGTTGTTTTCTTTCATGCGGATGGTGTCGAAACCGAAGTTTTCACCGTTGACGCAGTCCAGGCCAATACAGGCGCTGCCGTCGACAATCAGGTCATCGATAAAAACCTGATCTGCATATGCGCTTCCAGCCAGGCCAATGGCTGCCACGCTTGCGAGAAGTTTAGGGGTATGTTTCATGACTAAGGTCCTGTTCCTACTGATCTGCCAACCTACTCTGGCGGATCATTCCTCTTTGATGTCTTCCGGGGTCACGATGACGCCCCGCTCCACCAGAAAGTTGCCGGTCGTGTAGAAAGGCACAGCAACAGAGTCCCGCTGCGCACTGCCACGACCCTGATCGGTGGCGTTAACGATTTTCTTCTGCTCCTCAGTCGCTGCGCGTAACTCGTACCGATAATAGCCGTCTTGAATGTCCCGGCCTGACAACTGGAAAACAGGTGTTCCCGAGGCGGAGAACACCTCGGTCGTTTCTCCGTTTGGCGCAGTCACAGACAAGGTTGCGTTGCTTAACCCAATCCAGTTTTCAAACCAGACTGCATTCGAATTATGCAGTTGGACAGGTTCCGGGGTTGCCGCAACGGCAACCTGAAGGGAAAGACACAAAATTGCTGCGCCAGCAGAGAATCGTCGCATTAAAACACCAATGCTATGGTCATGAGGAAGTGACAAAGCCTACCAGCCTTGCCATCCAGCCATGTTAATACAATTTCTCGTGAAAAGGAACGGTTTTGTAAATTTTCCAGTTTCAATTCAAGAGTCTGACCTCAAAGGCACAGCAACAAAACGGCCTTTGTTAACGATTCTGCGGCCTCATCAGTTGGGCTGCTTGGCGCGTAGCTGGGCTTCGCTGACCTGATGCACCGTCATTTGGGAGGAGAGAAAACCCGCCAGGTCGGAATCGCCGGGATGGCCGGAGCGGGCTGCCCTGATCATCCACATCTGCGCCAGAACATAGTCCTGAGGCACGCCGTCCCCGCGCGCATAGAGCCAGGCCAAATTGACCATAGCAGGCGCCAGACCAGCTTGTGCGGCCGCAGACATGAGCGTGGCAGCAGTGGATTTTTGATCGGGAGACAAATCGGACTGAGACAGGATCACCCAGGCCAGTTGAAACTGGGCGATTGGATCACCAGCCTGTGCGCCACGCTTCAGGCGCTGCACACCCTCTTCGCTGGTGTCAGGCGACGACAAGCGCGGGTCATAAAGCGGTCCGGAAATGGCCTGATCCTGCTCTGCGCCGGCGCCGCTGGAGGCCTGGCGATAGAGCTCCGCGGCGCGGGCTTCGTCCAGTGGCACGCCGTAGCCGTTGTCATACATGACGCCGAGGTTGGTCATCGCCACTTTCAGGCCCTGTTCTGCTGCGGCAGCAAACAGGGTTGCCGCCTTTTCATAATCCTGCGGCACGCCATCGCCCCGCACATAGAGCAAGCCCAGATTGTTTTGGGCGCGGGCGTGGTTTTGGGCAACAGCCACCTCGTAGAGTTGCTTGGCGCGGGTCAGATCTTTGGGCACACCGATGCCATCCTGGAACAGGACGCCAAGGCTCACGGTGGCTTCCAGATGGCCTTGCTCCGCAGCTTTAGCGTAGATTTGCGCCGCAGCGGTGGGATCTGCCAAAGGCGCCGGGGCTGTCTCTAGCGCGCTGGCGAAATCAAACAGAAAGTTCACATCCCCGCTTGTCGCAGCGGCCTTGAGCCAGGCCAGACCTGCTTCGGGGTCAGACTGCCCGCCATGACCCGAAAAGAGGTACTGTCCCAACCGGTTTTGCGCCGGAGCATAGCCTTGTTCCGCGGCAGTCTGAAACCAGGTCGCCGCAGTAGCAAAGTTTTGCAGCACGCCTTCGCCGGTATGATACATCATGCCCAACTCATATTGCGCTTGCGGTGTGGCAGCTGTCGCGGTTTCGGCCTCGGGTGTGCCACCGGTTTGGGACATAACGGGTGTGGCCAACAGGAAGGCGGCACTGAGGCAGGCGGCAACAATCAGATGTGTGGGATACGTCATTGGGACACGCCTTTGGGCAGCTGGCTGGCGGCTTGTTCAAAGAAGTCCCGCGCAATGGTTTGCGCCTCTGCCACCTCTTCCAAGGTCATCAGTTCGGTGACTGTTGTCCGCAAATCTGCCGCCTCGGCACGGCCGCCTGTGGCCGCGATATTGAGCCAGGCGTGGGCTTGGATGTAGTCCTGTTCGCCACCTTCGCCGCGCGTCAGCATTTGCCCCAACCGGAACTGCGCCTCCGTGTCCCCCGCTTGTGCCGCTTTGGTCAAAAACGGCAAGGCGACATCCGGTTTGCGTTCCTGCTCGACCAACCAGATGGCCCAGGCGGTTTGAGCTGGACGGATATCGGCCTCTGCCTGAATTTGCAGCCATTCTCGGGCAGCCACGTCGCCCTCTGTCGCAGCAGCTACTGCCCACGGTACGGCAATATGCGGGGCGATCATGCCGTCAAGTTTGCCCTGCCCCGCCAATTGCCCCAAGGCGATCTGTGCCGGTGCATACCCTTGCTCCAAGGCCTTGCGATAGGTTTTGACTGCCGCCGCCATATCGACAGGGCGACCGTCGCCACGTGCCAACATGTCGGCAACCGCAGAAGTGGCGCGCCCGTATTCGGCATCAGAGGCTTTGCTGTACCAAGCCCAAGCATTTTCCGCGTCTTTGGCAATGCCATAGTCGCCACCAAAGGCATCCCCGAGCAGAGTCATGGCGACCACATCGCCGCGCTTGGCCGCGGTGGACAACCACGTCATCGCTGCAGCTGAATCGGCAGCGACATCATCCCCGGTAAGATAGCGGCGCCCGAGAGCCCGTTGAGACAGAAGATGTCCGGCCTCTGCTGCGCTGGTCAACCACTTCAAAGACCGGGCGCGATCCTGCTCCACACCACGTCCTTCGTCATAGGCACGCGCCAGATTAAACTGCGCCTGAACGTGACCGTTCTCAGCCGCTTGGGTCAGCCACTGCACCGCCGAGTCCGCGTTTTGCGCTACCCCGCCCCCCCGCGCATAAGCGCGGCTGACCGCAAGTTGGGCCTTCTCGTGGTTTTGTTCCGCTGCCGCCAGCAGCCAGTTGAACGCCACTTCCGCGTCTGGTTCCACCGCAATGCCATCGCGGTGAATGATGCCCATGTAGTATTGCGACTCCGCCACGCCTCTTGCAGCGGCGCTGGCAAACAATTTTACGGCGCGCTCCGGCTTGTGCAGGCCGCTGTCTTTGGGCGCAGACAGATACAGTCGCGCCAAGAGATTTTCGGCCGGCGCATATTTTTGGCTTGCTGCTTTTTCCAGCCAAAACGCCGCGCCTTCGAGATCGCGGGGGCCACCAATTGCTTCGAGCAGCACGCGGCCATAGCGGTACTGGGCCAAGGGCTGATCGGTTTCTTCAACGTGGCGCAACAACTGCGCCCGCACAAAGGCATAGTTTTTCTGCGCCCAAGCCGCCTCGATGTCCCGCATCGGCGTCAGTGGCGCTGGGGTTTCGGATGTGTCTGGCGCAGGTGCTTCGGTCACAGGTTTGAAAGTTAGAGCCTGTTGCGCGTGCCCGAGAGAAGCCTGGGTCGCAAGCCCCAGAGCCAACAGGGCCGCGGCGCGGAATGAATACTGCATAGAGCCGTCCAAGTATCTGTTTTTGCGGCGCTTCACCGGAGCGTCCGCGAAGGGAGTGTTAACCATACCCTAAACGGCACTCCCTAGATCAGCAATCCCGACGCGCGGGCCAGCCACATTAGGCCAGCAGCGAAACAGAGCATTGTGCCAAAGGGGATCGCTTCACCGGCACTATCCTGCTTCGATTTGAGAGACACAGCTGCCCAACCCAGACCCGCCAACGAGGCACCGAGCGCCAGAATGGGCAGATCAAGCGGCCCCGCAAAAGCGCCCAGACCCGCCATAAGTTTTACGTCCCCAAGGCCCAACCCCTCGCGCCCGCGCAGCAGGCGATAGACAATGCGCAACACCAGGAAGCTACCGGCCCCCAATGCAGCGCCAAGCATCGCAGCCGGTAGGTCTTGCATGGGAGACAAGTAGGCCCAGCCTAACACCCAACAGAACAACATTGCGGTCAACGCATCGGGCAAACGCATCCACAGCGCATCAGCAAAGGCCAAACCGAGCAGAAGCCAGAGAAAGACCGCTGAAAATGCCGTCTCCACCGGTGTAGACGCCGCGATCACGGCAAAAACCGCTGCGCCCAGCGCGCTGATTTCAAGGTATAGAACCCAAGGCGGGATGGGCCCGCCACAATGGCGGCAGCAGCCTTTGTTTAACGCGAAACTCACCAGTGGGATCAGATCTCGCACAGCCAGATCCGTTTGACAGGTGCGGCACTGGGACCGGCGAAGCACCACGTTTTCATCGCGCGGCAAGCGGTCCACCAGCACGCCAAGAAAAGACCCGATGGCAGGGCTGACAAGCAAAAGAAACAAAATCACTGGATCGATCACTGGCAGGCCCGGATGGTTGTGAGTGGCGCAGTTTTGCGCGCTTTGGCCCGCATTGTCCATTGCCTGACACCGGAGCGCTCGCGTATGGGGAGAATAGACAAACCTTAACGGCTGCCGGTATCATGGCGCCGAACAAAGCGAGCCAGTTGATGTCATCCATGCCTTCCCCAAACGCGCAAGACTCCCGCAAAGACGCCGGTTTTTCCTTGTTGGAGCTGATGGTTGTGGTGGTGATCCTATCGGTGTTGGCGCTCGTGATTGTGCCGCGGGTGATTGACCGGCCCGATCAGGCACGCGCTGCAAGGGCGCAGGCGGATATTGCGGCCATTGTCAGCGCGGTGAACCTCTATCGTCTGGACAATTTCCGCTATCCCACCACCGAACAGGGGCTTGAGGCGCTGGTGACACAGCCAACCAGCGATCCGGTGCCAGCAAACTGGGCCACCAATGGTTATATGGACCGCCTGCCAATTGATCCCTGGGGCCAGCCTTACCAGTATCTGTCCCCCGGCGTGCATGGCGATTTTGACGTGTTCAGCTATGGCGCCAACGCGGTTTCTGGCGGCACCGGCGCGGACGCGGATATCGGGTCATGGAGCACCCAATAAGCCTCAAATCCACCGAGGGGTTTTCCCTGATCGAAGTGTTGGTTGCGGTTGCTGTTCTGGCGGTTCTGGCCGCTGGGATTAGCCTGTCTGTGGGGCGCGTCGGGGCAAAATCGGAGACCGATCAGGCTCTGTTTCAGCGTAATTTTGACACTTTGCGCCAGTTGGCCATCACCGGAGCGCAGACTCGTGGCATCCAGGTGAGCCCAAAAGGCATGCAATTGGCCACGCGGACGGACGCCGGCTGGGACGTGTCCGAGCAGGTTATGGCCTGGCGCGGACAAGTCACGGCAGTCACTGAAAGCCCCACTGCCTCTGCCAGCACTCCGGACTTGGTGCTTTTGGCAAACGGGGAGAGCACGGCATTTTCCATTGTGTTTTCGGACGGGTCCGATGTGCGTCGCTGCGGATCTGACGGGTACACGGGGCTGACATGCGACTAACGCGGCACAATAAACCCCGCAGCGACGCCGGGCTGACGTTGATTGAGTTGGCGATTGCGATCTTTGTGCTGGCGTTGGGGAGCATTGCGGCGATCCGGGCCGCGGATCAGTCCCGTGTGGCCATTGGTGGGGAAATACCGCGGATACTGGCGCGGCAGGCGGCGCAAAACCGTGTGGAAGAACGCAAACTCTACGGCATGACAGCGTCACTTCCATCGAGCGTGACCATGGGTGGTCTGACTTTTGTGATCGACGAAGATGTGGCGATCACCACCGCTGGACTGGCGCAGGTCGCGGTCACAGCGCGCGCAAGCAACGGCGAAGGCGCGCAGTTGGTTGTGTATCTGGCGGGGGGGCTGTGATGCGGTCCGCACAGCGCGAGAATTTTCCCAAAAGCGATCAGGGGCTCAGCTTGATCGAGCTTGTGGTGGCCCTCGCCTTGTTTGCGCTTGTGGCCGTGATGGGCACGCAGGGGCTGACCGGCATGATGCGGTTGCGCGATGGTTTGACAGAGCGCAGCGAGGCTGCGGCAGCTCTGGAGCAAGTCACAAGCCTGTTGCGCAATGATCTGTCGAGTGCGGTGCCAATGCCATTTTTCTCGCCCGACAACGGGCCGATCCGATCTGCCATCGCAGAAGAGTCCCAAGGGTTTTCCCTGTCCATTGGTGGACAGTCTGTCCTGCGACCAGAGACGCAACCCCAACCGGTGCTAAATCGCGTGGAATGGCGATTTGGGCTGAGTTCGGGTCACATATTGCGCCGCAGATGGGCAACTCTAACACCGCTAAATGCCTCTGCGCTTGGCCCGGAGGTGGTCATCATGGAGGGTGTCAGAGAGATCCGGTTGCGCAGCTACTGGGGGGAGTTGGGTTGGGTCGACGGCCTGCGTTTGCCAATTGCCGCAGTGAAAGAACCCGGTGCCTTGGATGCAGACGGCGGCCCCGTTGCCACAACCGCGTTTTCCAGCGATTTGCCCGATGGGGTCGAAATCACGTTGGTTACAGAGGCCCACGGCGAGATCGTGATTGTGGAGGCGTTAAAATGAGGCGCACCCAGTTTTCTGATGCAGGCTACGTATTGGTCAATGCGCTGGTTCTGGTCGCGGCTTTGTCGGCGGTGGCCGTGTTTTTGCTGGCGCGCGCGGATGCCGGTCGGGCGCGCTTGGAGGCCGGGCTGGTTGCGACGCAGGTGGAGCTAAATCTGGACGCGTTTGAAGCGCTGGCGGAAACGCGGCTGGAGCGGGACTTTGGGGCGGTGGATCACAATGGCGAAGCCTGGGGGAAGCCTGTGAGGGAAATGCCCTTGAAGCGGGGCACTGTGAGCGGACAGGTGAGCGACCAACAGGGTCTGTTTAACCTCAATTGGCTCAGCAATGCGGAATTTGACGCCGCACATCGCGCCTTTGATCGCCTGATGTCACAGCAAGGTGTTCCGCCCCAGACCGTAAAAAGAGTGCGGGAGTTGATTGCCAGCAACGAGGTTTCCGACCCAGCCCCGTGGGCGCGCAAGATGCCTGCGGAGGCGCCGGTGTCCGGCCCCCTGCTGATGTCGGATCAACTGGCGCATGTGCCCGGGTTGTCGTTACGCCAGCGCAACCGGATTGTGGACTTGGTAACAGCTTTGCCCGGCGACAGCACGCTCAACGTGAACACAGCACCCGAAGCTGTGTTGAAAGCGTTTTTGCCCAATCTGACCGCAGCCGCCCAAAACCAGGTATTGCGTAACAGAGAAACGGCCCCTTTTGCGTCGGTGGATGCGTTTTTGCTGGCTGTTGGGGTGTCTGTACCGGATGCCGATGATCCGGGTGCCCCCATCCCGGACCTGTTGCCCGATCATCTGTCGGTGGGGTCCGAGTGGTTTCGCGCTGAGATTTCAGCGACGGTCGACACCCACACGGCCCGGCGCAGCGTGATGTTTCGCCGCCAGAGCCTGCCTGTTGGAGTGACAACTCATTGGCGGATCACGACAAGACCATGAAACAACAGCAGGATTGCACTCCGCGCCTTGGGGCTGCATTTTGCGAACACGGGATGTGACAGGAGCTCAAGTGCTGACCCTCGCCAAGAATAGCAATGCCACCAAGGCAAACGCCGAAGAAGCACAATTTGTGCGGTTTGGCGACGGGGCGCAGACGGCAGGGCATGTGGTGCTGGTGCCGGGCCATATGGTGCCACAGGTTGACCTTGACCTACCAACGGCGCTGCGCGGTCAGGCGCGCGAACAAGTGGCCCGACGGCAACTGGCCGATCGGATGGGCGTTGGCACAAGTGAAGAGATGCGCCCCTGTGCGCTTGGCAACACCGGAGAGGGTTGGTCCCGCGTGTTTGTCTGTGATCGGGCACAGATGGCGATGTGGCGGGAATTGGAATGTCAGGCGGTGCTGCCGGATTACCTGTCTTTGCCAACCGCAAAGGGTCTTTGGACCCTGGCGCAAACCGAGGCGGATGGCGCCCCTGTGGTGATAGCGCGATTGGGGCCTGAGGACGGGGTCAGCGCCGCGCCGGAGATTCTGGAAGCGTTGCTGTCCAGAGATCTGGCCAGCAGGCCAAAACCCAAGGCCCTGTTGTGGCAGGGAAAACCGGTGGAAGCCATCAGCGCACTGGCACAGTCATTTGACGTGCCGGTTGTGACGGATGTGCAAGACCTGGCCGGACTTGGTGTGGAAATGCCTAAAGTTTTGGCGCATGGCGAGTTGAGTTGTGATTTGCGCAAAGATCCGATGGCGGCGCGAACTCGGTTGGCGCAGCAAGTTTTGCCCTGGCGGTGGACGGCGTTGGCGGCGGCATTGGCAGCCACTCTATGGGCCGCCAGCCAGCTGGTGGCGATCAACCGCATCGAGGCGCAGACCGCAGAGCTGACGTTACAAACACAAGCACAGGTGACAGCAAAGTTTGTACCAAATGGGCCCATTCTGGATGTGCGGTCCCAGGTCAGCCGTGCCCTGTCAGATATGCGGCAGGCGCGCGCTGGTGGGGCAGATCGGTTGGATGTGCTGGATATGACGGCGGATGTGGGCACGGTTCTGGATGCGGCCAAGGCAGTGCCGGAGTTGGTCAGCTACACCAAAGAGGAAGGGCTTTTGCTGGTTGTGCGATTGCCGGATTTCGCCAGTGCAGAGCGGCTGACGGCGGCATTGCAAACCGATGCCATGGTGGCAGAGCTTGAGGAAAGCCGCGTAAGTGACGGGCAAGCCGGGGTGCGTACGGAAATTCGGGTGACGCCGAAGGAGGCCTCCCAATGAGCAACCGGGTTTTGGATTTTCTACTGACCCTGACACGGCGCGAGCGAGGGTTGCTGGCGCTTCTGACTGGGGTGGTGGTGCCGGTGACTGTAATCTTCGCGGTGGTCCTGCCTCTGCAGGACCGACGACAAGCGGCGGAGCAGGCGCAACTGGAGGCGCTTGCGCTGCAACGTTGGGTCGCGGATCAATCCCGCGAGATGGCGGTGCTGTCTCGTGTGTCGCCTCGGGAAACCATCGGGGCACCCATTGGATCTGGGGGCATTGAGCAGGGATTGATCGCTGCGCAACTGCGCCGATCTGTGACTGTTTTGGATGCCGACGGCGAAGACGGGGTTGAGGTGCAGTTTGACCGCGTGGATTTCCTCAAACTGGCGGCCTGGCTGCGTTCTGCCCATCCGGAATGGGGGTATGAGATTGTCGCTTTCCGTCTCGAAGCCACAGAAGAGCCAGGTGTGGTGTCCACCTGGCTGGATCTGCGACCCTATCAAGACTAGGCGATTTCTGCCGAATTAGAGACGTTTCAAGCGGGAGGAAATCTTGGCCTGACGTCCCGCCATGGCGCCAAGTGGGTCCAGATCCGGATTGGATTTGAGCACCTCTTGCAAGGCGTTGTTGGCGGCGGTCAGGTTTTGCTGACCCGCAGCGGTATTGCCTTCAGACAGCTGCTGTAGCCCCAACTCGTGCTGGGCGGTGCCTTGCACGGCCAAAGCGGCACTGCGCGCCAAGCCTTTTTGAGATCGCGCCAAAGAAGAGGCGATTTGGGCGGCTTGCTCGTAATTGCCCGCCCTTAATTCGGTGTGGGCATATTCCAGCTGCAAACGTGGCGCGAGGGGACCGGCCTGTTGCAGAAGCTTCTGATAGCTGCGGCGCGCGCGGTCGTATTGCCCGCCCTCAAGAGCGTTTCTGGCGACAGCATACTGGCTTTCAAAGCTGTTGCGCGACACCATTTCGTCGCCGCAACTGCCCAATCCAATAAGCGCCAGACCGGCGAGGCCGGTTCGGAGAATAGAAGACATGGTTGGTACCTGCTCAAGATTGTCGTTTTTTCTTATTTGTAATAGTTTAGCATAATCGCGACCCTGCGTCTATCTTGCAGAGGTTTGGACTTTTGGGAGTGGGCATTTATGCGACTGATCGCTGGGTTGTGCACGGTGCTGTGCCTCGGGGTCGCCGGATGGGCAGGATGGCAGCTGGCCAAGGAATTGCGCGCGCCACCCGGGCCGTTGACACTTCCAGAGAAAAGCCAGCAGGCCGAGGAAGCAGCGCCACCTCAAGCGGAACGCCCCCCCCGGCGGTGGACCGCTTTGTTTGGCGAGCGGCAGCCGCCAACGCCGCAAGCTGCAGCCCCCACGCCCAAAGAAGAACCGCAGCCGCCAAAGGCGCCAAAACCACCCCTGTCCAGTCTCGGCTACACCTTAAAAGGCATGGTGCGGGATGGCGGGAACTCCTGGGCCATTGTGGGACATCCGACCGGAGACAGGCTGCTGCGGATTGGCGATTTGCTGGAACCCAATGTGGAAGTGGCGATTATCAACGAACAGGGGCTTTGGGTGTCCCGCGATGGTGACGACCCGGAACTCATGGCGTTTCCGGAATAATCTTAGCCCGCCACAACCGCCTGCAGATCGAAGATCGGCAGCAAGACTGCCAGCACAATGGTGAGCACGAGCGCGCCGACCAACATCATCAACAGCGGCTCTAACAAGGCGGCAATGCGCTTTCGTTCCGTGGATAGGCGGTGCTCCACCAAGGTTGCAGCGCGGTCTGTCATGCGGGCGAGCCGTGCGGAAGCTTCGCCTGCGGAGATCAGCTGCCTGGCGACAGGCGGTAGAAACGACAGCTTTGACAGAGCGGCAGAAAGACTTTCGCCCTGACGAACGGCGGTGGCCACCTTCGCGCCTTCGGTCTGAAATTGGCGGACAACCAAAACGTCTTTGGCATTGTCTGCCGCGCTGAGCACGGCGTGGCGCGCGCCCAACACCAGGGCCAGTGTGCGCATGTATTGCACCGCAGCAGACAGGCGGATCAGGCGGCCAGTGATGGGCAAGCTAAGGAGCATTTTGTCGCGCGTGTCCTTCAAGGCCGGGACACGTGGTGTGATCAGCGCAAGCACCGTCAAAGCGACCAGAACCGCCAGTATCACATAGGCGTTGGCCTGTATCCAATCGCTCACCGCCAGCACATATTGCGTCAGGGGCGGCAAGGGGCGGCCAGACAACTCAAACATCGAGACAATTTCGGGGGCAACGCTGGTCATCAGGATGGCGCAGACCAGCAGGGCAACGGCGGCGACAAAGCCGGGATAGATCAGCGCGGTGGCGATTTCGGCCTTTTCCGAGCCAAGTTGCTCGAGATGATCTGCCAACTCCTGAAACACAGTGGCCAACTCGCCCGCATCTTCGCCCGCTTTGAGCGCCGCGAGGTAGTAGGGCGGAAAACCGGCGCCTGTCTCTGCCAGAGCGTCAGACAACGTGGCGCCTTCCATCAAAGAGGCACGGGCTTGCGCGGCGACGGTGTCCAATGCGCTTTGACTGCCGCTGCGCACCGCTTCGAGCGCGGCCTCTGCGGTGAGTTCCGCGCCCAGCAGCACAGCCATTTGGCGGGTGAACACAGACTGCAGATCCGCGTTGAGGCGGGACCGGCGGGTGAGGTTCAGCGTGCTTTTTGTGGCGGGCGCGGATGTCTCGGCGATCTCGGAGACAAACAGGTCCTGTTTGGCAAGTTGAGCGGAGGCGTCCGCCTCGGTTTCGGCAACAATAGTGCCTGTTTTACGCCGACCAGCGTCGGTGTAGGCGGTGTAGGCGTAGGCCTTCACGCCACATCTCCGACAACGCGCAGAGTTTCAGACAGGCTGACGTCTCCGGCGGAGGCCGCGAGCAATCCTTGGCCAATCAGAGTTTCGCCTGCAGACAGCGACAGGGAGGTCATCTCGGTCTCCGTCGCGCCGCGATCAATGGCGGCGCGCAGGGTTTCCCCGATTTCCACCATTTCAAAAATCCCCATGCGACCGGCATGGCCAGTGCCGGAACAGGCTTCACACCCGACAGGCTCATACAGCTTGTTTGGGATTGGCAACCCATGGCGGGTGAAATGCGCGATGTCGTCGCGCGACGGCTCCCGCGTGGCGCAGCAGTTTTGGCACAGGCGGCGCAGAAGGCGCTGTGCAATCACACCGCGCATGGTGGCCGCGATCAAGAAGTTGTCCACACCCAAGTCGCGCAGGCGCACAATTGCGCCAACGGAGCTGTTGGCATGCAAAGACGAGAAAACAAGGTGGCCAGTCAGCGCCGCTTGTGCAGCGGTGGAGGCGGTTTCGGGGTCACGAATTTCGCCGACCAGAATGACATCCGGGTCCTGGCGCAGAGTGGCACGTAGGCCGGCAGCGAAGGTCATGCCAATGTCTGCGTTGATCTGGGATTGGCTGATGCCGGGCAGATCGTATTCGATGGGGTCTTCGACGGTGACGATGTTGTGCTCTTCGTGATCCGCCAGTTGCAGGAGCGAATAGAGCGTTGTGGTTTTGCCTGCGCCGGTGGGGCCGGTGGCGAGGATGATGCCATTCGGTAAGGAGGCGAGCCGTTGCAGCAGGGCTTCTTGTTTTTCGGACAAGCCCAGATCGGCCAGAGGCATCAAGCCGGAAGAACGATCCAGAATACGCAGCACGACACGTTCACCGTAGTGCCCCGGCAAAGACGATACACGGGTGTCGATCATGCGGCCCCCAAGGGAAAGCGCGATGCGGCCGTCTTGTGGCAGGCGGGTCTCTGAGATGTCCAAGCCCGCCATGACTTTGAGCCGGGAGACAATGCGTTTCACCGGCACGTCGGCGCGGTCCATGACCTCTTGCAGGAAGCCATCGACCCGCATGCGCACGCGCAGTCCGTGTTCGTGAGGTTCGACGTGCAGGTCAGAGGCGTTGGCAAGCACCGCTTTGCGTAGCAGCCGGTTGACCAGTTGGATCACCGGCGCATCACCGGGCTCGTCCAGAAGGTCCCGTTGACGGGAGGCAAAGGCGGCCTCTTCCAGATCAAAGCTTAATTCATCGCCTGATGCGGCACTCTGGTCAGACTCCGATCCGTCGTAGAGCCTGGCCAGCGCAGCCTCAAATTCGGATTGCGCCAGCTGCTGGAAAGACACGCCTGCCAATCCCGCCCGACGCTGTGCTTCTTTGAGGCCCAAGGCGCTGGCGGCGGGACCCGCCAAAATACGCGCGCCGTCCAGCAGGACTTGATTGTCCTGCGCAAAATTGAACGGCAATCGGTTCTTTGATGTCCCCATGGGCGCCCTACCCTTTCCCCACCTCAGAGTGCTTTGGCACCCTTAGGTCAGTTTCCGTTGAACCGCAGGCGGCTTGGAAGCGGTGGAAAGTTGCGGGTTTGGGCAAACGCATCGATGAATCCGGCGTCAAAGGGTTGGTTCAAATCCGCCCCGTCATAGGGCAACAGGCGTTGGTCCGCCCGAGGATAGCCTCCCTCATCCAGCGGCTGAATGGAAGCACTGGTTGCATAGGCTTTGTCGGTCAGGTTCTTGGTGATCCGACGGGCTTCGGCGTCATTGGTGACCACCTGTGGACGCAAAAGCACCAACAGGACCCGCTGGTTTTTCGTGGCGTTCTTGCCGCGGAAGAGACCACCCACCAATGGCAGGTTGGAAATACCGGGCACCCGTTGGTTCACCGCGCCGGAGCCGTCTTCCAGCAAACCGCCGAGCATGATGACATTGCCATCTCGCACCAGCGCCGTTGTGGACAACGCGCGGCGGGCGGTGATTTCGCCACCAGAGGTCGAGGTGGAATTGGTGAGGTTGGAGACCTCTTGCTTGATCACCATGCGCACAGTGCGGTCGGCATTGATCTGCGGCGTGACGTTCAAGGTCAGGCCGACGTCCTGACGCTCGATGGTCTGGAAGGGGTTTTCCGGGTTGGAGCTGTTGCCAGTGGAGGTGTAGCTGCCGGTCACAAAAGGCACGTTTTGCGCCACAACAATCTCTGCTTCCTGATTGTTCAGCGTGAGGATCGAGGGGGTCGACAAAAGGCGCGTCGAGTTTACCGAGGCGATGGCGGTGATCAGTCCTGCAATACCATTGCCGCTGCTTTCATTGTAGGTGCCGCCGCCCAAAACACCGGCTGGCCCCAAATCCGGCGCATTGCCGTTGGACACGGCGGAAACCAGGTTGATCAGGCTGGTGCGGCCCGGCAGGGCGAATTGCACACCGCCAACCAGAGCGTCATTCAAGACCGCTGCAAACTGCACAGACAGGTCCGAAAAGCCGTCCACGGTCATCTCGAAAATCACCGCCTCCACCAACACCTGTGTGGGGCGGCGGTCGAGGTATTTCACAATGCGGGTGATTTCGGACATGCGGTCCTGTGGCGCAAACACCAGGAGTGTGTTGGTCTGAGGCTCCGGGACGATGCGCACCTGTTGCTGGGCGCTGTCACCAGCTGCGTTCAGGGTGCGCAGCACCACGTCGGATATGGCTGCGGCATCTGCATAGTTGAGCGCGATGGTGCGGCTGGTGACTGCCTCGCGTTGTGTGTCCAAGCGGCTTGCCAGCAAACGCACACGCTGGCGCATTTCATCAGGACCGGAAACAAGAAGGGCATTAGAGCGCCGATCGATACTCACAGAGGCACCATCAGGTACAATGCCCATGGATTGCACCACTTGCAAAACATCGCCGGCTTGCGCGTTTTGCAGTTGAATCATCTCGATTGGGTCGGCCTGACGCGGTTGATCCAGACGTTTGATCAGACGGGTGATGCGGGCGTGGTTGGCACCGCGATCCGAAAGGATCAACAAGTTTGCACCGGGCACGGGCGTGATGACGGCCTCAGATGGCAAGAGAGGTCGGACCACCTCGATAACTTCTTGCAGCGGCACGTGGCGCACAGGAATGACGCGGGTTTCATAACCGGAGGAGATGCTGCCAGTGTCACCTGAGGACAGCTCACGGGCGGTGTTCATCTGAACAATGCGATCCGCGCCAGCGCCTTCGATCACTGTCAAACGGTTGAGCTCCAGCACGGACAGGAAAACTTCATAGAGTTCATCTGCGGTGAGCTGATTTGGGGCAAGAACCGTCACTGTGCCGCGCACAGCCGGATCGACCACGAAACTGCGACCGGTGTTTTCAGACACGATTTCCACAAAACTGCGCAAATCTGCGTCGCGCAAATCCAGCGACACCTGTGCCTGGACCTTGCCGACACCCACAGCAAAACACGCCAAAACACTGACAAACACACCGACAATTGCCGATGCCACAGCCCGCCGGGGGCCTGGGCGTGCAAATAGTTTCATGACCTGCTCTCTTGTCACGGGCTGTCACCTGATCCGTTGATCGAACCTAGGCCGCCTTGCCTCTTTGGGGCTTTATAGCGGATGTGAGCAGGGAATGCACTCTTTTCCACACAGTTTTCCACAGGATCATGGCGCGGTGATTCAAAAGGGTGACACCGGTATTTCGTGGTTACTGCGTCAAATAAGAAGAAACGGGAGGGGCCGCATAGGGCTAACTACGATAAATCAGTCTCTGTTTCGGCCTGAGAATGGATTTTCTGCAGGCCCCAGGCCGCCACGTGGTGCATCACGCCAACTTCGCCGTTCACGATTGCCCGGTCGATTTGAGCTGGGCTGAGTGCTTCGTAGGCAAAATCTTCCAAGTCGCCGGGATTGGGTTCGGTGATGCGCTCACACGCTGGCGCGACAAAATAGTGGCCCTGGCACACACGTTGATTGCCGTGATCGACAAACGACCCGAGATGGATGAGTTTTTCCGCTTTCAGTCCGGTTTCTTCCAACAGCTCGCGCTGTGCGGCAGTGGCCGGATCTTCGCCTGGATCGACATGACCGGCGGGAAATCCCAGAACCTCGCGTGCTGGTCCATGTTTGTACTGACGGATCATCTCGACCCGGCCGTCCGCAAGAAACGGAATGACCAGTGCGAAGTCCATCAGGTGCACTTTGTAAAAGTCGTCGATGACCTGACCCGGGCGGACCTCAACCTGTTCCTGCTGAACATCCACAAAGGGAGGCCGTTTGAGCAGGCTTTGAGACGAAAGGGTTTTCCAGGACATGCTGAGTACCTTTTACCAAACTGAATAAGAGCTGTTTCCGTCAGTCTTCAATACGCGAGAAACCAGTTCGTCCGATGCTTTCATAAGCCTCAAAGCCAGCCCGTTTGGCGTCGCGGACGGAATAGATGTTACGCAAATCCGCAAGCCGTGGCGTCGCCATTTTGCGGGCCACTTTCTTGAGATCCAAAGCGCGGAACTCATTCCACTCCGTCAGGATCACCAAAACATCCGCTTTTTGCGCGGCCTTATAGGCGTCCTCGACCCAGCTAACGCCAGGCAAGAGCGCTTCGCCTTCATGGCGTCCTTGTGGGTCGGTCACGCGCACTTTGGCGCCGCCGCCCACCAGAGCCGGGATGATCGCCAGGCTTGGTGCATCACGCATGTCGTCTGTGTTGGGTTTGAAGGTCACGCCAAGCACACCAACGGTTTTGCCGTTGAAGCTACCGCCACAGAGGTCGAGCAGTTTGTCGACCATGCGGCGCTTGATCTCTTCGTTGACCTGAATCACCGTTTCCGTGATCTGCATTGGCACGGCGTTGTCCTGACCGATGCGGGCCAAAGCTTTGGTATCTTTCGGGAAACAAGAGCCGCCATAGCCCGGCCCCGCATGCAGGAACTTGTTGCCGATGCGACCATCCATGCCCATGCCTTTGGACACTTGTTTGACGTCTGCGCCAACCCGCTCACACAGGGCGGCAATTTCATTGATGAAGGTGATCTTGGTCGCCAGGAAGGCGTTGGCGGCGTATTTGATCATCTCCGCGCTTTCCAGATCGGTGGTGACAATCGGGAAATCGCGCAAGTACAGCGGACGGTAGATGTCATTCATCACCTCGCCGGCGCGCTCGTTATGTACACCGATCACCACACGATCCGGCTTCATGAAGTCTTCTATGGCAGCGCCTTCGCGCAGGAACTCCGGATTGCTGGCCACGTCGAAATCCAGATCGGGATTGGCTTTGCGCACCACCTGTTTGACCTGACGGTTGGTGCCAACCGGCACAGTGGATTTGGTGACAATCACCACATAGTCCTTGGCGGTGCGGGCAATCTCTTCGGCAGCTGCCATGACGTAGGACAAATCAGCGTGGCCATCACCGCGCCGCGTGGGGGTGCCAACTGCGATAAACACCGCCTGTGCGCCGTCCATGGCTTTTTCGAGATCCAAGGTGAAACTCAGCCGGCCCGCTTCGACGTTTTTCGCCATCAAGGCATCAAGGCCGGGTTCGTAGATCGGGACCTCGCCGCGCTCGAGCATGTCAATTTTTGACGGGTCTTTATCAACGCAAACAACTTCATGTCCGAAGTCAGAGAAGCACACCCCGGAAACCAAACCGACGTAGCCGGTGCCGATCATTGCTATCTTCATGAGTGTTACCCTTATTTTGGTTCTGCCCGTGTTGGTCTTTTAATGAGCGCGGCAGAGAGGCCTGTCAACGCAGCAACAGCTATTGCACGCGTTGCGTATCCGGAAAGTGTCTTTTGACCGCTGTCCCACGTGTGAGCGAGGCACGGTCAAATAGCAAAACCAGCGACTCCAGAGCCGCTGGTTTCATCTTTTCCAGTTCACCTGTCTGAGGTCAGACGATGTCAAGCATGCTGGCGTCAAACTGGCCCGCCATACCGGTCAGTGTGATGATATCAGGGCCAAACGACAGGACAAAGTCCCCACCAACATCAGCGCCAAACGCGGTGATCACATCAGCTTCTGTCAGAACTGGTCCGCCGATTGGTGGCGTCCAAAGCTGATCATCAAGTTGCAGCCTGTCCCCATCAGAGACACTGAAGTCTGCCACGTTATTGTTGGATCCAACGCCCAGGGAGAAGACAAAGGTATCGGCTCCTGTCCCTCCATATCCAACGTCATCGCCGGCCCCAAAAGTAAGCATGTCACGGCCCGCACCCCCCATTAGGAGGTCGTTGCCTTCCCCACCGGACAGTGTGTCATTCCCTGAATCGCCCTCCAGTTGGTCTGCGCCAGTCCCACCATTCAAAATGTCTGAGCCGTTGCCGCCCAAAAGGGTGTCATTCTCGTCACCGCCAGACAGGACATCCCAGCCAAGACCGCCTTCGAGTTCATCATCGCCAGCGCCGCCATTCATAGTATCACGACCACTGTCGCCAAGCAGGGTATCGGCGCCTTGTCCACCGCTGAGAATGTCGCCACCGTCGCCACCGGATAGACGATCAAGTCCGCCGCCACCGGTCATCGTGTCATCACCCTGGCCACCAAACAGCTGGTCAGAGCCGTAGCCGCCTCTCAAATCGTCATCGCCCTGACCACCAAACAGGGTGTCACTACCACCCCCGCCATTCAGCAGGTCGTTGTCATTGCCACCAGACAGACGGTCTTCACCTGCCCCACCAGCCAGGAAGTCATTGCCGTCGCCGCCGGACAAGGTATCAAATCCAAGCCCGCCAAACATAGTATCCGCGCCGCTGGAACCGCCAAGGAGGTCGTGACCGCCGTCACCAAACATGGTGTCGTTGTCTGCGCCACCAAACAGGGTATCGTTGCCGGTGCCGCCGCGGATGCTGTCAGCCCCCCCGGCCGCATTGACCCAGTCGTTGCCTTCATTGGTTTGAATGATGTTTGCTACGTTGTTGCCAGTGACACGGTCAACACCAGCTCCGGTGTTCAGGTTCTCGATCACCGTGCCCAAAGCAATGGCCAGGTTGCCAATCTGGCCACCGAAGTCCGAGAACTCTCCAGCTCTCATATCGATCCGCGTATCTTGCGCGAACATCCGCATGTCCAGCAAGTCTGTGCCGCCCTGGTCGTAAATCGTCATCGAAACCGGACTGTTGATTGGGATGACGCCGTTAAACACATCCCCGTAGAAACCGCCCAAGTTGGAATTGAATCCCCAAACGGTGTCACCAGCTGACGCGCTGCTTGCGCCAGCGGCGCCGTAAAGATCCTGAATAGCGACAATGTCCACCATCATGGCACTGATGATGTTGGCGTAACTTGCATCTGTTCCAAGACTGTCAACCTGATCGAAATACGACATGATGGACATTTGCCAGCTGTCGTTGCCGAAGGTCTCATCGGTTCCATATTCCGCGGCACCGTTGTACGCCCCTTGGTGCCCCAAACCCAGGGCGTGGCCAATCTCATGGATATAGGTTTGGAAGGAATAGCTGTTCGCCGTAGTGCCGAATTGAGTCAGCCAACTCGTCGACACGTTGACAGTTGACGACAAGATGTCGCCAGCTGAAACGGTGGAAGTGGACCAAGCCCCGGCATCCGTGTCCTGGAACGTGATGTCTGCACCAGAGTTGACTTCCGAAAACTGAATATCCGCCACCAGCTCCCAGGCTTCAAACGCCCAACGTGCCAGCTGTTGTCCAGCTGCGCTCAGGCTTGTGATATCGACGCTGATCACATTGCTGCCCGAGGTGTCAAACGCGCGAGGACTCTGCCCACTGCTGGCCCAATACCCCGTGGTGAGGAAGTCCGCCATATCCTGAACCGACCCATCCGCGATCGGAGTGAAGGTATCAACCGCCAACGTATAGTCGGATGCCACAAAGTTATAACCGCTGACCTCAAAGTAGTAGGTCCCGGTGTAGGTGGCTTCAAAGGTCAAGAACGAGTCATAATTTCCACCGTTGAAGTCAATATCGTCGTTATACTCGATGGTATTGCCATTGTTGTCGGATACCCAGATTTGTGGATCCTCACCGGTCACAGACACCTGAATCAACTGACCTTCGGTCAGATTGATCGCGATGAAATCCACATCTGAGCTGCTGATGGTGCCTTCAAAGGAGTCACCAACGGAAATTGTATAAGGCGTCGAGGTGTCGCCCGGGGCATCCGCCACTTCTGGGACAACCGCCCGATCAGGATCTCCGATCACGGGAGTCTCCTTTGGACCGTCATCGTGACCATCCCCGTGGCCGTCATGAAACAAGGGGCCATCTACAGTCGGAACAAGTGTGTTCTGAATGAGCATTTGAAAATCTCCTATCTAGCCACATCGTCAAGAGGTCTGATCTGCTTCTCTCTTACGGCGGCGATCTAAATTACTGTTCCCAAGGCGGCAGGCTCACGCGCAGCACATCCCTGGCAAATCCTTCTATGAGACGCGCAAGCGGCGCGCCGTCCATCCCGTCAACTTGCAAAGACGGGCCTTTGTAGTTTTCGTTTGTCGCGAGGTTCTGCCATTGCAACGCCCCTTTGACATGATCTGATCGCAGGGCCTCTACAACCAAGGTTGCCACCATCCCCTGCGCGGTCCCGGTGTTGGTCTTCTTTTGGTCAACAACCTTCCGTTCTGGAAATTGTTGTTCAATTTCAAGCCGTAGCGTTTCGCATACGGCCGCAAGGTCGGCCTCGGGAAGCTCTTTAAGAGGCGTTTCACAGCTGAGATGGATTGGAGGCAGGTTGGTTTGCGCATCACCGGTCATGGCAAGCCCACCCAACATCATTGCACCCATAAAAAGATATGCCGCGGACCTTAACCACACAAACACACGCTCCACCCAGTTCTTCAACCGCCCGCACCAAACTCCGTGAATTCAAGCACAAAACCTGACCCGAAAATAAGTCTGGGAAACCGTAAAAGTTAAGGATGTGTTAATCAAGCAGTAAGGACCGTCAGCGTGTCGCATGTGGGTTTATCCCCATGGGCAAACAGAATTTGAGGTGTCGGACTATACAAAAAAGCTCCCGATAAACGGGAGCTTTCCAGACATCTCTTGCGGGTACATTTAGCCCGGGTTGGAGCTGACGCCCACTTGCGCGGGGCGCAGCAAGCGGTCGTGCAGCATGAAGCCTTGGGCAGAGACCTGAATGATGTCACCCGCTTTGGTGTTAGGGACAGGCGCTTCAAACATAGCTTCGTGCACGTTGGGATCAAACTTGTCGCCCACTTCTGGCGAAATCACTTCGATGCCGTGTTTGGAGAAGGTTTTCAGCAGCTCGCGCATGGTGAGCTCGATGCCTTCGATCAGCGCCGCTGAGGCTTCTTTCTGCTCGTCGGTGATGGTCTCAACCGCGCGCTTCATGTTGTCAAACACCGGCAGCATGTCGCGGGCCAGTTTGGAGCCACCGTATTGCTCCGCATCCCGGCGGGCTTTGTCGCCGCGTTTGCGGGCGTTTTCCGCATCCGCCAGCGCGCGCATCCAGCGGTCTTTCAACTCGTCGCGTTCGGCACGCAGCTCATCCAGCTCAACAGCTTCATCTTCGAGTTCGTCCAAGCTGGCAGCAAATTCTTCTGCTTCAGCATCTGCGATGTCGTCCAGAAACTCGTTGTCTTTCGGCTCAGCCATAATCCACCTCTAACCGCGGTCGGTGATGAGTTTACCGACCAGTTGTGCCGTGTAATCCACGATCGGCACGATGCGTCCATAGTTCAGGCGCTTGGGTCCAATGACCCCAACAGCACCCACGATCTTTCGATCAGCGTTCATATAGGGAGACACCACCAAAGAGGAACCCGAAAGTGAAAAAAGTTTGTTCTCAGAGCCAATAAAAATGCGCACGCCGTCACCCTGTTCAGCCAATTCGAGAAAATCAGCAATGTCTCGTTTACGTTCGAGGTCATCAAACAACGTGCGGATGCGTTCAAGGTCCTGCTCTTCCTCATCGGTGCCGAGCAGATTCGAGCGGCCACGCACGATCAGACGTTCCTGTTGGCCACCTTCGTTGGCCCATAGGGCTAGGCCGTTTTCCACAAGATCGGCAGCAAGACTGTCGATTTCCTGACGGCGTTTTGTGATCTCCTCCTGCACCGCTTTGCCCAGATCACTCAACGTGCGGCCTTCGGCAACGGCGTTGAGGAAATTGGCCGCCTCACGCATGGAGCTTGGGGTTTGACCAGGCGGCGGGGTGAACAGACGGTTTTCCACATGGCCGTCAGCAAAGACCAGCACCACCAGCGCGCGGTCCGCACCAAGGCTGACAAACTCGATGTGTTTGATTGGTGCTTCGTGTTTTGGGGCCAGGACAAGAGAAGCGCCTTGAGTCACGCCAGACAGCGCGGTGGAAACACGGTCAAGCATGTTAGAGACATCGCCATCCGCGTCGCCCATGGTGGCGTCGATTTTCTTGCGGTCACCTTGATCCAGGTCGCCCACCTCAAGCAGACCATCGACAAACATACGCAGCCCTTGTTGCGTTGGTACGCGACCGGCAGATACATGTGGGCTGTCCAGAAGGCCGAGAAACTCCAGGTCCTGCATCACGTTGCGAATGGTCGCAGCGCTGACTTTTTCTGACAAAGTACGGGTCAACGTGCGGCTGCCCACTGGATCGCCGGTCTCCAAATAGCCTTCGACCACGCGGCGAAACACCTCGCGGCTGCGGTCATTCATTTCTGCGAGAATTTTGCTGCTGTCTGTCATTCGCCCGTGCCTTTGCGTCCTTAATAAAATAGCCTCAAAGGCAAAGGTCAATCGGGGTTGCGTCCAACCTTATCCCGCGGTTATCCCCAGCCCAAACCCAGAAAAGGATATTTGCCATGCGCCCTTCCGGCCGTCAGCTTAACGAAATGCGTGAAGTCTCGATTGAAACCAATGTGACCAAACACGCCGAAGGCTCCTGTTTGATCAAGATGGGCGACACCCATGTGCTGTGTACCGCCTCTTTGGAAGCGCGTGTACCGCCATTTATCAAAGGTTCCGGCCTGGGTTGGGTGACCGCGGAATATGGCATGCTGCCACGCTCTACCTCTTCCCGTATGCGCCGTGAGGCGACCGCCGGTAAGCAAGGTGGCCGCACCGTGGAAATTCAGCGTTTGATTGGTCGCTCCCTGCGCGCCGGTGTGGACCGTGTTGCTTTGGGTGAACGCCAGATCACCGTGGACTGTGATGTGATCCAGGCCGATGGCGGCACCCGCTGTGCCTCCATCACCGGCGGCTGGGTGGCGCTGCGCCTGGCGGTGAACAAGTTGATGAAGGCTGGCGATGTTGTCACCGATCCGCTGATTTCCCCGGTGGCCGCCGTGTCTTGCGGTATTTACGCTGGTCAGCCGGTTCTGGATCTGGACTATCCGGAAGACAGTGAAGCGGGCGTGGACGGCAACTTCATCATGCTGGCCAATGGTCAGATGATCGAAACACAGATGTCGGCCGAAGGCTCCACTTACTCCCGCGCGCAGATGAACGAATTGCTCGATCTGGCGGAAAAAGGCGTGGCCGAGCTGGTTGCCGCACAAGAGGCAGCCACGGCATGACCCGCAAGTTTGAAGGCGACCAGCTTCTGGTCGCCACCCACAACGCCGGCAAATTGGCCGAGATCACCGAGATCCTCGCGCCACATGGCGTGTCGGTGGTTGGGGCGGGCGACATGGATTTGCCGGAGCCGGAAGAAACCGAAGACAGTTTTGTGGGCAATGCCCGCATCAAGGCCCATGCGGCGGCCAAGGCAACTGGCCTCCCTGCCCTATCAGATGACAGCGGCATCACCATCGATGCGCTGGACGGCGCGCCGGGGGTGTACACCGCAGATTGGGCCGAAACCGGCAATGGCCGCGACTTCATGAAAGCTATGACCCGCGCCAATGACGAAATCACCGCCAAAGGGCCTGATGCAACCCGGTCTGCGCAATTCCGCTGCACGCTGGTTCTCGCCTGGCCTGATGGACATGACGAGGTGTTTGAGGGCGTGATGGCCGGCGATCTTGTCTGGCCCATCCGCGGCGAAGGTGGGTTTGGCTACGATCCGATGTTTATGCCGGACGGCTATGACGTGACTTGCGCCGAAATGCCCAAAGAGGAAAAGAACCAAATCAGCCACCGTGGACGGGCGCTCAAAGCCTTTGTGGAAGGCTGTTTTGGCTGAGGATTGGCAAAACGGGGGCTTTGGCCTGTATATTCATTGGCCATTTTGTCAGGCCAAATGCCCCTATTGCGATTTCAACAGCCATGTGAGCCGCGAAATCGATCAATCCCGCTGGCTTAGAGCCTATTTGAGCGAGTTGGATCGCGTTGCCAAGCAAACTTCTGGG
Source organism: Shimia sp. MIT1388 (assembly GCF_047124445.1). GTDB lineage: Bacteria > Pseudomonadota > Alphaproteobacteria > Rhodobacterales > Rhodobacteraceae > Shimia. The sequence goes on along the minus strand of NZ_CP138921.1, from coordinate 3,115,918 downwards.
CGGGTTTTGAACACAGTTTTCTTTGGCGGTGGCACGCCAAGCCTGATGGACCCGGACGTGGTTGCCGCCATTCTGGAGCGGGTGCGGCAGCTTTGGCCAACATCAAACGACATGGAAATCACCCTGGAGGCGAACCCTGGATCGGTGGAGGCTGGCCGTTTTGCCGCCTATCGAGACGGTGGTGTGAACCGGATTTCCATGGGCATTCAAGCGCTGAATGATCGAGACTTGCAGCGTCTAGGCCGTATTCATTCAGTTGATGAAGCTAAACAGGCCTTTGATATTGCGCGAAAAACCTTTGAGCGGGTGAGCTTTGATCTGATCTATGCCCGACAGGATCAAACGCTGGACGATTGGCGAAGCGAGTTGCGCGAAGCGCTGTCCATGGCGATTGATCACCTGTCGCTTTATCAACTGACCATTGAACAGGGCACAGCCTTTGGCGATCGATACAACCGAGGGAAACTGCGTGGATTGCCGGAGGATGATCTGGCCGCAGATATGTATGAAGTCACCCAAGACATCTGTGCCGACGCCGGCATGTTGCCTTATGAGGTGTCAAATTACGCTGCAATAGGCTCTGAATCCCGTCACAATCAGATCTATTGGCGCTATGGCGACTATGCCGGAATTGGGCCGGGCGCACATGCGCGGTTGACGCTCAATGGTCAACGTCACGCGATTGAAACCTGGCGAAATCCAAGCAAATGGTTGGAAGAAGCCGAGGCGGGAAATGGCGAAAACCTGAAAGAGGCCATTGGCCAAGAGGATCAGGCTGCCGAGTTTTTGATGATGGGCCTACGCTTGAGTGAAGGCGTCGATTTGAAGCGATATGAGGCCCTTGCCGGAAAACCCATCGAAGGCGCACGTGTCGCAACCTTGCAAGACATTGGGATGATCGAAATTGAGAAATCCCGGCTGCGTGTCTTGCCGCAGGGACGCATGGTGCTTAACTCGGTTCTGTCGGAATTGTTGGTGGACTAAATGCGCGTTATCTGGCTGATCTGTGGACTGACCTGTGTCGCGCTTGCCTTGATCGGCGTGATCTTACCACTTTTGCCCACAGTGCCGTTCCTGTTATTGGCCGCCTTCTGTTTTGCACGGTCATCCGAACGGCTGCACAATTGGCTTCTGTCTCACAAAACCTTCGGACCGATGATCGAAGACTGGAACAGCAACGGTGCCATCCGCCCTTCGGCCAAAAGGGCAGCAACGCTGTCCATTGTGCTGGTTTTTGGGATTTCGTTGCTTGTTGGCGTCAAAACCACCGTTTTGGTCATTCAAATGGTGGTTTTGAGCGCGGTACTTTTTTTCATCTGGACGCGGCCTAATTCGTAGCCGTCAAAATCCGACACAACTCATCCAACTCATCAAGCGTTTGATAAGTAATGGTAATTTTTCCGTTTTCGCCACCGGTAACGTGATCCACCGCAACTTTCATGCCCAAATTCGCCGAAAGATCGCCTTCTAGCGCGACTGTGTCGGCGTCCTTATGGGTCTTTGGTCGAGATTTTTTAGTTTGCTCGACGAGAGAGCCTGCTTTTTTCGCAAGTTTTTCGGTCTGTCGCACCGACAAACCATCCTTCACCACTTTGCGCGCCAACTCCGACGCATTGTCCGTGGTGACCAGAGCGCGGGCATGCCCAGCCGACAGGTGACCTTCGCGCAACATGACCTGCACGTCATCCGGCAGGTTGAGAAGACGCATCAGGTTGGCAATGTGGCTCCGGCTTTTGCCAAGTGCTTCCGAAACCTTTTCCTGCGTATGGCCAAATTTCTGCATCAGTTGACGATAACCCATCGCTTCCTCGACAGGGTTCAGGTCGGCGCGCTGAATGTTCTCAATGATCGCAATTTCGAGCACTTCGGTGTCATCGTAGTCGCGCACAATAATGGGCAGCTCATGTAGCTGCGCCATCTGAGAGGCGCGCCACCGACGCTCGCCCGCGACAATTTCATACCGATCGCCAGATTTCTTCCGCACGATCAGCGGCTGAATCACACCTTTCTCGCGGATGGAGTTGGACAAGTCTTCCAATTGCTCCGGCGTAAAATCTCGGCGCGGCTGATCCGGGTTGGGCTCAATGCGTTCGATTGGCACCACAAGATCGGCGCGACGGGGCGCAGATCCGGTTTCCTGACGCGTTGTGTCTTCCGTCACATCTGCCATCAAGGCGCTCAGACCGCGGCCCAGGCCACGTTGCTTTTTCTTATCGGCCATGCTGACTCTCCTTTACGCGGCGACTTGGAAGTTTTTGGCGAGTAGTTCTTTGGCCAACGCACGATAGGCCTCAGCCCCCTTGGAGGTTGGATCATATTCCAGAACCGGCTGTGCAAACGACGGCGCCTCGGACACGCGCACATTACGTGGAATTTTGGTTTCGAACACCAGATCACCGAGGTTGTCCCGCGCATCTTGTTCTACCTGTTGAGACAAGTTGTTGCGCGCATCAAACATGGTTAACACAATGCCCTCGATCCGCAGCCCTGCATTTGCGGTCTGTCGGACTTCGCGCACAGTCAACATGAGCTGGGAAAGACCCTCCAACGCAAAAAACTCGCTTTGCAGCGGGATCAAAACTGAGTTGGCCGCAATCATCGCGTTCACGGTCAGAAGGTTCAGAGACGGCGGACAATCAATCAGGATGTAGTCCAGATCATATTTGTCCATGGCGGTTTGACGGAGAGCGTCATGCAAAAGAAAGCTGCGCTTTTCGTTGGACATCAACTCAATGTCCGCTGAGCTCAAGTCCACTGTTGCTGGTACAATCGACATATTGCCGGATTCTGTGGTCTGGATTACCTCGTCCAACTCCACATCTCCGGTCAAAAGATCATAGGTGGTGTGCGTGCGATCCTCGACCTCAACACCCAGGCCCGTCGACGCGTTCCCTTGAGGGTCAAGATCGACGAGAAGAACCTTACAGCCCTCTTCGACCAAAGCTGCGGCAAGGTTGATAGCTGTTGTAGTTTTGCCCACGCCACCTTTTTGGTTGGCCACTGCGATGATTTTGGGCCCTTTAGGGCGTGTGGGATCCGACACGTTTGAGCTCTCCAATCTTCAGAATGACCGCTTCTGGGTCCGTGATACTTTTTACCACTTCGCAATCAAATGACCACGATTCCTGCGCGGATTTGAGCTCTTTTTGCCAACGTGCGCCTTTTGGGAACACTGCGGTTCCGGATGCCGTCAAATGACGCTCCGCGAATTCGCACAGCAAGGACAAGTCCGCAAGGGCGCGGGCCGACAAAACATCCGCATTCTGAGGCGCAGCTTTCTCGATGCGGTCTGTAATAACAGTTCCAGAAACACCGGTTTCGCGCAAAACCGTGCGCAGAAAGGCGCATTTGCGCTGGTCGCTTTCAATCAGCGTTACCTTTTGTGGCGCTTCAGGTTCGGTTGTCATCAAAGCAATGACAAGGCCAGGAAAGCCGCCTCCACTGCCAATATCCACCCAATGGGTGGCGTTAGGTGGCGCGCTGCGTAGGACTTGAACGGAATCCAGGATGTGACGCGTCCAAAGATCATCGATTGTCGACTTAGAAACCAAGTTTATGCGCGGGTTCCACTTCACCAGAAGATCCGCGAGTGTTTCAAGTCGGGTCAATGTTTCACGTGAAACATTCAGCTTGGTTTGAATGTGATCTGGGCAGGACATTAAGCAGAATTCGCCTTCTTGGCTTGGCGCAGTTTGGCGAGCAGCAAGGTCAGTGCAGCTGGAGTCATTCCATCAATACGACCCGCCTGCCCCAAGTTGGATGGACGCACGGCATTCAGCTTTGCTTTCAACTCATTGCTAAGACCTTCGATAACGTCAAAATCAAAGTCAATTGGAATGATCTGTGTCTCGTCGCGACGCATCGCTTCGACATCCCGTTTCTGTCGCTCAATGTAGTTGGCATAAAGCGCATCCCGATCAAGTTGTTCCTGGATCTCGGGCTCGATTTCTCCAAAGCGTTCATCCAGGGCCGTCAGTTCAGAAAATCCGACTTCCGGAAAGGCCAAGACTTGAAACGCGGTACGACGATTTCCGTCCTGGTTTACTGCAATTCCGGCGGCGTTGATTTCCTTTGGCGTGTAGCCTTTTTCTTCCAGAAGAGATTTTCCGGACGCCAGTTTCTCTGCCTTCTTTCCAAAGGCCGCCTTACGTGCCTCACCAATCAATCCCAATTTTTCGCCAATGGGTGTTAGGCGTTGATCAGCGTTATCGGCCCGCAGAGACAGACGGAATTCCGCGCGCGAGGTGAACATACGATACGGTTCCGTCACACCCCGAGTGATGAGATCATCCACCATCACGCCAATATAGCTGTCAGATCGGCTGAAATGATGTGGGTCTTTGCCTAGACTGGAAAGAGCGGCGTTCAGACCTGCAACAAGACCTTGGGCCGCAGCTTCCTCGTAACCAGTGGTGCCATTGATCTGACCCGCCAAGAAGAGCCCTGGCACGCCCTTCACCGCAAGCGCGGCATCCAGCGCACGCGGATCGACATAATCATACTCAATGGCATAGCCCGGTTGCAGAATCTCCACTTCCTCAAGGCCGTAGATCGAGCGCACATAGGCTTCCTGCACATCCAACGGCAGAGAGGTGGAAATTCCATTAGGGTAGACGGTGTCGTCATCCAAGCCTTCCGGCTCCAGAAAGACCTGATGAGAGTCCTTATCCGCGAAGCGCACAATTTTGTCTTCAATTGACGGGCAATAGCGCGGCCCTACACCCTCGATATGGCCGCCATACATGGCGGAGCGATCCAAGTTGTCGCGAATGATGTCGTGAGTCTTGGCGTTGGTATGGGTGATGCCACAAGCGATCTGACGGGCAGACGGCTTCTTGTTCAAGAAAGAGAACATCACCGGCTCTTCATCGCCGGGCTGGCTGTCGAGCAAATCCCACTTAATGGTTTTGCCATCTAGCCGAGGCGGTGTGCCAGTTTTTAGGCGCCCCAAAGGCAGTTCAAAGCTGTCAATGCGTTCGGCAAGCTTGACGGATGCGTTGTCACCCATGCGGCCACCAGAATGAGAGACATCACCAATGTGGATGACACCTCGCAGGAACGTGCCTGTGGTGAGAACAACCGAATGCGCAGAGATCTCCGATCCATCGGCAAGCACAACACCCCGCACCGCTTGGCCGTCCATGCGGAAATCAATGGCTTCGCCTTCAATCACGGCGAGATTGGGTGTGGCCTCGATTTCGGCCAGCATTTCCGTGCGGTAGATTTTTCGATCCGATTGGGCGCGCGGGCCCTGGACTGCTGGGCCCTTGCGTCGGTTGAGCAAGCGAAACTGGATACCTGCCTTGTCAGCAATACGCCCCATGACGCCATCAAGCGCGTCGACCTCTCGCACGAGGTGACCTTTTCCCAATCCCCCAATCGCGGGGTTACAGGACATGACGCCTATGCCGGACTTCTTCAGGGTCACAAGCGCAGTCGAGGCGCCCAAGCGCGCGGAGGCCGCAGCAGCGTCTGCACCGGCGTGACCGCCTCCAACAACAATGACGTCAAAATGTTTCACGTGAAACACTCCTCAAATTTGAATCACTTTCCGATGCAAAAGCTCGAAAAGATCTCGTCCAGCAGGTTCTCTACGTCGACATGGCCGACGATGGAATCAAGAGCACGAATCGCGGTTCGCAGCTCTTCAGCACCGATATCATAGTGATCCGGCCCCAAAGCGAGAACGGCGCGGGCCGCGTCCAAGGATTCCGAAGCCCGCTTCATCGCGATGCGATGACGTTCGCGCGTCGCGACGCCTGACCGCCCCGCCTGCTTAGACAACTTGTCAGTTATCTCGGCCACAACTTCCGACACACCAAACCCGGTTTTGCCAGAAATCGCATTCTGCGGATTGGAGAGCGTGTCCGCCTTGGCAGATCGGATTACATCGTTTGGAAGTGGTGCGAAGTCTGGTTCTTCGCCTTCCGACTTAAGGAAGACCCGAAGATCAGCCGCCTCGGCCCGTTCGCGGGCGCGTTGGATGCCGATACCTTCAACGTGGTCGTTGGTTTCGCGGAGGCCTGCTGTATCCAAAAGCGTGACGGGCAATCCGTTCAGCTCCATGCGCACCTCGATAACATCGCGGGTTGTCCCAGCGTATTCCGAAGTAATTGCAGCTTCCCGACCAGCCAATGCGTTGAGGAGCGTGGATTTTCCAACATTAGGCGCGCCAAGAATGGCAACCTCAAACCCCGTGCGGATGCGCTCTGCAGTGTCGACGCCAGCGATTTCTCTATCGAGTTCGGCGCGAACGCCTGTTAGAAGTTCCGTGACTTCCGGGGTCACATCAACCGGTACATCTTCGTCGGCAAAATCAATGGTGGCTTCGATCAAAGCGGCAGCGCGGATCAGATCCGTGCGCCATTTACCGGCCAGGTTGCCCAGGTCTCCAGACAGAACGCGCAAAGCCTGCCGGCGCTGCGCTTCGGTTTCCGCATCGATGAGATCGGCAAGGCCTTCGACCTGCGCCAAATCGAGACAGCCATTTTCCAGCGCCCGGCGGGTGAACTCCCCTGCTTCAGCCAAACGCAAACCTTCCATTTCGGACAGTTCGCGCAGAACTGCATTCACGACGGCAGTGGAGCCATGCAAGTGCAGTTCCAGAACTTCTTCGCCGGTGAAGCTGCTGCCTTTCTCAAAGTAGAGCACCAAAGCCTGATCCAGTCGGCGGCCTTCGCGATCTTTCAGCAATTTCAGCGCCGCAAAACGCGGTTTTGGCAGATCACCGAAAAGCGCCCTGCCCGCCTCAGACACGCGCGTACCGGACACACGAACGACAGCGACCCCCGCTTTACCGGGGGCCGTTGCAAGAGCGAAAATTGTGTCAGCCACATAGGCCATCACAGCATCCTTAGGTGTTCATCGAGTCAAAGAACTCGCCATTGGTTTTGGTTTGCTTGAGTTTGCCAAGCAGGAACTCCACAGCATCGGTGGTGCCCATCGGGTTGAGGATGCGACGCAGCACAAAGGTCTTCGCGAGATCACCTTTATCGACCAACAGGTCCTCTTTCCGGGTGCCCGATTTGAGAATGTCGATCGCCGGGAAGACACGTTTGTCCGCCACTTTGCGGTCCAGCACGATCTCAGAGTTACCGGTGCCTTTGAATTCTTCGAAGATCACCTCGTCCATGCGCGAACCGGTGTCGATCAGCGCGGTGGAGATGATGGTGAGCGAGCCGCCCTCTTCGATGTTACGGGCCGCACCAAAGAAACGCTTGGGGCGTTGCAGCGCGTTGGCATCGACACCACCGGTCAGAACTTTACCGGACGATGGCACCACGGTGTTGAAGGCACGGCCAAGTCTTGTGATTGAGTCCAGAAGAATCACAACATCTCGTTTATGTTCAACCAGACGCTTGGCTTTTTCGATCACCATTTCGGAGACCGCGACGTGGCGTGTGGCCGGTTCGTCAAAAGTCGAGGAAATCACCTCACCTTTCACGGACCGCTGCATGTCGGTCACCTCTTCCGGGCGTTCGTCGATCAGCAGAACGATCAGGTAACACTCCGGGTGGTTGGCCTCGATGCTATGCGCGATATTTTGCAGCAGCACGGTTTTACCGGTGCGTGGCGGCGCAACGATCAGGGAACGCTGCCCCTTACCAATTGGCGCAACAAGGTCGATCACACGAGCGGAACGGTCTTTGATGGTGGGATCTTCGATCTCCATCTTCAGTCGCTCATCCGGGTAGAGCGGCGTGAGGTTATCAAAGGCAATCTTGTGCTTGGCCTTCTCTGGCGCCTCAAAATTGATCTGAGACACCCCCGTGAGGGCAAAGTAGCGCTCGTTGTCCCCTGGAGCCGTCATGACGCCATTCACGGTGTCACCGGTGCGCAGGGAGTACTTACGGATCATCTCCGGGGAGACGTAGATGTCATCGGGACCCGGCAAGTAGTTGGCCTCCGGCGAGCGCAGGAAGCCGAAGCCGTCCTGGAGCACCTCAAGCACACCATCGCCGGAGATTTCCCATCCATCATCTGCGCGTTCCCGCAGAATTTGGAACATCATCTCACCTTTGCGCATGGTGGAGGCGTTTTCGATCTCTAGCTCTTCGGCCATCGCCAAGAGATCTTTTGGGCTTTTGGCTTTCAACGTGCCAAGAGCAAGCTTTTCTTGTGTCATGAAAATATCCTGTGCTGCCCAGGTGAAGGGCAGTTCATGTACTCTGTATTTGGAAGACACTTAGCCCGGACGGGCCAGTTGGCGGCTTTTCTAAGCCACTTTCTTTGCCTGAGTCAAACGATTCAGAATTTCACCACGACAGAGACCACGATCAGAACCATCAAAACCGTCGGAACTTCGTTCATCATGCGGTACTGGCGACCTGTGAGTGTGTTTTCATTACGGCCAAACTTCTTGCGCATGATCATCAGCCAATGATCAAACACAGTCATAGAGATGACGCCAAAGGCTTTGGTGTAAGGCCAGATCGCGGACCAGTCGACAACACCAGGTGTGAAGACAAGCGTCAGACCGGCGGCCCAGGCAACTATGCTTGCAGGCGCCATGATATAGCGCTGAAGCTTGTACTCCATAATCTTCAGGGTTTCATCGAGTTGATCCCCCTTCTCTGCCCGCTCTGCGTGATACACAAACAAACGAGGAAGGTAAAAAATACCTGCCATCCAGCTGATCACTGCGATGATGTGAAGCGAGAGTACGTATGGGTAAATGTCGACGAGAAAGTAACTCATGCCGGTTTGTTCCTGAACGAAGCCCGACCCTCTCTATAATAAATAAATATATATAGAAAAGGATGATGATTAAGTAGGGACGCCCAATCCTGTGGATTATCAATTTCCCCTATGACTTACCCACATCTGAACTCTTTGCTCTGATCTGTATCAACATCTGGTGAGAAAGTTAAAAGGTCTTAATGATTTCAGTGCTTTGAAAGAAATATGACAGGGGCGTGACTGTGGATAAGCGGGTGGAGAAACAGGTATGCGGGTGATTCCTCCCACAGGCAAAGTTTTCCCCGTCCACCGTGCAGAAAATCGGGGGATTTCCGTGAGACGGCGGGGAGTTTCCCCAGCTTGCAAAACCCCACAGAAATTTCCAGAAAGGACTCTCAAGAAGTTCCTTCCCTTCTCCACGGATTTATCCACATGACCGCACCCCTGATCCTTGCTTCGGGCTCTGAGATACGGGCTCAGCTCCTATCTAAAGCCAATGTTGGTTACGAAACCGTTAAGCCGCGCGTAGATGAAGAGATGATCAAGCGATCTTTGCAGGTGGAGGGGGCCACGCCGCGGGATGTGGCGGACGCTTTGGCGGAGTCAAAAGCACGAAAAGTGAGTTTGAAGCGGCCAGAGGCGCTGGTTTTGGGCTGTGACCAGGTGTTGGACTTTCAAGGCACGATCTTTTCAAAGCCGGACAGCGTGGATGATGCGCGCAATCAGTTGCTGTTGCTGCGTGGGCAGCGTCATATGTTGCTGTCTGCAGCGGTGATTTATCAGAACGGGGAGCCGCTCTGGCGTCATGTGGGTGTTGTGCGGTTATTCATGCGGCAATTCAGCAACGACTTTCTTGAGGGCTATCTGGATCGTAACTTTGACAGCATCCGCCATTCGGTTGGCGGGTATAAGTTGGAAGAAGAAGGCGTGCGGCTGTTTGAAAAGATCGACGGGGATTATTTCACCGTCCTTGGCATGCCGCTTGTAGAAATTCTGTCGTTTCTGACGACACGGGGAGAACTGCCACAATGACTTTACCGTCCATTCCTTTGGCGGGTGTGATCGGGAACCCGATTGCGCACTCAAAATCACCGGTCCTGCATGGGCATTGGCTGAAGACGTATGACATTGCCGGACATTATGTGCCGCTGGAGGTCGAGGCCGATGCTTTGGGTGATGTTTTGAAGGCGATGCCAAAGATGGGGTTTGTCGGTTGTAACGTGACGATCCCGCATAAAGAGCGGGTGATGCAGTTTGTGGACCAGATCACGGATCGTGCAACGTTGATAGGCGCGGTGAACACGCTGATCTTTCTCAACGATGGCAGTATTCTGGGCGACAACACAGATGGCTACGGATTCATTGAAAACCTGCGCCAGGGTGCGCCAGAGTGGGATGCCTCAGCAGGTCCAGCTGTTGTGCTGGGTGCAGGTGGTGCCGCGCGGGCGGTTGTGGCGTCTTTACTGGATGCCGGGGCGCCAGAGATTTTGCTGACCAACCGCACACGTGTTCGCGCGGACAAACTGCGAGAAGATTTTGGGGCGCGGGTGAAGGTGGTTGAGTGGGTGCAGGCGGGCAACATTCTGGAAGAAGGCGCCACGCTGGTGAACACCACGTCTCTTGGCATGACCGGAAAATCAGAGCTGCGCGTGCCGATGGATGGCTTGCGCAAAGAAACGGTGGTGACTGATCTGGTGTATACTCCACTGACCACGAATTTCCTGCGTACGGCCAATGAGATTGGCTGTGTGACCGTGGATGGTTTGGGTATGTTGTTGCATCAAGCGGTTCCGGGCTTTGAACGCTGGTTTGGTCGCCGCCCTGTGGTGGATGATGAAACCCGGCGCGTGGTTCTGGGATGAGCTTTAAGCTTGGCCTGACTGGTTCGATTGGCATGGGCAAATCGACCACGGCGCAGATGTTTGTCGATCTTGGCTGTGCGCTTTGGGATGCGGATGCGGCGGTGCATCGGCTTTATGATGTGGGCGGCGCGGCGGTTGCGCCGATGCAGGCAAAATTTCCGGAGGCTGTGGTTGCCGGCGCTGTGTCTCGCGACAAACTCAAAGAAGTGATCGGGCGCGACCCTTCGGCGCTCAAAATGATTGAAGAAATTGTGCACCCTTTGGTAGCGCAGGACCGTGTCGCCTTCATCGCCTCCGCCACGGCCGACATTCTGGTTTTTGACATTCCGTTGCTGTTTGAAACCGGCGGCAACGAAGCAATGGATGCAGTTGTATGTGTCTCTATTCCACCTGAATTGCAGCGGGATCGCGTATTGGCACGGCGCACGATGAGTGAAGCGCAATTTGAACAGATCCACACCAAACAGATGCCAAATGATGAGAAAGTCGCCCGCTCGGACTATGTTGTGACCACGGACACACTTGACCATGCGCGCCGGCAGGTGGAGAAGATTGTGACCACCATCAGGGGACAGTTGGCCAATGCGTGAAATCGTACTCGATACGGAAACCACAGGGTTTGATCCGTTCTCTGGCGACCGGATTGTCGAGATCGGGGCGTTGGAATTGTACAACCACCTGCCCACGGGTGAGACGTTTCACGTATATATCAACCCCTTGCGGAACATGCCGGAAGAGGCTTTTGGCGTGCACGGGATTGGGCCGGATTTGCTCGACGTGCCACGGGATGCACAGCCGGGTGAGGTGACGCTGAAAGACAAAAAGGTCTTTGAGGCCCATGGGCAGGCGTTTCTGGATTTCATTGGAAATGACAGCAAACTGGTCATTCACAACGCGAAATTCGACATGAAGTTCCTGAATGCGGAGCTGAGCTGGATGAACCTGCCGGAAATCCCGATGGATCGGGCGGTGGATACGCTGGCCATGGCACGCACCAAGTTCCCTGGCTCGCCCGCCACATTGGACGCTTTGTGCCGTCGCTATGGCATCGACAACTCCTCGCGGACGTTGCATGGAGCGTTGTTGGACTCCGAAATCCTCGCGGAAGTGTATCTGGAGCTGATTGGCGGAAGACAGCCGGACCTGGTTTTGGCCTCCGGCGGCGGTGGAAAGACCAAATCGGTGCAAGTGGATGATTGGCGTCCCACGAAACGGGCAACACCCCTGCCCTCTCGTCTGACCGAAGAGGAAGCCTCAGCGCATAAAGAGTTTGTCGAGACGATGGGCGACAATGCGCTTTGGACCAAACTGGGATAACCAACAAAAAAGGCGCCGCCCGCAAAGGCAGCGCCTGAAATCTTGGCAGTGGTTCGCTTAGTTGGCGACCGGCTGCTCTGCGGTCTGCTGTTCTTGCGCGCGGCGCTGAAGCTCCGAGCGGTACAGGGCTACGAAGTCGATGGTTTCCAGGTTCAGTGGCGGGAAGCCACCGTCGCGGGTCACGTCAGACACAATGCGGCGCACAAATGGGAACAGCATGCGTGGGCATTCGATCAACAGGAATGGGTGCAACTGGTCTTCTGGCACACCTTCCACGTGGAACACACCGGCGTAGTCCAGTTCCAGAATGAACATCTCGGCGCCGTCTTCTTTGTTCTTGGCGGTGATGTTCAGCTTCATGGCCACTTCGAACTGATGATCTGCGGTGCGCTTTTTCGCATCGAGGTTCACCTGAACCTGAACGTCAGGCTGCGGGTTACCGGCAGAGCCTTTCTGAGCCAGGATGTTTTCGAACGACATGTCGCGCACGAATTGGGTCAGTACGTTCATTTTCAGCTGCGGCGCTTGTGCTGCGCCGTTTTCGTTTTCCGCCATGGGAAGTCTCCAAAAGAATTCGTTTGCCCTGCTTTAACAGGTCAAATTACGGGTCTCAATGTTTTGTCCAACCGGATGGTTTATGCGTGGGGTTTTTGACGCTGTCCACCTGTGGGTGCGGGCTTTCTGGAGCGGGATCCACTTCGGAGAATTCACCGTCAATCACATCAGAACGTGCGGGGCGGTGGCCTTGCTTATCCGGACCTGAATGAAACGAGGTAGAGTGGGTGCTGCCCATGGTAAAGCTCTGAACCCGCACGCGTTTTCGGGCAAATTCAAACATGATTTTGCGGAAAGCTGGGGTCAGGAGGGCAAATCCAACGGCGTCTGTGAAGAAACCTGGAGTCAGCAGCAAAACACCGGCGATCAGGATCATGGCGCCGTGGGCCAAAGGCTCGGTTGGATCATTCAACTCATTGAAGGATTGCTGCACGTTTCCGATGGCGGTAAGCCCCTGAGAACGCACCAGATGTGTGCCAAGAATGGCTGTCAGCAGGACAATCGCCAGGGTCGGCCACAGGCCAATGGCGCCACCAACGCTGATGAACAGGGCAATTTCGATCATGGGGATCGCGATAAAGGCCAACAAGAGCCACATCTTAGCTTTACTCCATTGCTACATTTGGCGAGGTGGACTTGACCCCGCCCGTGACTTACATAAGTGCGAGAGAACAGTGTTTCCATGCCCAACATGAGGTTCAAATGAACTCCTCCCTAATTCAACTTCTGGTTCTTGCCGGTATTGCCGTGTTTCTGATCTTGCGTCTGCGCAGTGTTTTGGGGACTCGAGAGGGCTATGAAGAGCCACGTCAGGAAGGTGTTTCGCAGGCCCGTCGCAAGGGGCCGGACCTTGAAGTGATCGAAGGTGGACCGGATCAGGACATTCTGGATCACGCCGAAGAGGGCAGCGTGAATGCGCTGGCGCTGGCGAAGATGAAGTCGATGGAGCCGCAGTTTGGCGTGAACGACTTCCTTGGCGGTGCGCGTGGCGCGTATGAGATGATCCTGATGGCCTTTGAAAAAGGTGATCTAGCGAGCATCCAGCCGTTCTTGGGTGAAGAAGTCTATGAGAGCTTTGCTCATGTGGTGGAGATGCGCGCGGACAAAGGTCTGACCGTGGAAAGCGAATTTGTTGGGGTGCGTGAAATGGTGCTGCAGGCGGCGCATTTTGACGAGACCACGAAAGAAGGCGAAATCACCGTGCGCTATGTGGGTGAGCTGACTCATGTTGTGCGGGATAATGCCGGTGAGATTGTTGAGGGCAGCGAAAGCCAGATTAAGCGGCAGAAGGACGTTTGGACCTTTGCCCGCGTGATGGGATCGGACGATCCAAACTGGCAGCTTGTTGCCACGGGCGAATGATCCGGGCGTTTCGGGCGGCTTTGGCCGCGGTCTTTGTGATGGCCGGAGGGGCAGCCATGTCCGAAACACATATGAAAATCCTGTCGTTTGACGACCTGGACGGGTGGGCCGCGGATGATCACGAGGCCGCCCGTCAAGTTTTTCTGAATACCTGCGCAGATTTTGACGCGCCGGATTGGCAGACGCTTTGTGCGGCCGCAACCGGGATTGACGATGCACGTAAGTTTTTTGAGCTTTTGTTTCGGCCGGTTCTGATTGAGGAAAAAGACAAGTCGGCGCTGTTCACCGGTTACTTTGAGCCGGAATTGGACGGGTCTCTGACGCCAAGCGGGCGGTATCGGTTCCCTGTCTACAAAATGCCGCGTGAAGCTAAAGGTGGTCAGTGGCTGACCCGGCGCGAGATCGAGACCAGCGGTGCACTTCAAGGACGTGGGTTGGAGATTGCTTGGGTGGATGACAGCGTCGAGCTGTTTTTCCTGCAAATCCAAGGCTCGGGGCGTATTCGCCTGCCCAATGGGTCGTACATTCGTGTCGGCTACGGTGGAGCCAATGGCCACAAGTACCGCTCTGTTGGCGCGGAACTGGTGCGGCGCGGTGTGTATAATGCGCATCAAGTGAGTGCGCAGGTGATCAAGAATTGGGTGAAGCGCAATCCGGTGGATGGTGCGGAACTGCTGCGGCACAACGACAGCTTCGTGTTCTTCCGGGAAGTAAGCCGCGTGCCCGCGCACAAGGGCCCGTTGGGGGCGATGAACCGCTCGATCACGGCAATGCGGTCGGTGGCGGTGGACCCGAAGTTTACGCCTCTGGGCGCGCCGGTTTGGGTGGAAAAAGACGGTGCTGGACCTCTGCGGCGATTGATGATCGCCCAGGATACCGGATCGGCCATCAAGGGCGCGCAGCGAGCGGACATCTTTTTTGGCACCGGTGATGAAGCCGGTAAGGCGGCGGGAACGCTCAAAGATCCGGGCCGCATGGTGGTGCTTCTGCCCATTCAGCGGGCTTATGCGATGTTGCCGGAGTCGGTTCTGTGACACGGCGGAAATTGAGTGAGGAAGAGGTCACCCTCTGGCGGAAGGTGGCAGATACAGCTGAGCGACTGAATCCCGGTACAAGCGCGCATGAGTTGCCAAAACCCAAGCCAAAACCGATCAAGAAGCCAAGGCCACACCTCTCCCCTACCCTGCCGGATTTTGAAGTTGGCTCCAAAGCCAATGCCAGCCCGTCGATGCATGATCTGATGGGATCCGTGTCCGAACGCGTAGCGCGTCAGCCGGTTCAAATGGACAAGAAAGCCTTTGGCCGGATGAAGCGCGGGAAGCTGGTGCCTGAAGGCAAGATTGACCTGCACGGTATGACAGCAGATCAGGCGCATGGGGCTTTGACCGGTTTCATTATGCGCTCCCATGGTGAGGGCAAGCGGTTGGTGTTGGTGATCACCGGCAAGGGCAAAACCAAACGGGACGATGGGCCGATTCCAACCCGACGTGGCGTGCTCAAACATCAGGTGCCGCAGTGGTTTGCGCTGCCACCGATGAAGCAGTGTATTTTGCAGGTGGCAGAAGCCCATATCCGGCATGGCGGCACTGGAGCCTATTACGTTTATTTACGCCGCCGTTGAGTTTCGAGCGCGCGCGAAAGGCACCACCATCACGGCGCTGGCAATTGCAAAGCAGATGGCAAAGCCTTGCAGTTGCGATTGGTAGTTGATGCCTTGATCAATCATCCAACCGGACAGACCTGGACCCAAGGCAGACCCCAACACGCCAAAGGCGGCGACGGTGGCTTTGATGGCACCCAGATGCTGCGAGCCGAAAAACTCTGACCAGACCGACGCGGGCAAGGTTGCCATGCCGCCGCCCGCCATGCCCATGAGCACCACACCCACTGCCACCCAGCTGACGGTGGGGGCCCAGGCGTGGATGGTAAAGGCGGCGACCAGAGGCAGGAGGTAAAACGGCATGAGACGCGCGGCCCCAAGTTTGTCGATCAACCAGCCATAAACGATTGTTGATACGCCAAAAGACAGTGTTCCCAACGGAAACACCGCTACCAGAGAGAGGTGCGACCAGCCTTTGATCTCTGCAAAATAGGCTTGCTGAAAGAAAAACACCGTGGCGAAAGCGGGGAAGGCCATCATGGCGGGAATGGCGGATAGGAAGACTGGGTGCCGGATGGCCTCCCAGCGGGACCAGTTGCGCCCTTCCATGCCAAGCGCTTTTTCGTCTTTGGCAAGGCTTTGCGGTTCTCGCTCTTGCTGCAACAACAAGAAAATCACTGGTGCCATGGCAAGGCAAAGTAGGCCGGCCGCGAGCCAAATCCACTGCCAATGAAATTGCGTTTTGAGGCTTACAGCCGTGAGTGGCATGATAGCTTCGGCGCACATGAAACCCATGGTAGCAAACGCAAGCGCGCGCCCGCGCGATGCGGCAAACCAGCGGGCCATGGCCACGCCCGCGGTGTGTGTCAGCATGCCCTGCCCTGTCAGACGCAGCGCGACGATCACAAATGGCAGCACCCAGACCGAAGACAATTGCGACAGCGCGATGCAGGCAGTCGCCAAGAAGAGCAGCATAAGAGGACCAAGGATACGGACTCGGATCCGATCCGCCAACGTTCCCGCCCAAAGCATAATGACCGCAGACGTTCCCGTGCCTAGCATATAGATGGCACCCCAACCGCCGTGAGAGAGCTCAAAATGCGCGCGAATGTCGGCGGCGAAGGTGCCGATGAAGAAGGTTTGTCCGAAGCAGGACATAAACATCAGCATCGCGCCGGGGAGCAAGTAGCGGCCGTTTTGTTTGACGAAGGCGGTGGTAGAAATCATATGCCGCCACCAGGCCCAGCGACCTGAATGGCAATCGCCTCGTTGGAGACACGCACGCGCTCTGCCTGACGTAGCAAGAAATTTGGGTCGTCTGGCGCCAATAGTTCATCAAAGGTGCGTGCATCGCGCAGCAGGGCGATTAATGCCGGGCTTTCGGCAAAAGTCATGTGGTTGCTGCTGCCGTCTGCAAAGCTCGAAACGTCAAACACGATCACCGGGAGGTCTGCCAACACATCTGGGTTGGAGAGTTGTCCGAGCCTTTGAGAAGAGCGGTTTATGCGACTGGAGAGCCGCAGGGCGTTGTCTTCGGTTGAGGTCAAAATCACCGTGGAGGCCGGCAGGGCGTTAAAGGGCTCCAAGTTGCGCAAGAATAGGTCCACCGGCATGTCCGGAGAGATCAGAGCCAAGGCGTCGATGTTCCTGGCGGTCCATCCCGGCTCTTTGTGTTCGATCTGACGCAGGGTTTCGGTGATCAAAAACGTGCCAAGGGAATGGCCAACCAGCAGCAGGCGATCTGACTTGGATTTGGCGAGTTCACGCAGGGTGCGCTCCAGATCATCGCGTGAGTACAGCGCGCTTTCGCGGTCATGTGCGTAACCCAAAGGGCTGCCAGCGCTGGCCCAGGCGAAGTTCACCACGGTGCCGGGCAGATCAAAATCGTTTTGAAGTTGGGCGATCCGGAACAAGCTGTCCTGATAGGTGTTGTAGAACCCATGCACAAAGACCGTGACCTCCCGGTTGCGTCGGGCATTGCCCGCGAGGCTGGCGGAGACTTTCCTGGCGAGGTCAGGAAGCGAGGTAATGGGGGTCTCTTTGGCAATCACAAAGTGTTTTTCCGGGTCGGGGTTGGCCTTGAATGTGGGCGCTTCGCCTGATGTGTGGGACGGCGGGATAGAGACGGTTGTGTCCAGAAATGTCAGTTCACTATCGCGGGATGTTGCGAGATAGCCCTCGGCATTGCGCTGGCGGTTGGTGACCACAAAAATCTGGCGCGTATTGGGCGCGTTGAGCGCCTCTGGTTGGATGGGTGCGGTGATGCGATCCGCGCAAGCAGACAGTATCAAACAGGTGGCAATGAGGATGAGGGTACGCACAAAAAGTCCCGGCAAAACTGGTTTGCCGGGACTATGCAATTGAATGCACGGAGCTGCTAGGGGGAAATCAGAGCACGTAGCGGCTGACGTCCATGGATTTGGCCAACTCGCCAAGATTCGTCTCTACAAAAGCGGAATTCACGACAATTTCCTCGCCCGAGCGGTCTGGTGCGGAGAAGCTGAGTTCCTCAAACACCCGTTCCATCACAGTATAAAGCCGGCGTGCGCCAATGTTCTCCACTGACTGGTTCACCTCGGCGGCTATTTTCGCCAGAGCTGCGATGCCATCCTCAGTAAAGGACACCACAACCTCTTCGGTGCCCATCAGTGCGGTGTATTGGCGGGTCAGGGCATTGTCGGTTTCGGTGAGAATGCGCACAAAGTCTTCTTCGGTCAGGGCGCGCAATTCAACGCGGATGGGCAGACGACCTTGCAGTTCTGGCAGTAGGTCCGATGGTTTCGCGATGTGGAACGCGCCGGAGGCGATAAAGAGGATGTGGTCGGTTTTAACCGGCCCGTGTTTGGTGGAAACGGTGGTGCCTTCGATCAGGGGCAGCAAATCACGCTGCACACCTTCGCGGGAAACATCGCCGCCACGCGCTTCCTGACGGGCGCAGACTTTGTCGATTTCATCGAGGAAAACGATGCCGTTTTGCTCCACAGATTGCAGCGCGGCGGCATTGACGGTTTCGTCGTCCAGCAGCTTGTCCGCCTCATCAGAGATCAGCACCTCATAGCTTTCGGCAACGGTCATGCGCTTCTTGGTGGTGCGGCCGCCCATGGCTTTGCCAAAGATGTCGCCAAGGTTCATCATGCCCATCTGGCTGCCCGGTTGACCAGGAATGTCAAACATGCCGCCCAGGGGATTGGAGCTGTCTGCCACTTCAAGCTCGATTTCGGTGTCGTCGAGCAAGCCGTCCTTGAGCTTTTTGCGGAACATCTCGCGTGTGCCTTCGCGCGCGTCCGGACCGGCGATCGCGTCAATCACACGATCTTCTGCGGCGGCGTGGGCTTTGACCTTCACGTCTTCGCGCATGTGTTCGCGGGTCTGGATGATGGCGGCGTCAACCAGATCGCGGATGATCTGTTCCACGTCGCGGCCCACGTACCCAACTTCGGTGAATTTGGTGGCCTCAACCTTGATAAACGGCGCGCGGGCCAGTTTGGCGAGGCGGCGGGAGATTTCGGTTTTGCCGACGCCGGTGGGGCCAATCATCAGGATGTTCTTGGGGTAGACTTCATCGCGGATGTCATCAGCCAGTTGTTTGCGGCGCCAACGGTTGCGCAGGGCCACTGCGACGGCGCGTTTGGCGTCTTTCTGGCCGATGATGAAGCGGTCCAGTTCGGAGACAATTTCGCGGGGCGTGAGATCAGTCATATCGGTGTCCAATCAGTGGGAAGGCGGCAGGCGGTGGAGCGGCAAAATGCCGGAAAGCGGCGCGAGGAGGACCGCGCGGAAGCGGGACCAGAATGCGCCCAGCACCACCAGAAAGATGCCGAGGAAGAGAATGGTGAAGGCCGCACCTTCGCCGTCAAAGACAATGCTGGCCAGAGCGACGGTGTAGCCGATGGCGGCTATCAGGAAAGAGCGCCGGTCGATGATGATGGCGATGGCGGCAAAGCCCAGCAGGAAGAGCATAAGCGCCAGGTGAGCGCTGTTGCCGCCAGCTTCGAGAAGCGTCAGAGCGACTGTATTGATCAGGGCTGGTGCGGCGACAACGTGCAGCCAGAAGCCTTGCGCACTGCGACGGGTGACGCGGTGTGGATCGGACATGTCAAAGTACATAGCGACAGCAAAGACAGCGATGCCTACACCCAAAGTTATAAAGGCAAAGGGGCCTCCAGCGGACAACAGGAACAGGTCCTGCGGGCTGGTTGGCGTGCCGGATTGGTTGGCGCCAAGCATGAGCGCGATGCCAAAGACGCCAAGCGCGATGAGCGCCATGGCAAAGGGCACGCGGAAGCGCAGCCAGAAGATCAGTGTTGCCAGCGTGGTGAGTGCCAGTGGCAGTGGCAGGCTGGAGAAGTCTTCTTGGGCAAGC
The DNA here is from genome assembly GCF_047124445.1 of Shimia sp. MIT1388. Taxonomy (GTDB): domain Bacteria; phylum Pseudomonadota; class Alphaproteobacteria; order Rhodobacterales; family Rhodobacteraceae; genus Shimia. The sequence continues at coordinate 3,096,180 of NZ_CP138921.1, read as the reverse complement.
ATAAAGGGCTGTGCGAAATAGGCGGTGATGCCGGAGCCAGCGTTGATCGCCCAAAGGATCGACAAGGCAATGGCCGGGGCCACCATGCGACGGCGGCGGATGAAGTACTCGGCCAGGGCCCAGATCACAGCGCCGGAGATGGCTGTGGTGCTCACAATTTTGGTTTTGTAGTTCACCACTTCGGCGGCCATGGCGATTCCGTTGACCGCAGCCCAGCCGCTGGCGAGGATGAGCAGGCCGACCACAATGAAAATCTCGTTGAAGCCTTTGAACAGCTCAAACGGTTCGTCCCCTACCGCAAGGTCTTCGCGCGCGCCGCGTCTGCTGTCGGCAAGTGCTGCAAGGGACGCGGCCTGTTGTTCATTCAGCAGGCCGGAGCCAACCGCGGCGCGAAGATCATCTTTGTCAATCATGAGGTGTGGGTCTCTCGTTACGCGAGCACTTTGGCAAACAGTTCGTCTTTCATCATGTCGTCAAACCACTCGGGGTAGCGACGGCCGGGAGCGGCTGCCGCGTCCAGAGCGGCCATTTCCGTGTCGCTGAGCACGATATTGGCGGCGGCGATGCCGGTTTCAAGCTGGCTGAGTTTGGAGGCGCCGATGATGACCGTGTGGTCTCGGCGTTTGTTCAGAATCCAGGCTTGAGCGATTTGCGCAGGTGTCGCGTTGTGCGCGTCGGCGGCGGCAGACAGCGCAGTGATCGCGGCCTGCGCCTGCTCTTTGGAGACTTGCAAGAAATCACCTTCCGCGAGACGCCCGTCGCTGTCTTCCAGCTTGTTGAGGTCGTATTTTCCCGTCAGTAGCCCGCCCGCAAGTGGTGACCAGGCCATCAGGCCGATGCCGAGCTCCGCGCCCATGCGCAGGATGTCCATTTCAATGTCACGGCCCACAGCGTTGTAAAGGTATTGCCCTGCCACAAACTGGCTCATGTTATTGTCGCGCTGAAATTGCACCGCCTGTGCAACCTTCCATGCGGGCCAGTTGGACACGCCGATGTGGCGCACCTTGCCTGCGTCGATCACCTTTTGCAGCGTCGACAGGGTTTCTTCTATTGGTGTCGTGAAATCGGTTTTGTGCAGCACCAGAAGGTCGATCCAGTCAGTGTCGAGCCGTTTCAGGCAACCATCCACGGAAGACAGGATGTGACCGCGCGAAAGACCCGCATCGGTGACGCGATCACTTTGACGGAATCCCAGTTTGGTGCAGATCACCGCGTCGTTGCGCTTGCCTTTGAGGGTTTTGCCAAGGATGTCTTCTGCTTCGCCATTGGAATAGCCGTCCGCTGCGTCAAAGAAGTTGATGCCACCATCCAGTGCGACATCAACCATGCGCTGGGCATCGTTCAGGCCAACTTTGGCGACGCCAGGGATCCAGTCTGAGCCATGGGTGAAGGTCATGGTGCCAAGCGCCAGACGGGAAACAACCAGACCGGAATTGCCCATGCGGGTGTAGGTCATGTCGGTCATTGCTTGATGGTCTCCACCGTCAGGTTGCCGTTTGTGTAGACGCAAATATCACCTGCGATGCCCATAGCTTTGCGTGCAACTTCTTCCGCGGACAGATCGGTGTCCATCAGGGCGCGCCCTGCGGCCAGCGCGTAGTTGCCGCCGGACCCAATGGCGGTGACGTCATGTTCAGGCTCAAGCACGTCCCCTGCCCCGGTGATCACGAAGATGTCTGCACCGTCCGAGACAATCAGCATGGCTTCGAGCTTTTGCAGGTATTTGTCGGTGCGCCAGTCCTTGGCGAGTTCCACAGAGGCGCGGGCCAATTGTCCGGGCGTTGCTTCCAGCTTGGCTTCCAAGCGTTCCAGAAGCGTGAAGGCGTCTGCGGTGGAGCCAGCAAAGCCTGCAACAATTTCATAGCCACCGGGGCTCAGGCGGCGCACCTTGCGCGCGGTGCCTTTGATCACGGTCTGGCCTAGCGAAACTTGCCCGTCTCCGGCAATCACAACTTCGCCACCCTTTTTTACACCAATGATGGTGGTGCCGTGCCAACCGGGGAATTGATCCTCAGACATCCAAAAGCTCCTTTTGTCCTTTGCCCTATATGAGCCTGCGACTGGAAAGGCACAAGGGTATGGCTTGCGGGCGTGATTGCAAGGGCTTAGCGTCCGGCGCATGAGCAGTGAGACACAGGCCCGCTTTTACATTCCATGGCCACATCGACAGCGCGCGGAAGCGGGTGAGCACAACTTTATCAACAAGGTCGCAGATGTGGTTCGCTCTGCAGGGATGCAGGTGAGCTATGTGGATCCAGAGGAGGCCGATCCGCGTTTGGGCGGGTACTCTGTGTTCTATATGCGCGATCCATTTGTGCGCAATTCGGTCACGCTGAGGAAGGCCTACTACTACCCGTTTTGGCACATCGAGCACACCAACGAACGCTGGCATTGGGAAGTGGCCGAGACCGCTTTTGATCCGTCCAAGATTGATGAGGCAGAGGCGCGAAAGTTCTTTCAGGCCTGGCGGCGGCGCTTGTATGAGCCGCTTTTAAAGCAGGTGGAGAAAGGCGATTTTGTCTATGTGCCGCTGCAAGGCAAACTGCTTGAGAAGCGGTATTTTCAGCACTGTAGCCCAATTGATATGGTGGAGCATGTTTTGGTGCAGGAGCCGGATCGGGAGATTGTGGTCACGCTGCATCCGGGAGAGACCTACTCTGACGAAGAGCGGGATGCTTTGAACGGTATGGTCGCCAAATATGCGCGCCTGTCGTTGCGCACTGGGGGCATGGAGGAGCTGCTGCCCAAATGTGCCTATGTGGTTGCGATGAACTCAAGCGTGGCCTTTGCGGGGTACTTTTTGAAAAAGCCTTGTGTGCTGTTTGCCGGGATCGATTTTCACCACATCGCCGCCAATGTGGATCAGCTTGGCATCGAGGGCGCGTTCAAAGCTGTTCAAGGGATGAAACCGCCCTACCCTCAATACCTGTTGTGGTTCTTGCAGCAGATGTCGATCAACGCCGGACGGCCAGAAGTCGAAGACAAAATCCGAGCGCGGTTGGCTGGGCTTGGATGGCCTGTTGCCTAGACCCAAAGAAAAAGGCGCCCCGAGTGGAGCGCCTTTGGATTTGGTATCTCAAGCGGATTAGAGGGCGTCTTCGATCCAGCTCTGCAGTGCGGCTTTTGGTGCGGCGCCTGCGCGGTTGGAGATGACCTGACCGTCTTTGAAGATGAACAGCGCCGGGATGCCACGCACGCCCAGAGCGGCGGCGGCGTTTGGGTTGCTGTCCACATCAACCTTGGCAATTTTTACCTTGCCATCCATTTCAGCCGACAGCTCTTCGAGCGCTGGGCCGATTTGTTTACATGGGCCACACCATTCGGCCCAAAAATCCACGACGACAGGAACGTCGGCGTTTTTTACTTCTTCGTCGAAGGTGGCATCGGTGACAGCAACAGTTGCCATTGTGGAGGTCTCCTGAAAGAGGGTGCTGATAAGTCTTGGTTCGAGGGAACCTAGGTTTGCGGGGCGGGGGCGTCAAGATATCCTGTGGCCGCAAGTGATTTTGTCACAAGATCGTGTGGCAGCTCCATCAGTTCCGCCGTTGCCGTCCATAGGATGGCGGTGCGGATTGGCAGGTCAAAAATCTGTTCCAAAGCATGGGTATAGGCCCCCATTTGCCGCAAAATGCCTTCTGGTGTGGTTTGGGCTGAGGCTGGAGCCGTGGCGTTGGTTTTGAAATCGATGGCCCAGATACAACCCTCCTGAATCACGAGACGGTCGATGATTCCGTGCAAGCGATTGGGACCAAGATTGGCGGTCAGGGGTACTTCCGCCAATGCAGAAGGATTAAACAGCCATTTGAGCTCGGGTTTGGACAGAGTTTGCGTGGCTTCGGCCAGCAACTCTTCGAACTGTCCATCCTGCATCTCAACCAGATCATCTTGCAGAAGAGAGTTGGCAATTTCTGACCAGTCAGCTTGCGGATGATTGGGCAAATGCTCGAGCAAAATGTGCAGCCAAGTGCCCCGTTTCATGGCGGCTTCTTGGTCCAGACCCTGCTCACCGCCCAGAGCCTTTGCCCCGCCAAGGTCAGACGGGCTAAGCGCGTGTGGTGGAGCCGGTGGCAGTGGCGCGGCGGATTTGAGGAACGTTGGCACCTCGACTTTTGTGGGGGCAGATTCTTCTACAATACTCGAGACTGTTCCGGCCCAATTTCCATGATCCAAGCGCAGACCTTCTCCGCCGTCAAACTGGCAAGGTGTGGCATCTGAGGAGACCATCGCGGCGCGGATAGTGTCATACCAGCTCTTGCCGTCTTTGCCCAAATCTCCGGCCGCAGCTACAATCAACCATTTTTCAGCACGAGTCATGGCCACATAAAGCAAGCGCAGCCGTTCGGCAGCTTGCGCCTCGGCCAATGTCTCACGCGCAGAAGCCAACGGTGCGGGGGCGCTATCGGATGACATGTTCCAAAGCGCGGTGTCGCCCACGGGCACAATTGGGGCATCGGTTTTGATCAGCCGTTTGCCGGTGTCTGGTATGATCACAATCGGCGCTTCCAAGCCTTTGGAGCCGTGCACCGTCATCACGCGGATTCGGTTGGTGGCGCTGTCCATCTGGCGTTTGATCTCCAGATCGTCGGTCTGCATCCATTGCAAAAAGCTGGTGAGGCTGGGCACTGAGGATTTTTCATAAGCCAGCGCTTGGGAGAGTAGAGCGTTGATGCCGTCTTCCGCCTCTGCCCCGAGCCGGGCGAGGAAAGCATGGCGGCCTTTGTGGCGGGTCAGCACACGTTCGATCAGATCGTAGGGCCGCAAAAAGTCAGTGTTGGCGCGCAGATCGTCCAGCACGGCCATGGTTTTGGGGAACTCATCGCCCCTGTCGCGCAGTGCGGCCCAAAGGTAGGTTTTGGGGGCTCGGCGGTGCGCAAGATCAAACAACGCCTGTTCCGACCAGCCAAACAGAGGGGACCGCAGGATGGTGGCCAGCGACAGGTCGTCTTCCGGTGTTGCGAGGAAGGACAGAAGTGCGCCGAGGTCGCGCACCGCCATTTCACCGCCGACCTTTAGACGGTCGGCACCTGCAATGGGCAACCCGTGCAATTTACAAGCGCGGATGATTTCGTGGAACAGGTCAGAGCGACGTTGCACCAGGATGAGGAAGTCACCTGGCTCAATTTTGCGCTGCGTGAACTGTCCGTCGGGGCCGCGCGTGTCGGCAATGGTGTCCTGTTTGATCATCCGCGCAATTTGCGCGGCGATGCGATCTGCTAGGATGACTGTGTGGTGGGTGTCGCCAAGGCGATCAACCGGATCAAACCAGTCGTCTTTCTCCGCCTTTGCGACGGGTTCTACCACTGGCCAGAGGTCCACGCGGCCCGGCATGTCGTGGTTAAACGCAATGTGGCGGTTTCCGGTTGGGAAGCCCGCGTCGGCGTGGTTTTCAAAACACTTGTCGACGAGGTTGAGAACCGCAGGGGATGAGCGGAAGGAGTATTCCAGGCTCAGGTCTTGAAGCTGGCTCTCCGTGGCGTGCAGGCGGGCGGCAAATTCGTCGCGCATGCGGTCAAATTCTGCCGGATCCGCGCCTTGGAAGCTGTAGATCGACTGCTTCTTGTCGCCCACCACAAAGATGGTGCGGGTGTCCTCGCCCCGTGCGCCGGACCCGGAGGTGAATTCCTGCGCCAGACGTTCGATTACCTGCCATTGCACCGGACTGGTGTCTTGGGCTTCGTCCACGAGGATGTGGTCAATGCCGCCGTCGAGGCGGTAGAGCACCCATTCCGCCACTGCCGGTTCGTTGAGAAGGTTGCGCGCCCGCAAGATCAGATCGTCAAAGTCGAGCCAGCCACGGTGTTGTTTGGCGGTGTCGTAGCGTTCCAGAAAACGTGCAGCGAAAGCGTGCAATGCGGCGCTGCGGTCTTTGGCTTGCAGCGACAGGCGGCGGGCGCGCGTGTCTTCTATGCGCAGCATAAGTGGCTTAATGCGCTCCATAAGATCCGCGTGGTTGGTGCGCAGCGCTTTGGTTGGAAACGAGTCTAACTTGGCGCAAAACGGTTCTTTTGCACCTTTTCCTGTCAGAAAAACAGATTCCAAAATGGGCAAGGCCGACACATCGAAGTGGGTGATGGCACTCAGTTTTGTGGCCGCTGTCGCGTCGGTTTTGCTGCTTGTTTGAAGGATGTCGATGAGCGCGATAACCAGCTCTGCTTCGCCGCCGATAAACACATCAGATTGCAACGCCTCTTGGTCATAACCTTCTGGCAAACCAAGCAACTCGCACAGATCCGATTGTGATACCGGGTGGCGCAACTGATCTGCGTGGCGACAGATGTCTGCGGTCAAATCTTCTAAGGCGGCGCCGGTGAAATGCGTGGCGAGGCCCCGTACGAGAACGGCGTCTGCACCTTCCGCCATTTGCTCCACAATCTCTTCGCGCAACAAAGCGGCCGCGCGGCCTTCCATTTCGCTGAACAGGGGTGAGACCCCCGCCTCCAGTGGAAAGCGGCGCAGTATGGAGGCGCAGAAAGAGTGGATGGTTTGAATCTTCAAACCGCCCGGCGTTTCGATGGCGCGGGCAAACAACGTGCGGGCGTTGCGCAGATCGTCAGCGTTGGATTTTCCAACAACGCCGAGCTCGCCGAGCTCTTCAGACAGCTCCGCATCAGATTTCATGGCCCAGCTGCCCAACCGTTTGAACAGCCTGTTTTGCATCTCGCTGGCGGCGGCTTTGGTGTAGGTCAGACACAGGATGTGTTGCGGCAACACCCCTTCCAGCAGGAGTCGCGCCACACGGTCTGTAAGCACGCGGGTTTTACCGGAGCCGGCGTTGGCGGAGAGCCAAGTGCTGGCATCTGGACGCGCGGCGGTGATCTGGCGACGGGTGGCGTCATTCATTGGCTGGGTCATGACAGCGCCTCCGGTGTGGGTTCATCTGTGGCGTCCCATTCGCCAAAGCGCGCCAGTTGATCGTAGTCGCTTTCGTCGCGCTCGGTGCGCATTGCGCGGCGGGAAGTGAAGCCTTTGCCGTCAGCCAAATAGTGCTCGATCAGCGCGATGAATTCTTCCCAGACTTTGGTTGGTGGTGTTTCCAACAACGGCGCGGGTTGATCCTTGGGGGAGGTGCCAAGGCCGATGTAGATCGCGTCGGCGACGTCGGAAGGATCAATGTCCTTGAACCCACCCTGTTCGGCCATGGCAGCCTCCAGCAAGAGTTGCTTGTCAAAATAGGTTTGCTCGTCTTTCGAGGGCGGCGCGCCGGTTTTATAATCATACAGGATCAGCGCTCCGGTTTCGGTGCGGTCGACTCGGTCCGCTTTGGCGGTGAGCCGGAAGCCCAGTTCGGGAATGGTGCCTTCAGCTTGAGTTTCGAACGCCAGCGGCTCGCCGCGTTTGCGACGTTTTTCTTCGCCATGCACGATGTGATCTGCAACCCGATCCAGCCTCGCTTGCCACAAGGCCCGCGCCGTGGCCCAAGGTACATTTTGGGCCAAAACAGTCTCTGATATGGCCAAGATCTGATCTCGCGTCACGGGCGTTTGATCGGCCATAGATGTTTTGATCAGCGTTTCCAGGATCTCATGCACAATGATACCGCGCAACAGCGCATCAGGTGCGCGCATCAGCGGATCAAGCGGGCGCAGGCGCAGGACGTGCTTGGCATAGATCGCATAGGGATCCCGGATCAGGCGCTTGATTTCGGTGACCGAAAGTTGTCTCGGACGGGCCTCAGGCGGTGGCGTGGGCGATGGACGCGGCGCGGCGGGCACCATAGGCACGGTTTCCATTGCGCGGACGTAGGCCAGCCACGTGTCACCGCGGGATTTCATCTCTTCAAGTGTGTTTGGTCCGTTTTGGTTTGGCAAGCCGCTTAGCAAGTTGACCAGACGATTGACCCATCGGGATGGGACAGTTTCGGCTTCATCCGAGCGAACGGAGCGGGTGATCCAGACTTCCGGAGCACCGATGGCTTGTTGGAAATCATGGGCTGAGAGGCCAATGCGGCGTTCCGGCAGCAATAGGCCCGCATCATGGCGTAGTTTGCGGTTGAGCCAAGGGTCGGGACTTGGCGCTTCCGGCCAGCTGCCTTCGTTGAGGCCACCAAGGATTACAAGGTCCGCACCTTGAACGCGCGCTTCCAACGTACCCCAAATCAGGATGTTTGGATGGCCCGCATCGCGGTCGCGCACTTCCGCGCGGGAGAGCAATGCGCCAAACAAGTCGGCGTAGTCTGCCGGTGCGATGGAGCCGACGACCTGAGCATGATCTTTCACCTCGGCCACAAGTCGAGATGCAGAGCGGCCGGCAGCCTGATCCCAAAGACCGCCGCTGCCTTCGCCTGGGCCTTGGGCGATTTTCGCCGACAGTGCGAGGTGGTCGTTTAGAAGCGCGGCCATGTCCATTTGGTTGCGTTTGGCATCACAGAAACAAGCGGTGACCCAAGCCATCCATGTGGGCATCTCTTCGCTGCGCGCCGCGGCCCAGGCCTGGAGTTTTTCGGCTTCTGGATAGGTCACGCCATTGCGTCGCATCCACAACTCCAGGTCTCGGGTGAAGCGGAGGTGATCGCCACGGTTTTCGCCGCTGTGCGTCAATGGGTGTTTGAGCAGCGTTAGAAGGGCTTCGGAGGTGAGTTTCTGGTGTAATAGAGCCGCAGTATGGCGGAGGAACCGGCCCGGAGGGGACAGTTGCAAGGGCTGACCGGCGCTGTCATCCGGCACAATGTCCCAGCGATCTAAGGCGGCTGTTACTTGGCGGGTGAGCATTCGATCTGGCGTGATCAATGCGCAGGTCAGCCCTTCGTCGGCGGCCTTGCGCAAGCGGGCGGCGATGGTGAGGGCCTCTTCGCGCTGGGTGGTGGCCTCGATGAGCGTGATGTCTTTGGTGGCGGTGCTTAGGTCGCCGAGGTTTGGGCCTTCGCTGAGCCATTGGTCCGTGACCGGCGCAGGGCGCAGGGCAAGTGATACCAGTTTATTGCGTGCAGCGGAGGGCGCGGTGCAGTTGTGCCAGAGCTGCACGTCCTGTGGGGACATGTCCAGGTCACTCATCAAAGCGCGGAAGCGGTATTGTGGATGATCTTCGCTTTGCAATTCGTCAGACAGGTGATCCCAGGTTTCAGTTGGCATGTCGAAGTCATAGCCCGGCAGAACCACTGCGCCTTGGGGCAGGGTTGCGACCGCCTGCATCAGCAATTGCATGGTCCCGCGGGAGCCGGTGGAGCCTGCCAGAATGATTGGGTGTTGTGGCGGTGTGTCTTCCCAGGATTGCACAATCGCCTCAATCGCGCGGCGTTGTCGGGCTTCTTGGCCGGGAGCGCTGTCGAGGTTTTCCAGGAAATGTCGCGCGATGCCAAAGAAGGACTGGGCGCGTGCCCAGTGGCCGGATTGGTCGCTGACGTCCAAAGCTTCAATGACGTCCACAGGCACGCCTTCACCGGCCATCTCGTCAAACAAGCCAGCGAGGCTATCGGCGAGATCATAGACGGATGCGCGCGCGGCAAGGTCTGGCTGTTGTTCCAGCAGTCGTGTGACCAGTTGGATCAGTTCAAACCGTTGGCGAATGGCGGGTGTCGCGGGTGGAAGATGTGCCGTGGCGGCATTCGCAAATTCGCCCAACAGTTGGATGCGGGGCAGGAGGGTCGCCGGACCGTCGTCAAACAGGGCGTGCACGCGGCGGGCCATGCGGGCGGTGTTTACGATCACGGTTGCCTTGGCGATGGCATCGGGGCGCTGACCTGCAAAGCGCGCCCGAATGCCCTCCACAAGGTAACACGGGAAATCCGCACCGGGGGGCAGGGCGAAAACGCGAGGTGTCGCGCTTGGCTCAAACATCAGGTGCATCCAGCATCTCTTCAGCAAGCGTGATGCCTTCGGGGGAGCCGACATCACACCATTTTCCGGGGTACGTCAGACCATAAAGGCGGTCGCGTTTGTGGATTTGGTCCCAGAGCAGGTTGAGCGAAAACGCGGTTTCTGAAATGTCGTGCAGCCCGTCCGTTTTGAGGATCTGGATACCGGAATAGACAACGCCGGGTCCGCGTGAGATTTGACCGGTCTCGCTCAGAACAAAGTCGCCTTTGCCTTTGTGACCAATGGCGTTTTCTTTGGGCAGGCACAGCAGAAGCGCGTCCATTTTGTCCGGCTGCCAAGCGTCGCGCAGCATTTGGAACGGGTTGGGGCCGCGCCAGACAGCGTCGGTGTTGCTTGTGAAAACCGGTCCGTTGCCAAGCAGTGGCAAGGCGTTGCGCAGGCCGCCCCCGGTTTCCAAAATGTCAGGTGCTTCGACTATAACCTGGACCGATGTTTCGTTCAGATGATCCACCACCAGTTGATGGTGATAATGTGCATTCACAACGGTGCGGGCTGGTGAGACGGCCTCGGTCAGCGCAAGTGTGCGATCCAGGAGTGTTTTGCCGCCGACATGCAAAAGTGGCTTCGGCGTGTTCCGAGTCAGTTCACCCATGCGCGTGCCAAATCCGGCGGCGAAGAGCATTACGGCGTCGGGATGGTGGCGCATTTTGATTTCAGTTTCTCTAGAATGTCTGCGGTTGGGGCGGGCAAGGTTTCCCTAAGTATTGCGGCGGGTTCTTTGAGGATGGGATGTCGCAAATTGCGCATCGCCAGATCGTAGACACGGGGGAGCATGTCCACGTAGTGCGGCTTTCCGTAGTGCATACAAAGCCGCGCAAAGACACCGACGATCCGCAGGTTACGCTGGGCGCCGAGCAGGGCGTAGGCGACGTCAAATGCTTGTGGGTCCAAGCCATTGGTCTGCACAAAATGCGCTTTGGTTTGATGTTCGACATTAAGCGGAACGTCGCGACGGGCGTCTTGCAGGAGCGAGACCAGATCATAGGCTTTGTGGCCCAGCAGGGCGTCCTGAAAGTCCAACAGTCCAACTTTGGCCACGCCGTCGCGGTCGGGCAACCACAACAGATTTTCGGCGTGATAGTCTCGCAAAACGAGCACATCCGGCGCTCCGAGGCGGTCCTTCAGGATCGGAGAAATGGCGCTGTGAAACGCCTCCCAGGCCTGTTGCCAAGGCCGGTCCGCGCCGGCGATGTACCAGGAAAACACCGGTTCAATCATCTCTGCCAGCGTGGCTGCATCCATTTGTGGTAAACCAGAAGGTGGTGTGTGTTGATGCAAGACGGTGAGCACATCGGCGGCGGCAGTGTAAAGCGAGGCTTCTGTGCTTGGGTTATTGGGAATGACACGCGCAAAGAGGTCGTCACCCAAGTCTTCCAGCAACAGTAAACCTTGGCTGTGGTTTTGAAGGTAAATCTTCGGCGCAGACAGACCTTTGGCGGTCAAATACGCCGCCATGTCGGCAAATTGATCCGTACCGTTGCTGCCTTCGGCTGGCGCGTCCATTAGAACCGCAGTATTTCCGTTGGGGAGTTCCAAACGTTTGTAGCGGCGGGCGGAGGCATCGCCGGCGAGATTGGAATGCTGGGCAGTTTCCCACTCGGTGTTTGCCAAGAAGGACTGAATCACAGCGTCGCGCGTTGTCATGTTGAGATGCCAGCAAGTAATTCCGCCCAGTGATCGGATGCGGAGGTGAGGGTCAGAGTACGATGCTCCTCTTGCGGCGCAATTTCGAACCGCAATTTGAGAGCGTTTTCCGGGGCAAGCTCCGCGAGGCGGTCGGGCCATTCCACCAAGCAAATGGCGTCTTCAAACGCATCGGTCAAGCCCAGTTCCACCACTTCATCCGGCGCGGAGAGGCGATAAAGATCAGCGTGCCAGATTTCGGAATGTGGCCCGTCATAGACTTGTACCAATGTGAAGGTTGGCGAAGGCACGTCTTCCATGACCGGCAGTAATGATTGGATCAGAGAGCGGGCAAAATGGGTTTTACCGGCGCCAATTGGACCCTCAAGCAAGACAACGTCACCTGGTACCAGGGTGACCGCGATCTGAACCGCCAAAGCCTGCGTTTCAGAGGGGGAATTTAGGGAGAGCGTGCGAGAAAAAACCGTCATGGCGCCACAGTAAAAACGCGGGTCCCGACCTGCAAGTGGGTTTGGGAGTTAGTGCGCCGAGGGTAATGGCACGCCAGCCGGATTGATCTCTTTAAACGTCAACAGTGTGACACCGCCAGCAACGGGTGTGACCTCCACAGTCAGGACTTCGCCGGTGGTCTTGGAGACGGACGCGGACCATGCGCTGCGATCGGAGGTTGAGAGAATCCGCTTCTTTAATTTGGCCCAAACAGGGGACGGTTGGCAGTCCGCCTGCCAATGCAAGAACGCGTCGTGGAAAGTGTATTCGGCAAAGGTCCGGTCCGGATCGCTTTTCCACAGGTCGCGATAGGCCTGGTTGCACATGCGCAGTTGGCCGGTTGGGGAAAACAGGATCAGCGCGCTTTCAACAGTGTCCAACACGCTGTGGACCTGTTCCAACTCACTACGAAAGCGGCGGGTGACAGTGATTTCTGCGGTGATGTCCTCGATCAAAAAGACCAGCGCGCCATCTGGATGGGGGCGACCCGTCACCTTGTAGGTCACGCCGGTCGGCAGTGTCCAAGTCTCACTATAATCGCCGATTTGAGCCTCTTGTATGATCAGGGATACCTGGGAGCGCCAGTCTGTTTGGCCGTTGGGGGCCGGGGCTACATGGTGTTCCCGCAACTGATCAAAAAAGGAAAAGAGATCACAGCGGTTGGTGAGGAAGTCGACGGACATGCCGGTCAGTTCGGTGAGCGCCGGATTGAACAATACCAGGCGTTGGTTTTGATCAAAGATGGCGAGCCCTGTGGAAAGTTGCGCGAAGGTTTGGGAGAAAGTCTGCACAAAGCTGCGACGGGCGTCCTGGGCGGAAACTTCGGCATCCGCTTCGGTGGCGTAAAACATGATGTCTGGTCCGGCATGTACGGCGGTGACATTGAACCAGTGGGCAAGGGAGCCGTCCGGTCGGCAGAGTTTGAAGCGCAGCGGTGGGTCGCCCGGAGAAAGGGGCGAGGTGTCAAAAAGCGCCTGGGTGTCGGGGGCAAATCCAAGCGTCGCTCCAAGAGACTTGTAGGCGGTGTTTCGCCACACGATCACGCCTTTTGCGTTGATTTTCCAAATCGGGTTGGGCGCCTGAAACATCGCCTGCAAAATCGCGGTGCGGCGGGCCATGTCCGGAGCGTTGTCCTGTTCCAATGTCACGCGGGCGACATCGTTCCATTGATCCAGAGTGACAACGGAGGCGTCATTGGGATCGTTGGATTTGAGAACGGTTACATCCCGTTCCTGAGCAGCGCCCTGCGCATAGGGGAAATCGGGAAAGCTGGCCGAGAGTTTTTTGCGCAGCGCCTCCCAATCAAAGCGCTCGGTAGGTGTTTCCGAGCACAAGCGCAGGGCGGCTGTGTTGGCGTCAACCAAAGTGCCCGCGCGAAACAGGAAGCGGGCAACCTGCGGTGACGGAGGCGATGGTTCGTCCAAGGGACAGATGGTCTGCGAAAGCGAGCCGCGGGATTGTCGAACCACTGCGGCAGTTGCGAGGCTGGAAAGAACCAAAAGCGCAAAAAATAGGGCACTGAATACAAACATGGTGATCCCCAGAGTTATTTGGAAACAACGAGGAGTACGTAATTGGATTACCGGAATAGCTTACTAAAAATTGCACCTTTTTCAAGGTTGCGCGTGCGCGGTGTTAGGATTGGTGTAACGGATTGTCTCCTTTTCCAATTGCAGATGCGTTCATTTCGGCATCAACTTTTGCCCGTGGCCAAATCACTTCGACAACTGCGCCACGCGGGCCAGTTTCAGCGGATCTTTCTCCTAATGTGCTGTATCCGTTTGCAAAACTGATCTCCGCACCAGACCGTTCCAGTAGCGTCTTGGCAATAAACAAACCAAGGCCCATGCCCTCATACCCGGGACGCTTTTTAACGTCCTTTGCCGATTTGCGATAGCGGACAAAGGGATCGCCAATTCGCCCAATAAGGTGCGGTGGATATCCGGGGCCGTCATCCAGAATGCGGACTGAAACCGACTCAGTTGAACACTCGGTTTCAACCCAGACAGAGTTTTTTGCAAAATCCACCGCGTTTTGAATCAGGTTGCGCAGGCCGTGAATGATTTCGGGGCGGCGCAGGATTTCCGGTCCGTCCAGCAGGTCAAAATGGTCAAAGATGATCTCTTTTCCGCGGCCCATATGGGGCTCAGCGGCTTCCTCGATCACAGTGGAAAGCGGTGCCTTTCGCAGGTGCAGGTCGTCTTTCCCGGCGCGCCCCATGGAACGCAGAATGTCTCGGCAACGGTCGGCCTGTTGACGGATCAATGCGGCGTCTTCGTAGAGGTCGGGATTATCCTCCAACTCTTCCATCAACTCAGCACTGGTGAGTTTGATGGTGGCAAGGGGGGTGCCAAGCTCATGTGCGGCCGCCGCCACAACGCCGCCGAGGTCAGTGAGTTTTTGCTCGCGGGCCAGGGCCATTTGAGTGGCGGCCAGAGCCTCACCCATGGAGGACATTTCAGACACAACCCGACGGGAGTATAACGACGAGAAAAACAGGGCGATAACAATTGCGGCCCAGTTGCCAAAGAGGAAGACATCGGGCACGCGCAAGATAAAGAAGTTTTGCGTGCGCAAGGGGATGTGGAACTCTAGCAAGACGGTAACCAGGGCGATGGTCAGACCACCCAGAAACAAAGCGGAGCGGAGGGGCATCACGGAGGCTGCGATGGAGACAGGGGCGACAACCAGGAAGGAAAACGGGTTGTGCAACCCACCGGTCAAAAACAGCAGGAAGCCGAGTTGCAACACGTCAAAGAGCAACATTGCCATGTTCTCTTTTTCGGTGAGCAATCTGTTTTCGGGGAAGACAAAAGTCGCGATCAGGTTGCCAGTGACCGACACGCCAACCGCCATGTAGCAAAGCCCGTAGTGCAGCTCCAATCCGAAGCCGAACTGCGCCACCAGAAGCGCAACAATCTGACCACAAATGGCAATCCAGCGCAGCATGATGAAAGTGCGCAGGCGGATCCAGTTGCTGCGACGATTTGTATTGAGCAATGCGCCTGACAAATCCGTCATTTTGGGGCCTTTCCGCTTGTGTCTTTGCGCAACCTTGATAGGTCTCAACGCTAATTCCCGCAACTAAACTTGATGAGGTTTGAGATGGTTCGGATGGTGGCGGCTGTGGCCGCGTTTGTAGCGATCTTTGCACTTGCTGGTATGTGGTACGTGAGCCGTGGCAATGGCGACGGAGATCAGTTTGCGCAATGCCGTCAAGGTCAGGTTGCCGGTGGCACAAGCGCGATTGGTGGGCCGTTTGAGCTCGTGAACGGGAACGGGGAAACTGTGACCGATAAGGACGTTCTGACCGAACCGTCGCTGGTCTATTTTGGCTATACGTTCTGCCCGGATGTCTGCCCGCTGGACAACACGCGGAACGCGGAAGCTGTTGATATCCTTGAAGCAGATGGCAAAATCGTGACGCCGGTGTTTATCACCATCGATCCGGAGCGGGACACGCCGGAAGTGATGAAAGACTATTCCGGTTACGTGCATGAGCGCATGATTGGTCTGACCGGGTCTCTGGAGCAGGTGAAGAAAGCCAGTCAGGCCTATCGCACCTACTACAAGAAGCAGACTCCGGAAGATGGCGATGACGAGTATTACCTCGTGGACCACTCGACCTTTACCTACCTGACGCTGCCTGAGCATGGCTTTGTCGAGTACTTTCGCCGCGATGTGACCCCTGAAAAAATGGCTGAAACCGTCGCCTGCTTCGTGGACAATATGTAGTAGTCGATGGTCTGTTTGACCCAATAGGCTAGGGGCGCTAATACTTGTTCAAAGACGCAGTGGGGAACAGGCACATGACGGAAAACGCGCTGTCGGAGATCGGGCCGGACAAATCACTTCTGTTGGTAGATGACGACGAGCCGTTTCTGCGCCGTCTTGCTAAGGCCATGGAAAAACGCGGTTTTGAGGTGGAGACGGCCGGGTCCGTTGCGGCGGGGCAAGCGATTGCCACAGCCCGTCCACCGGCCTACGCCGTGGTGGATCTGCGCCTTGGTGACGGCAATGGATTGGACGTTGTCGAGGTCATTCGCGAGAAGCGGGCGGACAGCCGGGTTGTCGTGCTGACAGGCTACGGCGCGATTGCGACGGCGGTGGCTGCGGTGAAGATTGGGGCGACCGATTACCTCAGCAAACCAGCGGATGCGACGGATGTGATGAACGCGCTTCTGAGCGGGCCGGATGAGCTTCCACCGCCGCCGGAGAACCCGATGAGTGCGGACCGTGTGCGCTGGGAGCATATCCAGCGGGTCTATGAATTGTGCGATCGGAACGTGAGCGAAACCGCGCGTCGGCTGAACATGCACCGCCGGACGTTGCAGCGGATTTTGGCGAAGCGGTCGCCGCGTTAAGGCGGCAGCCAAGCGCGCCCAAAACAACGTCGGTATCGTGTCGGTATCACGACTGTTTTGCGGAGGTGCGCCAAGTGTTAACAAACCCGGCCCAATTGGCCGGGTTTGATGCTTTTGGGGGCCTAAGACGCCTGTCGTATGTCCAGCTCGTCTGGCGCCATCGCGTGATCGCCTGTGTTGAACTGCCCCATCAGGTTGGAGAGCTTGGTGGCATCGGTGTGCAACAGGTGCCCGGCGGCGGTGGACTCCTCGACCATGGCGGCGTTCTTCTGGGTCACGTCGTCGAGTTGATGCACGTTGGTGTTGATCTCTTTGAGGCCGGTGGCTTGCTCCACTGTTCCGGAGGCGATGCCGCTGACCAAGCGGGAAATCTCGTTCACCCGATCCACAATGCTGTTGAGGGCGTGACCTGCGTCGCCCACAAGACCCACACCATGCTGCACATGTGCGGAACTGTCGGTGATCAGGGATTTGATCTCTGTGGCCGCATCCGCGGAGTTCAAAGCCAGATGCCGGACCTCCTGGGCAACCACAGCAAAACCGCGGCCATGCTCACCCGCGCGGGCGGCTTCGACACCGGCGTTTAGGGCCAGCAGGTTTGTCTGGAAGGCGATGTCGTCAATCACGCTGATGATCTGCGCAATCTTCTCAGACGATTTTTCAATTTCCGCCATGGCATCCACGGCATTTTGCACAATGGTCCCGCTGGCCTCGGCTTCAGAACGGGCGTGTGACATGGTGGTTTCCACACTGCGCGCCCCGTTTGCGGAAGATTGCACCGAGTTGGTCAGTTCTTCGAGCGCGGCGGCTGTTTCTTCCAGCGTTGCTGCCTGACTTTCAGTGCGTTTGGACAGGTGATCCGCGGCCTGGCTGATTTCGGCGGCGCCGATTGTCATGTTATTGGCGGCGTCCAGAACCTCTGAGATGGTTGTTCTCAGGCGTGTTAGAGACTGATTGAAGCTGATCCGGAGGGTTTCGTACTCCCCGGAGAAAGGTTCCTCCAAGGTGCAGTCGAGATCACCGTTGGCCAACCGCGCCAGACCTTCATCCAGTTGCGCAACAAATGCGCCACGGTCCTTAACGCGTGCATCTTCGCTGGCCTGAAGGCGCTGCTCCGCTTGTTCCAGCGCGATGCGGGTTTGTTCCAGAGACTGGTTCAGGTGTCCTACTTCGTTTTTGGCGTTGAGGTTGGCCGGGACAAAATCAAATTGTTTGTGCGCCAGCTTGTCCATGTCGGCCTGAAGTTGCTTGAATTGGGTGGTGAACGCCCGGATCAGACGGAAGCCAATCAACAGGCTGAGCAGGGTGCTCAGCGCGCCAACCGCCAAAGTGATCCGCAGAGTGGCCTGAGCCGCGTTGGCTTCCTCTACTGCGACCGCATTCATGTGATCGGCGATCCTGATTTCGAGATCCCGAAGAGATGTGATCCAGTCTGTTGCCCGCCCAAACCAGTCTTTGGCAGTGAGGCTGGGCACCTCACCTCCTGCTCCGGCCTTGAGAACGGCGGTGCGGATTTCGGGCAAGCCTGTGGGCGCAAGGCCAGCGCGCAGATCCACGTCCGGCAGATGGTATTTGAGCGACAAGGCGGCGATGTCCAGCAGCCGGGTTTCTGCTGCGCCGGTTTCTGCGAACCATTGGTAGACTGGGGGCGGGAAAGAGCCTTGGGCAAAACCTACGGCCCCAGCGGCGCGTTGTTGTCCGGCCATTTCCTTGGCGTAGGTCATGTTCACCAGGCCTGCGCTGATCTGTTCAAGCTGGGCGCTGTTCTGATGCAGGAGCGTGCTGCTGACGTCTTCGAGGATCTGCGCGATCATGTCGGAATAGCCCGCGCCCATGGCGCTGAGCTTTAGGGATTTGTTGGCGACACCGGGGCGTAGAGAAGCGAGCGGTTCCGTTGCAAGGAGTGGTGCTTTTGCCGTGTCCGGTACTGCGGCAATGGCGGTGTCGGTGGCTGTGCGCGCCTCTTTGAGGGTGTCGGTGAGCGTCTTGGCTTCGCTTGAGGAAAGGAAACCTGCGGAGAGGCCGCGCTCTACCTGAAGGGCGTGTACGACCCCCAATAGGGATGTGGCGTCGGAGGAGATGATTTGCGCCTTGTTGGCGTTTTGGCTTCGGGTCCAGTCGGATTGCGTTTTGAGGCCGCCGACGACTGTCAGAGCCAGAAGCGGCGCGAGAATTATTGCGAGTATTTGCGATTTTAGTGACATATGTTTCCCCAGATTTTGGATCGAATCTGAAAGTGCCTGTGGTGGTCCTAGGCAGGGGAAGTTGAACACTGTCTTAAAGTGAGAATTGTCGACAAAGCGTCTGTGGTGAGAGGGATGTGCACCCTAAACAGGCATCTGAGCGGCTTGTTTTGCTAAGTGATTGTTTCAAAAACGGATTGAACGGCGTGGAGAAATGCACTTTTCACGTGCATCTTTTGAGTAAGAAAACCTTAGGAATTTTCACGTTTTTGTGATCCATCGGCGGATGAGGCAGCCCAACCACGAAAAACCCGGCCGCAGGGGCCGGGCAGTGGGTTCAAAAAGAACCGGAACGTCCCACCCAGGAGAGGGGACGATTATCATGGGGTTATGGTTTAGGCGGCTTTGTCTGCAAGCATCTCGTCCACGATGGCCACAGCAACATCCGCCGGGCTGCAATCCATGGTCTTGGCGCGGGCGAAGATGCGGTCGAGCGTGTTTTCCACGGCAGCCAGCTTTTCGTCGACATACGCGGCCCGGTTGTCGATGGCGAGCACTTCGGTGGCGACGTTGATGATGCCGCCGGCGTTGGCGACGAAATCCGGCGCATAGAGGATACCGCGGGCGTGCAGGCGGGCGCCATCCTCTGCAGTGGCCAGCTGGTTGTTGGCGCCGCCACAGACGGCTGCGACGTTGAGCTTGGCAATGCTGTCCGCGTTCAGAATGGCGCCGATGGCACAGGGGGCCAGGATGTCTGCTTTCACGGTCAGGATCTCGTCCGGGCCAGCGGTCTGCGCGTCATACTTGGAGGCCAGCTCCGCGACGCGTTTGGCGTCGATGTCTGCCAGGATCAGTTTAGCGCCGGCGTTGTGCAGGAAGTCGCAAAGATAGGTACCAACGTGACCCAAACCTTGCACGGCGACGGTGCGGCCGGTCAGGACATTGGTGCCAAAGCGGTGTTTGGCGGTGACTTTGATCGATTCAAAGATGCCGCGCGCGGTGATTGGCGAGGGATCGCCGGAGGCGTACGGGCCATCTGGCAGACCGGCGACATATTTGGTTTCTGTGGCCAGAAGCGCCATGTCCGAAGGGCTCATGCCCATGTCTTCGGCGGTCCAGTAGTCACCTTCGAGCGTGTTGATGGCGCGGGCGAAGGTCAGCAGTTGAGCGGAAGTTTTGGCCGAAGCGTCGCCAATGATGACAGCCTTGCCGCCACCCAAGGGCAGGCCTGCGGCGGCGTTTTTGTAGGTCATGCCCTCAGACAGGCGCAGCGCGTCGGTCAATGCGGCGTCTTCACTGTCGTAAGGACGCATCCGTAGGCCACCCGCGGCCGGGCCAAGTTTGGTCGAATGCACCGCAATAAAACCGGTGAGGCCAATGCTGGCGTCATGTACGCGCAAAACGGCTTCATGGGTGGGGGTGGCCAGGCGGGTGATTTGCATTGGACGTTTCCTTTGTTCTTGTCGCTGTGTCCCAGGCGCGAAGTGGCGGCAAATTGACACAGGATCGACAGAGGTTTTCTCCAAATGCACCTATGCGGACGGGTGAATCTTGGAGATAATGCGCCGAATATGGTTAACTTTTGGAGATTTTCCCTATGGATGCCATTGATCGTAGAATCGTGCGGGCGCTGCAACTGGACGGGCGCATGAAGATTGGGGAGCTGGCAGAGCAGGTGGGGTTGTCGGCCACGCCCTGTGCGCGGCGGTTGGAGCGGCTGCAGGCGGATGGGGTGATCACCGGCTATGGCGCGCGGGTGGACCCGCGGAAAATGGGGGTTCCGGTGACGATCTTCGTGTCGGTGGAGCTGGAAACCCAAGGCGCGGACCGGATCAAAGAGTTTGAACGGGCGGTGCGCGGGTTTGAGGAGGTCATGGAGTGTTATCTCATGACCGGCTCACGAGATTTCCTATTGCGCGTTGTGGCGGCGGACCTGGACGCGTTTGATGCGTTTCTGGAGCATCGGCTGATGAAGGTGAAAGGCGTGCGCAATATGCGGAGCAACTTCGCCCTGCGGGCCTTGGTGCGGCGGGATGTGCTGCCGGCGATGTAGACTGCGGCAGAGAAAAATCTCGCTTAAGTGGAAATATGGTGCTCTACTCTACGCGCCCACAATTGAGGTGGGTGACATTGAATTAAGTGGAATAGAATTATGATGAAAGCACTTGCGACACCTGCAATTTTGGCGCTGGCCCTGGGCGGCTGTATGTCGACATCCGGCGATGAGGGCACCGTGATGGACAGTTTGATTGGCAAGGACCTGGTGACCAAAGACGGGTCATACCTCACGGTAAATGCGGATGGCACAATGGGTGGTGAGATTGGCGGGGAGCCGGTTGTTGGCACCTACAAGGCCAACGCAAAGCAGGCCTGTAGTGTGTTTACGTCGCCGGAGCGGCTGGTGGGCCGGGAGTTCTGTAGCGTGCCGGAGTTCAAAGGAGATGGCACCGTGGTGTTTAACCGGACAGATGGCAGCACCTCACCGGTTTATACCATCAGGTAACAGATCACGTTGGGGGACGGGTCTTCAGAGATCATACCGCTTGTGGATTTTTGACACCTTGGTGCCGTCCTCCAAAACCACGCCATCTTTGCGTTTGTAGTTTTCAAAGCCGCGGCTTTGGTAGTAGGCCAGACCGCCTTCGTTATCGGCGCGGATTTCAGCGTCCATCCATGTGTAGCCCAAAGCGCGGGCGGCCTTTACGCTGGCCTCAAACAGTTTGGAACCAATGCCAAGACCTGTGCGGCCTGCTTTTACAAATGTGCCAATGCCACAGGCTTCGGGCGGCAAATCCCCCCATGGGCCGATCCATTGGAAGCCAAGGAGGTCGCCGCCTTCTGTCAGAGCCACATGCCATGTGCTGCAGTCCTGATTGGCCATCAACCAGCCTTCCAGATCATCGCGCGACATCGGATTGGTCATGGCGGTGGTGCCGCCGATGTCGATGATTTCGTTGAGCAGCTCTGCGGTTTGACGCAGGTCTACGGGGCTGCCTTTTTGGATGGTGATTTGGGACATGGATAACTCGGTATTAGTGACTAAACAGGCCTAAAGTGCGGCCAGAAGGGTTTCAACGCGGGTGGTGTAATCGGTGCGGACTTCCACAGGTGGGCGCAGGCGGATGGACAGGCCGTCGATGATTTTCGGGTCCGGGATGCCAAACAGTTTGTTGGCTTCGGGTACCGAAAAACCGGCGATTTGCGTGGCCTCCATCCAAGCGGAGACTTTGTCCGCCTTTTTGATCTGTGCTTTGAGCCGCTTGGGCGTTTCAGCAGGCAGGCCAAAGCGGATGTGGATCGCGGCCATCAACCGGTCATCAAGCGTTTCATATTCCGGACCCACCGCGGCTTTCACCGGGGAGATCATGTCGCCAATCACATATTCCGGCGCGTCATGCAGCAGCGCGGTCAGCCGGGTTTTGGGCGTGGCGGATTTGTACATCCGGCCATAAAGCTCTTCGACCAGCAGGGAATGTTCGGCCACGGAATAGGCAAAATCACCGTGGGTTTGTCCGTTCCAACGCGCCACAAAGGCCAACCCGTGGGCGATGTCTTCGATTTCGATGTCCACGGGGGTGGGGTCCAGCAGGTCCAGCCTGCGACCGGACAACATACGCTGCCATGCTCGTGCCAAAAGGGTGCCTCCCGTTCACTCAATCCGAGGTGTTGCCAAATTGCGCGCCGCCTCGGTAAGCAGTTTATTGGTAAAGGAAAATTTGTGAAAGAACTCATTATGCTGTCCAAGGTAGCGAAAGAGTACCTGCTTATTGAATTCAGCGAAGACAACGCCGGTTGGTTGGTGCGATTTTTGACCAAGCAATTTTTTGAAAAAGGCGAGACGTCATGGACCGGCAATGTAATTGGTTTGGAAATTGATGCGGAGACCCAGATTGTTACGGTTGCTGATCTGTTTTGCGAGAGACCAGATGAATTGGTTCCTTGGAAGGTTCTCGTCGATTGGATCTATCAAGAGCGTGGACTCACGGGGCATTGAAGCCGATGCCGTGAGGGACTGGTTCCCGGGAGGTGAGCCAGTCTTGCCCGGTGAAATATTTTCCATTGAGTTGCTTGAGGGCTTTTGTGTTGTTGCCCAAGTGTTGTCTTACGAAGCTGATGCAATGGGAAGCTATCTCTGTGCCTTTACGATGGTGCCGCTGCACGAGCATAGTCACGTCGAAGAACTGGATCAGAGGGACGTGATTTCAGTGCAGTTTGTCACGGCGGACAGCTTCAGAATGCCGGAATGGCAAAGGGTCAGCAGCGCGCCGATTTTGCCAATTGAAGGCTTTGTAGACCTCCACGCCGCGCACAAAGCTGGGTTCATCGGCACAGAAATCTTTGGTGGACGCAATGTCACGAAGTTCCTTTGCGCCTGCTATGGGCTCAGAGCTTGGGATGATTGGGCAAACCCGAAGTATCTGGACGCCATGTTGCTTCCAGGCACACCCCGTCCACCGCTGGCGCGGATGAAATCGGACTTTGATCGGTTGCCGTCATAGTTGGACGGAAACAACCGAACTCACGAGTACGATAACTGTGCCCATCAGCAAGACGGCAGGGATGAAGAAAGCAGACCGAAACATGGCCCTTAGTGGCGGGAAATTCATGACCAAAAACCTAATAAATAAAGGTTTCTTATACCTTGGTTTCGGAAGTCTTAACAGTCAGGGGAAGCTGACCTTCAAACCCAACGGTTTGCTGCAAAATGAGGCGTCGTCACATTTTGGCCATATTTGAGGCGCACCCTATTTGGTAGTCGGGATCACGTGCTGCCACAAAACAACGTGATCAGGCGTGTTTTGAAAAAGCGCACCGCGATACCGACGTTACTAGCGAGGGGGGCACGTTTCTACATCGGCTTCCTCCCGCGTGTCCCCCTCTCCAAACCTCAATGTTTTGTGCCCAATGGGCCGAATTGCGCGAGAAAGGAGAGTGCTATGTTTAAGAGAGTAGTAGGAGCAGCCTTGCTGTTTGGCATGGCCGCAGCAGCCCCACCCGCGTTCGCCGCCGGATGTGCGGACAGAGACCTCGTGGTGAAGCGTTTGCAGAGCAAATACGCTGAAGCCATGGTGGCTGGCGGGCTACAAGGCAGCCACGACAATAAGATGACGATGCTAGAGGTGTGGTCATCAGAGAAAACCGGGACATTTACGGTGATCATGACCAATGCGCAGGGGGTGTCCTGCATCTTGGCCGCCGGAACGGACTGGTTTCAGCAAGAGGCGGTGCTGCCGCCCGAAGGAATCGAAGGCTAGTAACGTTGTAGAAAGGCCTTCTGAGTGTTATCTGGTCGCCAAAGCAAACCCGTAAGGAGCTGGGCGCAATGGCGACCGATTACACTGTTAAAGACATTTCCCTGGCCGAGTTTGGCCGCAAGGAACTGGATATTGCCGAAACTGAGATGCCAGGCCTGATGGCGCTGCGCGAAGAGTATGGCGATAAGAAACCACTGGCTGGTGCGCGCATTGTTGGCTCGCTGCACATGACCATTCAGACCGCGGTACTGATTGAGACGCTGGTGGAGCTGGGCGCGGATGTGCGCTGGGCGAGCTGCAACATCTTCTCCACACAGGACCACGCGGCGGCGGCGATTGCCAAAGCAGGCATCCCTGTGTTTGCGATCAAAGGTCAGTCTCTGGAAGAGCACTGGGATTATCTGGACAAGTCGTTCTTGTTTGCCGATGGCCCGAACATGATCCTCGACGATGGTGGCGATGCGACACTCTATGTGTTGCTTGGTGCCAAGGCGGAAGCGGGCGAAGACCTCGGCGTGCCGGGTTCTGAGGAAGAAGAAGTCATTCACAAGCAGATCGCGAAGCGCATGGCGGAGAGCCCCGGCTGGTTCACCAAAACCCGCGACGCGATCCAGGGTGTGTCCGAGGAAACCACCACCGGCGTGCACCGCCTGTATGATCTGGTGAAAAAAGGCGAGCTGCCTTTCCCGGCGATCAACGTGAATGACTCCGTGACCAAGTCCAAGTTTGACAACAAATACGGCTGTAAAGAGAGCCTTGTGGACGGCATCCGCCGCGCGACTGACACGATGATGGCCGGTAAAGTGGCGGTTGTTTGTGGCTATGGCGACGTGGGCAAAGGTTCTGCCGCTTCGCTGCGCGGCGCAGGTGCGCGGGTGAAGGTGACCGAGGTTGACCCGATCTGTGCGCTGCAAGCGGCGATGGACGGCTTTGAAGTGACCACGCTGGAAGACGAAGCGGCGACCGCCGATATCTTCATCACCACCACCGGCAACAAAGACGTGATCCGTATCGAGCACATGCGCGAGATGAAGGACATGGCGATTGTTGGCAACATCGGCCACTTCGACAACGAAATTCAGGTGGCAAACCTGAAGAACCACAAGTGGACCAACATCAAAGAGCAAGTGGACATGATCGAGATGCCATCCGGCAACCGCATGATCCTGCTGTCTGAGGGCCGTCTGCTGAACCTCGGTAATGCCACCGGTCACCCGTCGTTTGTGATGTCTGCAAGCTTCACCAACCAGGTGCTGGCGCAGATCGAGCTGTTCACCAAAGGCGAGCAGTACAACAACGAAGTCTACATCCTGCCCAAGCATCTGGATGAGAAAGTGGCGGCGCTGCACCTTGCGAAAGTGGGTGCGAAGCTGTCCAAGCTCAGCAAGGATCAGGCGGACTATATCGGTGTCGGCACCGAGGGTCCGTTCAAGCCGGAGCATTACCGCTATTAAGCTTAGTTAGTGACTGAAATTGAGAGCGGCGTCCCGGATTGGGGCGCCGTTTTTGGTTTAGTCTCAAAAATTGGAGTTTAGGTTAGCTAAGCCGCGGGAATTTCGATTGAAGTAGCAAGGCAGGCGTAACACCCTGCGCTAACTTACATGAACTTCTTCGCTTGCATGGCAATATGAACTGCCGCCAATGATCCCAGGGAGAAAAAACCAAGTTTCCAGTATAGGTTTCCACCGATACTTCCAACAAATAGGGTCACGATCACGGTAACGAAAACCAAGGTGAACACAGCTGCCACAATCCTGAAAAAGCCATCTGTGACCCAGAGGTACGCACTTTTTGTATATCGAAGGATAGAAGCCAGAAACACTGAGAGTTGAAAGTACATGACGTCAATTCTATCGGTTTGTCCGCTCCCGGCAAAGCGCAATCCGACACTTTGGAAAGATCAGTGTGACTACGGAACAAGTAGGCTGAGTTTTGTGCTTAGAAACGCCAAGCATGTGTTCACCCTTTTTGAGCGAAATGAGTTCTGAGACAGTGTCACCCGTCCCGCCCAGGCTCCTTTGGATCGCTTGAATAAATCGCGATTTTGTTGTTGTCGGGATCGCGCAGGTAGCTGACGTAGAAGTTTGGGCCGTAGTCGGGGCGAAAACCGGGTAAACCTTCGTTTGTGCCACCGGCAGCGAGGGCGGCGGTGTGCAGGCTGCGGACCTGCGCTTGGCTTGTGGCCTCGAAGGCGACCATGGTGCCGTTGCCAACCGAGGCGGTTTTGCCGTCAAACGGCGGTTTCACGTAGAAGTCGGGTAGCAATGGCCGTTGGCCTTCGGGAACAGGCAGGGCGTAGCTGAGGCCTTCGGGGCCTTCTTTCACGCTGTAGCCCAGTGCAGGTAGGACCGCGGCGTAAAAGCGTTTGGCGCGGGGGATGTCGTTGGAGCCGACACACACGTAGCCGATCATTGGGTGGTGTCCTGATTGAGCGCGGCTGTTTCCCAGTCTGTCAGGAACTGCATGACTTCGAGACTGTCGGATAGTCGTGGGGAGGGGCGTGGCGCTTCTTTGGCACCCATTGCCAGCGCGCGCTCGACCATTTTGACCTGGTGATAAAAGGCGTCGTGCTTGGTTTCGACCACGATGTCACGGGCGGGGCCATCATAAGGCTGCCAGATCATCCGATTTTCACCCGCTTCGGGCAGCCACGGATTTGTGGCGAAACGTAGCGTGCCTTTGGTGGTCACGATGGTGAAGGCGTGCGCCATGCCGTGGCCGTCGGTGCTGTGCAGGTTGGCAAGCACGCCGTTGTCAAAGCGCAAGGAGAGGCTGGCGTCTTGCAGTGTGCTGTCTTTGCCGATGTTGCCAAAAGCGGCGATGGATCGGGAAGCAAAGGCGTCTTCGCCACACATGGTTTGCACCACCAGATGCAAGAGGGACGCGGGGTAGCAGCCGAGGTTGTAGAGCGTGCCACCGCCGGCAGGGTTGACCACTTGCCAGATGTCGGCGGCGTAGAAGCCGGAGACGGAGCGCAGGTCGCCTACGGAAGGATCGCGCAGGACCGTGACCAGCTGCTGCATAAACGGATGCGCGAGATACATCAGACCTTCGGCAAAGAAGATGTTCGCAGCTTGCACAGAGGCGATCAGCGCGTGGGCATCTTCCATCGTGGTGGTCAGGGACTTTTCGCAGAGCACGGGCTTGCCAGCGGTCAAAGCGGCTTCGGTGGCGGCGCGGTGCAGGTGGTTGGGCAGGGCGATGTAGATCACGTCCACATCCGGATTGGCCAAAAGCTCGGCTTGATCCGTGGTCGTGTGGGTGACGCCATATTGGGCGGCAAGCTCGGACAGCGCGGTTTCGTTGCGGCCACACAGCATGGCCACGGTCGAGCCGTCGCTAGCGCGAATGGCGCCGAGCATCGCGTGCGAAATGAAGCCGGTTCCAAGAATACCCCAACGCAGCATCGTGTGCTCCTGTGTCATGAATTGCCAAGAGCGCCACCCTAGGCAGTGATTCTTCAAATGACCAGCGGGATCTGTGCTAAGGGGGAACGGGCGTGGTCTTTCCCCTTAAGTGACGTGTACGTCAACTGTAAGTAAGGCTTCAAGCACACCGCGCTGACCCTAACTTTGAGCGCATTTATCGACAATTGGGAGAATATCTGATGGGCAAACGGGACGAGTTGATCGCGAAATACGCGGACGATCTGAAGAACAAATGTGGCATTGAGCCGGACATGACGCTGTTGGAAAAGGTTACCATCGGCTGTGGTCCTGCGATTTACAATGATGACGCGTCCACTGTTGCTGGCTCCCAGCCAGAGGAACTGGAAACTGTGAAAAACAACTTTCTCATCAAGAAGTTGGGTATGAGCGATGGTCCTGAACTGATGGATGCCATCCACTCTGTGATTGAGACTTACGGCAAGTCTGAGCGTAACAAGTACCGGGCTGTTGTTTACTACATGCTGACGAAACATTTCGGCAAAGAGGCCCACTACGGGTAAAACCACCACTCGCGGTTTGGCGCGTCCGGGACCTGAGGGTTTCGGGCGCGTTTTTCGTTTGGTTGCGAAAGTGCTGCGGGAACTGCTCGGATTGTAGATACTTGATAATTGAACCGCTTGGTTCAGTTGGGCTACACATGTTGTGTCGGGCTAGGATGGCCGGACCCTAAGGATTAGAAAGTCGCGTGTGGTGGTATGGGATACACGCGGGGTGCATAGGGGGTCTGGCTGGAGCGGAGACAGGCCCCCTATGTTTTATTTCCCAGAATGATTTCCCTACGGACTGTTGGCGCGGCTCTTTGAGGAGCGGCGCCTTTTGTTTTTGGGACGCTCTGTTCAGAACAGCGTCAGCACCACGCCCATGGTGGCGCAGCCAAGCGCGGCATATCCGCCATCGATCAACATCAGAGCGCGATTGCGGCCTGCAAAGCTGTAGTTGGTCACAATCCATGGGGCGGCCATAAAGAGACCGACGCCCAGGCCAGCGATCAGACCGGCGCCGATGGTGTCGATGCCGGACAGGGAAAACACGTGGCGCATCATGCCCGCGACCACAACAGCACAGACAAAGGCGGTGATGTAGGGCAGCGGGTCACTGGCGTTGGCCGGGCGGCCGGACTCGTCGGTTTCGATCTCTGCCGCTTTCATCCAAGGTTTGGCCAAGGTCATGTACCAGACCGAGCCAACCACATAAGATGCCAGCGCTGCGGCCAGCACTGATAGAATTTCCATGGAACCCTCCCCGTTCGCGTTAGTGGGGAGAGTATGCCCAGATTTTCAGCTTTGAGAACCACCTAGTTCTAGGATGATCGCCCACTCGTCTTCGGTGACGGGTTGCACCGACAGGCGGGAGTTTTTGACCAGCACCATGTCCGCCAGTCGCGGGTCGGCCTTGATCATGTCGAGCGTGACCGGTTTTTTCACGGGCGCGACGGCTTTGATGTCGACACACTCCCAACGGGCGTCATCCGTGGTGCTGTCTTGGTGGGCCTCGGCGCAGACTTCGACAATGCCCACCACGGATTTTTCTTTCTGCGAATGGTAGAAAAAGCCACGGTCGCCCACGGCCATCTCTCGCATAAAGTTGCGCGCTTGGTAGTTGCGCACGCCGTCCCATTCCTCGCCCGCCTCGCCTTTGGCAACCTGTTGGTCCCAGCTCCATGTGGAGGGTTCGGATTTGAACAGCCAATAGCGCATCAACCCAGCACCTTGTTCCAAGCTTTGAGCTCAACAGAGGCGAAGAGATCGGCGGCTTTGTAGGGGTCGCCGGCGGCCCAGGCTTCGGCCTCGGCCATATCGGCGACGTTCAGAATGATCAGGGAGCCGCACATGTCACCGGCGTCATCGAGGAAGGGACCAGCCATCATAATGGTGTCTCCGGAATCCTTGAGATAGGCGACGTGCGCGTCGCGGTTGGCTTTGCGGATCTCTAGTGCGCCGGGTTTGTCTTTGGCGATCAGGGCAACCAGCATGTTCATTCCTTTTTTGGTGGTCTTGTGAGCAGCATTTCCATGGCGTCACTGATTTGCAAGCCCCCATCCAGGATGGCGACGACGGCTTGGGTGATGGGCATGTCGACCTGCATGGCGTTTGAACGAGCGAGGGCGGCGCGCGCGGTGGCCGCGCCTTCGACGGTGATGCTTGGATCAAAGGCTTCGCCACGTCCCAGCGTGAGGCCAAAGCGGTAGTTGCGCGATTGTTCCGAAGAGCAAGTCAGGGTGAGGTCGCCAAAGCCGGACAAACCTGAAAGTGTGTCGGGCTTGGCACCAAGCGCTTGGGCCATGCGTTTCATCTCGGCATAGCCGCGGGTCATCAGGGCGGCACGGGCGCTGTCACCGAGACCTGCGCCAATGGCGATGCCGCAGGCGATGGCAATCACGTTTTTGAGCGCGCCGCCAAGCTCTGCGCCGACGGTGTCGGTGGTACGGTAGATGCGCAGGTTGGGTGAAATCAGTCTCTGTTGCAGCGCCTTTCCGGTGTTTTCGTCCGGGACCGCCAAGGTCAGTGCCGTTGGCAGACCGCGGGCGATGTCGGCGGCAAAGCTGGGTCCGGTGAGAATGGCAGGCGTGGCGTCAGGCAGCACGTCGCGGATCACAGCGACAGGACCCAATTGCGTGCCAAGTTCGACACCTTTGCAGCAGGCGATGAGGGTGCGGTCGGAGAGTTCTGGGTGGGTTTCCAACAGGTCGCGCAGCTTTTGCATAGGGACAGCCAGCAGGACCACATCGGTGAGCGCGTCGGCAAATTTGGCTGTCAGAGAGACTGTTTTTGGAAGCTTCACACCTGGCAGACGGGGGTTTTCACCGGTGTCGCGCATGGTTTGCGCAGCGTCGGCATTACGGGCCCAGAGGGTCACATCGTCGCCGCCTTTGGCGAAGGCAATTGCGAGGGCGGTACCAAAGGCGCCGGAGCCAAGA
Organism: Shimia sp. MIT1388; assembly: GCF_047124445.1. Taxonomy (GTDB): domain Bacteria; phylum Pseudomonadota; class Alphaproteobacteria; order Rhodobacterales; family Rhodobacteraceae; genus Shimia. The sequence goes on along the minus strand of NZ_CP138921.1, from coordinate 3,066,067 downwards.
ACGGAGATCATGCTTTGGCTCCTTTTTTGCCGCTGCCCAAAAGCGCGGGGGCGGTTTGATCTAGCGGCCAGCGCGGACGGGCAGAGAGATCCATGCCGTCTCGCGCGCCGGTGCGGTAGCGCTCCAGACCGGCATAAGCGATCATTGCGGCGTTGTCGGTGCAAAGCGCCAATGGAGGCGCGGTGAAAGTCACACCTTTGTCGGTGCAAACAGTCTCTAACTCGGCCCGAATGGCGGTGTTTGCCGCGACGCCACCTGCGACGGCTAGCAATGGTTCGGACGGAGTTTCGGCCAGATAGATGTCAAGCGCGCGGCGGGTTTTCTCGGCGAGCACATCGACAACAGCGGCCTGAAAGCCCGCGCACATGTCGGCGCGGTCCTGCACGGGCAGGCCGCCTTGCTCAGCGATGATAGCATCACGCTGACGCAGGAGAGCGGTCTTGAGGCCAGAGAAGGACATGTCGCAGCCGGGGCGGTCCAGAAGCGGGCGTGGGAAGCGGAAGCGTTTTGGGTCGCCTTTGGCAGCTTCGGCCTGGACGGCGGGGCCGCCGGGTTGGGGCAGGCCCAGCAGGCGCGCGGTTTTGTCAAAGGCTTCGCCGGGGGCATCGTCGATGGTGCCGCCGAGGCGGGTGAACTCCTCAGGCCCGTGGGCGATCAGGAATTGGCAATGGCCGCCGGAGACCAAAAGCATCAGGTAAGGAAAGGCCACCTGATCGGTGAGGCGTGGAGTTAGGGCGTGACCGGCGAGGTGGTTTACGCCGATGAGCGGAATGCCCAGGCTTGCGGAGAGGCCTTTGGCGCACATCACGCCGGAGATCACACCGCCGATGAGGCCGGGGCCAGCTGTGACGGCGATGGCGTCCACATCTTTCAGGGACACATTGGCGGCCAGGAGCGCCTCCTCAACGCAGAGGTCCACCTTTTCCGCGTGGGCGCGGGCGGCGATTTCCGGCACGACGCCGCCAAAGGGCGCGTGCAGATCGGTTTGGCCATGCACAACAGAAGCCAGAATCTCAGCGTCACCCACAATGGGTTGGTGCAGGATGGCGGCGGCAGTGTCATCGCAGCTGCTTTCAATGCCAAGAATGGTGAGCGGGCCGTCCATGTGTCACAGGTCCTTGCCGTTGCGCGGAGGTTTGTTGGCAGGTAACACCACAGGGCGCCTCAAACAACCGTGGTGGGCCTTATGGCGGATGTGACCCCTTTGATCTTGCTGACCCGGCCTTTGGCCGATGCAGAGGGGTTTGCCGGTTTGTTGGCGGATATGGGGATCACCGCAGAGGTCGCATTTTCACCGATTGTGGAGATTGTGCCCACCGAGGCTGACGTGGACCTGACCAATGCCTCAGGCGTGATATTCAGTTCGCGCAACGCGGTGGCGGCGGTTGTGGGATACGACATGCCTGCTTGGTGCGTTGGGGAGGCGACGGCGATGGCAGCGCGGGCTAAAGGTTGGCGCGCTGTGGCGGCGGATGGCGATGCGGAGTCGCTTTATGCGCGGGTTTTGGCCGATGCCCCGGAAGGGCCTTTGCTGCACATTCGCGGCGAAGTTGCGCGCGGCGATCTGGCCGGGCGTTTGACCAAAGTCGGGATTAAAACCGACGATGTGGTGGTCTATCGCCAAAAGGCACATTCATTGTCAGAGCAGGCAAAACAGGCGCTAATGCGGGAGAATCCGGTGATAGTTCCCCTTTTTTCGCCGCGCGCAGCAGCCCAATTTGCCGAGCAAGGGCCGTATCACGCGCCGCTTCATGTGGTTGTGATGAGTGAGGCCGTGGCGGTTGCATTGGGGGAGTTGCCTGTGGAAACAGTTGTTTTGGCGGAGAAAAAAGAGGCAAAGGCCATGGCAAATGCGGTGGCGAGACTGTTAGACGCAGGGTGACGCATTGAGGCGCAAGGATTGCTCGCCTAGATTGGTGCTGCATTTGCAAAAAACGGATTCGAAAGGGTGACCTGTGGGAACCACGGATAAATCGGACAAGCCAAGCAAAGATCAGGTTGATCAACAGGATCAGACCGATACGCAAGCCGACGCAGAAGATGTGGTCGAGGACGCGGAAATTGTCGAAGAGACTGCGCCGGTTGGGGTGTCAGATGACAGCGATGTGGACGCGGCCAGCGACGCTGCGGATGGCGATGAGTCTGATGAGGCTCCCGTAGAGATTGAAGAGCCTAAAGATGACGCGGATGCAGAAGTTGATACCGTAGAGGCGGAAGGTTCTGAAGCGGTGGACGCCGAGGCTCCCGTAGACGACCCGGTGGCGGACACCGCTGCGCCTACGGCAACCGCACAGGAGCCAGAGCGCAAGGGTGGCTTTGTGCCTATGGTGTTTGGCGGTGTGATTGCGGCGGTGATTGGATTTGGCGGTGCGGTGTATTTTGGCGACCAGCTTGGGTTGGGCGCGGATACGGATGCGGCGCTCAGCGAGATGACGGCCAAGTTGGCGGCGCAGGATGATGCGCTTGCGGCTTTGAATGAAAAGCTGGCCAAGTCCGTTGACGTGTCCAACGGCGCGCAGGCTGCCTCTGGCGAGGCGGCGGCGCTGGTTGCGAAGATGGAAGAGGTCCTGTCGGCTTATACCACCGAGCTGGGCACGGTGTCTGAGGCCGTGGCGACATTGGAAGCACGGCTTTCTGAGATTGAGAAACGTCCGTTGAGCGAAGGTCTGAACGCGGCGGCGATTGCGGCCTATGAGCGTGAAGTCAAAGACCTCAAGGATTTGGTCGCGGCACAGAAGGCTGAGGCGGCGGAGCTGAAAGACAAGGCCGACTTGTCCGCGAAAGCGGCTTTGGCGCGTTCGTCTGTCACACGCATAGTGGCGGCGCTGGAAAGTGGTGCGCCGTATCGTGCGGCCGTGGTGGATCTGCGGTCTTCCACTGGGGAAAGCGTTGCGGCGGTGCTGGAAGATCATGCGGACAGCGGCGTGATCACCCTGTCGGCGCTGATCGAAAGCTATCCGGAGGCGGCGCGCGGGGCCTTGGCCAAGGCGCGCGAAGACAAAGTGGATGCGGGCACCGGCAACAAGCTGGGCAATTTCCTGAAGACACAGTTTGGCGCGCGTTCTGTTGAGGCACGCGAAGGCTCTGATACGGATGCTGTTCTGAGCCGGGCCGAAGCGGCGTTGAAAGCCGGTGATCTGACCGTGGCGCTTACCGAACTGGATACACTGGCCGAGGGGCCAAAAAACGTGATGGCAGACTGGGTGGCGCAAGCGCAGACCCGTGTCGCCGCCACGCAAGCCGCCGAAGATCTGGCGCAAACCCTAAACTCCAACTGAGGGTCGTTTTATGCTCTGGTCCCTGATCAAAATTATTGCGTTTGTTGCCATTGTCGCTGGGCTGACCTTTGGCTCGATTTACCTGCTGGAAAGCGAAGGCGGGGTGATGGTCACCGTGGCTGGGGTTGAATACAGCCTTGGGCCGTTTCAGACCGCTTTGGCGTTGATCGCGCTGGTGGCTGCGGTCTGGCTGTTCATCAAGGCGCTGGGCCTGTTGGTGGCGACGCTGAAGTTCCTGAACGGCGATGAAACCGCGATCAGCCGCTATTTTGACCGTAACCGGGAAAAGAAGGGCTATCAGGCGCTGGCGGATAGTGTGACTGCGCTGGCCTCTGGCGAGGGGCGTACGGCGATGGAAAAGGCACGGCTGGCAGAAAAGAAACTGCACAAGCCGGAGCTGACCAACCTGATTGTGGCGCAGGCGGCCGAGATGAGCGGCGACACCAAGAAGGCGGAAGAGACCTACAAGAAGCTGTTGCAGAACGAAGGCACGCGGTTTGTTGGTATTCGTGGGCTGATGAAGCAGAAGCTGGAGGCCGGAAACACCGAGGTGGCGCTGAAGTTGGCGGAGAATGCCTTTGCGTTAAAGCCACGCCATGTTGAGGTGCAGGACACGCTGCTGCGATTGCAGACCGAGAGCAAAGACTGGAAAGGTGCGCGGGGCACGTTAAATGCGAAGCTGCGCCATGGCACTTTGCCCCGCGACGTGCATCGCCGTCGTGATGCGGTTTTGGCGCTGTCTGAAGCCAAAGAGTTGATTGCGGAAGATGCGAGCATCGAGACGCAGGAACAGGCGATTGAGGCCAACCGCTTGTCACCGGACCTGATCCCGGCGGCAGTGATGGCGGCGCGGGGCTATGTGGCGAAAGGCAAGCCGCGCAATGCCACGCGTCTGATCAAGAAGGCTTGGGATGCGCAGCCGCACCCGGATTTGGCGGCGGCCTTTGCCGAGATTGCGCCAGAGGAAACCCCAGAGGCGCGGATCAAGCGGTTTAAAACCCTGACCAAGAATACCGCCAGCCATGCCGAAACCAAGATGCTGATGGCGGAGCTGTACATTGCGGCGGAGGATTTCCCGGAGGCGCGGCGTGCACTGGGCGATCTGGTGGAGACTGACGCGACGCAGCGGTCGTTGACCATTATGGCGGCGATTGAGCGCGGCGAAGGTGCAAATGATGCGGTGGTGAAAGGTTATCTGGCCAAGGCGCTGAGCGCACCGCGTGGGCCGCAGTGGGTCTGTGACACCTGCCACAACATCCATGCGGAGTGGGCGCCGACCTGTGACAATTGCCACAGCTTTGACACGCTGAGCTGGACCGCGCCGCCAGAGACCGAAGGGTTGAGCGAAACCGGCGCGGCGATGTTGCCGCTGATCATCGGCGCGTTGGAGGATCATTCCGAGGCGGAGGCTGAGGACGCGGAAGAGGCTGATGTGGTCGAAGGTGAGGCCACGGAGGCCCCTGCGGAGGCTGAGGAAACTCCGAAAGAAGAGCTTAAGTCTGCTTAAGGCTTAAGCTTGAGAGACATCGAAGCAGCGTCGCCTTTGGGCGGCGTTGTTTTGGTTTGGGCGTCAGGAAAACCGCATTGGGCTCACCGGTGAGAGATCGATGTTAGGCGGCGTGTCGGAAATCAGATCGGCCACCAGCCGTCCAGTTTTGGCGCCGCCGGTGAGGCCCACGTGTTGGTGGCCAAAGGCAGCGTAGACACCGCTTTGGCCAATCTCACCCACCATCGGCAGGCTGTCTGGAAGGGACGGGCGGAAGCCAAGCCATTCTTCGTCGCTCTCGGAGGTCATTGTCGGGAAGACTTCAGCCACGCGGCGACGCAACAGGGCCAGCGGGGCTTTGGATTTCTTCTCCGACAGGTCGCCAAACTCCACAATGCCGGCGCAGCGCAGGCCGTGCTGCATCGGTGTGGCGACAAATTTGGCGGAGGCAATCATCATCGGGTGGTTGGGGCGGATCGACGGCTCTTTGAAGGTGATGTGATAGCCGCGTTCGGTTTCCAGCGGGACGGTAAAGCCCAGTTTGCGCATCAAGGGCTTGGACCAGATGCCGGAGGAAAGCACGGCGCGGTCACAGTCAAACTGGCCCTGATCGGTCATCACGGCGGTGACCTGCCCGCCGGAGAGATCAAAGTCACGCACCTCGGCTTGCACAAAACACCCGCCCATGCCGGTGAATGTGTCCACCAAAGCCTGCACATAGCCCGCGGGGTTGAGGATGTAGCCGTGGTCTTTGTTCACCGCGAGGAAGGAGGTTTGGGCGTCCAGAATGGGCTCCAGTTCCTGCACGGCGCGGCCTTCGATGATGTCTGGGACAAAGCCGACGCTGGCGCGCAGGTTCCAGGTGTACGCGTCGGCCTCAAAGGCGGCGCGGTCTTTGTAGGCGTAGAGGTAATCCGTGTCGGCAATGAAACTTTCGGCGGCGGTGCCTTTGGCGAGCGCCTTGTGTTGATCCACGCTGTCACCAATCAGATCTGCCAGCACATGGGTAAACCGACGGGCATCTGTGTCATTGGCGAAGCCGAGGTATTTCAGGAACCACGGGGTGAGACGTGGCAGGTTGGCCCATTTCAGAAACAGCGGGAAGTTGGGGTTCAGGAGGTAGCCGGGGGCCTTGGTCAAAAGGCCCGGCGTGGCGTTGGGCACCACGGCGCAGCTCGCCAACAGGCAGGCGTTGCCAAAGGAGGCGCCCATGCCGGGGGTGTTCTTGTCCAGAAGGGTGACATTGTGCCCTGCGCGGCGCAACCACAACGCGGTGGATGCGCCCACGATGCCTGCTCCGATCACCACCACATTTCGCGGCATGTTTCTGTCCCCTCAATCGTCTTGGGGACAGTGTTGCCAAGGGCCGCGCAGCTTTGCAATCAGAGTTGTGAGATCACAGCTTTGAGTTGAGCGAGTTTGATCGGCTTGGCCATATGGGCGTTCATGCCGCTGTCCAGACAGGCGGCGCGGTCTTCCGGCGCGGAATGGGCGGTGAGTCCAATGATATGGGAACGAAAATCACCGTTGGCCCCTTCGAGGCGGCGGATTTCACGGGTGGCGTCCAGACCGTTCATCACCGGCATGGAGACGTCCATCAGCACCAGATCCGGGTGGACGTCGCGATAGCATTCGACCGCCTGTTCGCCGTCGCTGGCCGAGTGGTGCGTAACCCCCAACCGGTTGAGGAAAATTTCAATCAGCTTCCGATTGGTCTTGTTGTCGTCCACGATCAAAATGGTCTTGTCGGAGACCGGCTCGGTGAGTTCTGTGGCAACGCGTTTCTGCGAGGTGCCGTTGGATGGCAGGGTGTCCTGCGTTTCCTGGTCCGCTTTCCGGCGGGTTTGTGCCTTTTGTGGCTTGGTCAGCGCCTCGAGAAGTTTTGCAGTTTGAACCGGCTTGATCACTTCGCAGTCTGTAAAACTGTGTTCGGACCCGTTTTGATGGATGGCATCGTCCATCGGGCGCAGCGCAACCACGCGTGTGTGCGCATCCCCAAGGATTTGATGGATGGAGCGGAACAAATCCTCACGGTCCATGTCCGGGAGTCCCATTTCCGTCAGCACGACATCATATGGCACGCCGTTGGTTGCTGCTTCATGCAGGCTTTCCAGTGCCTCTTTTGCGGATTCAAAAGTGGCCACCTGACCGTTCCAGGATGACATCACTTCATTCATCACAAACAGCGCTGTTGGTTCCGATTGCAGCACAAGAACTTTCATGTCGTTGAGGTTGGCGCTGTCGATAGTGAGAGCCGGCAGCGGTGTGTCTGGTTGCACCAGTGGCACGTTGAAGGTGAAGGTCGTGCCGGTGCCGACAGTGGATTTCACCCAGATGCGACCGCCCATAAGCTCCACAAAGCCTTTGGCGATGGCCAGCCCCAGACCTGTGCCCTGATGCTTGCGGCTGTAGGAGCCATCCACTTGCGTGAACTGGTCAAAGACCGTGGCCAGCTTTTCTTCGGGAATGCCGCAGCCGGTGTCACAGACATCGACTTGCATAAAGGGCTTGCCGTTCTCGTCCTTGAGGGTGGCATTGATCAGCACGTAGCCTTCGTCGGTGAACTTTAGGGCGTTGCCAACAAGGTTGATGATGACCTGCTTGAGGCGGGATTCATCGCCAAGCAGCGATTTGGGTAGGTCCGGTTCCACACGGGTGATGAGGTCTACACCTGCCTGGCCGGCCTGATAGGACAGCATCTGGGCGGTGTTCTCCACCAGCTCCAGAGGGCGGTAAGGCTCGTCGCGCAGGGTCATGTGACCGCTGTCGATTTTAGAGAAGTCCAGAATGTCGTTGATGATGTTGAGCAGGGTGGTGCCGGAGGTGTGGATGGAATCCACCAGGCCCAGTTGGTTGGCGGTCAGGTCGGTGTCTGACAACAGCTCCGTCATGCCCAACACGCCATTCATCGGGGTGCGGATTTCGTGGCTCATGCGGGCCAGGAATTGCGATTTGGCCCGTTCGGCGGTTTTGGCCTGTTCTGCGACCACCTGAAGCTCTGCGTTTTTGGCGTTCAGATCGTCGGAGGAAATCTCGAGTTTGGTTTGCGTGTCTTCCAGGGATTTCACCCAGGCGCGCAGGTTGCCCAGCATCAGGTTGAAGCTGTCGGCGAGGCTTTCGACCTCGTCGTTGGTGCGGATCACGATGGATTGGTTCAGGTTGCCTTTGGCGGCGCGTTCGGTGGCGCTGTTGAGGCGGGCCAGCGGTTCGGTCAGACGGCGCGAGATCCAGATCGACAGCAGGATGCCGGTGAGGGTGAAAAACACGCCAAACATCAGGTTGCGGCGCAGCACCAGATTGACCTCGCGGTTGGCGGCGGTGCCGTCCAGATCAAAACGGATGGTGCCGTAGTTCACATTGCCATAGATCGCAGGAACCGCGACTTGAATGCGACCCTCTAAGTTGCGGATATGAGTGGTTTCGGAGGCGACGGCTTCTGTGACCAGCGGGTCTTCGACGCGGCCAAGAAACAGCGCGTTGCCTTCGGACGAACCGTTCACCAGCAGGAAGCCTTCGGGGTCGATGAAGCGCAAGGACAGGATGTCGGGCTGGCGCATCAGTTCCTGGTAGATGATGTCGAGTTCGGCAGGGCGGCCCTCAAACAGGTAAGGCAGCGTGACTTCCTGAATCAGAATGCCAAGCGAGTCCGAGCGCTCCGAGAAGCGGGTGTGCACCAGTTCCAGCTGTGTGATGGTGTTCAGATAGATCAGGGTCGAGACAAAGGCCCCGATCATTAACCCGAAGTACAAGGTCATCCGCCGCCCAAGACCATAGGTCAGGGACTTGCGCATTTTGGACATGCGGCTGTTGGTTTTGTCGTCAGCTGCGGCCATGGTCAGTTAATTCCCGCGTCTTCGAGATCCTGTAGAATCTCGAATATAGGTGTAAAAGTGCGTTTTGATCCCGCAGCAAATTCATCAAATCCCGCACTGTTTTGAAAGCTTTTGAGAACCGCTCGGCCGTCTTCGGCTTTGTTCATGGCCTTGAGGGTGTAGCGCAGTTCTTTCAGAAGCTCTTCGGACAGGCCGGGGCGGTGCATCAGAACGCTGCGCGGGAATTTGTCTGAGATGGCAATCACGCGGAACTCGTCCGGGCGCGCTTCCATGAGATCAAGGTAGTTTTTCTGGTTGGTGGCGCCAGCGTCGGCGCGGCCGGAGGCGACGGAGAACATGGTGTTCTTGTCGTTGTAGGTCAGGAAGTAGCCAACCTCGTCACTGGTGTGCGGGGCGCCGGGGGCGCGAAGTTTTTTGAGGCGCAGCCCTTCACGTAGCAGCATGTGCGCGGGAAGGATAAAGCCGGACGAAGAATCGTAGTCTTCCAGAGCGATGCGCCGGCCTGCCAGGTCTTCCAGAGAGGTGATGCCGCTGCCCACATGGGTGAAGATCACCGAATAATAACTGGCCTGCCCGTCTTTCCAGTGCCGCAGGAAGGGCACGCCGCCGGAGAGCTGGGCCACTTTGGCGACCACCAGAGGGCTGTCGATGAAGATGTCCACTTCTCTGCGCGAAATTGCCTCGGCCATGAGCTGGGTGCTGGGGTGCACCACAAGGCGGACTTCGGAGATGCCATACTCCTCAAGTTCGTCTTCGAGATAGGTGAGGAGCGGTTCGTAAATCCGCATCTGACCGCGGATGCCTTCGTTGAGCGTTCCCAGATTGAGAGTCTCTGCTTGCGCCCAAGAGGCGGTCAGCCAGGTCAGGCTGAAGACAAAGCAGAGTATGTTCCTTCTAAACATGGGCATCCGGAATGATTTACGACCTCCTAATGGCGGTATTAGGAAAGTCTAAACCATCGCTTAATGAATGCCTCGATCGGGCGGAAATCTGCAAATATGCGGTAAATTGCCTACGAATTTTTGTAAAAAGGCTTTCCGGCGCTGCCCAAAGCGCCAGAAAAAAACCACATGATTCGACTTCGCAGTGCACCATGACCAAAGATTGCCGCGAAAAGTCTTTTCACGCCAGATATTTGCCGGGGTAACACCAATTTCCCGTTTTTCGGGAAATTGTGCCTTAGTGTGCGTTCTTTTCGATGTGTTTGATCGGGCGATCTCGGTAGAGCAGCGACTGCGTGTCGGCAAACACATGCACTTTGGCGGGATCGGCTGTCAGCGAGACCTGTTTACCTTTCAGGTCGCGGTGGATGCCTTGCAGCTTGCCAATCACCGGTTCTGCGCCGCCCTGAGGCTCGAAGTAGAGCAGGGTCACTTCGCCCAGGGCTTCGGTGATGTTCACGGTGCCGGTGTAGATCGCATCTCCCTCGGTGGTGATCAGGTCTTCGGGCCGCACGCCGATGTTGACTTGGCGCCCCATGTCCTCCGGCAAGGAAGGCACGGAGGAGGACGCCGTGCCCCCAGCATCCAGCGCGATTGTGGTGGTCGCGCCGGTGCCGGTGATCTTGCCGGGGAGGAGGTTCATGGCGGGAGAGCCGATGAATTGTGCAACAAATTCGTTTTCAGGCCGCTCATAAAGCTCCAGCGGTGTGCCGACCTGTGCAATGCCGCCGCCAGCCAGCACCACAATGCGGGTTGCGAGTGTCATCGCCTCGACCTGATCGTGGGTCACATAGACCATGGTGCTGTCAGGCATGGACTCTTTGAGTTGGGCAATCTCGATACGTGTCGCGACGCGCAGCGCGGCGTCGAGGTTGGAGAGCGGCTCGTCAAACAGATAGACCTTTGGGTCGCGCACAATGGAGCGGCCAATGGCCACCCGTTGACGCTGGCCCCCGGAGAGCTCCTTGGGCAGGCGATCAAGCAGGTTGTGCAGTTGAAGCGTTTTGGCGGCTTTCTCCACGCGCTCGTTGATCTCTGTCACGCTCATCTTGGCAATTTTGAGGGCAAAGGACATGTTTTCGCGCACGGTAAGATGCGGATAAAGCGCGTAGGATTGGAACACCATGGCAATGCCGCGCTCGCTCGGCGGCACATCGTTGACCAACGTGCCGTCGATTTCCAGCGTGCCGGAGGTGATGTGCTCCAGCCCCGCAATCATGCGCAGGAGGGTGGATTTGCCACAGCCGGAGGGACCGACAAAGACCACCAACTCGCCCTTTTCGATCTCCAGATCGATGTTGGCGAGGACATTCACCGGGCCGTAGGACTTTGCGACGTCTTTGAGAATGAGATCAGCCATTTCCTTTGTCTCCTCTGGCAAAGGCGGCTTGCCACGCGGGCAAGGTCACCTTTGCGCCATCTTGGCTCAGGGTGAAAGGCGCATTGGTGTCGATGGTCCAGTCGCCGGTGGGCAGGTCGAAGGTTTGCTCTTCGTCCGAGAGGTTGAAGGCGCAGAGTACGGATTTGCCGTCATGTTCGCGCACAAAGCGGATATGGGTCTCGTCCGCATGTAGCAGCTCGTAGATGCCTTTCAGCAGCGGCAACTGCGTTTTGCGGAAGGAAATCAGGTCGCGGTAGAAGGTCAGCATGGAGCCAGCGGTGCCTTCTTGTGCCTCAACAGATTTGGAGAGGTGTTCGGCGCTGACCGGCAGCCAAGGCTTGCCGTCCGAGAAACCGCCGTTTTGGTTGTCCGATTTCCACACCATTGGGGTGCGACACCCGTCGCGGCCTTTGAACTTGGGCCAGAAGCGGATGCCGTAAGGGTCTTGCAGGTCTTCAAAGGCCACATCGGCCTCGGACAGGCCAAGCTCTTCCCCCTGATAGATGCAAACAGAGCCGCGCAGGGACATCAGCAATGCGGCATAGGTGCGCTGGGCGGCGTCAGACAGGTTCCAGCGGGAGCCGTGGCGTTCCACGTCGTGGTTGGAGAAGGCCCAGCAGCCCCAGCTGTCACTGCCAAAGCTTTCTGCGGTTTGCATGATCTCCGCTACGCGGGTGCCGGTGGGGTGGGCCTGACACAGAAGGGCAAAGTCATAGGCCATGTGCAGCTTGTCGCCGCCGCCGGTGTATATTGCCTGAATTTCGCTGCCGCGCTGGCTGTCGCCCACTTCGCCCACGGTCGTGATGGCGTCATATTCGTTCAGCAGGCTGCGCAGGTCTTGCAGGAAGCCGAGATTTTCCGGCTGGTTCTTATCGTAGAGATGTTCCTGATGGTTGTAGGGGTTCACTGCAGGCGCGATGTTGTCGTTGCGCTCCTCGACTGGCAGGGCCGGGTTGTCGCGCAGTTGGGCATCACAGTAGTAGAAGTTCACGGTGTCCAGGCGGAAGCCGTCGACGCCGCGGTCCAGCCAGAAGCGGGCCACATCGAGAAGTTCCTGGCGGACTTCGGCATTGTGGAAGTTCAGGTCCGGCTGTTCCGCGAGGAAGTTGTGCAGGTAGTATTGCTGGCGGGAGGTGTCCCATTGCCAGGCCGGGCCGCCAAAGATGGAAAGCCAGTTGTTGGGAGGAGTGCCGTCCAGTTTCGGGTCCGCCCAGACAAACCAGTCTGCTTTGGCATTGGTGCGGTCCGCGCGGCTTTCGACAAACCAGGGGTGTTGGTCAGAAGTGTGGGACAGAACCAAGTCGATGATGATTTTGATGCCGAGTTCGTGGGCCTTTGCGATCAACTGGTCAAAGTCCGCCAGCGTGCCAAACATTGGGTCGACATCGCGGTAATCAGACACGTCATAGCCGAAATCCAACATCGGGGATGTGAAGAAGGGCGAAAGCCAGATGGCGTCCACGCCAAGCGAAGCCACATGCGGCAGGCGTTGGATGATGCCGGCGAGGTCGCCAATGCCGTCGCCGGTGCTGTCTTGGTAGGAGCGCGGGTAGATCTGATAGATCACCGCACCACGCCACCAATCGGGGTCTGTGATGAGTGCGGAATCATTGGTCATAGTCGGGTCCTGATAAGTCATGGTTATGTCCGATAGTGAGGCCCGTTTGGGGCCATGTTAGTGTCTGTTTTTACTTGACGGAGCCGGCCAGAAGGCCGCGCACCAGGTAGCGTTGCATCGCAAAAAACACGAGCAGAGGTACCGAGATGGAGACGAAAGCGGCTGTCGCAAGGATTTCCCAATTGCCGCCTCGGGTGCCGAGCAGTTCGACAATCTGGTTGGTCATCACCGTGGTGTTGCCCGTGCTGTCGATCAGGAACACTTTGGCGACCAGCAGGTCATTCCAGGTCCACAAGAACTGGAAGATGGCAAAGGACGCCAGTGCCGGGAAGGACAGCGGCAGAATGATCTTTGTGAAGATCTGGAAGTCGGTGGCGCCGTCGACCTTGGCGTTTTCGATGATGTCGCGGGGCAGGCCGGACATGTAGTTGCGCAGCAGGTAGATCGCAAGCGGCAGGCCAAAGCCGGTGTGGGCCAGCCAGACGCCGAGGTAGCCTTTGCCGATGCCGATGTTGAGGTGCAGTTTCAACAGAGGGATCAGCGCCAATTGTAGTGGCACGACGAGCAGTCCCACCACGGCTGCAATCAGCAAGGCACGGCCCGGGAACTCCATCCATGCCAGCGCGTAGGCGGCGAAGGCGGCAATCACAATTGGGATGATTGTGGCTGGAATAGTGACTGTCAAAGTGTTGAGAAACGCTTTGGTCATGCTGTCGTTGCTGTTGCCGGACAGGAGCACCTGATCATAGTTGGCCAGCGTGAACTCAGGCGGCAGGGTGGCGGTGATGAACACGCGCTGACCGCGCTTTTTCAGCTCCTTTGTGGAGGTGAAGCGGTAGTTGCCTTCCGCGTCCATGGTGAAGGTCTTGGTGTCTTTGGTGAAGCTGGCCACCTCGCCCACGGCGTAGGCGTCTACGGCTTTGGAGGAGACGCCAAAGCGGGTGATTTCCGTGCCGGGTTCGGGGCCTTCTTCTGCCTCTTCCAGCAGATTGCCCTCAACCACCCAAAGGTCACCTTCCTGCGTGGCGGCCTCAGGACCTCCGGTGCGTAGCTGCACCACCTGTTCAGACGGGAACAGGGCCTTCCACCAACCGGAGGCTGCAATTTGATCGGCGGTGCGGAAAGACGACACCAATAGGCCCACGGTGGGGAACAGCCAAAGCGCGACCAACAACACAACGGAGAGGTTCACTGCCCAGGAAAGACCGGATTTGCGTCCTGCGATATTGTCCATGATCTCTCTCCTCAGCGCATTTCTTTGCGGGCCTGCACCACGTTCCAGATCAGGATCGGGGAGACGAGCAGCATGATGATGATGGCGCTGGCGGAGCCGATGCCCCAGTCATTTGCGCGGAACAGTTTGTCGTACATGTAGTTGGCCAGAACCTGGGTTTCCCACTGGCCGTTGGTCATCGCGAAGACGATGTCAAAGACCTTGAGCACAACCAGCGTGATGGTGGTCCAGACCACCACAATGGTGGGCATGATCTGTGGCACCTTGATCTTGAAAAAGATCTGGAACGGGTTGGCACCATCGACAATGGCGGCCTCGACGGTTTCCTCCGGGATGCCGCGCAGGGCGGCGGAGAGGATCACCATGGCGAAGCCGGTTTGAATCCAGATCAGCACCACCATCAGGAAGAAGTTGTTGTAGAACGGCAGGGTCAGCCAAGTCTGGGGTTGGCCGTAAGGGAAGTCCATGCCGATGATGTCGAAGATATTTCGCAGCGCGATCACGGCAATATAGAGATTAACCAAGCCGGAAATGGCGCGCAGGGCTTTCAGGATGAGGCTGTCCTTACCGTCCAAAATCGGGCGGAGCAGCAGCCAGCCGACATAAGCCACGATCGCGGCAAAGGCGGCGAGGATCAGGACAGGGGCGACCTTCAGGAACAGGATGGACCCAAAGCCGCCATCAAATTGCATCCATACGGCATTCAAGATGCCGATCTGCTCATTGCCAGCTGGGCGGGCGTCGTAGACCAATTTGAAGATCACGGAGGCGCCCACAAAAGAAATCGCCATCGGCATGAAGATAAGGGATTTGGCAATGGATCCCCATTTGATGCGGTCGGTCAGCTGGGCCGCCAAAAGGCCAAAAGCGGTGGAAGCGGCAGGGACCACAATCAGCCAGAGCATGTTGTTGCGCATGGCTTCCCAGAACTTGGGTTCGGCAAACATCTGTTGGTAGTTGGCGAGGCCGACAAAAGCGTCGTCTTGGCTACGGTCGGTCAGGGACAGGCGTAGGGTCTCAAACACCGGGTAGCCGAGATAGAGGCCTAGGGCGACAATCGCGGGGCCAAGGAAGAGCCAGGGACGGACCATATTGGCACGGTTGATGTTGCGCCCTGCGTTGGGGCCGCGTGCCGGAAACAGAACTTTGTCCAGAAATAGGTTGGAGAGGTAGAAATACCCGAGGCATCCGCCAACTCCGACGACGATGGTCACAAGACCCAGCACTGCTGGTGACATGACGCGCTCCCCCCGAGGTTTTAGTGGGCTCCCCCGCGCGGTGTGCGCGAGGGGGCAGTTTATTGTTGTGTGTGAAGGGTTACTTCAGCGCGTCCCAGCTATCCTGGATTTCCTGCGCCACGGTGGCGGCGTCTTTGCCGCTGGTGAAGTCGACCATGCCGGTCCAGAAGGAGCCCGCGCCCACACCACCTGGCATCAGGTCGGAACCGTCAAACCGGAAAGTGGTGGCGTTCACCAGAATGTCCGCCTGACCACGCAGCGCGTCGTTCAGGTAGGTCTCTGGGTTCACACCTTTGTGGGGTGTCAGGAAGCCGGACTGTGCCGCGAAGACTTCGTGGGCCACTGGCAGCTGGAAGAATTCCATCAGTGCGGAGGTGGCATCAGATGGATCGGTGATCGCCATCAATGTGCCGCCACCCAGAACCGGGTTGCCGAGGTCTTTGCCTTCGTAGGATGGGAAGTAGAAGAAATCTACGTCTTCACCAAACTCGATGCCTTCTGGGAAGAACGCTGGCACAAAAGATGCCTGGCGGTGCATGTAGCATTCCAGAGGAGAGTTAAACATGCCTTTTGGGCTGTCGCGGAAGTCTGTGGTGGCCACCGCACCAGCGCCGCCGGAGACTTTGGCGTCATCGCCGACAAACCAACCGAACTCTTCAATCGCAGCCACAACACGCTCGTCGTTGAAGGCGATTTTGTTGGTGGTCCAGTCGTCGTAAACGTCTGCTGGCTGGGTGCGCAGCATGATGTCTTCAACCCAGTCGGTGGCGGGCCAACCGGTGGCTGCACCGGATCCCAGACCTACACACCATGGAGTCTCACCGTCTGCCACGATTTGCTCGGTCAGGGCGCGCAGGTCTTCCATGGACTCAGGCACTTCATAGCCCGCGTCTTCGAAGTTTTCCGGCACGTACCAAACGAGGGACTTCACGTTGACGTTGTAGAAGAAACCGTAGTGCTGATCGGCGCCCATTTTGTCGGCGTAGGTGCCCAGATCAACCCAGCTTTGGCCCGCGCCGTAGTTGTCCACGGTCCAGGGACCCATGGAGGCTGGCAGCGGGTGCAGCAGGCCGCGCGCGGCGAGGTCAGAGGCCAGGCCAGGTTGCGGGAACACTGCGATGTTTGGCGCGGCGCCGGCTTCGGCGTCGATCACGATTTGCTGCTCAAAGCTGTCGGAGCCGGTGTAGATCGCTTCGGCGCCGGTGGCGTGGGTGAAGTACGCCAGCACGGAGCGGAAGACGTCATCTTCTGGCTGCAACCAAGGGCCAGCCACAGTCACGGTTTGGCCGGACAGGTCCGGCGCGTTTTCCGCCCATGCGGTGTAGCTGTCCCAGCTGAAGGCGCCTTCGCCGGGCGCAAATTTCAGATGGCCGTCGGCCATCGCGGAGCCGGCGGTCAGAGCCAGAACGGCTGCGCCTGCGTAAAGAGTCGGTTTCATGAGAGTTCCTCCCAGTTTCATGAACTGGAAACCAATTTACCAAAGCGCTTTGAAAATTGCAACGGCGAAGAAAACGGCCTGCTTGTCACCGTGATGCTTATGATTTATTAGGAAAAACGGGAGGGGCGCTGCGCAGATCGTGCAAAAACAAAAGAAAAGTACGACTCATTAATCAAAGCGCTTTGATAAATGAAAAAGAAGTCAATGAACCTAAAAGAGCTTTCGGACTTGCTGGGATTGTCCCAGACAACGGTGAGTCGGGCGCTCAATGGCTATCCGGAAGTGCGCGAATCAACCCGGCAGAAAGTGATGGAAGCGGCGCGGGCGCATAATTACGCGCCAAACACGCGGGCCAAAACGCTGGCAACCGGAAAGGCCATGACCATTGGGCATGTTTTGCCGGTGTCCAAGAAGCACGAGATGGTGAACCCGATTTTTGCGGATTTCATCGCGGGTGCAGGAGAGATCTACTCGGACAACGGTTTTGACCTGTTGCTGTCGGTCGTCGATGACGACTCTGAGGAGGCGAGTTATCGCAAGCTGGTGTCGCGCGGCGCGGTGGATGGAATTATCGTGCATGGCCCCAAAGTGAACGACAGCCGGATTGCCCTATTGCGGGAGTTGGGTGTGCCGTTTGTGGTGCATGGTCGGTCCACTGAAATTGACGCTGATTACAGCTGGGTGGATGTGAACAACACTCGCGCGTTTCAGCGGGTGACAGAGTTCCTGCTGGATCTCGGGCATCGGCGGATTGCGCTGCTGAACGGTTTGGCGGACATGGATTTTGCCACGCGCCGTGGCGCGGGCTACCTCGCGGCGCTCGAAGCGCGTGGGGTGCAGGTTGATCCGGCGCTGATGTTCCACGAGGAAATGACTGAGAACTTCGGTTTTGAAACCGCACGCAAACTGCTGGCGAGGGACAACCCTCCCACCGCATTTGTTGCCTCTTCGATTATTCCGGCCATAGGGGTGCGGCGTGCGATTTCCGATGCGGGATTGGAGATGGGCAAAGACGTGTCTGTGGTGATCCACGATGACGCGCTGAGCTACTTCAGCAACGACGGTGATGAACCCGCGTTTACAGCTGTACGCTCATCCGTTCGGCAAGCCGGTCGGCATGTGGCGCAGGCTTTGATCAATAAGATCGCAACCCCAGGCGCGCCGGTGCACCAGGAGATGCTGGAAGCGGTTCTGACCGTAGGGCGTTCGACTGGGCAGGCGCCTGCGTTGCGGCAAGCCTTAGCACAAGAAAAGTAGAGACTGATGCAGCATAAACGCTCCGATTTTCCCGATGGGTTTCAGTTTGGCGTGGCCACGTCGAGCTATCAGATTGAGGGCCACCAGTTTGGCGGCGCAGGACGCACGCATTGGGATGATTTTGCTGCTACGCCAGGCAATGTGGTGCGGGCTGAAAACGGCGCGCTGGGCTGTGACCATTATAACCGGCTTGAGGAAGATCTCGACCTGATTGCTGGTCTTGGCGTGGATGCCTATCGGTTTTCCACCAGCTGGGCGCGGGTACTGCCCGAGGGTCGTGGCGCGGTCAATGAGGCGGGGCTCGATTTCTATGACCGGTTGGTGGACGGGCTGTTGGAGCGCGGGATCAAACCAGCGGCGACTTTGTATCACTGGGAGATGCCTTCTGCGTTGGCTGATCTGGGCGGCTGGCGCAACCGCGATGTGGCGCAGTGGTTTGGTGATTTCACGGATGTGGTGATGGGACGGATTGGGGACCGCGTTTGGTCGGTCGCGCCGATCAACGAGCCCTGGTGTGTGGGTTGGTTAAGCCATTTTGTTGGGGCCCATGCGCCGGGTTTGCGCGACATTCGCGCCACGGCGCGGGCGATGCACCACATCATGTTGGCGCATGGCACGGCGATCCAGAGGATGCGTGGTCTGGGCATGAAAAATCTCGGTGCAGTGTGTAACTTTGAATGGGCGACGCCGGCGAGTGATGCGCCTGAAGATGTGGCCGCCGCTGCGCGCTATGATGCGATTTACAATCGGTTTTTCCTCGGTGGGATTTTTAATGGGGAATACCCTGAGTTGGCCTTGGAGGGGCTGGAGCCGCATTTGCCAACTGGCTGGCAGGATGATTTCCCTGTGATCAGCACGCCGGTGGATTGGAGCGGTCTCAATTATTACACGCGCACGCTGATGCATGATGATGCAGAGGCGCCCTGGCCGCGGTACCGGCAGAGCGTGGGCGATTTGCCAAAAACCTCGATGGGGTGGGAGATCTATCCCGATGCGTTGCGGGCGTTTTTGGTGCGCATGGCGCAGGAGTACACCGGCAGTTTGCCAATTTATGTGACCGAAAATGGCATGTCGGCGCCGGATGAGATTGCGGATGGCGTGGTCGCGGACCCGCACCGGATTTCCTATCTCAACAGCCATTTGGCGGCGGCGAACGATGCGATTGACGCAGGTGTGCCTTTGGCGGGCTACTACGTGTGGTCCTTGATGGACAATTACGAATGGGCGCTGGGCTATGAAAAGCGTTTTGGCCTGATCCACGTTGATTTTGACACGTTTGAGCGCACGCCGAAGCAATCTTACCACGCCTTGGCAGAGGCGCTGCGGTACTGATCAGGCAGAGAGGCTGTCGAGCGTTTTGCGGAAGGCCACAACCGTGTCACGGTCGGTGATCTTCTGCGTTTTGGCAAAGCCGAAGTGATGCAGGTGCGCGGCCACAGGAATGGCGGTGCCGCAGGAGGCGTGGAACGATGTGATGCCGGTATTTTGCGCAAGTTCAGCCAAATTAGAGACGGATACGCCGCTGCCGACCATGATCTCGATCCGGCCTTTTGCGGCCTGTTGCATGGCGCGCAGAGTGGCCTGGCCATCCACAGCGCGGGGCGCGCCACCGGACGTGAGGATGCGGTGAATCCCAAGCTCAATCGCCTGTTCCATGGCTGCCAAGGGATCTGACAGCAGGTCGATCACCCGATGCAAAGTTACCTCAAGCCCTTCTGCGGCGGAAACGAGGTCGCGAAGGGTGGCGAGGTCCAAGTGATCGCCTTTGGACGCGCCAATCACAACGCCTGCCAGACCTGCCTGCTTCACGGCCTCGATAGAGGCGCGCATGGCTTTCTGGTCAGCCGCGTCATAGCAGAAGTCCCCGGCGCGCGGTCGGATCATGACGTGGGAGGGAATGGCGCTGTCCTGTGCGGCGGCGATCAGGCCGGGGCATGGGGTTAGACCGCCCACGTCCAGGGCGCTGCACAGTTCGATGCGGTCCACGACACCGTCGCAGGCGTTAAACCCGGCGGCGGTGTCGATGCAGACCTCAAATGAGAGACTATTCCGCGGCATTTGCGGTTTTTTGGGCCTCAAGTGCTTCGGTCAAAGTGGCCTGAACAGCGTGATCGTCGCCAAGCAGGAGCACATCATCAGTGCGGCGGTTTTCTAGCTTTCCGACGTCCGGCAGACCAATGCAGGACGCTGGGTTGGAGATGGCCATACGTAGCGCGGTTTCCTCGGACAGGCCGACCTTGTGGATCAGGCGCTGAACGCCCTCGGCTTGCGTCACATGTGCGCCAGCAAGACTGCCTTCCTTGTTGATCAGGCGCCCGTTCTTCAGCATCACGCGATGGCCGTAGAGGTCAAAGTGATCCGGTCCACCGACGGTGGCCATGGAATCCGACACAAGGATCATGCGATCGTTTTCTGGGCGGGCGCGCACGGCCAGACCCACCATGCTATCCGCTACGTGGTGGCCGTCACAGATGATGCCGGAATAGATATTTGAATTGATTACAGCACCTACCGCACCGGGTTCGCGGCTGGTCATTGGGGACATGGCGTTGAACAGGTGGGTGGCGCAAGTGGCGCCTGCCTCGATGGCTTCGTTGATCTGTGCGGCGGTGGCGTTGGTGTGACCAATGGAGACCACGGCGCCGGTGTCTGCCAGCTTGGCGATGGTTTTCAGAGGGGTGACCTCTGGCGCTAGGGTGATCAGCACCGGAATGTTGATGTCGCGCAGGTGAGTCACCACGGCCATGGTGCGGTCGTCAAACGGACGCACGTAGCCCGCATCATGGGTGCCACGGCGCTCTTTGGAGATATGAGGGCCTTCGATGTGCAGGCCCATCACGCCCGGCAGGCCCTGCGCGGCGATGGCTGCGTTGGCGGCGTTGTCCAGCACGTCGGCACTGTCGGTGATCACCGTAGGCAGGAGCGCCACGGTACCGAAGCGACGGTGCGCCTCCGCGATGGTGGCAATGCCGTCGCGTGTGGGGGTTTCATTAAGAAACACGCCGCCACCGCCGTTGACTTGCAAATCGACATAGCCGGGTGTCATCAGGCCGGACACTTTGAGGGCATCCGCCGGGGCAGGTCCGATATCTGTGATCTGACCGTCTTTGACGTGCACTGCGACGCCAGTCTGAATGCTGTGACCGTCAAACAGACGGTCCGGGGCGATCCAACGATCGGTCATGGGGATACCTCAAAGAAATAGGGTTCCAGTGCCAGTTCGATTTGCGCATCGATCAGGCGTTGGGCGTGAGAACCAGACAATTGTTCGGCACGTTCCAGCGTGGTGGTGCCAAAGGCGGCGCGGACTTCGGCCTCTGACAGGGTGTCAGGGGTGTCCGAGAGGAGCTGCTGCACCGCGGCTTGCGCCTTGGGCTGTGGCCAGTAGTAGCGGATGCGGTCCGCAAGACCGATGTGGCGCTGGCGATGCAGGCTATCTGCATCACCGTGGTAATGCCCTTGCCAATACTTTGGATCACTCAACATCAACTCTTCCATCGTGGCGCGCAGCGCACCGGAGGGTTGGCGCAGCGCATCCAGCGCATAAACTGCCTGCCGATAAGCAAAGGTCAGCGCTGGGCCCACCTTCTGGAAGGCAAAGCCAAGTTCCGCAAGGCGCACATAGGTGAGTGGGCGTTGATAGTCGGTGGAGTGTGCTTCCAGGCATACAGTTGGGTGATCGGCGATGGCGGCGAGGAAGCCGGGATCGCGGTTGAGCGGCAGGTGGTGCACGTCTGTGGGGCCAAACTCGACACCGGGTTGCACCACGAGGCCGCCAATGGAGGACGCCAGGTCCCCAAAGGTGTCGATGTGGGCCTTGAGTGTGGCGGCGGCGTCTTGCGCGTTGGTGGGGGGAATGTCGCCATCTTCATCGGCACGAGCACCGCCGGGGGGCGGCACTTCTGTACCCACCACAAACAGCAGATCGTCGCTTTCCTCGGCGCAAATACGGGCAAGATCAGCGGAGCGCTCGGCGGTTTGATCGTCTGTCAGCTGCGCCGCTTCGCCAGCGCAACCTTCGGAACAATCGAGATGGATCTTGCCAAATCCAGCCTTCACATAGTCGCGGACCAGAACGCGGGCTTTCTCCATGGCGTCATCCGCAGACATGGACCGCCAGGCTTGTGGACCAAGGTGGTCTCCGCCAAAAATAATGCGCTCGCGGGCAACATTGGCGCGGTCGGCAATGTCATAGACAAAGCGGATGAAACCTTCGGGTGTGATGCCGGTGTAGCCGCCGTCCTGATTGACCTGGTTGGAGGTGGATTCAATCACGATCTGGCGGTCCAGTCGTTCGGCCAGCACCAGGGAGGCGCGCAGAACGTCGGGATGCGCGGAACAGACCGATGGGATTGCCACAGGCGTGCCAGCGCGGTTTTTCTGAATGATGGAACGCAGGGCGTGTGTCATGAGTTGGCCTCCTGCCAAGCGGCATACGCGGCCCCGCGGGCGCCGCTGCTGTCACCGCCCTGCGCCAAGGTCAGGCGGGCGGTGGAGAAATCCCCAATTTGGGCTTTTTGTGCGGCAACAGAGAGATCCTGGATCACGCCGTCGATCTGGCTCAGGCCCCCGCCCAGCACAATCACATCGGGATCGGCGGTCAGGGTAAGGCTGTGGATCATCTCTGCGGCCAAGGTGCACCACACATCCCAGACCTCGGCCATGTCATCATGGCGTCGCGCGGCGATTTCTGGTGGCGTGACCTTTTGGCCTGTGAGCGTTTCCGCCAGGGCGGCTAGGCCGGGGCCTGCGACGTATGTCTCGATGCAGCCCAAACGGCCACAGCCACAACGGCGGATCGGCAAGTTGTGACGGGACACGATATGCGCTGGAGCGGAGGTGTGGCCAAACTCGCCGCCGGTCAGGGTTGGGCCCTGTAGTAGAGACTGATTCACCACAATACCGCCACCAATACCGGTGCCGAGGATCAGCGACATGACGATATTCTGACCTTTGCCAGCGCCAAACACCGCTTCGGACAAGGCCAGTGCGCGACAGTCATTTACGTAGGTGATGTGACGGCCGACAGCAGTGTTGATGTCTGTTGGCAGAGGCTTGTCCGTGGCGGGCAGATTGGCGGTCAGGGCCAGGCCGGTTTGCGGATTGACCAGACCAGCGGCACCAATGCCAACCGGCAGTTTTTCACCGGACTCGGCTTCGGCCCAGGCCACTTGGTTGGCCACGGTTTGCACGAGACCTTCATAGATTTTTGGCGTTGGCTCGCGATGGCGGGCCACCTCGTTCCACTCTGCATCAAACAGGCGGACCTCACATTTGGTGCCGCCAAGATCGATCCCCGCAACGGTCATCAGCCCACTCCGTGCAGTTTCACACCGGAGACCACGCGCGAGAGCGTGCCTTGGCCGGTGAAAGGATCGTCAACATTCAGGCCCAGATCCGCAGCCCATTTCACGCCGTCGATTTGCGAAGACGCGATGCATAGCGGCGCAGCCCAGGCGGTGCCAAAGGGCATGTCGATGGCGATGTCGCCTGCGGGGCCAATGTTGGTCACGCGGGCGTCCGGGAACTGCGCACGCAACTCGGCTACTAGGTCGGTGTCATAGGCGTTGGTTGGCGCCTGCGGGCTGCTGAATACGGTGATCGTGGTCACGTCACGCACAAAGGATTTTGGCCCGTGGCGGAAGCCGAGCGAGCTGTCCCAAAGCGCAGGGGTTTGACCGGCGGTGAGTTCCATGACCTTTAGCGCGGCCTCACGGGCAGCAAAAGCCAGCGGGCCGGAGCCGACATAGACCGCGCGATCGGGGCGCGGGGTGCCAAACTGTGGCAACAAGTCTTCGAGCTGATCTGCCAGCGCGTTGAAGCGGGCAGGCACGTCGCAAGGTTCGTCAAATAGCGCCAATGCCGTCAGGAGCATCGTGGAAAAGCTGCTGGTCATGGCAAAGCCCGCGTCGTGGGTGACTTCGGGCAGGTTGATCACTTTCAACGGACCCGGCGATGTGCGTGTTGCGAGCGCGCCGTCGGGGTTGCAGGTGATGTGCAACCGCGGGGCTTCTGGGGCCAAAGCGTCCAGAACATCCAGAGTGCCGAGGCTTTCAGCAGAGTTGCCGGAGCGGCCAAAGCTAACCACCAATGGGCGGTTGCCAGTCAGGAACGCTCGCGGGTTTGCGACCAGATCGGTGGTAGGGACCGAGCGGGTGCCCGGCACGGCTGCGGCGATGATGTCGCCGATATACGCGCTTGTACCTGCGCCACAGAACCATACTTCGTCTGCGTTCTGCGCGGCAATCCAGCTGCGCAGGTCTGCTACGTCGAGCGCGTCGCCCCAGGCCCGCCAAACGGCGGGCTGCTGGTGAATTTC
Source organism: Shimia sp. MIT1388 (assembly GCF_047124445.1). Taxonomy (GTDB): domain Bacteria; phylum Pseudomonadota; class Alphaproteobacteria; order Rhodobacterales; family Rhodobacteraceae; genus Shimia. The sequence goes on along the minus strand of NZ_CP138921.1, from coordinate 3,042,044 downwards.
GCGCCACGTGGCCCAGGTGTCCAAGGTCGTGCTCATGTGGTCTGGGTCACTTTCGCCAGAGTTTCCGGTGTGTCCGGGTTCAAGCCCATTGCGAGCGCGGTTTCAAGGATGACCGGGTAGATCAGCGCAAGAAGGTAGGCGGCTGCGGCGGCTGGCTTGATTTCCGTGTCGATCAGGTCTGTCACGCGAATGCGATGCACGTCACAGCCAACAGCGGTGAAGCGCGCTTCGGCTTGATCGAGGCTGTCCTGAATGTCGGCTTGGCCCGTGTCGAGGATCAGCACCATCATGGGGTTGGTCGCCAGTTGCAGCGGGCCGTGCAGCACTTCAGACGCGGAATAGGCTTCGGCGTGCAGGGCGCAGCACTCTTTGAGCTTCAGCGCAACTTCGTGGGCGGCGCCAAAGCCGGTGTCACGGCCAATCACATAGAAGTGGCGCGCGCGTAGGAAAGCGGCACGCAGGGCGGCAGCATCTGGCAGCGTGGAAGGCGCAGCGGCGATGGCATCTGCGGACGGCTTGACGTCGTAGGAAGACTCTAAACCAGCCAAAAGTGCCATCCCGGCGGCCACAGAACCCACCACGGTTTTGGTGGCTGGAACGGCATTTTCTGGGCCTGCACCAATTGCGATGGTGGCATCAGCAGCGGCTTCGACAGGGCTGTCTGGGATGTTAGTCAGCGCAAGCACTTTGGCCCCACGGGAGGCGGCCCCTTTGGCGCTGCGCACGAGATCTTCAGACGCGCCCGACTGGCTCACCACCAGCGCGGCGGCGTTGTCCATAGACACACCTTTGCCGATGGAGAAAATTGACGGTGGCAGAGAGGTCACCGGCACGCCAAGTTCGCGCATGAACTCATACGACAGGATATTGGCGGCTGCGTCAGAGGAGCCGCGAGCAATGGTGTAGATCGCTTTCACAGCGTCCAGGTTTGGCAGCGAAACATCTTGAGTAGCAGTCTTGGCAAAGACATCAATTGCCTCTGCGCTCTCTTTGGCCATCATTGCGCCGTGTACGGTGCTGTTCATTGTCATTCTCGCAATCCAAACTTATCGAATTCGGCCCAAACAGGGGCCATGTTGATCATTTTTCCGTCGATGCGCGCTTCATCGAGCGCCATCGCGACAAGGCCTGCCTCCAGCGCGTCAACCACGCCAACCGGTAGGGTCTCGGTTTCGCCTCTTAGGAAGGCAACGATGTCGTCCACCATCATGTGGTCGGCGCCGTAGTGGGCCGAGGCCCGGGCGCTGTCCATCTGGGTGTAATCGTGGTCGGCAATCACCGATCCGTCACGTGCAGTGGCTTTCAGATAGCCGCGCACAAAGTCACCTTCGGCCATGCCCAGAGCACCCATCACACAGAACCGACGGTGCTCATCCGGCACGTTCAGGTTAGTGTGAAACGACAGGGAGGCGCCGCTCTCGTACTGCAAAATCGCGGTTTGGTAGTCGATGATGTCGCCGTCCGAGTGGAACGGGTCATCAATGCTCTGCCAGACGCTTTTCTTGCGGTGCATGATTTCGTTTTCGGTGTTTGAGGCGGGCGCAAACGCCGGAACAAATGATTTGCGCCCGCCGAAGCTCGCGACCTGGGAGGGACGCGATCTTGTCACCATGTTGTAGATGTCGATGTCGTGACAGCATTTCTCGAGCATGAAGCCGCCGGACCACTGCACCATGCGACGCCAGTCGCGCATGAAGAACGCGCCATGATACGGAGCGATGTGCTCGTTAGCTTCCAGCGAAGTGATGGGCCCCAGTTGGTCCAGCACGCGGCGCAGATCGACCATATGCTGCGAATACCGCAACACCAGACCGACCATGACGCTGTCGGTGCCATGCTCCGCAAGGAGCGCTGCCAGTTCCATGGTCTCCTCTTTGGTGGTGACCACAGGTTTTTCAGTAAAGATGCGCACGCCGGCAGCGAGGCCGATCTTGATATGCTCCAGATGGAAGCTGTTGGGCGAGCCGACAAAAAAGAGATCCGGCGCGGTTTGTGCCAACATTGTCTCTATTGTGTCAAACTGGGGCACTTCGGTGCCAATCATCTCCAAGTGGGTGGGTTGTGGGTCATAGAACCCGACAAACTCAACTTCTGGCATGGCCTCCTTGAGGATGGAGAGCACATGCCCGGCCCGAAGGCCTATGCCTGCTGTGACAACGCGCATGGGAGGTCCTTATGCCACCAGAGCTGGCGCGGATTTGCGGCGCAGCACCTGACCATTGGATTGGAACACGTGGCAATCTTCTGGCGCCACGGACAGGCGCATGTTTTTGCCCTGCTGAATGGGTGCGTCCCCGGACAGGGAGGCACAGAAGCGGGTGCCGTTGCCAATAGTGCCGTAGGTGATCGAGACGCCGCCAAGGCGCTCCAGCACATCTACGGTAATGTCCAAGCCGTCTTCTGCCAAAGTCACGTGCTCTGGGCGGATACCCACTTCAACCGTGTCGCCTTTGGAAACGCCAGCGGTGTCCACAGGCAGAGACATGCGGTGGCCGCCTTCCAGTTCCACGGTCAGAGCGCCGGTGGTTTCCAGAACGGTGGCCGGAATGAAGTTCATGTTTGGTTGGCCGATGAAGCCCGCAACGAACTTGGTCGCCGGGTGGTGATAGAGTTCCATCGGCGTGCCAAACTGCTCAACCTGACCGCCATTCAGAACCACGATGCGGTCCGCCATGGTCATGGCTTCAACCTGATCGTGGGTCACGTAGACCATGGTGGCGTCGAGTTGGTTGTGCAGTTGGCTCAGTTCCACGCGCATGTCGCCACGCAGGGCTGCGTCGAGGTTGGAGAGCGGCTCGTCAAACAGGAAGACCTTTGGGTTGCGCACAATCGAGCGGCCGATGGCGACACGCTGGCGCTGACCACCGGAGAGCTGGCCCGGTTTCAGGTCAAGTTTTTCGGTGAGTTGCAGGATGTCGGCGGCGCGTTTCACGCGCTCGTCCATTTCGCCTTTTTCCATCTTCTGCACGCGCAGCGGGAAGGCGATGTTTTCATAGACGCTCAGGTGCGGGTAGAGCGCGTAAGATTGGAACACCATGGAGATACCACGGTCCACTGGGGCTGCGTCGCTGACGTCTTCGCCGCCGATCAGAATGGAGCCGGAGGTGGATTCTTCGAGGCCGGCAATGATGCGCAGCAGGGTAGATTTGCCGCAGCCGGATGGGCCTACGAAGACCACAAATTCTTTGTCCTCGATTGCCAGGCTGATGTCGTGCAACACCTTGGCCGAACCGAAGGACTTGTTGATAGCATTCAGGTTGAGCGTCGCCATGGGTCTGTCCGTTTGTCTGAGAAGTTTCGTGAGTGGAGGCACCCCGGGCACGCCGCGCAGTTTGGCGCGCCCGGAGCAGGGAGGAACCCTTAGAGGGCGTCGTCGAGCTCTTCAGCTGCGATGGTCACCAGGTTGTCGACGGTGTCGTCTTTCAGGATGATGCCCTGAACCATGTTGGTGAACACGGACTGCAGCGATTTGAAGTCTTCTACGAGTGGCTCTGGGCCACCGGTGGAGATCGATGCAGTGAAGATTGGCCAGATGCCGTCGTTGTAGTAAGGCTCGTCTTTGCCCAGCTTGGTGTAGTCCAGGATCGGTGTCAGACCCCAGCTGCTGTCCAGGTCGTACTGGCTGTCACCGGAGGTGATGCGCTGTGCCAGGTCGTGGGCCAGATCTTCGTGGCCGGACCCTTTGAACACCACGATGGAGTCGGTGATCAGGATGGAGCCGCTCTCACCGGAAGGACCGGCAGGGATTGGCGCAACCAGCTGGTTGATGTCTTCGTTGTGCTGGCCGTGACCCCAAGGACCGGTCACATACATGGCGATCTTGCCGTCGTTGAACAGATCACGCAGCTGGCTGCGCTCCCATGCGGTTGGGCCGTCCTGTGCAACGTCTACGAGCTTGCCGTAGAATTCCAGAGTTTCGCGGGTCTCTTTGCTGTCCAGTTTGTTCTCGCCGGTCGCGCCGTCGATCACAGTACCACCGTTGGAGTACAGGTAGTTCAGGAACTGGTGCATGGTGTTGTCGAAGTCTTTGCCGGAGAGGCCAACGCCTGCAACTTCGGTGTTGTCCACAACGCCTTTGGCCATTGCGTACATGTCATCCCAAGTTGCCGGAGCCACACATTCCTGACCGGACTCTTCGATGATGCCACAGTTGATGTAGAGCGCTTTGGTGGAGAAAGCGTGTGGGTAGCCCCACTGGGTGCCTTCGATGGTCACAGTGTCCAGAACGCCAGGCTGGTAAGGCGCGTCTGCATCGATGTTGGCGGACACGATCAGGTCGTTGTTGGCCAGCTGACGCAGGGTACGGGAACCCATGTAAGCGATGGAGGGTGGATCACCGGCCGCGGCCAGAGTCAGAGATTTGTCTTGGCAAGTGCCCCAAGGAACCGCCTCGAGGTTTACAGACACACCTTCGTGGTCTTTTTCAAACTGATCAACAACAGCTTGGTCGGCTTCGCGAACTTCGCCGCCGCACATGATGAAGTGCAGTTCTTTGTCCGCTGCCAGTGCGCCGCTTGCTGCCCCAGACAGCAGGGCCGCGCCCAATGTGAGTTTCACGAGTTTCATAGTCTTCTCTCCCTTGATTGAACTCATTCTTTCACCGCGCCTGCCGTCAAACCGGCGACGAGGTACTTTTGTAGGAACAGGAAGATGAGCATGACCGGTAGGACACCTACCAAGGCCGCGGCCATCATTTCGTTCCAGGTCACCGACTGATAGCCGATGAATTCGAACAGACCGGCAGGCAACGGCTGCAGCTCACGGGTCTGGTTGAATGTGATTGCGAACAGGAACTGCTGGGCGTAGGCGCCGATGAAGACGGCAACGCTCACCACGATCAGGCCAGGCACGGCCAGCGGCAGAACAACACGGCGCAGGGTGTACATACGGGAGGCCCCGTCAACAAAAGCCGCTTCTTCCAGTTCGCGTGGAATTTTCTCCAGGTAAGAGCGCAGCAGCCAGATACCGGTTGGGATCAGGAAGGCCACGCCGGGCACGATCATCGCCCAGTAGGTGTTCAGCAGGCCCATGGTGCGCAACACGCGATACAGTGGGATCAGCAGAACAGCGCCGGTGAACATGTTCACGCCCAGGAAGATACCCAGAGTGATGTTTTTGAACGGGAACTGCAGGCGGGCATAGGCGTAGGCCGCAGGCACCACAAAGAACATCGTGATCAGGGTCACCGAGGTGGCGATGAAGATCGAATTGAAGATGTAACGTCCCAGCAGCGGCACGGTCACCCACATGTCCTTATAGGCCTGGAAGCTGAAGTCGTCGGACCAGAACTGATAAGGGCTGCGGAACAGGTGCTCCAGAGGGCGCAGGGACGCCATGAACATTTCGAAAAACGGCAGCAGGATGAAGGTCAGGAAGATAGCCAGAGCGGCGTAAATGCCCACCATTTGCAGTTTGGAATAGCGATCCATCATATCACTTCACCCCGTAGCGTTTGTTAATTTTGTTCAGGAAGAACAAGTAGATGAGCGAGAATGCGGCGAGCAGGACAACGATGATCACGGCCCGTGCGGCACCTTCGCCGAATTTGTAGTTCCCAATCGCAACTTTGTAGGTGTCGATGATCAGGGTGGTGGTTGCGCCACGTGGGCCACCTTCGGTCAAAATCCAGATGATTTCGAAGCTGTTGAAGGTGAAGATCGCGGACAAGAGCGCCATGGAGACAATCACCGGCATGATCTGCGGAATGGTGATGCGGCGGAAGCGGTACCAGCGACCGGCGCCGTCTACCCAAGCGGCCTCATAGAGGTCACGGGACACACCCTGCATGGCGGCCAGGAAGAACAGGGTTACCATTGGAGTACCAACCCAGACGTCGGTGACAACGGCGGAGTAGAAGGCGGAGGATTTGTAGGCGAGGAATTCAAACGGGCCGTCGGTGATGCCCAGTTTCATCATCACGCCGGACAGAACGCCGAAATAGCCATTATAGAGCCACAACCAGCCGATACAGCCAATCGCCATTGGAATAACCCAAGGCGGCATCACCAAGACACGGAACAGGGCGCGGCCCGGAACAGCGGCATTCAGAAGTGTCGCGCCGATCAGGCCCATCACCAGCTTGATGCCCACAGAGAGGAACATCCAATAAAAGGTGCGGACAACGGTCTGGTGAAATTTGCGGCTGTCGGCCAGGTCTTGGTAGTTTTCCAAGCCAATAAACTCTTCGCCTCCCAAGCCGGCGTCCATAAAGGACAGGCGGATTGTTTCGGCCAAAGGCCAGGCAACAATCACAGCGATGAAAATCATCGCCGGAGCCACAAGCAACCATCCGAAGAGACCTTCAGACATGGAGCGGCTACGGGCGTCGGCGGCTGGTTGTGATGCCTGTGCGGATAGTTCGGCCATCAATTTCCCCCCTTGGTTTCATGCAGCGAATCAGTGAGCGAATCACCGCGTTGCAATTATGGTACCCCAAAAATGCCAAAATGCTACCAATATAATACCAAAATAGGTGTTGTGGAAATTGCCAAGCTTTTACAATATGATATGAGATAGTTTCCAAAGGGCTCTTGCGTAACTTTGGTAGATTGGTACTGTTTTTTAGACCATGTCAGGAAACCAAATGACCATTGCAGACACGATCTTTAATCCGGAGACCTGGTATCGCGCCGGCCGTGGGCCGCGGTATCAGCAGCTGTCCCGGCACATCGCGACGGAGATCCGCACGGGGCGTCTGCAACCGGGGGATCAGTTGCCGCCGGAGCGCGATTTGGCAGAGAAGGCGGACATCAGCCGTGTGACGGTACGCAAGGCTGTGGCGCAACTGGTAGAGGAAGGGCTTATCGAGCAGCGCCGTGGCGCGGGCTCTTTTGTTGCCGAAGCCTCGCCGCGTCTGGAGCAGTCCTTGTCCTCGCTTGTGTCCTTTACGGAAACCATGCAGGCGCGTGGCATGACGGCCACGTCGGAGGTTCTTTCGCGGGGGTTGTTCTCCCCCAATCCAGACGAAATGGTCACGCTGGGCCTGGCAGCGCATGAAAAGGTCGCGCGTATCAATCGGTTGCGCAGCGCAGGCGGTGTGCCCATTGCGCTGGAGAGTTCGTCTCTGCCGCGTGACATTTTGCAGGACCCGGAGCAGATCGAGACCTCTCTCTATGCGCTTCTGCGGAAAAACAACAGCGCGCCCATGCGCGCCATTCAGCGCGTCACGGCACTCAACTTGTCGCCGACAGATGCGGACTTGATGAAACTGCCGGAAGGCAGCGCCGTTCTGCAGATTGTGCGGACCGGCTACCTGAGTTCCGGGCGTCCCATTGAGCTGACACGCGGGCTTTATCGCTCAGACATTTACGACTTTGTTTCCGAACTCAGATTGGACTGACATGCACTACGATAGCCGCATCACGGGCGACACCATCACATGTGTTTTCACACCGGAGCGCGCCCTGACGGCCCCGGTTTTCTGTTTCTCCGGCATGGGGCCATTTGAGGCGCTTTCAGGTGGAACAGTGACAAGAACGCTGGGCAGCTACACCGAGGTTGCCCTGCCAAATCTCAAGGCGAATGAAGCCTATACGTTGGAGATCCAGTATGCGGGTGGGTTCAAACCTGCCAACCGCGCTTGGTTGCCGCTTGGTCCGTATCTGCGTCATGGCAAGGAGATTATCGAACTGCCCAAGGCTGATTCCGGCTGCCGCCCGCAGGTCTTGCCGGACCTGGGCCCAATCGACGGCCTGCCGCTGGTGCCGCAGCCGCAGAGCTGGACACCAGCTGAAGGCGTGCTTGAGGTTTCTGGGTTTGTCTGTGATCGTCCAGCGTTTGAAAACGTGGCGGACCTGGCCGCGCGTCGCGGTTGGCCTTTTGCGGGTGACACCGAGGTGTCTGTTGAGGCTGCAGACTTGCCAGAAGATGCTTATGAGCTGGAAATTTCCGAAGACGGCGTGATCCTCCGTGCTGGTGATTTTGGCGGCGAGTTCTACGGCGCGATCACCCTATTGACGTTGCTGCAACACGGTGCGCTGCCTTGTGGCGTGATCAAGGATGCACCGCGCTTTGCCTGGCGAGGACAGCATCTGGACACCGCGCGCCATTACTATGAACCGCAGACCATTTTGGACCTGCTGGACTTGATGGCGCTGTTGAAATTCAACCGCTTCCATTGGCATTTTGCTGATGATGAGTCCTTCCGTTTGGAGATCGAGTGCTTCCCGGAGCTGTGGCAGAAGACGGCGATCTGTGGCGAAGGCCACCTGTTGCCGGCACTGTTCTCCGGTGCGGTTGAGGCCGGTGGCAGCTATTCAAAAGGCACCGCGCAGGAGATCATCGCCCACGCCAAGGCGCTCAACATCGAGGTGTTGCCGGAAATCGAAGTACCTGCGCATGCGATTGCCCTGACTCATGTGTTCCCGGAGTTGCGCGATCCAAGCGACAACGGTGCCGAGGTCAGCGTACAGGGTTACAAAGGCAATGCGGTGAACCCGGCGATCGCCCGCACTTGGGATGTGCTGGAAGCAATCATGGCCGAGGTCGGCGCGTTGTTTCCGTTCAATCACCTGCATCTTGGCTGTGATGAATTGCCGGAAGGCACCTGGATGGGCAGCCCGTTGGCGCGGGATCTGATGCAGCGTGAAGGTCTGGACACCACTGACGACCTGCAAGGCTGGATGATGCAGAAGCTGGGGACAAAGGCCGTGGAAAACGGACAGCGGCCTTGTGCTTGGGAAGAGGCTGCCAAAGGCTCTAACGGCGGGATTGCCAATGGGGCGATCCTGTTCAGCTGGACCGGACAGGGACCGGGTTTGGAAGCGGCGCGCAATGGCTATGACGTGGTCATGAGCCCGGCGCAGCATGTTTATCTCGACATGGCGCACACCAGCGACAAGGACGACTGGGGTGCAAATTGGGCTGCGTTTGTCTCGCTTACAGACACGATCAACTGGGAGCCGGTGCCGGAAGCGGACCTCGCGGAGCGCATCATTGGCGTGCAGGGCACCTTCTGGTCAGAGTTCACCACACAGGACGATCAGCTCTGGCCAATGTTGATGCCGCGCATGTTGGGTGTCAGCTCCAAAGCCTGGCAGGTCGAGTGCGTGAGTGCCGACGACTTGATCCGTTTGGCGCATGTCTACAACGCTCTGCCAGGGGCAGAGGTCTGGACTGGGTAGATCGGGGAAACTGGTGCCGCTGATAGGACTCGAACCTACGACCCCATCATTACGAATGACGTGCTCTACCAGCTGAGCTACAGCGGCGCCGATGCGGTGTATAAAAGTGCCCCGCAGCCAAGGCAAGCCCATTTCAAAACGCGCGCTTCGGTGCGCGTTTTCTTTGTGTAAGGCGGCGCGTTAGAAAATGTGCCGGAATTGTGAATTTCCCACAAATTAAACATGTGCCATCAAGACACCTTTAATCTCTTTCCCCCTATTTAGAGGGAACGCTGCGGCGCGGCGCGTGCCACTTTGGAGGCGTTGATGCCTGCGGTAAGTTTGGTCATTTTGAAGCGAAGAGGGTTTGGTATGCACGGTGACGACAACACGCTGCTCTTCGTGGACACGGTCTCCCATTCTTTTCGTCCTGCCACAAGTGGCTGGTTTGGCCCCAAGGTGGAAACCCGTCCTATCCACAACGTGACGCTTCGCGTGGCGCAGGGGGAGGTTGTCGGCATCGTTGGCAAACGCACGGCGGGGAAAAAGACGTTGGCGCGGACCATCCTGGGTCTCGCAAAGCCGGAGACGGGTCAGGTGACCTTTCTGGGACAGGACATTGCCAAGCTGACCCGCGCGGACAAGCGCAAGTTGCGGCCCTTGATGCGGCAGGTGACGCCGCAATCGGTTGCGGAACTGGATGAGAGCCTGACCTCCCACGCGCTGTTGAAGGAAGCCCTGGTCGACGCCAAAGTCAGCAACGCGGATGAGCAGAAGCGGCGCATCGCAGAGGCCCTGCGGCTTGTTGGTCTCGATCATGTTGCGGCGCAAAGCGAGCTTGAGGATTTGTCGCTGTTTCAGCAGCAGTTGGTGGCGATTGCCCATGCCATTGTCACCCGCCCACGGCTTGTGGTGGTGCAGGATCCAGCGCAGGGATTGGATGTGTCGGTGCAGGCGCGCCTTCTGGATGTGCTGTTGAAGCTTCAGGACGAGTTGCAGCTCTCCATGGTGATTTCCAGCACGGATATTGTGATGCTGGGCAGCCTATGTGATCGGATGGTTGTGCTCCGGTCCGGAGAGATTGTCGAAGAGGGGCTTGCGCAGCAATTGCTGGAAACGCCGCAGCACGAGCATACGAAGATGCTGTTGCAGCAGGCGCGGGACAAAGAGAAGGCGGCCTGATTACTCGGGAGTGAGTTCTTGCCGTCCCTGTTCGGTGAGATGCCAGACGCGCCCGTTTTCAAACACAGCCGCAGTGATCGCCTGTCCATATCCAGCGCCGGTGTCCAGGTTTACGTGATTGCCAAGGTGCGTGGGGCGGACCACCGGCGTGTGACCATGCACCACCAGCCAGGGGTGAGGGTGCGGATAGTCTAGAAACTCTTCTCTGATCCAGCACAAATCGTCATCCAGCTGATCTTCCAAAGCCACCTCGGGGCGGATGCCGGCGTGCACAAACAACAGGTTGCCGTGCAGCTTGGTGTACGGCAGCTGCGTTAAAAAGGTGACGTGCTCATCGGGCACTGTCGCGCGGGCGTCGGCGTGGATTTCAGACAGGCGCGCTTCGGCGTCAAAGGTGAGGCCATAGGAGGCGAGGGTCACCCGTCCGCCAAGGCGCTCATGAAGCCAATAGAGGTCGGGCCGCAGACGCATGTCGACACGCGGGGACGGCTCCAGAAAGTAGCGGAACATGCGGTCATGGTTGCCAGTTAGAACGGTCCAGTTTCGACCCTGTTCCAGCCCATTGAGCACAAAATCAATCACGCCCTTGCTGTCAGGGCCGCGGTCTACAAGGTCTCCAAGAAACACGATTTCTGCCGCATGTCCGCCATCGGCGTCGATGAGGTCCACCACCGCTTCAAGCTTGTCCAGATGTCCGTGAATATCGCCAATGGCATAAATCGGTGTGGTCATAAAAATCGCCTCAAATTGCCGGGTCACAAAACCAAAAAAGCGCCGCCCGGGAAAGGGCGACGCTTGTAAAACTTCGGTGACAAAACCGCTTAAGCGACGTCAAACACCAGTGGTTTGATCTGGCGGAACATGTCGGTTTCGGCCAGCTTGGCGCGGGCGTCTGCTGGAACCGGTTCATCCACATACAGGAGCGCAATGGCTTCGCCGCCCACATCCGCGCGGCCCAAGGTAAAGTTCGCGATGTTGACGCCATTGTCACCCAGGGTCTGACCCAGCGTACCGATGATGCCCGGTACGTCTTCGTTGGTGGTGTAGAGCATGTTTTCACCCACTTCGGCGTCGATGTTGATGCCTTTGATCTGGATGAAACGTGGCTTGCCATCAGAGAAAACGGTGCCCGCAATGGAACGTTCGCGTTTGTCGGTCACCACGGTCACTTTGATGTAGCCATCAAAGGTGCCGGACTTGTCCTGGTTGGTGGTGGAGATCTGAATGCCACGCTCTTTGGCCACAACCGGGGCGGAAACCATGTTCACGTCCGGGTTGGCTTTTTTCATGATGCCCGCCACAACAGAGCAGTTCAGCGCCGCAAGGTTCATGTCGGAGACAACCCCGTCATAGAGGATGTTGATGGCTTTGATCGGCTCGTCGGTCATCTGACCGGAGAAAGAGCCAAGGTGGTCGGCCAGCTTGATCCATGGACCCATGACTTTGGCTTCCTCAGCCGTCACGGATGGCATGTTCAACGCGTTTTCCACCGCGCCGGTCAGCAGGTAGTTGGACATCTGCTCGGCAACCTGCAGCGCCACGTTTTCCTGCGCTTCGGTTGTTGCTGCGCCCAGGTGCGGGGTGCAGACGACGTTTGGCAGGTTGAACAGGGCGTTTTCCTTGGCGGGCTCTTCTTTGAACACGTCAAAGGCGGCGCCAGCGACATGGCCGGATTTCAGCAACTCAGCCAGCGCTTCTTCGTCTACCAGGCCACCACGGGCACAGTTGATGATGCGCACGCCTTTTTTGGTTTTGGCGAGGTTTTCGGCGGAGAGGATGTTCGCAGTCTGCTCGGTAAACGGCACGTGCAGGGTGATGAAGTCGGCGCGGGGCAGCAGCTCTTCGAGCTCAACTTTCTCAACACCCATTTTTGCGGCTTTTTCTTCAGAGAGGAAGGGGTCGTAGGCGATCACTTTCATCTTCAGGCCACGAGCACGGTCACAGACGATGCCGCCGATGTTGCCTGCGCCAATCACGCCGAGGGTTTTGTTGGTCAGCTCGGTGCCCATGAACTTGGACTTTTCCCATTTGCCTGCGTGGGTGGACTCGCTGGCCTCAGGGATCTGACGCGCCACGGCGAACATCATGGCAATCGCGTGTTCGGCGGTGGTGATCATGTTGCCAAATGGCGTGTTCATCACGATCACGCCTTTCTTGGAGGCGGCTTCTTTGTCGACATTGTCGGTACCGATGCCGGCGCGGCCGATGACTTTGAGGTTGTCAGCTTTTTCCAGCAGTTTGGCGGTGGCTTTGGTGGCGGAGCGGATTGCCAGACCGTCATATTGGCCGATCACTTCGGCCAGTTTGTCTTTGTCCTTGCCGAGGTCAGGCATGAAGTCGACGTCGATGCCACGATCACGGAAGATCTGAACGGCGGTTTCGCTGAGTTTGTCGGAAACGAGTACTTTGGGAGCCATGTGGAGCGTCCTTTGATGTCGGGGGCCGGGTGCGGCCTGAATGGATTTGGTAGGGTCGCGCCAGACCCTGGGTGGGTGCTGAAAGCGCCCTCCCGTGGGGAGGGTCGGGCGCGGCCCGGCGTCGCCGCCGGGCAAGATGCTCTTACGCTTGCGCTGCGATCTCGGCCTCAAAGGCCCATGTCAGCCACGGCAGCATGGCTTCCAGATCCGCGGTCTCAACTGTGCCACCACACCAGATGCGCAGACCGGCTGGCGCGTCGCGGTAGGCGCCGATGTCCAGCGCGATGTTTTCCGCTTCCAGACGTTTGGCCACGGCCTTGGCGAAGGCTGCACCGTCCTGAATGCGATCATCGGTGAACTTCAGACACACGGAGGTGTTGGAGCGGGTTACGGCGTCTTCGGCCAGGTTGGCGATCCAGTCGTTCGCGTCGCAGAAGTCAAACACGGCTTTGGCGTTTGCGTCTGCGCGGGCGATCAGGCCTTTCAGGCCACCTTCGGAGCGGGCCCAGTCCAGCGCGAAGAGGTAGTCTTCGACAGCCAGCATCGACGGTGTGTTGATGGTCGCGCCGGTGAAGATGCCTTCGATCAGCTTGCCGCCTTTGGTCAGGCGGAAGATTTTTGGCAGCGGCCAGGCCGGGGTGTAGCTTTCCAGACGTTCAACAGCACGTGGCGACAGAACGATCACTCCATGCGCGGCCTCACCGCCCAGCACTTTCTGCCAGGAGAAAGTGGTCACATCCAGCTTGTCCCATGGCAGGTCCATGGCGAAAGCGGCGGAGGTGGCGTCACAGATGGTCAGACCTTCGCGGTCGTCTGCAATCCAGTCCGAATTTGGCACGCGCACGCCAGAGGTGGTGCCGTTCCAGGTGAAGACTACGTCGTTGTTTTTGCTGTCCACGGTGGCGAGATCAACGATCTGACCATAGTCGGCGGTTTTGACTTCAGCGTCGATTTTCAGCTGTTTCACAACATCAGTGACCCAGCCTGCGCCGAAGCTTTCCCATGCGAGCATTTCAACTTTACGCGCGCCCAGTAGGGACCAGAGCGCCATTTCAACCGCGCCGGTGTCGGACGCCGGCACAATGCCAATGCGGTAATCTGCGGGGATGCCCAAAACTTCGCGGGTGCCTTCGATGGCGTCCTTCAGCTTGGCTTTGCCAACAGCTGCGCGGTGGCTGCGACCCAGAGCGGCGTCGACCAGTTTAGTGACATCAAATGTGGGGGGTTTGGCACAAGGGCCAGAGGAAAAACGCGGGTTGGCCGGCCGCGTAGCCGGTTGCTGAGTAGCCATCAATGCTATCCTTACAGATAAATGCCTCTCGTTGGGGAGAGGTGTCCCACGGACCGAGATAGAAGGGATGCTGCGACTGCACAACAGGGAAAATGCGAGGTTCCGACAGTTTGCGGATCAAATGCGACGCGTTTTGACCACTATAGGAAACTTGTGAGAGCAAAAGCCGGTGGAACAGATTGCACCGGATACAATCCTTTACTGGCGTCCAGTTGTTTTGCGTGGTCTATGCAGGCGCAGATCATCCCGCGCGACTAACCGAGGACCCTGATGTATACCGCCACGCTTCTGACATCCCCGACATCTGCCAATTTGGACACTGCTTTGGTCGACAACCTGCGCAACGCCTGGGGCGGTGGGGACACTGTTTGGCTGGCACCGGATGAGGCGGCGGAGTTCAGCCTGCCTGCGATGCCGGACAACCGGTGGGACGTTTGGGCGGACCTGCAGAAGATGGGCGTGGACCTTGTGGTGCTGCCCACCGAGGGGCGTCGCAAGAAGATGCTGCTCGCGGATATGGACAGCACCATGATTGAGCAGGAGTGCATCGATGAACTGGCCGATGAGGCCGGTGTGGGGGAGCGGGTGAAAGACATCACCGCGCGGGCGATGAATGGTGAGCTGGACTTTGAAGGTGCGCTGACGGAGCGCGTGGGCCTGCTTGCAGGTCTGGATGAAAGCGTGATTGGCAAAGTGCTCGCCGAACGCATCACCTTTATGCCGGGCGGCAAGGCTCTGTTGGCGACAATGAAGGCGCAAGGCGCCTATGCGGCGCTGGTGTCCGGAGGATTTACCGCCTTTACCGCCAAAGTGGCGCGCGAGCTGGGGTTTGATGAGAACCGCGCCAACACCTTGTTGGCGGAAAATGGCAAGCTGACGGGAGATGTTGGCCGTCCGATCCTTGGGCGGGAGGCCAAGGTTCAGGCGCTCAAAGAAATCACTGAGCGCCTTGGGTTGGCCCACGATGATGTCATGGCCGTTGGGGATGGCGCCAATGATCTTGGCATGCTGGGTCTGGCTGGCGCTGGTGTTGCGCTGCATGCCAAACCTTCGGTGGCGGCAGAGTGCGACATCCGCATCAACCACGGGGATTTGACCGCGCTGCTTTATATTCAGGGTTACGCCAAATCCGACTTCGAAGGCGCCTGATCTGTGTTTGAGTTTGGACTGGAAGGCCTGCTGATCCTTTTGGCGGCGGGATTTTTTGCGGGGTTTGTCGACGCGATTGCGGGTGGCGGTGGGCTGATCACCCTACCGGCTTTGATGATCGCAGGTGTGCCACCGGTTGCCGCTTTGGCGACCAACAAGATCCAGGGTATGTTTGGCTCCGGCACCGCGGCGTATTCCTATGCCAAAAGCGGTTTGGTGAACCTGCGCGAACAGCTCTTGCCAGCCGGTCTGGCCTTTGCCGCCTCTTTGGCGGGGGCCCTGTTGGTCTCCGTGCTGCCCACCGATTGGATCCGTCTCATTCTGCCTGTGCTGCTGATTGGCATCGCGTTGTTCTTTGCCTTCCGCAAAGACCCGGGTGACATGGACAAAACCGCGCGTCTGTCGCCTTTGGCCTTCACTTGGACAGCGGTGCCCTTTGTGGGCGCGTATGATGGTTTGCTTGGGCCGGGGGCGGGCAGTTTCTACATGATCGCCTTTGTGGCGCTGGGTGGCTACGGCATTTTGAAAGCCACGGCCCATACCAAGCTTTTGAACTTTGCCTCCAACGTCGGCGGCTTGGCCGGGTTTATTTTGGTGGCGGAGCCGCTTTGGGCGATCGGTCTGGCGATGGGCGTGATGCAGATGCTTGGCGCGGCTCTGGGGGCCAAGATGGCAATGGCCAAAGGTGCAAAGCTCATCCGTCCGTTGCTTGTGGTCACATCCATGGTGCTGGCGCTGAAGCTGTTGTGGGACGTGCTGTGAGGCGAATTTCGGTGGTGCATTGTTCGCGAGACGGATGTCCCCACAAGCCAATCGTGACGATAGAATCGCTGACGGCTGCATCACAATTGGTTGCTCAGCGTAGATTTCGCTTATCTTTAGGTTGCAAACTTCCGCTGTAAGGTGTTTGTCTCTGCGGTGCAGAAACATTTACAAATCTTTCATAATAAGCGACACGGGAAGCAATCTTCCTAGATCTTACAAAGTCATAGTTGAATGAAAACAGTTTCCATATACGCCGCGCCGCTACTGGTCGCTGGGCTCATCACCTTGGCTCAGATGTTTGGGTTGACCTGGGCAGACGCTGGTTTGGCCGTGTTTACCTTCTTGCTGCACGCGCCTTCTTTGGTGCCCGTGCGCACCATTCGACAGAGTGTTGGGGCCAAACTGGGAGCCTTCCCGGAGGCGCCGCTTTTTGCCCTTATCTTTCTGGCTTGGGGCGCGGCGGCCATCCTGCATGGCTCTGCGGCTTATGCTTTGACGGCCGGGGCCGTGTTTTCCGTGTCGATAGGGATTCAGTTTGGCGTTGTTCGGGCGATTGATCTGATCGTGAAGAAAGCTCAGACTGTTGGTGCGCATAACCCCAACTTTCAAGCCAATCGTCTTATGACCTTGCTGAAACGCATTACGTTTGTGATGCGCGCAGCGACCGCAGGACTCTCTTTTCTGGTTCTCTGGAGCTTTGTGGCCAGTGGCGAAGGCGCCATCTGGTGGCTTCCAATTGCGGTCTTGGCCCCAGTTCTCTCCGTCATGGCAACCTATGGCAATGGTCAGAACTTGCTGGCCTTTGCCAAGCAGGCCGCTGAAACTGCAGAGGAAACCATAGCTGCGGCCTGTGCCGACAACCCGCCGACCTGTGCGATCTACTACTCCTCTGCGAAATCATCGCGGCATCGCCAACTGGCACCGACGATTGCGCGTCTCAAAGAGGCGGGTGTTGTCACGTCACTGATGAGTCGGGAGCAACATTCCACAGATGCCTGCAAGTTGGCCAATCCCGACCATTTGTGGCGGGCTTACACGCTTGATACTTTGGATACCTTCGCGCAGCCTTCTGTGAAAGCGGCTTTGTATCTCAATGATGCTGCCAAGAATACGCATTTCATTCGTTTTAACGAGATGGCCCATATCCTTGTGGCGCAAGATAGTCCGTTGTCCACACGCAGGCGGTTGCGCACTAATATGGCGGTCTACGATGCCATTGTTGCGCCGGATTCACAGGTGGCGGCGCTTTGGCGCCGGACCTCAGATCCTGAGGTGGCCTCTCGTGTGGTTGTTGTCGACCCAAATGCGGTTCCATTGCCGGAACTCGCGCCGGACAAAGACACGTTTTCGACACTCGCGCTGTGTTTGGAACCCGGTTCCGTACCTGCGCAGGATATGTACCACGCAGTGGAAGTCCTTCGATCGATCATCCGTTGGGTAGAGGTTGATCCCGATCGCCGATTGTTGGTGTCCTGTCAGGCGGATCCCGCTGTTGCGGAAACGGACACTGTGAAGCTGGATGCAGCCTATCTAGCGCTGCGCCAGGTTCTGAAAGCCGGCGCGGAAACCTCCGAGCAGGTGACGGTTTTGGAGGGGGCGGAAACACTGGTGCGTTCCACCGGCGATATTCTGATTGGCACCGGTACCGATGATTTGTGGAGCTATGCCCAATCCAAGCGGCCATTGCTGCTATTGGGGCCATGGTCGGAGCGCAGCGACGGCCGGCAGCTTTGGGGCAGCCAGGAAGATATTTTTACACAGTTGGATGCCGCCGCAACGGGGGCACATATCCCTGTGCCTGAAACATTTAGACGTCAAAGATTTAATTCGCTGGCAACGCTTATTGACGGCGTGTCTGAAGCCAAGCGAGCGGGAGTTTAGCCTGTGATTTTGTTAGTAGTTCTTTTGTGCCTTATAGTTTTGATTGAGTTGGCGTGCGTTAAGGTTCATCGCAAATCTGTCATGGATACACGTGTGTCCACGCTAAAAAGCACGGACTATTCTACACAGCGCCGTTCCAAAGTAATGGCAATGGCGCAAGGTGGGGCAGCCGCCTTTGTGTTGGTGCTTGCCGCTGTCCTTAAAATCACCCCAATCGCTTTGATTGTTACCTTTCTTTTTTATGCGGGTATCCGTGCCGGCACCGCCTTGGAAGATCGTGCCACCGCGAAAGATTCCCGTGCTTTGCGGTTGAGCAAGCTTTTTGTGGCCCGGGAAACATCGGATGCGCGGTTTGCCTTTTATTTCTCGGCCCCACGCCCACAGGACATCTACCACGTGACCATGTGGCTAGAGGCTCTCAAGTCGGTTGGGCACAAGTTCCTTGTGGTTGTGCGGGAACAACAGCATCTGTCGGAAGTTCCTGTATCTCAAGAGTTTGAATGTGTGACATTTGCCGGATTGCCAGTAAATCAACGCTTGCTTCCAGCTTCCTGCCGCGCCGTTTTCTATGCCAACAACAGCATGTTCAACATCGATGTCATTCGTGGGAACACGAAGATGGAGCATGTGCAACTTCTGCATGGCGACAGTGACAAACCGCCAAGTTTTAGTCCGGTGTCCAAAGCTTACAACAAACTGTTTGTGGCGGGTCAAATGGCGGTTGAGCGGTATGCCAACAATAATGTCGCTGTTGCCCCGGAGCGGTTCAGGATAGTGGGCCGGCCTCAAATTGAGCCTCAGGATGTGACGCCGAACAATCGCAAAACTGTCGTCTATATGACCACCTGGGCCGGCAATTTCGAGGACTCCAATTTTTCGTCCTTCAGCCAGTCGATCAAAATTCTGAAAACTGTTTCTGAACGCGGAGGCGTCGATGAAATAATTTTCAAGCCGCACCCCGTTTCTCAAAAAGACCCCAACTGGGAGAGCGTTCGGACGCAGTTTTTCGATTTGGCGCGGACGGCCAAAATACCGGTCAAATGGGCTGAACCAGAGGAAAGCCCTTTTGAGCTGTATGCCAAGGCTGATGTTCTGATTTCCGACATTTCCTCCACCATCATTGACTATCTGCATGGCGGTAAGCCCTACATTGTGACCAACCCGCAGGGGTTTTCAGATGAGGTTCTGAAAAATTACCCATCGGTGGACGGCGGCTACATGTGTTCGCAAAATGCCGACAACGTGGCTGATCTTGTCAAACTGGCATTGGACGAGGATCCGTTGGCGGAGGAGCGAGAGCGCGTGCGCCAGTTTGCTTTTGGCGATTTGGATCGTCCTCGCGGAGAGGCGTTCCGGGAAGCTTGCTGGGAGATCATCAGCAAGCCCGTCAAAACGAGTGATATGGCGTAATGGGTTAAAGTGGGGAGTGCAGTGGGTGTTTTGCGAAATAGTACCGCAGCAGCACACAGGCCCCGCAAGACCCAACCGGCAAAATATGGTACTCTGATCAAGCGCGCTCCTTTTGGTGGCGCGCTTGTTTCAGGACTTTCAAGACAGCTTACATGTCGGAAGGAGACGTACCATGCCCAAGTTTATGTTTATCTACCACGGTGGCGGGCGGCCTGAGACGCCGGAAGAAGGCGAGCAAGTCATGGCGGCCTGGATGAAATGGATGGAAGGCATCGGCGAGGATTTGGTCGATGGCGGCAATCCGGCGGGCATGTCCAAGACTGTGACGGTGCATGGCGTTGCCAACGACGGCGGCGCCAATCCGGTGTCAGGCTACACTCTGGTCAACGCGCCCGATATGGATGCGGCCTGCGAGATCGCCAAGGGCTGCCCCATCCTCGAACACGGCATGGGCACTGTGGAAGTCGCTGAGGCGATGGAGATGTAAGGCGGCCGATGGGCCGCCTTTTGTTTAGTTCAGTGTGGACGCAGCGCGCATCACGCCGGTCTGTAGGCCGTCCCAGTTGCGGATGGGTGCGTCGAGGTATTTTTGTGCCTCAGGATGGTTTGGATCCAGCACGCCCAGTTTCACCAGAATGGCGGCCAGGGCGTTTTCCGAGGCGCGGGTTGCGCCGTCGATGATTTTCAGAGCCACGCCCAGTTTTTGCTCGGGTAGCATGGCAACAAAATAGGCTTCTGCGCCGGTCTTGATCGCCACGTTATGCCCCATGGCGCGCATCAGATTGGTGCAGGCACGGCCTTCACCTGCCACATATTCAGGATGCTTTGCCATCGCGGTGCGCAGCCGGGCGGCGGCGGTTTCGCGGGTGCCGTTGCCTTCGCGCGCGGCCGCATAAAACGCCATGGCGCGGGCCATACCCTTGAGGGTGCTGGCGTGGTTGGGGGCCGAGCAGCCGTCGATACCGTAGCCTGCGCTGTCCTCATGGGTCAGCTCTTCATGCGCTGCCTGAACTGCCTTTTGCACCGGATGATCGATGTCGGTGTAGTTGCCACCTGCACCAAGATGTTTGGACAGGGTCAGAAAACCGGTGTGCTTGCCGGAGCAGTTATTATGCACCCGGCACACCGGATCGTTGCAGCGGATCAGTTCGTCACGAATGCCAATGTCGCGCGGTTCCTGGGGACCACAGATCAGGTCGTCATCGCTGAAGCCTTGAGCCGCCAACCAGTCGTTGACCATGGTGTTGTGGATCGCAGAGGCGTTGTGAGACGCACAGGCCAGGGCCAGATGCCGCTCGGTTAAACCAGCCGCATCGGCGGCGCCACTTTCCACCAAAGGCAAGGCCTGGATCATCTTGGAGGAGCTGCGTGGCAGCACAACGGCGTCCGGATCGCCCCAGGCATGCACGATATCTCCATCGACATTACAGACAACCGCATGGCCGGAATGCATGCTTTCCAGGATGTCTCCCCGCCAGATTTCGGTCATAGGCACGGCTTTGGTCATGATTTCTCTCGCAATTGTGGGCAATTTTGTGCCAACGGGTCTTTCGCGCGGCAACAAACATGGGCTAAACTCTGCGCATCGCGTATAACAATGTCCAGCCCACTTTAAATGGTGCAAAGCCAACGGGCGGACGACAGAGGCAATACACAGCTTGGAGGCTGTAAGAGCAATGACATCACGTTGGGTGAAAGCGCTGGCCGTGACCGCAACTGCGGTTTGGGGCGGTATGGTATCGGCACAGGCCGCAAGCGAAAATCAGGTCAATGCGATCACCGACTGGAGCGTGTTTGAGCACAAAGACGGTGGCAAGCAGGAATGCTGGGCGGTGAGCACCGCCAAAGAGACTGTGAACACCCGCAACGGCCAGGTTGTGGCCGTGCGCCGCAGCGACATCCTGTTGATGGTGTCCTTTGTGCCAAGTGCGGATGTGGCGGCCCAAGTTGGCTTCACCGGGGGCTACCCGTTTGCGGGCGGCTCCACCGTTGATGTGTCTATTGATGGCCAAGCCTTTGTGATGATCACCGACGGCGAGTGGGCCTGGCCCGCGTCTTCCGGTGACGACGCCAAGATTGTCGCGGCGATGAAGCGCGGCGCGGATGCGACCTTTGTTGCGCGCTCCTCGCGTGGCACCAAAACCAGCGACACGTTCTCGCTGCGTGGTTTCACCGCCGCTGTGGAAGACGCCGAGAAACGCTGTAAGTAACCGCTTCGGGTCACCCGGAGCAGGGCCTCTGCCAAGGTCCTTACCTGCCTGACATCGCCACCATGGGGGAGGCTGACCGGATCAACCGGTTGGCATGTAAGCCATGGGAGAGCAGACAATGGCACAGGCACAACAGGCAGAGGCGCAGCACAGCGCGCACGATATCACCGATCTGGATCTCAGCTGCGTTGCGCGCGGCACCAAAATTGCCACCCGCCGTGGCGAGGTTCTGGTCGAAGAGCTTCAGGCAGGCGACGAGATGGTCAGCCGCGACAAAGGGCTGGCGCCTGTGCGCTGGGTGGGACGTGTGTGTACTTCTACTGCCGCAGTGAAAGTGCCCGCCGGTGCTATGGGCCGCCGCGTGCCGGCGCGGGATTGCTGGCTGGCGCCAAGCGCGCGTTTGTGGATGCAAGGCGCGGAGTTCGAAGGGGCGTTTGCCAGCCGCGAAGTGCTGGTGCCTGTGAAAGACCTCGTGGGTTGGCGTGGCATTACCGAAGACCCTCAGGCACCCTCAGAGTTTTTCCTTGTGCTCTGTGACACGCCAAGCGTGATGATTGTGGACGGTATGCAGGTCGAAATGCGCCATCCCGGCGCGCTGATCTCGCTGTTTGACCAGATGCAGGCCGACGAGATGGCCGATCTGTTTCCTGAACTTTTGGCAATGGATGCAAAGTCCGACAAATGGCGCCGTCGGCTGGACAAGCATGAGGCAGCACAGGTTTTGGACGTAAAAAAACGAGCCTAACTTGCCTCAAACCGCTTGAGGTAATCCACCAATGTCTGGCCCGGTTCCTGCTCGAACCGGTCGCCGGGCACGAGGATGTCGTTGATGCGGTCCACGCGAAACACCCGAAAATCCCCACGTTCCTCGCACCATCCGGTGCAGGTCCAGGCACGGCCCCAGTATTCCATTTGCAACGGGCGAATGCGGCGGCGGCTGTGGCGTCCATTGAGGGCTGTGTAGTCAATCAGCATCACCAGTTTTTCGCGAATTGCATGCCGGATGGTGGGCATATTGCCAAAGCTCGCCGCGACCTCCGGCGCGGCAAAAATCTCTTTGCCAAAGCCATCCAGCGCGCCGAACATCGGCTCCGGCATGGACTGGTCAATTTTGGTGAGAACCCGTGTGGCCGCCTCTTGTAGCTCGGTATCAGCCGTTTGGCGCACCAACGCCGCCCCGAGATGCAGCGCCTCCAACTCCACTTGGGTGAGCGCCATGGGTGGCATGAACACCGGGGCGCGTAGAATGTAACCCACCCCGCGCTCGCCTTCGACCGGAATGCCAGAGGCCACCAGTGTGTCCATGTCGCGGTAAATGGTACGGACCGACACCTCCATCTGCTCTGCCAGATCAGACGCAGTGTGCAAACGTCCATCGCGCAGGAGCTGGATCAGATCAAAAAGACGGTCGGTCCGGCGCATTTTAGGCTGTGCTTCCTTGAACGGTGTAGTGGGTCATGCTCATGGAACTTTGATCCAGAACCGCCAGGAGGTCCATCAACTCCGGATAAGTTTCAGGATTGAACGCGGACGCCGCAGCATGTGCGTCCTCAAGGCTTTCCCATTCCACTTCGTCAATCCATTCTCCATCGATCGTGGTGGCAATGCGGCGCCCGATGAACCCCGGCTGTGCCTTGGCAAAGCTTTGGGATTTCTCCCAGGCGGCTACGGCTTGGTCTGGTGTTGCTTCGGTCTTCAGGCGATAGCGTACAATTTCGATCACAGACATGATGGTCTCCTGTGTTGTCCGTTTGTGATGTGCGTCTTCTCTCACACACCAACTGACACGGTCTGTCAGTTGGTTTTGGCGTTAAGCGCGTTTTCTGGCATTATTTGCAAAACGCCCTAAATGGTGTATCTGCACCGCTTGAATTCCCAGATGAGTCCCAGAGCCATGAGTACCTCCGCGCCAATCACGCAGGACGTGATGACCATTCCCCGCAAGCTGCCTGAGGGTGGCAAGATCAACCTTGTTGGGTTGACCCGTGATCAGCTGCGCGAAGTTCTGATTGCCAACGGCACCAAGGAAAAGCAGGCCAAGATGCGCGTGGGGCAGATTTGGCAGTGGATCTACCAGTGGGGCGTGCGTGATTTCCACGAGATGACCAACCTCGCCAAAGCGTATCGTGCGGAGCTGGACGAGAAATTTGAGATTGCGCTACCTGAGGTGGTGACACGCCAGGTGTCTGAGGATGGCACCCGCAAATATCTGGTGCGCATTGCCGGCGGACACGAAGTTGAGGTGGTCTACATCCCTGAGGACGATCGCGGAACGCTGTGTATTTCTTCGCAAGTGGGCTGCACGCTAACCTGTTCTTTCTGTCACACCGGCACGCAGAAACTGGTGCGCAACCTGACCGCAGGAGAGATCATTGGACAACTGATGGTGGCGCGCGATGATTTGGGTGAATGGCCTGTGCCGGGCGAACCTAAAGATGAAACCCGCCTGCTGTCCAACATCGTGCTGATGGGCATGGGCGAGCCGCTTTACAACTTCGACAACGTGCGCGACGCGATGAAGATTGCGATGGACCCGGAAGGCATTTCCCTGTCTCGCCGTCGGATCACTTTGTCGACCTCTGGCGTGGTGCCGGAAATTGCCCGCACTGCTGAGGAGATCGGCTGTCTGCTGGCAATTTCCTTCCACGCAACCACCGACGATGTGCGCGATGTGTTGGTGCCGATCAACAAACGCTGGAAGATTGATGAACTGCTGCAAGCGCTGGCCGATTATCCCAAAGTCTCCAACTCAGAACGCATCACCTTTGAATATGTGATGCTGGACGGGGTGAACGACACGGATGAAGACGCGCACCGTTTGATTGATCACATCAAGCGCTACAACATCCCGGCCAAGATCAACCTGATCCCGTTCAACGAATGGCCCGGCGCGCCCTACAAACGCTCCTCCAACAACCGCATTCGTGCCTTTGCCAACATCATCTATCAAGCGGGCTATGCTTCCCCAATCCGCAAGACGCGCGGCGAAGATATCATGGCAGCTTGTGGTCAGTTGAAGTCGGCCACCGAGCGCGCCCGTAAGTCCCGAAAGCAGATCGAAGCAGAAGCGGGGATGTCTGGCTCTTGAGCGAAGCCGCCTGGTAGCGCTATAAAATACAGGAATTATGTATTTTTTACCCTGCTTGCATTGGTGAGCGGGTCCGGCCTATCCAGAATAGGTGAGCAGGGGAGCCAGCAGATGCAGCCAGAATACAAGGCCGTAGCGCGTCAGTCGCTGCTGTTTAGCAGCATGCCGGAAGAAGAAGTAGAGACGCTTCTGTCGACAGCACATGTCACCGAATATGACCGCGGCCAGACCATCTTTCTGCAAGGCGAGAAAGCCACGGCGATCTTCATTGTGATATCTGGCTGGTGCAAGCTCTATCGGATTGCGCCAAGCGGCACCGAGGCGGTTGTGGGGGTGTTTACCCAAGGCCGCAGCTTTGGCGAAGCGCTGGCCTTTCGGGGTGATGTGTATCCGGTGTCGGCTGAGGCTGTGACCTCCCTGAAACTGATGCGTATTGAGGCGGACGACTACTTGCGTCGCATCCGCGAAACGCCTGAGGCGGCCATCTCCCTCTTGGCCTCCACCTTCCGTCATTTGCACAGTCTTGTGGGCCAGATTGAGGCGCTCAAGGCGCGGACCAGTGCGCAGCGGGTGGCGGAGTTCTTGTGCGAGCTCAGCAACGCGGATGAAGGCTCTTGTGAGGTCGTTCTGCCCTACGACAAAATCCTCATTGCCGGGCGTTTGGGGATGAAGCCTGAGAGCCTGAGCCGGGCGTTTGCACGACTCAAATCCGAAGGGGTGCAGATCAAACAGAACCTCGCCAAAATCGAAGACATCGAGCATCTGCGCGTCTACTGCGAGGAAGATCCGGCGCAAGCCTGGACGCGCTGAGACTCACCGCCGAATCCACTTTTTGCCGGGTGGTTTGCGGAAAAACTGCATCTGACGGGCATAATTTTTGACACGCCAATCTTTACCTTGGGGTGCATTTCTTCGCCACACATCTCCTTTAGGTTGCGTCAAAAACTTGCGCACAAGATGGATGTTTTTGGTGTAACATAATGACTTATAACCAAAATTACTCATTCCTCTCTTTTTCGTGAGGGCTGTTGACTATTGTCAAGTTGAGCGCCGTGACATGGGCGCATTGTCCGCTTGCCTCACCAAGCAAACGGAGAGTGATCATGTCACTTGGAACCACCCAAAAAGTCCGCAATTCGCTCGGGATTGGCCTGGCCATGATGCTCGGCAGCGTTGCTGTGCCGGCGCTTGCCGAAGCCCCGACGCTGAGCGAAGAGAAATTCGAAGCCTCCAAACAGCTGTATTTCGAGCAGTGTGCTGGCTGTCACGGTGTGCTGCGCAAAGGCGCCACCGGCAAAAGCCTCGAGCCAATTGTGAAAGTTAAAAACGCAGACGGTTCCGTCACAGAGACGGGCACGTTGAAGCTGGGCCAAGAGCGCCTGGAAAAAATCATCGCCTGGGGTACCGAAGGCGGTATGAACAACTTCTCGGACATTATGACCGAGGAGCAGATCAAAGACATGGCGACCTACATTATGATGGAGCCGCCAACCCCACCAGAAATGTCTTTGGCGCAGATGAAAGAGACCCGGAAGGTCTATGTTGAAGAAGCCGACTACCCAACCGAGCCGCTGCACGGCCGCAACTGGGAAAACTTCTTCGTCGTCATCGAGCGTGACGTAGGTAAGGTGGCCGTGATCGACGGCGACACCAAAGAAGTTCTGGCACACATCCCAACTGGCTATGCTGTGCACGTTCTGAAAGCGTCTGAGCACCACTCGATTGAAGAGCCAGAGAACCCAGGTCGCTTCTGGTACACCATGGGCCGTGACGGCAAGATGACCAAGATCGACCTCTGGCAGACGCCGGATAAGATGTTGGTGTCCGAAGTCAAGATTGCCTACGACGCACGTGACGTGGCCGTATCCGGCGACGGTAAATACGTGATCGGTGGCGGCTACTGGCCTCCACACTTTGCCATCGTTGATGCGCAGACCATGGAGCCTGTGAAAGTTGTCTCGACACGCGGTACCAACGTGGACGGTGAATACGTAGAAGAAGCCCGTGTGGCCGCCATCTACACCACACCAAACGAGCCAACCTGGATTGTGGCGGTGAAAGAACTCGGCCAGCTTTGGCAAGTTGACTACACCGACATGGACAACCTGCGGATCGATAAGATCAACTCCGCGAAGTTCCTGCACGATGGCTTCTTTGACCCAACCGGTCGTTATTTCCAGATCGCTGCCAACGCCTCCAACAAAATGGTGGTTGTTGACACCGAGACTCACAAGCTGGAAGCGATGATCGACACAGCCGCGCTGCCACACCCTGGCCCAGGCGCAAACTGGATCGACCCAAATTGTGGTCCGGTGGCTGGCACAACCCACCTTGGTGTTGGTGCTGTGACGGTTTGGGGCAACGACCCAGAGAACTATCCGGATCAGGCTTGGAAAGTCTGCTACGAGACCGAAACCGATGGGGCGGGCCTCTTTATCCGGACCCACCCAGAATCTGACTACATCTGGGCTGATCAGACCAAGCACCCTGAGCCTGAAATTCAGCAATCGGTGCAGGTCATCAGCAAAGAGACTGGTGAGATCGTGAAGACCATCCAGATCACCGAAGAAGAAGGCTCCGCTGCGGTGCACTTCGAATTCAACCAGGATGGCACCGAGGTCTGGGTCTCCAAGTGGAACCTGTCTGACTCGCTGGAACCAAACGGTGAGATCGTGATCTTCGACGCCAAAACGCTTGAAGAGATCGGCCGGATCAAAGGTCTCTATGCGCCAACCGGCAAGTTCAACGTCTACAACCGGTCGAACCACGTGACCTAAAGGTTGCATCGGAAAAACCCAAAGAGGGGCGGGCCAAGCGCCCGCCCCTCCGTTTTTCGCCGGTCCTGCTGACGGACCGACCCACAGCCAAAACGGAGCATGGACATGTCGCAGTCCGATGACCAAGAGCCAAAAGCCCCAATTTGGCGCCGCTATTTCATATGGGGAATGCCGCTGGCCGGTATCCTAGGCGTCTTTGTGGCCGGCATTATCTTCTGGGGTGGTTTCAACACCGCCATGGAAGCCACCAACACCAAAGAATTCTGTGTGTCCTGTCACGAGATGAATGATTTTGTGTATCAGGAATACCAAGGCACAATCCACGATGTGAACCGCTCGGGTGTCGGCGCGGTCTGTTCGGATTGTCACGTGCCCAAAGACTGGACGCACAAGATCATCCGCAAAATCAAAGCGTCTCGCGAGGTTTGGGGCAAGATCACCGGCACCATCAACACGCGTGAGAAGTTTGAGGCCAAGCGTCTGCATCTGGCTATGAACGAATGGGAGCGGATGAAAAAAACCGACTCGATCGAATGCCGCAACTGTCACGACTTTGAAAGCATGATGCCGGAGTTCCAGAAACCCCGGGCACGCGCGCAGCATTTGAACGCGATGAAAACCGGGCAGACCTGTATCGATTGCCACAAAGGGATCGCGCACTCCGATGCTCGGGATCGGGCGGACGAAGAATATCTGGAAGTCCTGGAAGCGCCCAATCCGAAGTTCATTCGCGAAGTCCCGGCAGCCTATCTTGAAAGCCTGGCACGGGTAGAGGCCAAAGAAGCCGAAGAAGAAGCCGCCAAGAAAGCTGAAGCGGCGGCAGCCAAAGAGAAGCTAAAGTCTGCGGTAGCGGCCGCGCGTGAGGACGAGCGGGCCAAAGTAGAGGCGGAACTAGCTGCGGCCAATGCTGGCTCAGAAGCATCTGCGGCTCCTGCTGCTGCAGGCGACACCGTCGGGGCCAACGTGAATTGGGACGGTGTCGACGGCGCGGATCTGACCTTGTTCTATCCAGGACAGGCCTCTTTTGAGTGGGTGCAAAATGGCAGCACACACGGCGGGGCCCGTCCACTCACCAAAGGTGGCGATCAATGCACCACCTGTCACGCCAAAGAGCTGGAAGCGATCGGTAACAAGATTGTTGCTGGTGGCGGCGGCAAAAAAGATGAGCTGGAGCCAACCCCAATCCCAGGCAAGCGCGGCACCATTCCGGCCACGCTGCAAGCGGCGCACGACGGTGAAAACGTCTACTTCCGCCTGCAGTGGGAAGACGCTGGTCACAACCCAGTTCCCTTTGTCGACGGTGGCAAGATGGACCCAGACAACCAGATCAAGGTGGGCATGATGATCACCGGCACGGGCATTGAGCTGGGCGAGCAGGTGGGCTGCTGGGCAACTTGTCATGCCGACAACACCTACATGCCGTTTGATCCGGGTGCCGAAGGTATTGCTGCCAATGCGGATGCCGCTGGTCGTCTGAATGTGAGCGACTCGATCACCAAGTATCTGACCGAGAGCCGCACCAAGGTGGAAGTCAAAGGCCGTCGCGGCAAAGCACAAGGTGGTTGGGCCAATCTGAAGGAACAGGGTGAAGTGGATCAGCTGCTGGCAGATGGTACTTTCATGGACCTGATGCGTGTCTACGCCGATGGCACCGCCGAAAACGGCTATCTGCTAGAAAGCCGCACCGTGAATGAAGGTGAGATGGCTGGGGCTGCATCCCTTTCTGCGGATGGCACCTGGACCGTGACGTTCTCCCGGCCGTTGGCTGGTGGTGACGGTGATGTCGCGCTGGAAGCTGGCAAAACCTACACCGTTGGGTTTGCAATCCACGACGACTATTCGGACGCTCGTTTCCACCACGTCACGCTCAACCTTGGGCTGGCGCTGGACAACGCAGACGCCGACATTAACGTCGTAGGTCAATAACATCAAAAAGCGGCGGCCAGGGTTCTGGTCGCCGCTTTTTCTTTTTGCTTTAGGAAGGAAGACCAATGTCCCCGCGTTTGATTGCCCTTGCTCTCTCCCCTCTGGTCGCGCTTGGCGCGGCTTTTCCTGTTGTGGCTGAGGACGACACAGCAGGGCTCTGTGCCGAAGCCGAAGAGCGATATGTCGAGATGTTCGGGGCACCGTCAGCCGATGCCGAAGGCGTGGTTGTGGTGAAAATGTACAAGTACAACTTCTGCCCTGCCGCCATCACAGTGCCGGTTGGCGCAACCGTGCGCTGGGCCAATGTCGACAAGCGCACCAGCCACAGTGTGAAAGTGCCAAACGAACCCGAAAGTGACCGCGCGTTTCCGGAAGAGGTGATTGAATTCACCTTCCTGACCGAAGGCGACCAGGACTACCTGTGCGGCCCCCATTGGGAGACCCAGAAAATGATTGGCATGGTCACGGTGGTGCCAGAGTAACCCTCTGAAAAACCACATTTTCGATTGATGTTTTGGTCAATGAAATAAGGCGCGTCAGAGCTGGCGCGCCTTAGCTTTTGTCAAGGAATCACCCGCCCAAAACCGCCACCTTGCTTTCATAAACCGGCCCAAGCCTCACCCGCTGGCAATGTCTCGAAAGCGCGCATTTTGCGCCGTCTTTGCCTGTGTCGTGTGGTGATCAGCCAGCCACAAGATGACGAGCGAGAGAGATATGACCGGTAAAGTTTACCTGATCGGCGCAGGCCCCGGCGACCCGGAGCTGATGACCGTAAAAGCCATCCGCATGCTGAAAGAGGCCGACGCCGTGGTCTATGACCGTCTGGTTTCTGACGAGATCATCGCCATGGCCAACCCAGATGCCAAGATGATCTTTGTCGGTAAATCCCCCAAATGCCACACTGTGCCGCAGGAGCGTATCAACGAGATCCTGGCGGAGGAAGCGCTGGCAGGTCGCACAGTCGCTCGGCTCAAAGGGGGCGATCCCTTAATCTTTGGCCGTGGCTCTGAAGAGGCCGCACATCTGATCGAACAGGGCGTCGAGGTCGAGTACGCGCCAGGGATCACCGCTGCACAAGGTGCGGCCAGTGTGACTGGCGTGCCGCTTACCCACCGGGGCCTTGCCACCGGCGTGCAATATGTGACCGGACACCGCCAAGCCGACAATGCGCTCGATCTGGACTGGAAGAAACTGGCCGACCCGGACACCACCTTGGTGGTCTACATGGGCGTCGCCAACATTGGCCAGATCGCCGTGGGCCTGATGACCGAAGGTTTGCCGGGTTCCACTCCGGTGATGGCGATCTCGCGCGTTTCCGCAGCCGACGAAAGCCGGATGATTTCAACACTCAACCGCGTGGTGCAAGACAGCCGCGACGCCGGTCTGAAGCCGCCCACGCTCTTTGTGATCGGCAAAGTGGTCTCGCTTTATGACTCCGCACTGCTCAGCCCGGAAAAGGAGATCGCCGCCCATGGCTAAGCTCTTGGCCTTGCTGCTCCTCGCAGGCACCGCTGCTGCTGGGGAGCCCACTTTGGACCCCATCAAGCTGGAGCGGTTTGTGCTGCAGGATTGTGGCTCGTGCCATGGCTTGACGCTCAAGGGCGGTCTGGGGCCGGACATCCGCCCGGAAACCATCGAACACTATGACGCCGAGGGGCTTAAGGCTGTGATTCTCGACGGCATTCCCGACACCGCAATGCCCCCGTGGCGCCCCCTCATCACAGAGGCTGAGGCCGATTGGATTGCGGAGTATCTGTTGAAAGGACAAACACCATGAAAAGCCTGATTTCCGCTTTGGCCGTGGCCGCCGTGATGGGCACCGCCGCGTTTGCCGAGACCATCGCCACCGGCGATCTGGGCCTGATCATTGAGCGTGCCAAAGGCTCGGTGTTGTTGGTGGATCAATCCGAACGCGCCTCTTTGGCCCGGATCGAAGGCTTGGGAGATCTCTCCCACGCCTCGATGGTTTACTCCTCCGATGAGCGCTTTGCCTATGTCTTTGGCCGCGACGGTGGGTTGACCAAGGTCGACATTGTAGAGCGCAAGATTGCCAACCGAGTGGTGCAGGCCGGGAACTCAATTGGCGGCGCGATTTCGGACGATGGCAAACTGGTCGCCGTTTCCAACTATGAACCGGGCGGGGTGCGCATCTTTGATGCCGACACGCTGGAGCTGGTCGCAGACATTCCGACAGACAGCAAAACCATTGGTCTCGTGGACGCACCGGGGCGCCGGTTCGTCTTTACGATGTGGGACACGGGCGAGACCTGGATTGCTGATCTGTCGGGATCCGATATGCAGATCACCAAGATCCCTGACATGGGCGAGAACCCATACGACGCGCTGATTACCGGCAATGGGCGCACCTACATTACCGGCCTGTTTGGCGAAGATGGCCTGACCGCGCTGGACCTCTGGGAAGACGACCCCAAGCCGATCCGTGTGCTGCCAAACTATGGCCGCGGGCAGGAAGAGATGCCGGTTTATAAGATGCCGCATTTGGAAGGTTGGGCCTTAACAGGGTCTGAATTTGTCCTGCCAGCCGTCGGTCACCACGAGGTGCTCTGGATCGACGCCAACACCTTGGAAGAGACCGCCCGCACCAAGACCTACTCACAGCCCGTGTTTGCCATGGCGCGGCCGGATGGCCGTCAGGTCTGGGTCAACTTTGCCCACCCGATGAACGATACCATTCAGGTGATCGACAGCGTCAGCAAAGAGATCATTCATGAGTTCAAGCCCGGCCCTGCGGTGCTGCACATGGAGTTCACGCCACGGGGCCACGAAATCTGGCTCAGCGTGCGGGATGAGAACAAAGTGAAGGTCTACGACACCCACACCTTCGAGCTGTTGCGCGAGATTGAGGCGGACAGCCCTTCGGGAATTTTCTTCACCGCGCGTGCGCACCGGACGGGGCTCTGAGCGATGCAAGACGTTGCCGATATCCTCGATCGCCAGCTGCTGGATGATTGGCAGCGCGATTTCCCGGTTGTGTCCAAGCCGTTTGCCGAACTGGCGAAGAGTTTAGGCACATCTGAGGCCGATGTGCTCGAGCGCCTGACCGCGCTGCGCAATGAAGGCCGCATCACCCGTGTGGGCGCTACCTGCGCGCCCAACACGCTCTCGGCCTCCACTTTGGCAGCTGTCGCCGCACCTGAGGGGCGCGTGGAAGAGGTTGCCGCGATCATCAACGAAGAGCCCGGTGTGAACCACTCTTATGAGCGGGAAAACCACTGGAACCTGTGGTTCGTCGCCACCGGCGCGGATCGCGACGCGGTGGATGATCTGCTCGACCGCATTGCACAGCGCACCGGCCTGCGCGTGATGGATTTGCGGCTGCGTCAGCCGTTTAACATCGACCTTGGGTTCAAAATGACCTCCGGCGGCGCCCCGATCTGTCATCCGGCGAAACGGACCGCAGATCCCTCGGCCATCGTAGACGGCGACAAAGCGCTGATGAATGTCCTGTCCATCGGCATGCCGCTGACCAGCACGCCATACCAGGTGATTGCAAACCAACTGCACCGCAGTGAGGATGACGTGATGGAACGTGTTGATGCCCTGACCGACGCAGGCATTCTTTCCCGGCTGGGCGTAATCGTGCGCCACCGTACGTTGGGTTGGAAATCCAACGCCATGGTGGTCTGGGATCTGCCGCAGGACCGCGTGGCGGGCGCAGGTAAACAACTGGCCACTCTGCCTGGCATCACGCTGTGTTACGAGCGCCGCCCGGTGCCGGATGTCTGGCCCTATCGGCTCTACTGCATGATCCACGCGCAATCGCGCGATGACGCGCTGGCTGTTTTGGCCAAAGCCGAAACGCTGCCAGAGCTTCGGGGTGTGGACCACGAAGTCCTCTTCTCCACCCGTTGTTTCCGCCAGAAGGGTGCAGTGATCGACAAAGCCAAAGGGGGTGCCGCATGAGCCAGTTGGATGACATCGACCGCGCCTTGGTGAACGCGTTGCAGGACGACCTGCCGCTGACCCATCGCCCGTTTCTGCCGCTGGCGGAAAGTCTCGGGATTACTGAAGGCGAGCTTCTGATCCGCGTGAAAGCCATGCGCGAGAACGGTGTGTTGACCCGCTTTGGCCCGTTCTTTGACGCCGTGCGCATGGGCGGCGCCTTTTGCCTCTGCGCCATGGAGGTGCCGCAGGAGCGCTTTGACGAGGTCAATGATCTTGTGAATGCCCACCTTGAGGTGGCCCACAATTACGAACGCACCCACAAACTCAACATGTGGTTTGTGCTGGCCTGTGAGACTGAAGCGGGCATCGGCGAGAGCGCCGCGCGTATTGAGGAAGAGACCGGACTGCGGGTCTATCAGTTCCCCAAATTACAAGAATTTTTTATCGGCTTCAGGGTGGCAGCATGAGCATCGACGCAACAGACCGCGCCATCATCGAGGCGCTTCAGGGGGGGCTTCCCTTGGTGCCAAACCCCTATTTTGAGGTGGCACAGAGCCTGAATCTGGAAGAAAGCGAGCTGACCAAACGCCTTGCCGCAATGAAAGAAAGCGGCACAATTCGCCGCATCGCTGCCGCGCCCAATCACTACAAGCTGGGCATGACCGCCAACGGTATGACTGTGTGGGATGTAGACGGCGCGGTGCTCTCTGAGGTTGGCCCCAAGATCGGCGCGCTGCCTTTTGTGACGCACAGCTACGAACGTCCCCGCGCGCTGCCAGATTGGCCCTATAACCTCTTTGCCATGGTGCATGGCTCTTCTCGGGAAGAAGTCGAAGAGAAACGCCAAGAGATCGTGGCCATTTTGGGCGACGCGCTGCGCGCTTCTGACACGCTCTATTCCACCCGCATTTTGAAAAAAACCGGCCTCCGGTTGCGCAAGAAAGGAGACTGACATGTTCCGTCTGACCGAATACATGCATCAGCTCGCCAATCCGACTCCGGTGCGCAAGCGTCGCGGATCTGGCCCGGTAAAACCGGTGGTGATCTGGAACCTGACCCGCCGCTGTAACCTGAAATGCCGTCACTGCTACACCGTGTCGGCCGACGTGAAGTTCCCAGGCGAGCTGAGCGAGGCGCAGGCGTTTGACACGCTTGAGGACCTTGGCCAATTCCGCGTGCCCGCAATCATCTTGTCGGGCGGTGAACCGCTGGACAGCCCTTATCTCTTCCCGCTGGCGAAACGGGCACGGGAACTGACCCGCGTGTTGGCGCTCTCGACCAACGGCACCAAAATCCACGGTGAAACTGCCGATCAGGTGGCTGAAATTGGTTTTGACTACGTGGGTATCTCCATCGATGGCATTGGCGAAACCAATGACTGGTTCCGTGGCGTGGATGGGGCGTTTGACGCCGCTGTTCGTGGCGTTCGCGAGCTCAAGAAGCGCGATGTGCGTGTGGGTCTGCGCTTTTGCCTGACCGAAGGCACGCAACATCACCTGCCTGATCTGCTGAAACTCTGCGACGATGAGGGTGTGGACAAATTCTATCTGTCTCACCTCGTGTATGCGGGGCGTGGCGACAAAAACCGGGGCGAAGATGCGCATCACAAGATGACCCGGAAAGGCATGGACCTGTTGCTGGAACGCGCCTGGGAAGCGGCCTCTGGCGGGCGTCCGCTGGACATCGTCACCGGCAACAATGACGCCGACGCAGGGTATTTTCTGCAATGGGCCAAAGAGCGCTTTTCGGCCGAGTTGGTCTCGAATTTGCGCGATCACCTTGTGGCCTGGGGCGGCAATTCCTCCGGCATGGGCGTCGCCAACATCGACTTCCTCGGTAAAGTCCACCCGGACACCTATTGGTCCGACTACACTGTTGGGAATGTGAAAACGACGCCGTTTTCCGAGCTATGGACCGGCGAAGATCCGATGCTGGCAACCCTACGCACACGTCCCCGTCCGCTCGAAGGGCGCTGTGGCGAGTGTAAGATCAAAGACGTCTGTGGCGGCAACACCCGTATTCGCGCGCTGCAAGTGACCGGCAACCCCTGGGCCGAAGATCCGGCCTGCTATCTCACAAACGAAGAGATCGGTATCGCCGATGCCGAGCGTCTCGAAGTCACCCCCTTCCGAGGAAAAAGCCATGACCCGAAACACCAGTTCTTTTAAAGCCACGCTGCTCGCAACCGTGGTTGCGGGTCTACCTTTGGCCGCTTCTGCCGATCCGATTGCGGACTACACAAACCTCTGCGCCGATTGTCACGGCGAAAACCGGCTGGGCGCCCAAGGCCCGGCGTTGATCCCCGAAACACTCAAACGCATGCGTGGTCCCAAGATCGAAGCGGTGATCCGCGACGGACGTGTTGCGACGCAGATGCCAGGGTATTTCGAGGAGCTTACCGCTGAGGCGATCACCGAATTGGCCGCCTATCTCAAAACCCCGCTAGAGGTCATTCCACCATGGGGCCCAGAAGAGATCATGGCGTCCCGCGTAATGGACGACGACTACGCGCCGGTTGATGGCCCGGTGTGGGCGTCGGATCCCATGAACATCACCTTGGCTGTGGAAACTGGCGATCACCATGTGTCGGTGCTTGATGGCGACACGTTTGAGGTGCTCGACCGCTTTGAAACCCCTTTTGCCGTGCACGGCGGGCCAAAGTTCACACCGGATGGCAAGTTTGTCTTCATCATGTCACGTGACGGCTGGGTGCAGAAATATGACATCTACGCGCTGAAACAGGTCGGCCGCGTACGCGCGGGCCTGAACAGTCGCAACATCGCCATGTCCGGTGACGGCAAATGGCTGGCGGTGGCCAATTACCTGCCCAACACGCTGACAATTCTCTCGACCGAAGACCTTTCCGTGGCCGAAGTGCACGACGTTGTCGGCAAAGACGGCACCCCAAGCCGGATTGCTGCCGTCTATCAGGCGCCGCCACGGGAAAGCTTTGTGCTCGCGCTCAAGGATGTGCCGGAAATCTGGGAAGTCAGCTATGCCAAATACCCGGACATGAACATCTTCGCCGGCGGCTTGGCGCATGACTATCGCATCGAAGGGCCGGTGCCGCAGGACACCGACTTCCCGGTGCGCAAGATCAGCACGCCGGACTACATGGACGACTTCTTCTTTGACCAGTCTTACGAATACGTCATGGGCGCATCCCGCAAAGGCGAGGGCGGTCTGGTGATGGATCTGGTGATTGGTCAGAAAGAGGCCGATTTGGATCTTCCTGGTATGCCGCACCTCGGCTCTGGCATCACCTGGGAGTGGAACGGCACCACCGTGATGGCCACGCCGCACCTCAAGGACGGCATGGTGTCGGTGATCGACATGGAAAGCTGGCAGACCGTGAAGAAGATCAAAACCGAAGGTCCGGGCTTCTTCATGCGCTCGCATAAAAACTCGCCTTACGTCTGGGTCGACGTGTTCTTTGGCCCCAACAAAGACAAAATGCATGTGATCGACAAAGAGACCTTGGAGATCGTGAAAACCCTGCGCCCAGAGCCGGACGCCACCGTGGCGCATGTTGAGTTCACCAAAGACGGCAGCCATGCCTTGGTGTCGATCTGGGAGAACGACGGTGCGGTGATTGTCTATGACGCCAAGACGCTTGAGGAGATCAAACGCCTGCCAATGAACAAGCCTTCAGGCAAGTACAACGTCTGGAACAAGATCACCTTTGAAGAAGGCACCAGCCACTAAGCCAGCTCGAAAGGAGCCCGCCATGTCCCAGTTTGACGCCCTGATTGTAGCCCATGGTCAACCCTCTGCACCTTTGAAGGCAGAACAGGCTTTGGCGGGCTTTTTGGCTGAAATAGAGCCACATTGTAGCGATCTGTCCCTTGGCACAGCCACCCTGGCTGCGCCGGGAAAACTTGAAGAACAACTCACAAACCTGCGCGACGGTGGCGTGATCTATCCGCTGTTTATGACTGACGGGTGGTTTGTTCGCACTACGCTCGCCAAGCGTCTGGGCAATGCGCCGGTCGAGGTCATGACGCCGTTTGGCATGGCACCGTCTTTGATTGACGCCACCGCGAAAGCGCTTCGCAACAGTGCAGGTTTTGGCAAAGGCCCTCTGTTGGTGGTGGCGCATGGCTCTGCCAGTGGCCGCATTGCCCCGGCACAAGTGCCGCAGGAATTCACTCGCCAGCTGCAAGCGGCGCTGGACGGCTATCCGATACACCTTGGCTTCATTGAACAGGAACCGTTGCTGACAGAGGTTGCCAAAGCAGCGCCGGAATCAGCCATGTGTTTGCCGTTCTTTGCGATGGAAGGCGAGCACGTGCGCAAAGACGTGCGTAAAGCCTTGGATATGGCTGGGTTTGTTGGGGAAGTGCTCCAAGCAATCAGCCAACTGCCAGGGATGGTAGAGCTGATAGCAGAGTCTATTCAGGCTGAAATTGCCTCATTGGAGGCGAAACGCGCGGCTTAGTTCAGCCGCGCACAAAGCTCAGTAACGCATCCGGATCTGCCGGGAGCGCCACGGCCAAGTCGCCGACAAACGCCTCAAATCCTTTGCGGGTAGCTTCACCTGCCCCCAGTCCGACCAGCACCGGAATGCCCTTTTCCAGAGCATCGGCTATGGCATGGCGAAAGCCGCGCCCTTCGGCCTCTTCGGGGCCAAACTTGTTGAGCAAGAACGCGTCCGCCGTTACGCCACCGGTTTGATCCACAGCCGCAACCGCTTCGGCAATTGCCTCTGGGTTCAACCGACAGCCTTGGGACTCTTTGCCCAGCGATTGCGTGATGCGGATGCTGCGCCCGTCTGACAGCACACGCACATCCATATCACAATGATGGCTGCCCTCCGGTTGCTCTTGCAGCACCTTCACAATGCCATTGAGGCGGAATCCCTCCGCCTCCAAAGTGGCCGCTGCTTCAGAAATCAGCCGGTCAGTTTCCCCGCGGCCGTCAGCCGACACATAGCCAATACGCATCGTTTTCCCTCTATCAGTCTCTATTGCGCCGCCATCGGCACGCGGGCCACTTCACATTGGCTCCACAGCGCCTCCAACGCTTCCAGCAGGTGGTCGATGTCCGCGTCACTGTGCACCGGCGATGGAGTGATGCGCAGCCGCTCGGTGCCTTTGGGCACGGTGGGGTAGTTGATTGGCTGAATGTAAACGCCATAGTCGCGCATCAACGTGTCAGAGATGAACTTACATTTCACCGGGTCGCCCACCATCACCGGGATGATGTGGGAGGGGTTTGGAATATGCGGAATGCCAAGACTGTCCAAGCCGGCGCGGACCTTGGCCACGCGTTCTTTTTGGCTGTCCCGTTCCACGTTTGAGGCTTTCAGGTGCTGCACCGAGGCCCGCGCCCCGGCGGCCACGGCTGGGGGCAGGGCGGTGGTGAAGATAAACCCGCTGGCAAAGCTGCGCACAAAATCGCAGAGCTCTGCAGAGGCCGCGATATAGCCGCCAACAACGCCATAGGCCTTGCCCAAGGTGCCTTCGATCACGGTCAACCGGTCCATCAAGCCTTCGCGCTCGGCGATGCCGCCGCCGCGTGGCCCGTAAAGACCCACCGCATGCACTTCGTCGAGGTAGGTCATGGCGCCGTATTTGTCGGCCAGATCACAGATCTCTTTGATCGGCGCGATGTCGCCGTCCATGGAATAGACACTTTCAAAGGCAATCAGCTTTGGCGCGTTCGGATCTGCTGCGGCCAATTTGGCCTCCAGATCCTCAAGGTCATTGTGTTTCCAGATCACCCGCGCCGCCTTGGAGTGGCGGATGCCCTCGATCATCGAGGCGTGGTTAAGCGCGTCAGAAAACACGATGCAGCCCGGAATTTGGCTCGCCAAAGTGCCCAATGCGGCCCAGTTAGAGACATATCCAGAGGTGAAAAGCAGAGCGGCTTCCTTCCCATGCAAGTCCGCCAGCTCTGCTTCCAGGAGCACATGTTCGTGAGTGGTGCCCGAGATATTCCGTGTCCCGCCTGCGCCCGCACCCACCGTGTCCAGCGCGGTGTGCATGGCCGACAGGACATCAGGGTTTTGCCCCATGCCAAGGTAGTCGTTGGAGCACCAGATGGTGACCTCGCCGCTGCTCTCTTCGCCGGTGTGATTGGCGCGCGGGAAGTTGCCACGCTTGCGGGCAAGATCGGCAAAGACACGGTAGTTGCCGTCGTCGCGCAGCGCATCAAGGCGGGTTTTGAAGTAAGCCTGGTAGTCCATCGGACATCCTCCGGTAGATTCTGGGTTGGCTTCTTTAAAACCCATCGCAAGTCGCTTTCGCATGACCTTTGTCAAGCCTGCCACATTTAGTTTGGGCGCTCACATGTGTTTGAAAGGGAAGATAAAAAGACCAACCGCCTGCTGCCCGGTCAAGTGACAGCGTTCGGCCTCGACATGCATGAGGATGTCACACATCAAGGCGGTTGGCCTGTGGGCGAGACACGCCCGGGCGTGATGTTCGCCGCCTCTGGCCT